>NZ_MKSM01000068.1 GCF_001897285.1 Nitrobacter sp. 62-23
CCACCTTCCATCTGTTGTCGGCGCGCCGCCTCAAGCTGATCCGCAAGGACGCCTACATCGTCAACACCGCGCGCGGCACGGTCATCGACGAGGATACGCTGACCAAGCTGATCGAGGCCGGCGAGATCGCAGGCGCGGCGCTCGACGTGTTCGAGCACGAACCCGCGGTCAATCCGCGGCTGGTCCGCCTCGCCAAGGCCGGCAAGGTCGTGCTGCTGCCGCATATGGGCTCGGCCACCATCGAAGGCCGCGTCGAGATGGGCGAGAAGGTCATCATCAACATCCGCACCTTCCTCGACGCCCACAAGCCGCCGGATCGCGTATTGCCGAGCATGTTGTGAGACATTGAGGCGCATAGCGTCCACCGTTTCACCCCCTTGCGGGAGAGGGTTTCGGCGTCAGCGATAGGCGCTCAAATCGGTGATGGTCGGGTGATCGCCGTTGAGCGGGTTCGACGGATCGCGCCGGTAGTGCAGCGTTTCGAACCGCATCGCGCGCGCGTCCACCATCAGCAGCCGTCCGACCAGTCCCTCGCCGAATCCGACGATCTCGCGAATGACCTCGAGCGCCGTCATCGAGCCGAGCACGCCGGCCAGCGCGCCGATGATTCCGGCCTGCTGGCAGCTCGGCACCGTGCCATCCGGCGGCGGCTCCGGAAACAGGCAACGGTAAGTCGGGTTGAGCTCGCCCTCGGCATTTTTTTCATGGGCGCGGATCGTCGTCAACGTGCCGTCGAACACCCCCAGCGCGGCGGTCACCAGCGGCTTCTTCGCCAGAAAGCAGGCATCCGCCACCAGATAGCGCGTGGCGAAATTGTCGGAGCCGTCGGCGACAAGGTCATAGTCCGCCAGCAGCGGCAGCGCGTTCGCCGCATCCAGCCGCATGTGATGGGCGCGGAATGCGACGTGCGGGTTGAGCGCGCGGATCTTGTCCGCGGCGCTTGCGACCTTGGGACTGCCGATGTCCGGCGTCGCGTGAATGATCTGGCGTTGCAGATTCGACAGCGTCACCACGTCGTCGTCGATCACGCCGAGCGTGCCGATGCCGGCCGCGGCCAGATACATCAGCGCCGGCGCGCCGAGGCCCCCGGCTCCGATCATCAGCACGCGCGCGTTGCGCAATGCGTTCTGGCCGGGGCCGCCGACCTCGCGCATCACGATGTGGCGGGCATAGCGTTCAAGTTCGTCGGCGCTCAGCATCGTCCCTGTCGTTCTCGTATTTCGATCCAGCGCCGCACAGGCCTGAACCCGATCGCCGCTGTTACCGGCCACGCGGATGTGTTTCAATATAGCGTTTTCGAGCGAAGTGGAATCCGGTTCGCGTGAAGAAAACGCGTCAGACCAAGACGCTAGAGTCTTTCATCGTTTCCATGAAACGGTGAAAGACTCTAGCGCCGTTTCAACGGAGACGAAAGCTGTCATGCGAGCGACGCCGATCGCCGCGGCATTGATGATCGTGACCACCGCGATTTCCGCCGAGGCGCAGCCCGCCGCCACTCATGGACGCGCCGTGACAAAGCCGCAGCCGTCGGCCCGCCCCGCGGTGCAGACTCCGGCCGACACCGCGAGCGCGATGGCGCAGGCGGAGCGGCAGGCGCTGCAGTCCGACCTGGCATGGACCGGTCACTATAACGGCCTCATCAATGGCGAGGTCAGCGACCGGCTGATCGCGGCGATCAAGACATTCCAGAGAGATCAGGGCGGCAAGCAGACCGGCGTGCTCAACCCGCAGGAGCGCGGCGCGCTCACTGCCGCCGCGCGGAAGACGCGGAGCAATGCCGGCTGGAAGATCGTCACCGATACCGCAACCGGCGCCCGGCTCGGCCTGCCGGCGCGACTGGTGCCGCAGCAGTCGAGCGACGGCGACGGCACGACATGGAGTTCAGCGACCGGCACGATCCGGATCCGGCTGACGCGCCGCAACGATGCCGGCCTCACCACCGCGAAACTCGCCGAGTCCGAGCGAAAGGAACCGGCCGGACGCAAGCTCGATTACAGCACGGTCAAGCCGGATTTCTTCGTGCTGTCGGGCATGCAGGGCCTGAAGAAATTCTACGTGCGCGGCCAGCTTCGGGACAGCGAAGCGCGCGTCCTGACCATCCTCTACGATCAGGCCACCGAAGGCATCATGGAGCCCGTGGTGATCGCGATGTCGAGCGCATTCGATCCGTTTCCCGCGGATGGTCCGCCGCCGCGCAAGGCCGTGGAGTACGGGACGGGCGTGGTCGTGAGCAGCGATGGCGCGATCGTCACCGGCACTGACGTCACCGATGAGTGCAAATCGATTGTCGTCGCAGGCCACGGCAACGCCGACAAAATCGCCAGAGACAAGGATCACGGCCTCGCGCTGCTGCGCATCTACGGCGCGCATGGATTAAAGCCGATCGCGCTCGATGGCGGCCCGGCCAAGGGCAGCCTCGAACTTGTCGGCATCACCGACCCGCAGAACCAGGGCGGCGGCTCCGCGGTGAGCCGCGTCAAGGCATCGGTCACACAGGGAGGCGGCAGCGAACCGGCGCTGTCTCCGGCGCCCCCGCCCGGCTTTTCCGGCGCTGCCGCGCTCGACGCAAACGGAAAGTTCGCGGGTCTCGTGCTGTTGAAGCCGGCCACGGTTGCAGGGCCTTCGGCGCCCGCCGCGCAGGCCGTGCTCGCTCCGGCCGAGACCGTGCGGGCTTTCCTGAAAGCCAACAGCGTGACGCCGTCTGCTAGTCAATCGTCCGACGCGAAAGCTGCGGTGGTCCGCGTGATCTGCGTGCGGAAGTAGATGATCCCATCGGTCAAAAATATCTGAAGTTATTCCGGAAGCCGCATAAGCGGCTATCCGGAATCCATAACCAAACAGAATTATGTATTCCGGGCTTCGCGCGCCCTCAGATGCGCAATGGCGCATCGGGTCATGACGGCGCGGATTTGTGCCGTACGCAGGCGCTACGTCTGACAACTCGGGCACCAGAACGTCGAGCGTCCGTTCTGGGTGAAGCGCTTCACCGTGCCCTTGCATCCGGGGGTGGGGCACTTGTCGCCCTCGCGATCGTAGACCTGGAACGAATGCTGGAAGTAGCCGAGTTCGCCGGAAGTCTGCCGGTGGTCGCGCAAGGAGGAGCCGCCGGCCTTGATTGCCTGGTTGAGCACATCGTGTATGGCCTCGACCAGCCGGACGGCGCGCTCGGTCGGCGCGCCCGTTCTCAGGGCCAGCGTCGCGGCGAGACGTCGCGGCGACAGATGCGCGCGAAACAGCGCCTCGCAGACATAGATATTGCCGAGCCCCGCGACCACGCGCTGGTCGAGCAGCGCGGCCTTCAGGCTGGTTTTCTTGTCGCGGCACGAGTGCGCCAGCATCGCCGCGTCGAATGCGTTGCCGAGCGGCTCGGGCCCTAGTCCTTTCAGCAGCGGCTCGTCGTCGAGCCCGCGGCGGGCGATGACCTTCATATAGCCGAAGCGGCGGGGATCGTTGAACACGATCTCGGCGCCGGACGACATCGTAAACCTCACATGATCGTGGGCGCGAGCCTCGTTGCGCCGATGGTGAAAATCGCCCGGAGCCGCAGCTCCCGCCGCATCGATCACGCGGAACGAGCCGGACATGCCCAGATGCATCAGCAGCACGTCGCCGGACGCGAGATCGGCCAGCAAATATTTCGCGCGCCGCCCGAGCCCGGTCACGGCCTGACCTTCCAGCCGGGCGACGAAATCGGCCTGGAACGGAAACCGCAGGTCCTTGCGCCGGGTCTCGGCGCGCACGATGGTCATTCCCTCCATCGCCGGCTGCAAGCCGCGGCGCACGGTTTCGACTTCGGGAAGTTCGGGCACGGCTTCGCTCGATTTGTGTGATCGCCCGGCGTCTCAAGCCGTCGCGGTCTCGGCTTCTTCCTCGCTGAACACCAGCGCATTGTAGAACGGATCGGTCACCGTCATCGTGGTGGCGCCCCAGGGCTGATGCTCCAATCCGGGCCGCGCGTAGCCGTAGCTCTTGGCGAGCAGCCCGGCCTGATAATCCGCAAGCCCCGTCGTCTCGATGATGATCCGCGCGCCGGGCGAGCAGCTTCCATGATGTTCGCTGAGATGCAGCACCGCCGAGCCGAGCGATATCCCCATGTAGAGCGGCAGATCCGGCTCGAACCGGTGCTCGAAATCGACCTTGAAGCCTAGAAAATCGAGGTAGAACTCCCGCGCCTTGCGGACATCGAACATCCGCAGGATCGGAGTCGTTTTGGCGAACTGTGGGGGCATCGGCGCTTCCCTCCTGATGTCGCCGGTTAACCACTCTCGAACGGCGATCCATCTTCAGATGGAGCTCGCTTGTAGCGCAACGCAGCATGGCAGGCTATGGTCCGTAGCATGGAGAGCACGGGCATGGATGGAAAGGATCAGACGACGCATTTCGGCTTCAGGGACGTCCCCGTGGAGGACAAGCAACCGCTGGTGAACGACGTGTTCCACAGCGTGGCGCGGCGCTATGACCTGATGAACGATCTGATGTCGGGCGGGCTGCACCGCGTCTGGAAGGACGTGATGATCACGGCGCTGAACCCGCCGCGCGGCGATGCCTCGTTCGCGCTGCTCGACGTCGCCGGCGGGACCGGCGATATCGCCTTCCGTGCGGTAAAGGCCGCGGGAGACGGATTCCGGGCCACGGTCTGCGACATCAATCCGGACATGCTCGCCGTGGGCCGCGAGCGCGCGGTCAAGGCGCATCTCGATGATCGGGTGTCGTTCGTCGAAGGCAACGCCGAAACATTGGCGTTCGCAGACCGCAGTTTCGACGCCTACACCATCGCGTTCGGAATCCGCAATGTGCCGCGCATCGATGCCGCGCTGCGCGAGGCGTTTCGGGTGCTGAGGCCGGGCAGCCGGTTTCTCTGCCTCGAATTCTCGACGGTTGACGTGCCCGGCCTCGAGAAGATCTACGACCTGTTTTCCTTCAAGGTAATCCCGCCGCTCGGCCGCGCCGTCACCGGCGATGCCGGCTCCTATCAGTACCTTGTGGAATCGATCCGCAAGTTTCCCAAGCCGAACGCCTTCGCGGACATGATCCGCGACGCCGGCTTTGCGCGGGTCAACTGGCAGGTTCTCTCCGGCGGCATCGTCGCGCTGCATTCGGGCTGGCGTTTGTGATCTCCGCATTGACCCATGCCGCGCGGCTGGCGCGTGCCGCGTTCGTGTTCGCGCGCGAGGGCGTGTTCGGCGTGGTCGATCCGTCGCTGGTGCCGCCGCCCGGACAACTCGCGCTGCGCATGGCCCGCCTGATCGAACGCCGCGGCGCGAAATCCGGACCGCGGCTGTCGCGGGCGCTGACCCGGCTCGGGCCGGCCTATCTCAAGCTCGGACAGTTCCTCGCCACGCGGCCCGACGTCGTCGGCGTGGTGATGGCGCGCGACCTGGAAAGCCTGCAGGACCGCCTGCCGCCGTTTGCGCAAGCAGAGGCCGAAGCCGTGGTCGCGGCCGCGCTGGAAAAGCCGGTGGCGCAAGCCTTCACAAGTTTCGGACCGGCGGTGGCGGCGGCCTCGATCGCGCAAGTGCACCGTGGCGAGGTCGAGAAGGACGGCGTCCGCAAGCAGGTTGCGGTCAAGGTGCTGCGGCCCAACGTCGCCTCACGCTTTCGCCGCGACCTCTCCGATTTCTTCTTCGTCGCCAACAAGGCCGAAGCGCACTCCGCCGAAGCGCGGCGGCTGCGCCTGGTCGAAGTCATCAACACCATGTCGCGCTCCGTGGCGATGGAAATGGACCTGCGGCTGGAAGCGGCCGCGCTGTCGGAGATGGCGGAGAACACCCGCGACGATCCCGACTTCCGCGTCCCCACCGTCGACTGGGACCGCACCACCCACAACGTGCTGACGATGGAGTGGATCGACGGCATCGCGCTGAACGATCATGCGCGCCTTGCGCAATCGCATGTCGACCTGCCCGAACTCGGCCGCAAGGTGATCCAGAGCTTCCTGCGCCACGCGCTGCGCGACGGCTTTTTTCATGCCGACATGCATCCCGGCAACCTGTTCCTCGACAAGTCGGGCCGGCTGGTCGCCGTGGACTTCGGCATCATGGGACGGCTGGGGCTGAAAGAGCGGCGCTTCCTCGCCGAAATCCTGCTCGGCTTCATCACGCGCGACTATCGCCGCGTCGCCGAGGTGCACTTCGAGGCCGGCTATGTGCCGAGCCATCACTCGGTGGAGAATTTCGCGCAGGCCATCCGCGCCATCGGCGAGCCGATCCACAATCGCACCGCCGAGGAAATCTCGATGGCCAAGCTCTTGACGCTGCTGCTCGAGG
>NZ_MKSM01000069.1 GCF_001897285.1 Nitrobacter sp. 62-23
TACCCCGTTGAGGATGGTGGTGATCATGCCGCCATCTCCCCGGTCCGAGGCTGCTGGGCATGCATCCAGTCAGCCGCCTGCTGGGCTTTGCTGGCGGCGGTGAAGATGGCGCGAGGGTCATCCTTGAGGAGGCGTAACCAAGATGCCACGTAGGCGGCGTGATCGGGCCTGGGATGATGGGCGACACCCAAATCCGCCAGGATGAAAGAAGCGGTCAATTCGGCGGTGGCTTCTTCGATCGGCAGCCAATCATGCTTGAACCGTTCCTGGAAGTTCCGGTCGAGCCTGTGCTTTGCGCCCGTGGCATGAGCTGCCTCATGGATCAAGGTGCCGGCTTGGGCGGCCGCGCTCGTGAATGCCGCGTAGTCCGGCATGAAGATCGTGTCGGTGTCGATGCGGTAGTGTGCATTGTAGTTGCCGGTGACGATCGGGATCTTCAGCGCATCGATGAACTCGCCGACGTGAGTGAGGCGATCGATCTCTGGAAGCTGCTCGATGACCTGAGGTTCGTAGCCATCGACTTGGGCGACATTGAACACCGTGAATGCACGTGCAAAGACGCGGCGACGAACATCATCGTTACCATCATCTGCATCATCGTTGGCGGCCGCCTTTGCCTGCTTCCAGAGAACAACCGTCGTTCCTCGTTCGCCCTTGCGTACCTGCGCGCCGATAGCCAGCCATTGCCGATAGGTTCCCCAGAGGCCGTCTGCATAGCCATGAGCTTGCGCAGCGATCCAGAGTGCGAGCACGTTGACGCCACGGTATCGATTGCCTGACGAGACGTTCTGAGGACGGGTGATGGCAGTGCCGTCGTGATGCCAGGGCATGCGCCATTCGCCGGCGCCAGCTTCGATCGCGGCGACGATCTCGGCGGTGATGCGGGTATAGACATCGGCGCGCTCCGCCGAACTCGATGTATAGGACATGGGAGAATCTCCGCGGCCGGCGGAGCAAGCCTCTCTCACTCCCTCAACCGGCCGCCCGATTCCGGCCCTCCTCGTCCTCTCCCGCCGCCCGACAGGGCGGCCGTCTTTGGTTTTGTGCTGTCTCATCATGATGGGTGCTCCCGTTCGGCCGGGGTCCCTCCCCGGCGGCGGAGCAGCCACCTGCGATGCCTGAAAGCGCGACCGCGCACTCGCAGAGCCGAAGCGATAGCGGAGGACGGCGATCAGCCGTTGCGCGGCCGTGCGGGGCATCGCGCGCTCCGACCAAGCCGGGGCGGACGCCGGCGAGAACCACCCGGCGCGGCCGCAACCTCAGGTCCGGAGCTCTGACGTCAATTGCTGCGATCGATATCGTCGAGGACAGCCTCGATGCGTGCGAGATCCTGTTGCAGGGCGGAGCGCTGTAGCGAAGACAACCGCTTCTCTTTGAGGACAGCTCTCGCCTCGTCTGCGGAACGTGCCCATGCTGGCCGGTGCCTGGCGGTGATGCAGGCGTTTGGGCACCGTGTCGGTTGGCAAAGCACGGTCAGCGGCATCTTGTTGTTGTCGGCGTTGGTTGCCTGCTTCAGGCACAGGGCGGTCCCGGGATCGAAGAAGCAATCGGCGAGCACGCCGACGTGCAATGTGCGCGCGAGACTGGCGAGCATCGTGCGAAGCCGCGCGCGATCTGCAATCATGACTGGAAGGGGGCTAAGTTCTACCGCTGCAGCATCAAGCGCCTTCGATATGCGTGGTGCCGCTGGTCCGGAAAGCGTCGAACCAATTTGCCGCTCATCGAAGTAAACCAGCAGGTCATCGAGTTGCCCAAGAGCACGCTGGTTCTCGACCTCGGCGCGGAAGCCGGACTTGCTGGAACCGGCATAGCCCTCGAAGGCCGCGACGGAGGCATGCTTATACTGGATCATGCCGGCGATCGTACCGAAGGGACGGTTGGCGATATGCCATGCAATCGTTCGGCGAAATTGCCGTGTTGTGATTCGCCAAGGCTTGCCTTCGGAACTGTTGGGAATAACCGGCTCGTTGATCGTGCCGAACAGTTCATTGAGGTGATCGCGATAAAGATTGAGCTGGCGTACTATCTCGGCAGAGAGGTGATCCTTGCACACGGATTTAGCGGCCAGGACCGGCCAGAGTGTCGTGAGGCCGCGGGCCGATGCGGCCTGGAACGAGAGGCGTTCCAGCACGTCGATGGCTTTGGCGACAGGCTCGATCGTGACCCAATCGGCTGCTTCGCCATGGCTCGATTTGCCTTTGTAGGCAACTGACCGGACGCGATGGCGCATGATCAGGCCATCTTCACTGCGGGATATAGCAAGGCATCCACGCTGCATTGCCTGAACTTCGCAGTCGCGCATGCCGGTCAGATACGCACACAGAATATATGCTGCTGATTGCAGCATCCGTTCTTCCTGGGCGAGCGTCTTGGCGTCGAAGCGAGGTCGCCACGGAAGGCCCGTCTCCGGCAGAAGAGAGATACACGTATCCATGCCGCCAGTCTCAACGCCGAGTTGGCGTATGGCTGCATCGATCAGATCGGGCGCTCCACTCGCAAGCTGAATATGCATCCTCGACTCTGCACGGGCATCGATCCCGATATGAAGATGAAGCAGGTGCGAGTTGACAGGAGGCGATACGTCCCCTGTATCTGGAAGCCGCATAGTGGCGCCATTGTGAGCGGTCCCCCAGATCGGCACACCGCGCTCTTCACGTCGTCGCCGCTCAAAGTAGTCCATGAGACGCCGGCGCTGTCGGGCACGGCGCTGTTTGCGGTCAAGGGCCTGATCTGATTGAACAAGCTTGGCGCAATGGGTCTCCAATCGATCAAGTTCGTCGCGAGCGGCAAGGATATCGGGCGCAAACTCGGTGACGTAGCGGATCGACCAGGCCAACAGTGGGGCGATGACGTCTTCCGGCATTCGTGGGGTGCGGTTCTCGCGGACGTGACGATAACCAGCGACGCGGGCTGGAGCGCGTCCGCTCCACGGGTGGAACCGCAGCCCTCCGGAGGGAAGATGATCGCGAAAAGCATAGAGGTCGACCGGCACCTCGAGAAGGTGACCGACGATGACAGGCCGTCGGCTGCAATCGCTCTGGAGATGGCGCGCGTAGCGGTCGAGCAATTGCTGATCGACCCGCGAAAGATCGACAGCGCCGAGTTCGACCTGCACGAACTCGAAGAAGCGGCGCGCCCTGTTGAATATCTGCCGAACACAGGCAGGCGGGAGCTTCTTGCGATGACCAGGGAGATCGACGTTGAGCCGGGCATAGAGCAGTTCCCGGATTGCTTCGCGGGTACCGATATCTTCGACCGAGCCGAAATGTACGGTGACATGGCAACGGCGGGCGTTCTCGCGAAATACCGCCGGCCCGAGATCCCAGCTTGCATCGCCATAGCGGGACAGGCAGCTCCGATCGAAGCCCTGCTTCAGCGCCGCGGAAGCAAGAACCGGACGGTCATGCAGATCCTGTGGGAGCGGAGCGAGGGCAACTTTGCTCATGGCCGCACCTCGGGCGGAAGATAGAGAGATTGTTGGGTGGCCTCGCTGCGCGCTTGGGCGATCAAACGTTCAGAGAAGACGGGCAGAATCTGTTGTGTGATGCGTGCATGCGCGCGACCGAACTTGATGCTCCAGTCGGCCGCAGAGAGCCCGGCGCGCTCGCCCTCGATAAAGTCGAGAAACGCGAGGATCGCTGGCAGCTTGCGAGCCGTGATGACCGCGTTGCGGCATTCCAGGCAACCCCAGAATGGCTGCGGACAGGGTGAGCCTGCTTCGGCGAAGGGGCTATTCTGAAAGCCCGCGCACGCCGCGAGCCAGACGTCCTGATCTCCATCCAGGAGCGCGGGAATGTTATTGATCTGCACAGGGGCGTCAGCACCCTCGCGCCAAAGGGACTCGCTGTCGGGTGACAGAACGATCGGTCCTGCGGACGCGACAACTTCCGTGAGCGCCTCGGCGACGGTGGCTTCATGCAAAGGGCGCAGTGACGGAATATCCGCATAGTGACGAGCGGCGATCTCCGGCGTGTGGCCGACGGCAAAGCGCGCCATGTGCCCTTCGGTCTTGAGATACCAGAGTGCCTTATGTGTTTTGCGCAGCCGGGAGAGAACAAGGTGTAGCGGACGGCGATCGTCGTCGACGATGCCGTGTCCAGCGACCCAGTTGTCCACCAACTGATGCGGGTGATCGATGCCGGACCGGAGCTGTCCTCGCCCTTTATAATGATAGACCCAGAGAGACTCGACCGGAAGAAAGCGCCTGGTAAAGCTAGTCACCTCGATCAGCTTGCGGATCAATCCGCCAGGCGTACCGAGGCCGCCATCACGAACTCGCAGACGCTTCTGCTCGGCACCACGCGCGCGACGCTTTATGTAGCGGATCTCGATCGTCCCGGACTCTGGACTCTGCAAACAATCGATGGTCAGCGCCTTGCAGCATTCGATCTCGAGCCCTGTCTCTAATGACAGGAACGTCAGCAGTGGCGGCAGATCGGTTGCGAGCAAATGATGGCGGTTATGGACATCTTCGGAAAAGCTCGAAACCGGCAGGCCCCGTCGCAGGCGCATGAAGTACAGGCGTTTGAAGGCGAGGTCCGAGTGCTCGATCTTGCCTTCAGCGGCAATCCTGGCTTCAACATCGGCGACTGCGCTGCGGAGGTTGGAATCAATGGCTTCGTCGAGCGGGCGGCCGATACGTCGGAATATTTTGCCGATATCGGCGCGAGCCGCGTCACGTAGCTGACGAGCGACGAACGGACTATATGCGTCGCGGGGTTGCGACCGTCCTGCGGATTGCGCGCTGGTGTAGCTCAGGCGATGGCGGAGCTTATCGTCGAGAAGGCCGGGTTGATCGGCATCGATAGAGCGCAGCGCCAGAATCGCCTTCGCGAGGACCGTGTGCCGATGGATCGGCGTCATGCCGCCGGCCTCAAGGGAGGCTTCGAATCCGTCAATATCCTGCGCGCGAAGATCAGCCGGCTTCGTGGCATGAGAATGGGCTCGCAGGTATGCGAAAAACTTACGATATGCCGTAATGTGCTGCATGATGGTGCAGCGCGCTCCCAACGCCCCGCCGAGTTCAGCCTGTCGGCGAACAGCACCGGCAAAGGCTATCGCAAGTGCTCGCGGGCTCAGGCTGGTGAGATCGACCTCGACGATCCCGCCATGACGCGCCTCAATGTTGAAGCGCAGTCCGAGCAACTGGTCACCGGCATGAGCTGGAACAACACCATCTGCGGGCGCAAAACGAACTGAAGTTCCCTTCCGCGGCCGGCCTCTCATAACGAGTGCTCCGAGGGAAGCAGCGCCAGTAACTCCTCGACGGCTGCATCAACGGTATCGGCGCGCGAAGCGATGTGATCGAGATAGATGTAGGTCGTTGCAAGGCTGGCGTGGCCAAGCAGCCGTTGCACTTGCTGGAGTGGATCGCCGAGGATCTGCCGATATCCTTCGATCGGGCCAGCGGGCAACGCTGCATCTCGAATCCGCTGCTGGATCAGCATCGCGAGCATATGCACGGCAAAGGTATGGCGGAGCTGGTGCGGCGTGATGTTGACGGAAAAGCTGAGAGACCTGCACCGCTCGGATGCCCGGGCGAAGATCACCTCCCAGGAGTTCGGTTGAACTGGCAATCCGACTTCCGTGAGCCACAGCACGGCGGGCTCGCCCGGTGTACCGTCATCATCACAGACGATGATCCTGCTGCGCTCTTCGGGGCTCAGCAGATCAAGAACGACGTCACTCCCGTCGAGTAGTCGCAACCGGGAAGCTGACCGCTCCCTGTGAACGAAGATCGGGCGTTCGTACGAGCGCCAGCCGGAGCGTTGTCGGAACTTAGTGACGGCGTGAGCTCGTTCAACCGCGATGTAGGCCCGCGCCTGTTCAAGCAGTCGACCGGAAAGAAGAATCTGGCGACCACGATCGCCCTTCGTCAGCGCGTCCGGTAGATCGAGCCATACCTGTCGAGCTGTTCGCCGATCCACGGCAGCAAGGTCGGATGCAAACAGAAAGGAGGCTTCCTCCAGCCGAAGGCCCGTCGTCACAACGATGTCGGAAAACAACGCATTGCGAATGCCGTTGCGATCACGCGCTCCCGGCCGCGCTCCGCCATCAGGCATAAGCCCTCTGAGGCCGACGTCCCGAAATACCCGGTAGTCATCGAGCGTGACAAAGCTGACATCTGCTCGACGTGCAGCCGGCTCATAGGCGTCATTGCGGGCTGTAATCTGCGCACGCCGACCGCCGTATCCTTGCCTCCAAACCGAGCGGTGCGTGAACGGTGCTTCAGGGAGCAAGCCTTCGTGAACGCCCCAACGATAGAGCCGATCGAGACAGGCAACAGCTCGATTCCAGGACGCCGCGGAGATACGTTGGCCGGCCTCCGTCCGGCGACGAACGCGATGATAGGCAAGGACGTCGCGACGATCACCTTGCCATACGGACTTGCCGCAGGCTTCCGAAAGAAAGCGGACCCAGACCAGGACGTCATAGCCATACGCACGAAGGGAGTGCCGTGAGCGGACGCCGTTGAGGGGAAGGTCGCGGAAGAAGCGATCCAGATCAGGATCGTAGAGTGCCCCGTCCCGCAGGATCATAGGGACGTGTGCATCAAGGCCGTCAGCCGATCGGCGCTCTTGAATGGTGATGTTCAAAGCCGGCGCTACGTTGTCCACAAGTTGTTCAACCTTCCCCCGGACCCCCATCCGGGGAGCCAGCATCAACGAAGGAGTTCAACTTGCCCGGCGCTATCCAGGCCGGCCGTCGCCAGCTATGTGGGAACGCTACGGCCGGCGGTGAGCACCGCAAAGCCGTCCGCCCGCTACGGCGCTATTGGATGGCGCGCGTGCGGACGGCTTTGCTCCACCGAGCTCA
>NZ_MKSM01000070.1 GCF_001897285.1 Nitrobacter sp. 62-23
AAACATGGTGGTGAAACTGTCCCTGCACGAGATGGTGCCGGTGGCGATCACGCTGCCGCAGCGGGTGACGCTCGAGGTCGTGGAAACCGAGCCCGTCACCAAGGGGCAGACCGCATCCTCGTCCTACAAGCCCGCGATGCTGTCCAACGGCATCCGCACCGGCGTGCCGCCCCATGTCAGCGTCGGCACCCGCATTGTGGTGATGACGGAAGACGGCTCCTACGTCGAACGCGCCAAGGACTAAGAGAGGAAGCAGGGCCACGGATGTGAGACCGGCGGTTCGCGGCAGCATGTCTCTTCGGTTCGCCAGACGCGCCGCCGCGGCATGGCTGCTGCTCGCAATCACGGCCTGCGGTGCCGCCGCCGGCGACTTCAGGACGCCCGGAATTTCGATCGTCCGCGTGGAATGGCGCACCGTGCTCGATCAGCTCAAGTCCGAGATCGAGGATCGGCCCGCCCTCGCCGGCCGCTTCACCTTCAACGCCTTGCGTCATCTGCCGTGGTCCGATCCGCGCACCATGCCGGCGCTGATGCAACTAAATGCGGTGACGCTGCCGCTTTTCACGCGCATCAACCAGAGTCCGGTGCCGGTGCTGCTGCCGTTCGATGCCGGCATGTATCTCGCCGAGCGCATGACCAGCGCGTCGCCGCGCCCGCCGCTCGCGCACTTTCAGGACGGCTTCCAGGAGCGGATGTTCGATGCCGGTCCGGCCGGCTATGACGCCAAGTTCGCGCTGCCCCCCGGCGCGGCCGACGGCATGCCGCAACTCACCTACAAAAAGCCCGTCGAAATCCAGATCACAGGTTCGATCCTCACTTACGACATCGACGATCCGTCGGGAGGAAAAGGTGAATCCGTAAGCGCGCTGGCGGCGCAGTTTCCGGATCTCCGGCGAATCATTCGCGAAGGTTACGTGCGCTATGCATTCACGCGGTTCGGCGTTCCCTATGTGGTTTCGATCCATTGCCTCGACAGCGCGCCGCGCGCGAACCGGCTGGCGTGCCGCGAGGCCTCGGCCGTGGCCGAGCGGTTTCTGAAAGCGTTGCACATCGCGGGCGGGCGGCCGTCGCAATCCCGCATGGCGATCGCACCCGGCGTGATGCCTCGCCCGGCGGCATCTTCCTCCGATTTCACCTACCGTCCTCCGGGCGAGATCATCGCGAACAGCGGCTATCGCGGCGATAGCGGTCGAGCCGACACGACCGTCTATTCGCAGATCCGGTTTCCGATCGAACGGGCGCCGGCCTACGCGAACTCGCAATCGTTCCTGAACTGGGGCGACTGCTTCCACCGCGGCCGCGTTCCTCCGCCGTCTGACAAGGGCGATCGCTATCACTGCAAGTCGAGCAACAAGCCGCTGGTGTTCGACGAGTCCGCGGCGGAAAACTATTCTTACCCATGGCAGGACAATTTCTGCGAGGCCCGCGATTTCAACGTCGGACAATGCCCCGCCGGATCAGGACATCAGGGTCAGGACCTGCGCCCGGCGACATGCACGCTCCGCAACAAGGGTGCCGATCGCTGCATCCCCAACCGCCATGTGGTGGTAGCCGTGCGCAACGGCGTCATCATCCGTTCACTGAGACAGCAGGGCGTGACACTGCTGGTCAACACCCGCGATGAGCACGTGCGCTTCCGCTACATGCACATGAATCCGGCGCGGCTGGACAAGGACGGCATCCTTGACGATCGCCGCGTCAGTGAAGGCGAAAAGATCGGCCTTGTGTCGAATTACATGGACCACCTCGGCGGCACGACGACGCACCTGCATTTCGACGTGCAGGTGTTCACGCGCGACGGCTGGATCTGGGTCAACCCCTACGTCACGCTGATCTCGGCCTATGAACGCCTGATCGGCGGACGCGGCCGCGAGATCACCACCGAAGCCGAAGCAGGTCCGCAGCCCGCGAAGCCGCAGGATCCCGTTCATCCCGAGAAGCCCGCCGAGGGCGAGGGAGATTGAGAAGGGTCGAGTTCCCGCGACGCAATGAACCTTTGCCGCCGGGCGCTTCTCTCCGTTAAGCTCGCCGCATGAAAACATTCGATTCCCAAATCCGGATCAGCCGGCGCGGCGTGCTGCAATGTCTCGGCGCGGCGGCGGTGCTCACGCCCTTCCCGGCTCTCGCAGCGACGCCGCAAGGTTTTGAGCGGTGGCGCGACAGTTTTCGTGCCCACGCGTTGGCGAAAGGCATCTCGGAGGCAACGTGGAATCGCTGCATGGGCCGGATCGAGCCGGACATGAGCGTGTTCAAGCAGATGCGCAACCAGCCGGAGTTTCATGAGAAGACCTGGCAATACATCAACCGCCGCGTTTCGGACTGGCGCATCATCGCCGGCAAGGAGGCGCTGCGAAAGAACGAGGCGCTGTTTTCTCGGATCGAGCACGATTTCGGCGTCGAACGCGGCACGCTGCTCGCGCTGTGGGGCGTCGAGTCCGCGTTCGGCGATCCGCTGGTGCAGAAGAACCACATGCGACCGGTATTCCCCTCGCTGGCGGCGCTCGCATGGAACGAGCCGCGCCGGCGCACCTATTGGGAAACCGAACTGATCAACGCGCTGCGGATCGTGAACAAAGGCTGGAGCACGCCCGAGGAGATGCGCGGCTCGTGGGCCGGCGCGATGGGGCATACGCAATGGATGCCGGAAGTCTGGCTCACTGTCGGCATCGACTATGACCACGACGGCCGGGTCTCGCCGTTCGGAAGGCCGGACGACGCGCTGGGCTCGACGGCGCGCTATCTCATCAACCGCGGCAAATATCATCGCGGCGAGCATTGGGGTTATGAGGTGCGCGCATCCGGCGGCGCAAGCGGCAATCGCAGCTACGCCGCGTGGACGGCGGCCGGCGTGCATCGCGCCGACGGCAAGGCGTTTCCGCAGCCGAATGCCTCGGCCAAGCTCTGGATCCCCGAGCCGGGCGGTCCAACATTCCTGCTGGGACCGAATTTCTATGCCGTGCGCAGCTACAATCCGTCGATGAACTATGCGCTCGCGATCTGCCATCTCGGCGACCGCATCCTCGGCGCGCCGCCCTTCATCCAGCCCTTCCCCGGCTCCGAGCGCGCGCTCACGCTCGCCGAAGTGCAGGAAGTGCAGACGCGCCTGACCAAGGCCGGATTCGACACCGGTGGCACCGACGGCCGCGTCGGCAACGACACCATGAAAGCGGTGAAGGATTTCCAGACCCGCGTCGGCCTGCCCGCCGACGGCTATGCGGGACTGCAAGTGCTGGCGAAGCTGCGGCAGGGATTGTAGCTGTTCTTAACCTCTCCCGCTTGCGGGGCAAGACGAGCAAAGCTCGCTCTGAGAGGTCGACCGACGAAGTCGGTCGGTGGGGGCATCTTCACTGACATTACCCCCTCCCCAACCCTCCCCGCGCAAGCGGGAGAGCGAGTTCGCATTGCCTCGACGACACATTTCCGTTCAAATGTAATCACTTCAACGGATAACCGCCGGTCCCGGATCGGGCACCGCGACGTCCGTGACGCGCAACTGCACGCGCTCCGCGCCTTGCCAGCGATCCACAGCCAGCGATCCCGCGACATGCAGCGGCTGTCCGCGCATTTGCGCCAGCGCGTTGCCGAGCGGCTGGCCGACCGCGCGGAACGCGATGCCGTTCACGATCGCGCCGTCACCCGACTTGAATCGCAGCCGAAGGTGTGCCTGCCCGACCTCGTCAGCATGGATGAGTTGGTGCGACGGCAGCGCCAATACCGGTTCGGGATTGCCCGCGCCAAATGGTCCCGCGCGATTGAGCATCGCCACGAATTCGGGAGTCACCGCGCGCGCGCTGACCGCGCCATCGATGAACAGTTCGTTGACGTGACGCGACTGTGCGACATCGGCGGCGAGCGCCTTCTCCATGTAGGCGCGGAATTCCGCCAGCCGTTCCTTGCGCAGCGTGACGCCGGCCGCCATGGCGTGGCCGCCGCCCTTGAGCAGCACGCCGTCGGTCACCGCCTGCCGCACCGCCCTGCCGAGATCGACGCCGCCGATGGAGCGGCCCGATCCGGTGCCGATGCCGCCCGGCTCCAGCGCGACCACGAAGGCGGGCCGGCCGAACTTGTCCTTCAGCCGCGACGCGACGAGACCGACCACGCCGGGATGCCAGCCCTCGGATGCCGTGACGATGACCGAACCCTTGTCCTCGAGTCCGAGCGAGGCCAGCGCCTCGGCTTCGGCTTGTGCCTCGGCCGCCTGCTCGATCACGCGGCGCTCCGTATTGAGGCGATCGAGTTCGGCGGCGATGCGCGCCGCTTCCGAGACGTCGCCTTCGAGCAGCAGCCGCACGCCCAGGTCAGCACGTCCGATGCGGCCGCCGGCGTTGATGCGTGGCCCCAGCATAAAGCCGAGATGCCAGGCCTCCGGTGGGCCGTTCAGCCGCGCGACATCCATCAGCGCGGTGTGGCCAATGTGATCGCGGCGGCGCAGCGCGATCAGCCCCTTTGCCACGAAGGCGCGGTTGAGGCCGGTGAGCGGCGCGACATCGGCGACCGTGCCGAGCGCGACGTGATGCAGCATGTTCAGGAGATCGGGCTCCGGCCGCTCGGGCGTCCAGAAGCCGCGCTGGCGCAGTTCGCGGTTCAGCGCGACCAGCGTCACCAGCACAAGACCGACGGCGGCGAGATGCCCGAGGCCCGAGAGATCGTCCGGCCGGTTCGGATTCACCAGCGCGTCCACATCCGGCAGATCGTCGGCGCACTGGTGATGATCGATCACCACCACCGACATGCCCTGTTGCTTCGCGACCGCCAGCGGCTCGATGCTCGTGGTGCCGCAATCCACCGTGACAAGCAGCGTCGCGCCTTTTGCCGCAAGCGCGTTGATCGCGTCGACGTTCGGGCCGTAGCCCTCGAAAATCCGGTCCGGGATGTGGATCAGCGGCGTGAGGCCGCAATGGCGCAGATGCCAGGCGAGCAGCGCCGCCGAAGTCGCGCCATCGACGTCATAGTCGCCGAAGATCGCGACCGTCTCGCCGCGCATCGCGGCATCGGCGAGCCGTTGCGCCGCCGCCTCCATCTGCGTCACGGTGAAGGGATCGGGCATCAGCCGGCGAATGGTGGGATCAAGAAAATCCGCGACCGCATCGATCTCGATGCCCCGCCCCGCGATTACCCGCGCCAGCATTTCCGGCAACTGATGCCGCTGCGCGATCGCCAGCGCGCGCGCCGCCCCCCGCGCATCGAGGCGGTCGCGCCACAAGCGGCTCGTGGCCGAACGCGCGACGCCGAGAAAAGCGTCCGGTGCTTCGACCGGAAATGCGGTGGCTGGCAAGGTCATGATGTCGTCCGCGCCTTGCGAGAATTTTTCGCGCCGGACGCACGGCGTCGCGCGAAGATTGACGTCAATCCAGGTGAAATTTATCCAACTGCCGGTGCTCGGCCTTGATGCGGCGCACGGTGCCCGTCACCGAGCGCATCACCACCGTATCGGTCTTGATTACGTCCTTGCCGAACCGGACGCCCGAGAGCAGCGAACCCGAGGTCACGCCGGTTGCGGCGAAGACGCAATCGCCTTTCACCATGTCGCCGATCTCGTATTTCTTTTTGGGGTCCTTGATCCCCATCTGCAGTGTCCGCTCGCGCAAGGCTTCGTTGTCGATGATGAGACGGGTCTGCATCTGGCCGCCGATGCAGCGCAACGCCGCCGCGGACAGCACGCCTTCCGGCGCGCCACCGCTGCCCAGATAAATGTCGATTCCGGTTCGCGGCTCCGCGGTGTGGATGACGCCGGCGACGTCGCCGTCGCTGATCAGGCTCACCGCGGCGCCGATCTTGCGCAGCGCGGCGATCTTGGCGGCATGGCGCGGGCGGTCGAGCAGAATGGCGGTGATCTCGGTCGGCTTGACCCCCTTGGCCTTGGCGAGATTGATGATGTTCTCTTCCACGGGCGCATCGAGATCCACCGTTCCTTGCGGATAGCCCGGACCGATCGCGATCTTGTCCATGTAGCAATCGGGGGCGTGAAGCAGCGTGCCGCGCTCGGCCATCGCGATGGTGGCGATCGCGCCGGGCATGTTCTTGGCGCACAGCACGGTCCCCTCGAGCGGATCGACCGCGATGTCGACCTCCGGTCCGTGGGAATTGCCGACTTTCTCGCCGATGAACAGCATCGGAGCCTCGTCGATCTCGCCCTCGCCGATCACCACCGTGCCGTCGATCGGCAGCTTGTTGAGTTCGCGCCGCATGGCGTCGACCGCGGCCTGATCGGACGCCTTCTCCATGCCGCGCCCCCGCAGGCGCGCCGCCGATACCGCCGCCCGCTCCGTCACGCGCACGATCTCAAGCGTCAGGAGACGACGGAGCGCCTGTTGCGGCGGAATGGAAATATCTGTCGACATCGCTTCAACTCTCCTCGGGCAGCGCGGCGGGATCCCTCAATTCTTTTCGATACGGATGACCTGCGGACGGCCGGTGATAACCTTGTCCGCCCTCACCGCATGAAGCGCGCGGTGCACCGCGTCCTCGCTGGTCGCATAGGTAATCAGAAGCACCGGAACCGGCTCCGCCGGTTTGCCGGTCTCGGTCATATCGAGCTTGCCGTTGGGATGGCGCTGGACGATCGATTCGATCGAAATCTTCTGCTCCGCGAGCCGCGTTGCAATGGTCGCCGCGGTACCGGCGAAATCGCGCGCCATCAGGCGGATGTAGTAGCCGCCCTCATGGCGCTCCATCGGCGCCTTCTTGGTCGCAAGCAGCCGTGACGCCGGCCGCCCGAACGGCAAGGCGCG
>NZ_MKSM01000071.1 GCF_001897285.1 Nitrobacter sp. 62-23
ACCGGCGGCAGCCAGCCGCCCATGAACAGGATCGCGCCCATCGCGCACATCGTGGCGATCGCGACATATTCGCCGAGCATGAATAACAGGTACGGCGTCGAGCCATACTCGACCATGAAGCCCGCGACGAGTTCGGATTCGGCCTCGACCAGGTCGAACGGCGGACGGTTGGTCTCCGCAAGGGCCGAAACATAGAATACCACGAACATCGGCAGCAGAGGCAGCCAGTACCAGTTCAGGAAGGTCAGCCACGGCAGTCCGATCATGCTGGCCAGGCCGCGGGCATGCTGGGCCTCGACGATGGCCGTGAGGTTCAGCGAGCCGGCGCAGAGCAGCACGGTAATGATGACGAAACCGATCGAGACCTCGTACGAGACCATCTGCGCCGCCGAACGCAATGCCGCGAGAAACGGATATTTCGAATTCGACGACCAGCCGCCCATGATGATGCCGTAGATCGACAGCGACGAGATCGCGAAAATGTAGAGAATCCCGACATTGATGTCGGCGATCACCCAGTTCAAATTGACCGGAATCACCGCCCACGCCGCCAGCGCCAGCACGCAGGAAACCAGCGGCGCCAGCAGGAACACGCCCTTGTTGGCGCCGGAGGGAATGATCGGTTCCTTCAGCACGAACTTGAGAAGATCAGCGAACGACTGAAATAGGCCCCATGGTCCAACGACATTGGGTCCGCGCCGGATCTGCACCGCCGCCCAGATCTTTCGGTCGGCGAGCAGGATGTATGCGATCGCGATCAGCAGAACGACAAGCAGCAGCACGCTCTGCGCGACCATCACGATCAGCGGCCAGAGAAAGTCGGTCCATAACGGCATTGCGAAAATTTCGGCCATGACGCTCACTCCGCCGCCGTCAGCATGCGACCGGACGCGAGCTGCGAGCATTCCGCCATTACGGCCGAGGCCCGCGCGATCGGGTTGGTCAGGTAATAGTCGTCAACCGCAGCCTTGAACGGCGATTTCTCGATATTGCCGCCCTTGCCTGCAAGACTTTTGACCGCGCGGGAATCGCCGGCCTCGATCTGATCGATCCGCATCAAGTGCGGCGCCGCCTTGAACATCGCCTGCCGCAGCGCCGCCAGCGAGTCATAGCCCAGCGTCCCGCCCAGCACGTCGGACAATGCGCGGATGATGGCCCAGTCCTCCCGCGCCTCGCCCGGCGGGAAGCCGGCGCGGTCGGCCATCTGCACCCGGCCTTCGGTGTTAACGTAGATGCCGGTCTTCTCGGTGTAGGCCGCGCCCGGCAGGATGATATCGGCACGGTGCGCGCCGACATCGCCGTGGGTGCCGATGTAAACAACAAACGCCTCATCCGGCGCCTTGATCTCATCGGCGCCGAGCGAAAACAGAACGTCGAGCGCATCCGGTGCGGTCATTTGCGTGACAGTCATGCCGGCTTTCCCGGGCGCGAAGCCGAGGTCCAGCGCGCCGACCCGCGACGCCGCATCGTGAAGCACCGCGAATCCGTTCCAATCGTCCTTCACCGCACCGATATCCATGGCGAGCTTCGCCGCCGCCGCGAGAATGGCCCTGCCGTCCTGCCGCGACGTCGCGCTGGCGCCGACCAGCACGATCGGATTTTTTGCGCCTTTCAATACGCTGAGAAACTTGTTCTTTCCGGCCGCGAGGTCGGCAAGCGATTCCGGACCGGCACCGAGATAATCGTATTCGTAAGCCAGATCGGCCCTCTCGCCGATCACCCCGATCTTGAGTTGACCGGTTCGCCAGCGCTTGCGGATGCGCGCGTTGAGGATCGCCGCTTCCTTGCGCGGGTTCGACCCCACGATCAAAAGCGCGTCGGCCTGCTCGATGCCGGCGATCGTCGGATTGAAGATGTAGGACGCCCGCCCCGCCGCCGGATCGAACGCGTCGCCGCCCTGCACCGCGACGTTGACCGAGCCGAGTTTCGACAGCAGCTCCTTCAGCGCGAACATCTCCTCGACAGCCGCAAGATCCCCGGCGATCGCGCCGATCCGCTTGCCGTCGGCCTGCGTGACTTTCGCAGCAATCGCCGCGAAGGCTTCTGACCACGAGGCCTCGCGCAGCACGCCATCTTCACGGATGTAGGGCCGGTCGAGCCGCTGGGTGCGCAAGCCGTCGACGATGTGACGGGTCTTGTCGGAAATCCACTCCTCGTTCACCGCCTCGTTGACGCGAGGCAGGATACGCATCACCTCGCGCCCGCGCGTATCGACCCGAATGGCGGAACCGACCGCATCCATCACGTCGATGGATTGAGTCTTGCCGAGTTCCCACGGCCGTGCCGCGAACGCATAGGGCTTCGATGTCAGCGCGCCGACCGG
The DNA here is from genome assembly GCF_001897285.1 of Nitrobacter sp. 62-23. Lineage (GTDB taxonomy): Bacteria > Pseudomonadota > Alphaproteobacteria > Rhizobiales > Xanthobacteraceae > Nitrobacter. The sequence continues at coordinate 2,324 of NZ_MKSM01000071.1, forward strand.
GCAGATATCGACGAGGTTGCCTTGCAGTTCCGACGTCAGCGCGGTTTCAAGGTAGGTCGTGATCTCCATGTCCTCGCCGCGGCCGATCGCGCCCATTTCCGGCGCGCCGCACACTTCCGCGCAGAAGCGGACGCAGCGCGTGCACTGGATGCAGCGGGTCATCACCGTCTTGACCAGCGCGCCGAGATACTTGTCCTCGACCGCGCGCTTGTTCTCGGCGAAGCGCGAGGTATCGACGCCGTATCCCATCGCCTGATCCTGCAAATCGCACTCGCCGCCCTGATCGCAGATCGGGCAGTCAAGCGGATGGTTGATCAGCAGGAATTCCATCACGCCTTCGCGCGCCTTCTTCACCATCGGCGAGCGCGTGGAGATTTGCGGCGGCTCACCGTTGGGACCGGGACGGCAGTCGCGCACGCCCCAGGCGCAGCTCGCGACCGGCTTCGGACCGCCCTTTATCTCGACAAGACACATCCGGCAGTTGCCCGCGATCGACAGCCGCTCATGGTAACAGAAGCGCGGAATCTCGGCGCCTGCGGCCTCGCATGCCTGCAACAGCGTGTACTCGGCGGGGACGTCAATCTCTTTGCCGTCGATGATAAGCTTCGTCATGGCCCTACTCCGCCGCCACCATGTGCGCGGGATCGAGGATGCCCTGATCGTCGCGGTCGGCCTTGTGCGAATACTGGTCGATGCGCTCCTCGATTTCGTGACGGAAATGCGCGATCAGCCCCTGGATCGGCCAGGCTGCCGCATCGCCAAGGGCGCAAATGGTGTGGCCCTCGACCTGCTTGGTGACTTCGAGCAGCATGTCGATCTCACGCTTGTGAGCACGGCCCTCCGCCATCCGCGTCAGCACCCGCCACATCCAGCCGGTTCCCTCGCGGCACGGCGTGCATTGGCCGCAGCTCTCGTGCTTGTAGAAATAGGAAATCCGCGCAATCGCCCGGATCAGGTCGGTCGACTTGTCCATGACGATGACGGCGGCGGTGCCGAGGCCGGAGCGCAGCTTGCCCAGGCTGTCGAAATCCATCGGCGTATCGATGATCTGCTCGGCCGGCACCATGCGCACCGAGGAGCCGCCCGGAATCACCGCCTTGAGATTGCCCCAGCCGCCGCGAATGCCGCCGCAATGGGTATCGATCAGTTCGCGGAACGTGATCCCCATCGCCTCTTCGACGTTGCAGGGGCGCTCGACGTGACCCGAAATACAGAACAGCTTGGTGCCGACATTGTTGGGACGGCCGATGGCAGCGAACCAGGCCGCGCCGCGCCGCAGGATATCCGGCGCGACTGCAATGGACTCGACATTGTTCACGGTAGTCGGGCAACCGTAGAGGCCGACATTGGCCGGGAACGGCGGCTTCAGCCGCGGCTGGCCCTTCTTGCCTTCCAGGCTTTCCAGCAGCGCCGTTTCCTCGCCGCAGATGTAGGCGCCCGCGCCATGGGCGACGTACAGATCGAACGGGAAGCCGTGGATATTATCCTTGCCGATCAGCTTGGCCTCATAGGCCTCGTCAATGGCGGCCTGGAGATGCTCGCGCTCGCGGATGAATTCGCCGCGAATGTAGATGTAGCCGGTATGGGCGCCCATGCCGACGCCGGCCAGCAGACAGCCTTCGATCAAGAGATGCGGATCGTGCCGCATGATCTCGCGATCCTTGCAGGTGCCGGGCTCGGACTCGTCAGCATTGACGACGAGGTAGCTCGGGCGGCCATCAGCGCTGTCCTTCGGCATGAAGGACCATTTCATGCCGGTCGGGAATCCGGCTCCGCCGCGGCCGCGCAGGCCCGACGCCTTCATCTCGCTGACGATCCAGTCGCGGCCCTTGTTGACGATGGCCTTGGTGCCGTCCCATGCGCCACGGCGGCGAGCGCCAGCGAGCCGCCAGTCGTGGAGGCCGTAGAGATTGCGGAAGATGCGATCCTTGTCGTCGAGCATCAGGTCTTGCCCTTCCTGGTCGCGTCGTCGGCGGGAGGTTTCGGCGTGGGGCTTTCCCGGCGGCTTGCGGAGTCGGTCGGCTTCTTGGCGTCCGCATCCGTCAACGCCGGCTGAGCGCTTGCAGGCCGCCCGCCCTCGCCCTTCCCGGCCCGCGTGTTCAAGGTCGTCGGACCGCCGACAGGCGCGGAAAACTGGCGATCGATCTGCGGGCCGGGCTTCGGCGGATTGCCGGAAGCAAACCCGTCCAGCACCTTGCCGAAGTTCTCCTTCGTCAGATCCTCATAGGTATCCTTCCAGATCAACACCATCGGCGCGTTGACGCAGGCGCCAAGGCACTCGACCTCTTCCCACGAGAAGTCGCCGTCCTTTGACAGATGAAAGGGCTCGTGATGGATGCGTTTTTTGCAGACGTCGAGGATGTCCTCGGCGCCGCGCAGACGGCACGGCGTGGTGCCGCAGACCTGGATGTGGGCCTTCCTGCCGACGGGCTGCAACTGGAACATCGTGTAGAAGGTCGCGATCTCCAGCATCCGGATGTAGGGCATGTCGAGCAGGTCGGCGACAGCGCGGATCGCAGCCTCGGAGATCCATCCGCCGTTCTGTTCCTGCGCGCGCCACAAAATCGCGATGGCCGCGGACGCCTGGCGGCCCGCCGGATACTGCGCAATCTGCTTCTTGGCCCAGGCAAGATTCTCCGCGCTGAACGCGAAACTCGCGGGCTGCTGTTCTTTGGGGGCCAGGCGGCGAACGGACATCGTACTCCAGTCCTCAATGAATACGTTGCGACGCAGTCGCGTTCAGGCGACGAAAACGATCGAGCCAGAATGCGCTCGAGGTGGCGAACACATTGTATCCAACGTGCGAGGCGACCTTGATGCGGTTCAGAATGGAAAGCTCGGTCAACGTCTCGAAGCGGCCGTTGGCCGGATCGTGCGCGATCAGCGTGAGCGGCGTCTGCTCCAGAATATAGCGCGACACGGTGTGGTTCGGATCGTTGCCGTGTTCCTCGCACAGGATCACGGCATCGCCTTGCAATATGCGGGGACCACCCTTGATGGCTTCGATCTCGACGCCTTCGACGTCGAGCTTGATCAGGTACTTGCCGTCGGGCGAAATCCTGCCGTCGTCGAGCAGGTCGTCGAGCGCCAGCACCGGCACGCTCTCCCCGCCCGCACCGGCGCCGCCGGCGATGCTGAAAGCCTCGTGCTTGGTGCCGGACAGGCGCGCGGTGCCGCGTGCCGCGCCGATGGCGCTCTGCATCACCTCGAAGCGGTTGCCGTTGATCTTTGCGTTGTTCGAAAGCCTGGCAAAATTCTTCGACGACGGCTCGATCGCGATCGCCTTGCGCGACCCGAACGGTTTGCTGGTGACCAGTACCGACCAGTAGCCGTAATTGGCGCCGCAATCGAGCAACGTGTAGTCGACGTCGGCGGAGTCGCGAAACAGCAGTTCAAGCTCGTCTTCATACTTGAAGGAGCGATTGAGCAGCTTGCTCCAGTAGCCGTCGCCATAGGGAAACGCGAACGTGGCATCGGAATTGAGCCTGACGGCGATGTCGCGCTCCGGCAATGTCTTGCGCAGCAGGTTGGCGCAAATGTTGTAGCCGCGATGCGCGAACAGCGACGACACCTTGGAGCCCGCAACCAGCGCCAGCGCAGCCGCGCGCTCCCAGGCGCTGGCTCCTTCGAGAACGCCGGAGGTCCGGTCGAACTGGATCGGCGGCTGGGCGATCACCGGTCAACCTCTCCGAACACGATGTCGAGCGAGCCGAGAATGGCGGAGACGTCCGCCAGCAGATGTCCCCGGCAGATGAAATCCATCGCCTGCAGATGCGCGAAACCCGGCGCGCGGATCTTGCACTTGTAGGGCTTGTTGCTGCCGTCGGAGACGAGGTAGACGCCGAACTCTCCCTTGGGCGCTTCCACCGCCGCATAGACCTCGCCCGCCGGAACGTGGAAGCCCTCGGTGTAAAGCTTGAAGTGATGGATCAGCGCTTCCATCGAGCGCTTCATCTCGCCGCGGCGCGGCGGGAAAATCTTGTTGTCCTCGACCGCCACCGGCCCCTGCCCGTCGGCGGCGCGCAGCTTGGCGATGCACTGCTTCATGATCCGCACCGACTGCCGCATCTCCTCCATGCGAATGAGATAGCGATCATAGCAGTCGCCGTTCTTGCCGATCGGAATATCGAAGTCCATCTCGGCATAGCATTCGTAAGGCTGCGACTTGCGCAAATCCCAGGCCGCGCCGGAGCCACGAACCATGACGCCGGAGAAACCCCATTCCCAGGCCTGCTTCAGTGTCACCACGCCGATATCGACGTTGCGCTGCTTGAAAATGCGGCTGGCGGTCAGCAACTGGTCGAGGTCGGCGACGACCTGCAGAAACGGATCGCACCAGGCGTCGATGTCGTCGATCAGCTTTTGCGGCAGGTCCTGATGCACGCCGCCGACGCGGAAATACGCGGCATGCATCCGCGAACCGGACGCGCGCTCGTAGAACATCATCAGCTTTTCGCGCTCCTCGAAGCCCCACAGCGGCGGCGTGAGAGCGCCGACGTCCATCGCCTGCGTCGTGACATTGAGGAGATGCGAGAGAATGCGGCCGATCTCGCAGTAGAGCACCCGGATCAACTGGCCGCGGCGCGGCACCGCGATGCCCAAAAGCTTTTCGGCCGCGAGACAGAAGGCGTGTTCCTGATTCATCGGCGCGACGTAGTCGAGCCGGTCGAAATAAGGAATCGCCTGCAGATAGGTCTTCTGCTCGATCAGCTTCTCGGTACCGCGATGAAGCAGGCCGATGTGCGGATCAACGCGCTCGACCACCTCGCCATCCAGCTCCAGCACCAGGCGCAACACGCCGTGCGCCGCCGGATGCTGCGGTCCGAAATTGATGGTGAAGTTGCGCATACCGGGGGTTTCGGTACCAAGTGCTTCGGTCATCAGCCACCCGCCTTGCCGCCGGTCGCCTTCTCGTCGCCCGGCAGCGGATAATCCGCGCCTTCCCAGGGCGACATGAAATCGAACTTGCGGAATTCCTGATTGAGACGCACCGGCTCGTACACCACCCGCTTCTCGGCATCGTCGTAACGCACCTCGACGAACCCCGTGAGCGGAAAGTCCTTGCGCAGCGGATGTCCGTCGAAGCCGTAGTCGGTCAACAAACGCCGCATGTCGGGGTGCCCGGTGAAGATCACGCCGTAGAGATCGTAAGTCTCCCGTTCGAACCAGTCGGCACCGGGAAACACGTCGATCAGCGACGGCACCTGCGTGGTCTCCGAAGCCTCGAGCCGCAGACGAATGCGCGTATTCAGCGTCGGCGACAGGAAGTGATAGACCACGTCGAAGCGCTTCTCCCGGCCCGGATAGTCGACCGCCGTCACGTCGGTGATGTTGACGAAGCGGCAGCGCTGATCGTCGCGAATGAAGCGGGCGACCTCGACGATCTTCGCCGCCTCGACCGTGACACTCAGTTGACCGAACGACACGGAATGGCCGGTCGCCGCGCCCGCAAGCGTGGCGACGATCATCTGACCCAAGGCATCGAGCCTGCTGTCGTCCATTCCTTCAAACCTCTAGCGTTCGATGGTTCCAGTGCGCCGGATCTTTTTCTGCAGCAGCAAAATGCCGTAGAGCAGCGCCTCCGCCGTCGGCGGACAGCCCGGCACATAGACATCGATCGGCACGATCCGGTCGCAGCCGCGCACCACCGAATAGGAATAGTGGTAGTAGCCGCCACCGTTGGCGCACGATCCCATCGAGATGACGTAGCGCGGTTCCGGCATCTGGTCGTAGACCTTGCGCAGCGCGGGCGCCATCTTGTTGGTCAGCGTGCCGGCCACGATCATCACATCCGACTGGCGCGGCGAAGCGCGCGGCGCGAAACCGAAGCGCTCGACATCGTAGCGCGGCATCGACACCTGCATCATCTCGACCGCGCAGCAGGCGAGACCGAAGGTCATCCACATCAAGGAGCCGGTGCGCGCCCAGGTGATGAGGTCGTCGGCGGCGGCGACGAAGAAGCCCTTGTCGGACAGTTCGTGCTTGACCTCGAGGAAATAGGGATCGCCGGCGCCCACCGGCCGGCCGGTCCTGGGATCCAAAACCGAGGTCGCTGCCGAACCCGTGATCGGGCCGCCGGCAGAACTCGCGAACCTGGTGGTAGGAGAGCTCAATCCCATTCGAGCGCGCCTTTCTTCCATTCGTAGGCAAAACCGATGGTCAGCACACCAAGGAACACGATCATCGACCAGAAGCCCGTGGCGCCGAGCTTGCCGAACGTGATCGCCCAAGGGAATAGAAATGCGACCTCAAGGTCAAAAATGATGAAAAGAATGGCGACGAGGTAAAACCTGACGTCGAACTTCATCCGGGCATCGTCGAATGCGTTGAATCCGCATTCGTAGGCCGAAAGCTTCTCCGGGTCGGGCTGTTGATAGGCGACGATAAAGGGGGCGATCAGCAGCACGGCACCGATCACAGCCGCTATACCGATAAACACCACAAGCGGCAGATAGTTCTGCAAAATGCCGGTCATCGGCGCTTCCCCTCGCTGCGGCGTTCGACCCGCAGATTTTGTTAGACTATTGGAACTTTTGAGAGGCTTTAGCTTAGTGCAACAGGGGTGGCAAGATAGCCCATTTTGACGCACCCAAGACGAGAGATTTTGCGGCTTGACAAGAGCCGCAGACGACGCGGCAGCCCTCCCCTCGACGCTGCGCCGCGACATTCAATCGAACCCCGCGTCCGCCTCCGCAAAAACCGGCTTACGAAACCATTTTGGGAAGGCCGCGAAGCCGTTCTGAAGAAGCCGTTCTGAAACAGACCGGATTTACTCCTTCTGCTAACGGCGCATGCGACGCCGAAAAAGAGCAGGAGGCCACCATGAACCATTCGATCAAGAGCGCGGACCGCGCCACACACCTGAAGATCGTGGCTATCGCGCTGGTCCTCGGCGCCGCGCTGGCAGCTTTCGGCACCTCCGTCCGTCCGGGCACCGACACTGTCCAGACCGTCCATATTCTCAAAGCCGGCCAGCCGACGATGATGTCCAGCTCGGGAGCATCCCTGGTGAGATGATTTCGGATTGTTCAGCCCCGCGGACAGTTTTGCCGTCATGCGGCCCTGCATCAGAGCGAAGCGTGGGCCGTTTTGATTAGCCCGTTTCGTCACGCGAACCGGTATCCACTTCGCACTTCGCTCGAAAACACTACAGACGTCGGACAAAGCCTGCGGCTGGATGTCGCGGGCAAGCCCCTTCGCCCGTCGAGCCTGACGCCATCCGGCGAGGCAACAGAGCCAGCGTCGAATACGCAACCTCGCCGCAGCGTCTCAGGGCGAAACGGTTGGAGACCACGCGAGGACAAGGTGAGCAAGCCGTAACGAAGGAACCGTTGTTCCTTCGGAACGTGCTCGGAGCGCGCTGGTTAACCCGCATCAATGAAAGGAGGCGCTTCCGATGGCTTACGATCCCGAAACGCGTCCCAGTGTGGGAAAAAATGTACCTCAGGACCCCCAAGGCGCTCATCCGCCCCCAGCTCCCGATAACACGCGGCAAAGCCGGCCACGGTCGCTCGCAGACACGCCGAACCCCGATCCTGGATATCCAGACCAAAAGACGATGAACCAACAAAATCCGGACCAACAGCAGAATCGAGGCGAGAGGCCGCACGTGCAACAACAGCAGGATGAAAGCATCCGAAAAGCGGAGATCAAGAAGGCCGTGCAGCAAGACAATCCGGACAACAACCCGCAGGGTCAGGAGAAAACCGGATATAGCGGCGGCACCTGAGGGAGCTTTTACAATCGCGTTACGAAAAGGCCGTCCACTGGGCGGCTTTTTCTTATGAGAAAGCTCCGCCGGACCGGCTTATTTCTTCCTTCCACGAGTTCGATCGCACGGTGATGGATTTCCGTCGCTCAGGCGCCATCGACGCCGTGGCGGGTAACGTCGACCCGATGCATCTGGCTGGCAAGATGGCCAACTCGATCGACACCAACAAGGAGCTGCAGGCGACCTACCTGCATCAGCGCGCGCAGGTTGTCAGGCTGGCGGATGAAGCGCGGCCGTGAGCACCTTCGTTCCACGAACAGAGGAGGATCAAAATAATGGAAAGAGTCAGAAAGTGACTCTGGGCAGAGTCAGAAAGCCTTGGCCTGATCGGCGCTAAGTCTTTGAAAACACTGGCGCGAGAGACGGGACTCGAACCCGCGGCCTCCGCCGTGACAGGGCGGCGCTCTAACCAACTGAGCTACTCCCGCGGATGCCATGTATCCGCACAGGTGTGAGGGCTTAAAGGCGGGGCCTTGCCAAGTCAAGGCGGTTGCAAATCCCCTTGGATGGCAGGCATTTTCGAGGGATCAATGCAAAAAACACGCTGTTTACAGGCAAAACCACGTGGTCGGCACCTCCCCGAATCGACCAATGCCTGATACGCCTTGGCTTCCGAAGCCAGCAACGACGAGGAAAAGCCATATGGCGAAAAAGGCAGCGACCCCGAGCACCGTGACGCTGAAGCATCTCGCGGCGGCGTTGGCCGATGACCATGAGTTGTCGAAGAAGGCCACCGAGGCCATCCTGGGCGACATGGTCACCCGCATCACCAAGCACCTCAAGAAGGGCGACCGTATCCGCATCGTCGGTCTCGGCATCCTTCAAGTTCGCAAGCGCGCCGCCCGCATGGGTCGCAACCCGGCCACCGGCGAAGCCATTCACATCAAGGCCTCAAAGAAAGTCGCGTTCCGGGCCGCGAAAGAACTCAAGGAAGCCGTCTGACCGGCGCGCGGGATCGGATCGGTCCGGTTTGAACGCCTGAGGGCTTTCCCGCCGGACGGATCGTCAGGCCAGGTCAATAAACCGGATCGGCAATCGGCATATCTCCGGCCAGAACCGGCCATTGGAAGATCTGATTTCCCTGTAGAAGGCCGCCGGCCTGCGATATCCTTTCGATACGATGGCCGCTCCGATGACATTCAAGCACACGGTGACGGAGCGCTTCCTGCGCTATGTCGTCATCGATACCCAGTCGGACCCGATATCTCTGACTTGCCCGTCCACGGAGAAGCAGAAAAACCTCGGCCGCCTGCTGGTACAAGAGCTGCGGGAGATCGGCGCGGCGGACGCCCATCTCGACCAGTGCGGTTACGTGTACGCGACGATCCCCGCAAACAGTTTCAAGCAGGTGCCGGTTATCTGCTTCTGCTCGCATATGGACACCTCGCCGGACTGTTCAGGCGCAAACGTCAGGCCACAGATCGTCAGGAATTATCGCGGCGGCGACATCAGATTATGCGGCGATCCGTCGCAGGTGATCCGGTTGGCGGACAACCCGGCGCTGGTTGGCCAGATCGGCCATGACATCGTCACGTCCGACGGCACCACGCTGCTCGGTGCCGACAACAAGGCGGGCGTCGCCGAGATCATGGACGCCGCCCAGGTTCTGCTCGCCAATCCCCAGATCAAGCATGGCACCATCAAGATCCTGTTCACGCCCGATGAGGAAATCGGGCGCGGCGTCGACAAGGTCGATCTGAAAAAACTTGGCGCGACCTTCGCCTACACCATCGACGGTGAGACGGCGGGCCATATCGAGGACGAAACGTTCTCGGCTGATGGCGCCGTTCTTACCATCGAGGGTGTCAGCGCCCACCCCGGTTTCGCCAAGGGCAAGATGGAGCACGCGATCAAGATCGCATCCCGCATCGTCGACCGGCTTCCGAAAGATACCTGTTCGCCCGAAACCACAGACGGCCGCGAGGGTTTTCTGCATCCCACCGGCATCAGCGGCACGCTGGAACGCGCGACGCTCAGCTTCATCGTGCGCGACTTCACCGACGCCGGACTGAAGGAAAAAGCAGCCCTGCTGGAGAAAATCGTCCGCGAGGTCATGGCGGACTTCCCGCATTCGACCTACCGGCTGAACATCCAGCCGCAGTATCGCAACATGAAACAGATCGTGGACCATCATCCCGCGATCATCGACAACGCGATGGAAGCGATCCGCCGCGCCGGCCTTGAACCCGTCAAAGGCAGCATCCGCGGCAGCACCGATGGCTCGCGGCTGTCGTTCATGGGGCTGCCCTGCCCCAACATCTTCGCCGGCGAGCACGCGTTCCATTCGCGCACCGAATGGGTCAGCGTGCAGGACATGGAGGCGGCTGTTCGCACCATCGTGCATCTTGCCGCGATCTGGGAAGAACGCGCCTGACGCCGGACGGGCCGTCCATTTCACATCAGGAGCGCGCGCCCTCAGGCAACGGATCGGCGCGGACAACATCACCGCTCCATTTCCAGCTCCGGCCATAGGCCGTCAGCGGCGCCTCGATCAACGCAGTCATCACCCAGCCCAATAGCACGGCCAAAGGCAGTGCAGCCAGCGTCACCAGCCACTGCGTCACGCTGCCAAGCTCCGGCTTGGCGTGCAGGATCAGGCCATGCATCAGGCCCAGCACCATCAGGTGCGTGAGATAAACGCAGTACGAAATGTCGCCGAGAAACCGCAGAAACCGGTTCTCGTATCGCTTCGCTTCGGGCGCGCCCCGCACCACGGCCAGGAGAAAGCAGGCGAAGCCGAAGGAAAGCAGAAACGGCGCAAAAATATTGAACAGCCGCTGAGACGGATCGATCAACGCAATGACAAGGCAGGCCACCATCAGCACCAGCGGCGCGAGCCGCAGCAACAGATCGTAGCGCGCGAGATCGACAAGGCGTTCCTTGTAGACGATCGCCGCGATCACGCCGGCAACCAGCGTATCGCCGCGGGCGGGCAATAGGACGAGTCCCCAGGTCGGCCCAACAAGGCCAGTGGTGAAAATCATGGCACGGAGCGCCACGGCAAGCAGCGCGATCGCAATGAGAATCCTCAGCCAGAAACGGCGCGGCGCAAGAAAAAACACGAATGGCAGCAGAATATAAAGCTGTTCCTCAAGCGCCAGCGTCCAGCTCGGCGCCGCCCAGTATGCGCCGACGCCCCCGGTGGTCGCCATGAAGATGTTCTGGGTAAAGGTCAGATAGGACCAGAGCGGAAACTCGCTCTCGAAGTGAGTCCACGACTCGCTTCGAAATATCCAGAGCACGCCGAAGATCATAAGGATGCTGACCATGTAGGACGGAAACGTCCTGCAGACCCGGCGCATGACGAATACAGGCAGGAAATTGGCGTGGTGCTTGCGCTCGATAATCAGGCGCCCGATGAGAAAGCCGCTGAGGATGAAGAACATCTGCACGGCATACCAGCCAAAGCCGAGCCAATGCAGGCCGTTCGTGATCTCGGCAAAATAATGCGAGATCAGGACGAAAAGCATCATCATGCCGCGGACACCATCGAGCGCGATGATGCGACCACCACGAGCGTCGAGGCTGTTCGGCCCCAGTCCAACCGGCGACATCCGAATGTCTCCAATGATCGCCTTCGACTAGCATGGCCACGCTTACGTTCCGGTTGAAGAATTCACTCCGGTCGCCGTGGTTCGCCACCGCGGTTAACAAGTAGTAACCGTCATCTTCTGAATGACAGCGATCCGGCAACAGCAGCCGCGCGCCCGGCATCGTTAATCTTTCGTAAATCTCGCGAGCTATGATCCATGCTCTGAAGAGGGATTCGAAATGACGCGCTTCGTCCTGCTCGCGATGATCATATGCGCTCTGTCGGGAGCGCCCACACAGGCCGCCGACATGCCTGTGCATAGCCGCATCGGCAAAATCTTTGCCGAGCCGGTCGCTCCTGCGCGCGCGCGTATCGTGCGCGAGGAAGAGAAGGACTATCCCGAAAGCGCGCTTTATCGTTTCCGGTTTCCGCCGCCGCCCGTGCCCGGCTATTACGGAAGGCCGAACGATTTCTACTATCGTCCCTACTATGAGGACCGCTCCGCGATCTCATTCTATTTCGGCCGGTTGCCCTACGCCTGCGGGCTTTACGGATATTGCTAGAGCGTTTTCACGCGAAGCGGGGACGGTTCGCGTAAAGAAAACGCGTCAAATCACAATCAGAGAGCCCCACTTCTGATGCCCTCAGAAGCGGAAAGGCTCTCCAGGCAGCCGCCGCAATCATGGGTTTCGTGCGGTCACGACCCAGATCGACCCCGGAAGCATAACCGCCTGCCCTTCGGCGAACGGAGCGAGCGCCTCGCGGATCGACTTCCTGACGGCGGCAACAACATCGGCAGGCTGGCCCTCAATCGCGCGGCTGGTGGGGCCGATCTGAAGGGCCGACTCAACAGCGGTATCGAGCCCGCCGCCGACCGCGATATCCAATGAGAGATCGCAAGCCTCCATCGCCGTGTCGGAAAAACCGGCCTTGCCAAGGATGTGATGAACGCGGGCTTCGGAGGCGAGCGAAAACGGACCGGGGTCCTCCGGTCCGACTTCGGGCAGTTTCGGGACATGACGGTAAGCCGCCTGAAGCGGCGCCATCAGCCAGGGATTGGCGCGCGCTTCGCGCCAGCACAGGAAGGTCAGGCGGCCGCCCGGCCGCAACGCCTTTCTCAGATTGGCGAACGATGCGGCGGGCTCGGCAAAGAACATCACGCCGAACCGGGAGACGATCAGATCATACCATTCCGGCTTGAATGGATACACACTCGCGTCAGCGAGCCGGAATTCTACCCGAGCGTTTTGCGGCGCGACTTGCCTCGCCCGTTGCAGCATCGGCGCCGAGACGTCGACACCGAGAACGCGGCCGGCAGCGCCGACCTTCTCGGCAAACGCCCGCGTGGTGGCTCCGCAGCCGCAGCCAACATCGATGACGCGCTCACCCGAACGCGCTTTGGCGCGATCGAGCAGGATCGCCAACACCGGCTCCAGCATCTCGTCCTGAGCCTGCTGCCGATCGACCCAACGTTGACCGCCAGGTCCATTCCAGTAAGCGATCTGGTCCGCGTTCGGTGTCTGGGGATCTTCCGCCATCGCCGCTCCCGCAGGAACCTGAAATCAATGGTAGGCGGCGAGAGATTCGAACTCCCGACCCTCTCGGTGTAAACGAGATGCTCTAACCAGCTGAGCTAGCCGCCCTCGCCTCTTGTTTATAGCGTTTTCGAGTGAAGTGGAATTCGGTTCGTGTGAAGAAACGCGTCAAATCAAGAATCTAGCCTTATCCTTTTGATTGAGCATGATCTTATCCGAAAATCGGTTTTCCACTTTTCGGGATCATGCTCTGGCGCCGCCCCCTCCCGCCACGCAGGCCGCCGGTCGCGGCCGTTGAAGCCGATCCCTCGAATACGGCCCTGGGAGCCGAGAAAACAGCAAGCGCATTGCCATTAGTGTTCCCGCGGCGCTCCTCCGGCAGGCCGTCTCGTAACGCAAACGGCGCCCGCGAAGGGCGCCGTCTGGTCGATTCGTCACGTCCTCAGTGCGCGGTCAGGCCACCCGCCGCCTCGTCGGCCGCATCGGGCTTGACCGGAAGCTTGGGATCCTCCTCCCAGACAATCGGCTTCGGCTGCCGCACCAACGCTTTGGCGATCACCTCATCCATCCGGGCGACCGGAATGATATCCAATCCGCCCTTGATGGCGTCCGAGATCTCCGTGAGATCCTTGGCGTTGTCCTCGGGAATCAGCACCGTCTTGATGCCGCCTCGCGCCGCAGCCAACAGCTTCTCCTTCAGGCCGCCGATCGGCAACACCCTGCCGCGCAGCGTGATCTCGCCCGTCATCGCGATGTCGCGCCGGATCGGAATGCCGGTCAGCACCGAGACGATCGTGGTCGCCATAGCAACGCCGGCCGAGGGACCATCCTTCGGCGTGGCGCCCTCGGGCACGTGGACGTGGATGTCGCGCCGCTCGAACAGCGGCGGCTCGATCCCGAAGGTGATCGCGCGCGAGCGGACATAGGACGCCGCCGCCGATATCGATTCCTTCATCACGTCGCGCAGGTTGCCCGTGACCGTCATGCGCCCCTTGCCGGGCATCATCACGCTTTCGATCGTCAGCAGTTCGCCGCCAACGTCTGTCCATGCCAGACCGGTGACGACACCGACCTGATCGTCGGTCTCGATCTCGCCGAAGCGATACTTCGGAACTCCGAGAAACTCCTCGACGACCTTCTCGGTCACCTTCACCGACTTCTTCTTCGAGAGCATCAGCTCCTTCACGGCCTTGCGGGCGAGTGTGGAAAGCTCACGCTCCAGATTACGAACGCCGGCTTCGCGGGTGTAACGGCGAATGATCAGCAGAAGCGCGTCGTCATCGATCGACCACTCCTTCGAATCAAGGCCGTGCTTGCTGAGCGCGTTCGGGATGAGATGCTTGCGGGCGATCTCGACCTTCTCGTTCTCGGTGTAACCCGCGATCCGGATGATCTCCATGCGGTCCATCAGCGGTCCGGGAATATTCAGCGTATTCGCGGTCGTGAGGAACATCACGTTGGAGAGATCGT
>NZ_MKSM01000072.1 GCF_001897285.1 Nitrobacter sp. 62-23
CTTGGTCTCGGTTTCGCCGAAGCGGCGTTTGGCTTCAAGCTCGGCCTTGCGCTTGGCTTCCTCTTCCTGACGGTGACGCTCTTCCTCGGCCTTGCGGCGTGCCTCGGCGGCCTCGCGCTCGGCCTGCTCGATGCCTTCCTTGCTGTTGCGGCGCGCAGCTTCGGCTTCCGCAAGGCGCCGCTCTTCCTCGGCGCGGACCTTGGCCTCCGCCAGTGCGCTGGCGCGGGCGCTGCGCTCGTCCTCGGTCAAGGTCCGCAGCACCACGCCTGAACTCGCGCGGGGAGCGGCCGGCGGCGCCGTGCGCGCCGGCGGGGCCTTGGCGATGGATGTCCTGGGGGAGGCCGGTTCCGCCGCCCCCGCGGGTTCTGCCGGCGACGCGTCGCCGCCGAGCCGGCGCTTGCCGCGTTTCTCGACCACCACTTGCTTGGTACGGCCGTGGCTGAAACTCTGGCGCACCGTGCCCTGCTCGACGCGCGGCTTGAGCGTCAAGGTCTTGCTCGGGCTGACGCTCAGAGTCTTGTCGCCAGGATTTTTCGTATCAACCATTCAGCAGTCCCAATCTTGTTGCGCTATGCGCGATCGCACAGGTCGTCGTTAGAATCGATGCCGTGTTCAGCTATCTTTGCCGCCGCCCGCCATCCCGGTATCGGACCAGGGTCTGGATGCGCGACAGGAATGTCCTGCTCGCCGAGCCCGCGAGCAGGGCAGCATGTATCACATTTGCCCGGGCCAGTGCCAAATCCAATTCTTCGGACGTAAGCTCCATTATGACCGGAATTTCTCGGATTTCGTCCGAATCCTCGGCCATTTTTTTAACGATGGCGTCCAATTTGCGGATTCCATCGGCCGCGCCGTCCGCGGCGTGGAGCAGGGCCACCGCCCGGCGCCGAAGCAACGCCTCCTCCACCTTGGCAAATCCGGCGATGACCTGACCGGCCTTGGCGACCATCGCCAGCGCCTCGATGGCGCTGCGCACCAGCGCTTTCCCGGTCTCGTCGGCCAGGGACGCCGAGGCGCGGGCGTCCCGTTTGAAGCCCCGGCTAAACTGGTGACGGCGGACCGCTTCCGCAACCGCGGCATGAGACGCCGAAATCCAGAGGCCCCGGCCCGGAAGCTTCCGTTTCAGATCCGCGACGACCTCGCCCGAGGGCGCCACCACGAACCGGATCAATTCGCCGATCGGGCGCACCTGACGGGTGACCGCGCACATGCGCGTCGTCGCGAGCCTGTTGGCCCGCGGTCCGTGGTCAAGATCTGCAAGGTCGGCGACGGCGAGCATGTCCGGAGCGTTCTCCTTTTGGTCTTGGGCGGCAAAACCGGACCTCTGATTAGGCCGGTTGATCTTCGGCGGCTTCGGCCTCAGTCGGTTTCGCAAGGTCTGCCTCGGTGATCCAGCCGGCCATCAGGCGCGCCTGCATGATCATGCTCTCGGCGTCCTCGCGCGAAAGCTCGATGCCGTCGAAATAGCCCGCATGCTTGACCGCCTCGCCGTCCTTGCGTTCGGTCCATCCGACCAGATCGTCGGTGGCGCAGCCGGCCAGATCCTCGACGCTCTTCACGTCATTCTCGCCGAGTTTCACCAGCATCTTCGATGTCACGCCGGGCACCGTCTTCAATGCGTCGTCCACGCCGAGCTCCTTGCGCCTGTTTTCCAGTTCGGCCTCGAGCTGCTCCAGATATTCGCGGGCGCGGCTCTGCAGCTCGCCTGCGGTGTCGTCGTCGAATCCCTCGATGACGGCGAGTTCCCGTGGGTCGACCAGCGTCAGCTCCTCAACCGAGGTAAATCCTTCCGACGCCAGAAGCTGCCCGACGACCTCGTCGACGTTCAGCGCCTCCATGAACATGCGGGTGGCATTCTCGAAGTCGGCCTGGCGCCGCTCCGATTCCTCCTGTTCGGTCAGAATGTCGATATCCCACCCGGTGAGTTGCGATGCGAGGCGCACGTTCTGTCCGCGCCGCCCGATCGCCAGCGACAACTGGTTGTTGGTATCG
>NZ_MKSM01000073.1 GCF_001897285.1 Nitrobacter sp. 62-23
CGCTAACGGAGAGAGACCGCAAATGGCTACGGCGCAAGTCAAGCACGATTACCACCTTGTCGACCCGAGTCCGTGGCCGATCGTAGGCGCGACCGCGGCCTTCATCATGGCCGTCGGCGCCATCCTGTGGATGCACCACCTGACCGCAGCTGCGCCGATCATCTTCGGCATCGGCGTCGTCGGCGTGCTCTACACCATGGCGAGCTGGTGGTCGGACGTGATCCGCGAAGCCGAGCACAAGGGCGATCACACCCGCGTGGTGCAGATCAGCCATCGCTACGGCATGATCCTGTTCATCTGCTCCGAGGTGATGTTCTTCGTCGCCTGGTTCTGGGCCTTCTTCAACTCCGCGCTGTTCCCGGCCGATCCCGTGCACGTGACGCGCGCGGCGCTGTTCGGCGGCGTCTGGCCGCCCAAGGGCACCCAGGTCTTCGATCCCTGGCACCTGCCGCTGCTCAACACCCTGATCCTTTTGACCTCGGGCACCACCGTGACCTGGGCCCACCACGCCCTGCTCAACGGCGACCGCAGGGGGCTGAAGTGGGGCCTGATCCTGACCATCGCGCTCGGCGCCGTCTTCACCTGCGTGCAGGCCTACGAATACCATCACGCGGCCTTCAGCTTCGCCGGCAACGTCTATGGCGCCACCTTCTTCATGGCCACCGGCTTCCACGGCTTCCACGTGCTGGTCGGAACCATCTTCCTGATCGTCTGCCTGTTCCGCGCCAATGCGGGGCACTTCTCGCCCTCGCAGCACCTCGGCTTCGAGTTCGCCGCCTGGTACTGGCACTTCGTCGACGTGGTGTGGCTGTTCCTGTTCGTCTGCATCTACGTCTGGGGCAACGGCGCCGCAGCCATGGCGCATGCCGCCCACTGAGCGGGACCACGCCTGCTGAACCATCCAAAGGGCGGCCGCGTGGCCGCCCTTTTCTCTTCCGGATCCTGTGAGAGCGGGAGGGTCAGGATCGGGATCAGGATCAAATGGTGCGGGTCTCCGCCCGCATCCCGCTTCTCAAGATATCGGGATCGATCACGTTGATGCTTGATCGATCCGCTCAAAAATCGTGATCTGATCCAGTCTCTTCGAGGAAAGCCGATGTCCAATTTCCATGCCAGGGCAACAACCTCCCAGGCCATCCTGCGCGGCATCGCCTGCAAATGTCCGCGCTGCGGCAAGGGAAAGCTGTTCTCCGGGTTCCTGACGCTGCGCCCCTCCTGCGATCAATGCGAGCAGGATTATTCCTTCATCGATGCCGGAGACGGGCCCGCCGTCTTCATCATCCTGATCGCAGGCTTCATCGTCGTCGGCGCCGCCCTGATCGTCGAGGTCAAGTTCCAGCCCCCGCTCTGGGTCCACGCCGCGCTCTGGATCCCGCTCATCCTCGCCGTCACCCTCTGGCCCCTCCGCGCCATGAAATCCCTCATGATCAGCCTCCAGTTCCACCACGGCGCCGCAGAAGCCAGACCCGTCCGGCAAAACCACCAATGAACAATCATAAAAATCGC
>NZ_MKSM01000074.1:0-18042 GCF_001897285.1 Nitrobacter sp. 62-23
TGTCCAGCAGCAATCCGGCGGCTGGGCGATGACGGGTCAAATGCCCGTACCATCGGAAGGATGGACGCCATTCAAAACCTGAAAACCATGGCAGGATCGCCGGATGCCGACGTCGCGACCATCGTTGCGGCCAGCGTCCCGCCATTTTGCGCATGGTTTTTGTGTTCAGCGTCCACACTTTCGTGAACCGATGAAAGACCAAACAATGTTCAACAAGCATTCAGTCGAGATCGACTGGGGCGGGCGTCCGCTCAAACTCGAAACCGGCAAGATCGCCCGTCAGGCCGACGGCACCGTGGTGGCCACCTACGGCGAGACCGTCGTACTCGCCACCGTCGTGGCCGCCAAGGCGCCGCGCGAAGGCGTCGATTTCCTGCCGCTCACCGTCGATTATCAGGAGAAGACCTACGCCGCCGGCCGCATTCCCGGCGGCTATTTCAAGCGTGAAGGCCGGCCGACCGAAAAGGAAACGCTGGTATCCCGCCTGATCGACCGCCCGATCCGTCCGCTGTTCGCCGATGGCTGGCGCAACGAAACTCAAGTCATCGTCACCGTGCTCTCGCACGACATGGAGAACGATCCGGACGTGCTGGCGATGGTCGCCGCCTCCGCCGCGCTAACGCTGTCCGGTGCCCCCTTCAAGGGTCCGATCGGCGCGGCGCGCGTCGGTTTCATCAACGACGAATACGTGCTCAATCCGGTCCTCGACGAAATGATCGAGACCAAGCTGGAGCTGGTGGTCGCCGGCACCGCCGACGCCGTGCTGATGGTCGAATCGGAGGCCAGGGAGCTTTCGGAAGAGATCATGCTCGGCGCCGTGATGTTCGGCCACCGTCATTTTCAGCCGGTCATCAACGCCATCATCGAACTCGCCGAGAAGGCCGCGAAGGAGCCGCGCGAAGTCGCGACCGCCGACGATAGCGCGATCGAGAAGGAAATGCTCGAGCTGATCGAAGGCGACCTGCGGCCGGCCTATGCGATCGCCGACAAGCAGCAGCGCCAGAACGCGGTTGCCGCCGCCAAGGCCAAGGTCATCGCGCATTACTTCCCCGAAGGGCAGGAGCCGAAATACGACAAGCTCCGCATCAGTGCCGTGTTCAAGCACCTCGAAGCCAAGATCGTGCGCTGGAACATTCTCGATACCGGCAAGCGCATCGACGGCCGCGACGTCAAGACCGTGCGCAACATCGTCGCCGAAGTCGGCGTGCTGCCGCGCGCCCACGGCTCGGCGCTGTTCACCCGTGGCGAGACCCAGGCGATGGTCGTGACCACGCTCGGCACCGGCGAGGACGAACAGTACATCGACGCGCTGTCGGGAACGTACAAGGAGACGTTCCTGCTGCACTACAATTTCCCGCCCTACTCGGTCGGCGAGACCGGACGACTCGGCGGCACCAAGCGTCGCGAGATCGGCCACGGCAAGCTGGCATGGCGCGCGATCCATCCGGTGCTGCCGCCGCATCACGAATTCCCCTACACCATCCGCGTCGTCTCCGAGATCACCGAGTCCAACGGCTCGTCGTCGATGGCATCGGTGTGCGGCGCCTCGCTGTCGCTGATGGACGCCGGCGTCCCCTTGAAGCGGCCGACCGCGGGAATCGCCATGGGTCTCATTCTCGAAGGCAGCCGCTATGCGGTGCTCTCGGACATTCTCGGCGACGAGGACCATCTCGGCGACATGGACTTCAAGGTCGCGGGCACCGAAAGCGGCATCACCTCGCTGCAGATGGACATCAAGATCGCCGGCATCACCGAGGAGATCATGAAGGTCGCGCTGGCGCAGGCCAAGGATGGCCGCGTCCACATTCTCGGCGAAATGGCGAAAGCGCTCACCAATGCGCGCGCCGAACTCGGCGAATACGCTCCGCGCATCGAGACCTTCAAGATCCCGACCGACAAGATCCGCGAAGTAATCGGCACCGGCGGCAAGGTGATCCGCGAGATCGTCGAGAAGACCGGAGCCAAGGTCAACATCGAGGACGACGGCACCGTGAAGGTTGCCTCCAACGACGGCGAGGCGATGAAGGCCGCGATCAAGTGGATCAAGTCGATCGCTTCTGACCCGGAAGTCGGCCAGATCTACGAGGGCACCGTGGTCAAGGTGATGGAGTTCGGCGCCTTCGTGAACTTCTTCGGCGCCAAGGACGGCCTCGTGCATATTTCGCAACTTGCTTCCGCCCGCGTGCAGAAGACCTCCGACGTCGTCAAGGAAGGCGACAAGGTCAAGGTCAAGCTGCTCGGCTTCGACGATCGCGGCAAGACGCGGCTGTCGATGAGAGCGGTCGATCAGGAGACCGGTGAGGATCTCGAGGCCAAGCAAAAGGCGGAAAAAGCGGATGCGCCGCGCGAAGCCGCGGTCGAGTAATTTTCACCACAGCATTTTCCGCTTCTGATGGAATCAGAAGCGGAAAGGCTTTTGATTGAAATTACGGCGCAGATCAGCGCACCGCGATCCTGACCCGACTTGCGCGCCGGGGGACGGCTATCCCCGGCAGCCACAAAAACGCTACGCAGCCCCACAACCCCCAACTCTCTCCAATCAAAGTTACCAACCTCGGATTAACCTGAGGTGGAGAGGGAGCGAGGCTGTCATCGCTGCACGCTCTACACCTCGACCACCGTCGTCACCGGTACATGATCGGACGGACGGTTCCAGCCGCGGGCGTCGCGGGTGATGCGGAAGTCGCGAACGCCGTCCCGCAGCGCCTGCGAGACCCAGATGTGATCGAGCCTGCGACCGCGATCGGCGGCAACCCAGTCGGCGGCGCGGTAGCTCCACCACGTATAGACTTTCTCCGACATCGGAATCCGCGCGCGAGCGACATCGACCCAGTTGCCGTGGCTTTGTACGCCGAGCAGCTTCTCGCATTCGACGGGCGTGTGCGAAACGATCTTCAGAAGCTGCTTGTGCGACCAGACATCGTTCTCGTGCGGCGCGACGTTGAGGTCGCCGACCAGGATATGCCGGTCGTTGCCCTGTGGATGCAGCGGCGCGCAGGCTTTCATCTCGTCGAGGAATTGCAGCTTGTGGGCGAACTTCGGATTGAGCGCGGGATCGGGAATGTCGCCGCCCGCCGGCACATAGAAATTGTGCAGCACCAGCGGCGAGGCGAGGCGCGCCTCACGGCCGAAGGTCACGGTGACATGACGCGAGTCGATCTTGTCGCAGAAGGTGCGGATATTGCTGGCGTCGAACGGCACTTTAGAGACCACCGCGACGCCGTGATAGCCCTTCTGCCCGTTGAGCGCGATGTGCTCGTAGCCAAGCCGGCGGAAGCGTTTCAGCGGAAAGGCGTCATCGGGACACTTGGTCTCCTGCAGGCAGAGCACGTCCGGCCGCTGCGCTTTCAGAAACTTCGCAACGAGGTCGATGCGCAGCCGAACCGAGTTGATATTCCAGGTGGTGAGGGTGATCTGCATGATGTCTGGTGAAGTCGCCGACAAGCCCGGTGTCGTCATACGCGGGCTTGGCCCGCGTATCCATCGATATTCGAAAGATTTCTGGATGCGCGCGGCGGCGCCTCAGTTGTTCGACGTCGGATATCGGGTGTAGTCGATCTTGAACAGAGCGGGATCGAGCTTCGCCGTGGAGTTCAGATTGTAGATCGCCACCGTGGTGTCGTATCCTTGCGGATCGGTCACGGTCCACTGCTTGAGCTTGCCGTCCTTGACGCCGACCATCAACATCAGGCGGGAGGTGCCGATCAGCGCCTGCTTCTCCTCGATGGTGATGCTGATGTAGAGATCGTCCGAAGTCACGCCGACGACGTTGGTGTCCTTCATCAGGTCGATGCGGTCGGACAGCAGATAGCGCAGCGGCGTCTGCGACAGCGGATAGATGTCCTGGGTCGCGAGTTTGGTGTCGCGAACCACAAGCGACGAGCCGTCGGAAATCATCGCGATCGGCGACGGCGGGTCATATTCGAACCGCACCTTGCCCGGCTTCTGGATGTAGAATTCGCCGGTCGAGCGGCTGCCGTCGGGGCCAACCTGCACGAAATTTCCAGCCAATGTCCGCAGCGACGACAGATAGGCGCTGACCCGCGCCGCAGCCGCCTTCTGATCCGCGTTGAAGGTCGCGAAGAAATTCGCCGGCACGTTGCGGCGTCGATCCGGAATGATCGGCTCGGGCGGCTGCGTGGTGCCGGTAACCTCCGGCTCGACGGTCTCGTGAAGTTTCGCCGTGGGCGTGCCGTCGCGGGCCTTCGGCCCCGGTCGCGGAACCGGAACGGCCTGCGCGAAGGCGTACGGAATGAAAAGACCGGCGATCAGCGCCGCAGCGAGCCAGACCGCGCCGAAGCGCGCGCGGCCGCGGATCGGGCGACGGGGCGCGGATGGACGGGGCGCGGATGAATGTATCACGTGTCTGCTCAATGTCTCGTCCTGTCCGCCCGAGATGTGCTTTCTAGCGCATGATCCGCCAAAGTGTGAGCGGTTTGGCGAAAAGATCATGCGCATTCTCAATATTTAGAGCGCGATCGGACGCAAAACCGGAATCCCCCTTTGCTGATCGCGCTCTAAGCTTTGCGCCGCTGCGGATATCCCTTTTCCGGGACGAGTTCCGGCAGACGTCGCCACCTTGTGGGGTTGCTCAGAAGGTCGCTTCATGTTCCGGCAAGTCCGTCAGGCGGACCTTCTGAATCGAAGAATCAATAAGATGCAATGTCTCCTTTTTTATTCCGAAGTTCGTATGGCGTTGCCGCAAGGACAGGCGAGCCGGAACCGGGCCACTAGCGTGATGCTGTGGCGATTTCGCGACTCCGAAGCGAGATCACCGATATCGGTCATGCGTCAGAACTGGCCTTCTTCTTCCTCGATCAGAATTTCGCGCTTTCCTGCGTGATTAGCCTGCCCCACGATGCCTTCGAGCTCCATGCGTTCCATCAGCGAGGCGGCGCGGTTGTAGCCGATCTGGAGACGGCGCTGGATGTAGCTGGTGGAAGCCTTGCGGTCGCGCTTCACGATCGCCACCGCCTGCGAGAACAGATCGCCGCCGCCGTCGCCGCCCATGCCGGTCGAATCGAACACCGCGCCGTCCTCGTCGGTCGGCTCTTCCGCTGTGACCGCCTCGAGATATTCGGGCGCGCCTTGCGTCTTGAGGTGACGAACCACCTTTTCGACTTCCTCGTCCGACACGAACGGCCCATGCACGCGCGAGATGCGGCCACCACCGGCCATGTAGAGCATGTCGCCCTGGCCGAGCAGTTGCTCCGCGCCCATTTCGCCGAGGATGGTGCGGCTGTCGATTTTTGACGTGACCTGGAAGGAGCTGCGGGTCGGGAAGTTGGCCTTGATGGTGCCGGTGATGACGTCGACCGAGGGACGCTGCGTCGCGAGGATGACGTGCAGCCCGGCGGCGCGCGCCATCTGCGCCAGCCGCTGCACCGCGCCCTCGATGTCCTTGCCGGCAACCATCATCAGGTCGGCCATCTCGTCCACGATGATGACGATGAAGGGAAGCGGCTCGAGGTCGAGTTTCTCGTCCTCGTAGATCGCCTTGCCGGTTTCCTTGTCGAAGCCGGTGTGCACCGTGCGCGTCAATTCCTCGCCCTTGGCCCTGGCTTCGACAAGGCGCTGGTTGTAGCCGTCGATGTTGCGCACGCCGAGCTTGGCCATCTTCTTGTAGCGCTCTTCCATCTCGCGCACGGCCCACTTCAGCGCGACCACGGCTTTCTTGGGGTCGGTTACGACCGGCGTCAGCAGATGCGGGATGCCGTCATAGACGGAGAGTTCGAGCATCTTCGGATCGACCATGATGAGCCGGCACTGGTCGGGCCGCAGCCGGTACAGCAGGCTGAGGATCATGGTGTTGATCGCCACCGACTTGCCCGAGCCCGTGGTGCCGGCAATCAGCATGTGCGGCGTGCGCGCGAGATCGATGATGACGGGATCGCCGCCGATGGTCTTGCCGAGGCAGAGCGGCAGCTTGGCGACGGAATCGACGGCTTCCCTGGCGGTGAGCAATTCGCGCAAATAAACCTTCTCGCGATGCGCGTTGGGCAGTTCGATGCCGATGGCGTTGCGGCCCGCGACCACCGCGACGCGCGCCGACAACGCGCTCATGGAACGCGCGATATCGTCGGCGAGGCCGATGACGCGCGCCGACTTGATGCCGGGCGCAGGCTCCAGTTCGTACAGCGTCACCACCGGTCCGGGATTGGCTTTCATGATTTCGCCGCGCACGCCGAAATCCTGCAATACGCCTTCCAGCGCCCGCGAATTGGTTTCCAGTTCGGACTTGCTGAGCGGCTGGCGATCGGCGGCGCGCGGCGCGGTCAAGACATTGACCGACGGCAGGTCGAACTTGGCGGATTTCCTGGCGGGCGCGCGAGGAGCAGCTTTCCGTCGCGGCGCACGGACGGGAACGTCCTCCTCCTCGTCTTCGTCCTCTTCTTCCTCATCCTCGTCGTGCGTCGGCGCCAGCGACGGAGCGGAGCCGCCACCGAGTGTCGGCTCCTGACGCTCATACGCCAGCGCCGCCGACTTCTGCGGCGCGCTCGACACCAGCGACTTGTAGGCCAGCGCGACGAGCGCCCCGAGCCTGAGGCGCTTCAGGCGCGCCTTCGCGCTCATCAGCGCATGCACCAGCCAGCCCAGCGAGACCGAGGCGTGATCGCTGCCATCATCGAACGGCGCGTCGTCGTCGATCGCGGGCGTCTCCTCGGCCACCTGCGATCTGATTCCGCTGGCCCACAGAAATGTCGCGACCATAATGGATAAGAAAATCGCGCCGAACACCACGTGTTGCGGCACGCTCGCCGGACCGAACAGGATAGCGGGCGCCCGCACCAGCGCATCGCCGACCACGCCGCCGAGTCCGGTCGGCAGCGGCCACGCGCCGTTATGCGGCCAGCAACTGGCGAAACCGGCGGCAGCACTGGTGCAGAGAATCCAGCAGGCCAGCCGCGTCGCCACGCGATCGAACGGGCGATGGGTCAGCATGCGCCAGCCCCAGACCGCCACCGGCAGGATCAGCATGATCGCGCCGAGGCCAAGGATCTGCATCAGCAGATCGGCCCCGATCGCGCCGGGATAGCCGAGGACATTGTGGATCGCGCGCGAGGTGGCGTGGCTGAGGCTCGGATCCTGCACCGACCACGTCATCAGCGCGGCAGCAGTAGAGCCCGACAACCCGATCAGGCCGAGCCCGGTCAGTTCGCGCAGGCGTCGCGCGAGCGCGTCGCGGATCGACGGCGGTAGATGATCGACGATGGGAAGGAGGCGTTCGATCGCTGCCATGCTCATGGGCCCCCGCGACTATCCGAGAGTTTTCACCAGCCGATGCAACGCCTCGGCCGTCGTTTCAGTATCCGCCACCAGCGCCAGGCGGATGTAGCCCGCGCCTGGATTCAAGCCGTCGGCTTGCGGGCGCGACAGATAGCTGCCGGGAATCACGCGCACGCCGGCCTCCCTGTAGAGCTTCACCGTTGCGGCCTCGTCGCCGCCGCAAGCGGAGACATCCAGCCAGATGCAGAAGCCGCCGGCGGGCCTGACGTAGCCGTAGCGATGGCCGATGATCTCATCGGCGAGATCGAACTTGAGCCGGTAGAGCCGGCGGTTCTCCTCGACATGCGTCTCGTCCCCGTAAGCCGCCACGGCGACGTGCTGCAGCGGCACCGGCACCTGGGGAGCCGCGACGTTGCGCAGTTCGTGAAACGCGGCAAGGAAGTTGCGGTCGCCGGCGACGAAGCCGACGCGCAGGCCCGGCAGGTTCGAGCGTTTCGACAGCGACTGGAACGCGACGACGTTGGCGAAATCATCGCTTGCGCATTCCAGCGCGCTGCCGGGCGCAGCGTGCGTGTAGATTTCCGAATAGCATTCGTCTGACAACACGAGGAAGCCGTGACGGCGCGCCAGCACGATCAGTCGCGAAAAGTAATCGCGCGAGGCGACCGCGCCTTGCGGGTTGGCGGGCGAGGCGAGATAGATCGCGACGGTTCGCGCCAGCGTGGCCTCGTCGAGGGAATCAAGGTCGGGCAAAAATCCGCCTGCGCGCGTCGCCGGCAGCAGGACCGTCTCGCAATTGGCGGCGCGGGCGCCGGCGCCATAGGCCGGGTAGAACGGGTTCGGTATCAGGATCGCCGGCGTGCCCTTGCGGGGCGTCACGTAACGGGCGGCGGCGATCGCAGCGTAAAACAGCCCCTCGCGGCTGCCGTTCAGCACCAGAATCTCGGTCTCGGAATCGATCGCGCGGGGCAGGGCGAACCGCCTCGACAGCCAGTTGGCAGCAGTGCGGCGCAACGGCTCGATTCCCCGCGCCATCGGATATCGCCTGAACTCGTTGATATGCCGTGACAATATCTCACCGACGAAAGCGGGCGGCGGGTGCTGCGGTTCGCCTATCGATAGGTTGATGAGGGGTTGTCCCGGCTGCCAGGGCGCAAGCAATTCCGCTGTCCGGGCAAACGGCGACCGCTCGCCGGGCGCGGTGGACCCGGCCGGACTCGTGGCGAACCCGCCGGCGGGGCCGGCGGCGAGCCCAGTCGGGCCGGCGGCGGAGGCGGCCGGGCTGGCGGCGCCTTGCGCCGCGCGCGATGAAGCGGTGGTTGCCATCGGTTAAGCGTCAACACTTTCAAGACGTTCGGCCACACGCGGGGGCCGGAACGAAAGCCAGTTGAGTACCATAGGTGCGGCGAGGTTAAGACGCGATTAACCATCGGCGCGAGGGCATGTTTTCCCACTTGGAGTGCGGGTGAATGGGGGACTGGCGGTCGCCCCCCTACAACGCCTCGCCCTTCAACAGTCGCGGCACTTCGCCGGTCAGTCCGGCGGCCTGGCGGATGAATGCGTTCTTCAAAGGCGGCATGCGGTCGACCAGCCCGAGCCCGAGGTCGCGCACGCCGCGCAGCAGCGTCGATTCGTTCGAGAACAGAACGTTGAGCGTGTTGGTGGCAAGGCCCATCGCCATGGTGTCGAAGCGCCGCCAGCGCTGATAGCGCTCGAGCACGTCGGCCTGCCCCGGATCGATGCCGAGCCTGACCGCGTCGACCACGCTTTCCGCCAGCGCGGCGACGTCCTTCAGTCCGAGGTTCAGGCCCTGTCCCGCGATCGGGTGGATCACATGCGCGGCGTCGCCGACCAGCGCCAGCCGCTCGGCGATGAACGAGCGCGCGACGAAATACTGAAGCGGAAAGGCGCGCGGCTTGTCGAGCGCCTTGATCTCGCCGAGCTGCAGGCCGAAGCGCTGCTCCAGCTCGGCGTGAAATTCGTCTTCGGCAAGCGCGACGATGCGCGCGGCGTCGGCTCGTTTCTCGGTCCACACCAGCGACGAGCGCCGGCCCGTCAGCGGCAGGATCGCGAACGGACCCGCAGGAAGAAAATGTTCTTCGGCGCGGCCGTGATGATCGCGCTCATGGCCCACGGTGACGACGATGCCGGACTGATCATAGTCCCAGCCGTGGGTGGCGATGCCGGCGCGCTCGCGCAGTTTTGAACGCGCGCCGTCGGCCGCGACCAGCAGGCTCGCGTCGATGGTCGAGCCGTCGGCGAGCGAGACCGCGACGCCGCCGGGCCGCGTCTCGTTTGCCGTCACCGCCGTGGCACGCAGGTCGACGCCCGCGGCTTCCGCGCGCGATGCCAGCGCTTCGATCAGATAACGGTTCTCGACCATGTGCGCGAACGGCTCGCCGGGTTCGACATTGCCGGCAAAGGTCAGGAACACCGGGCGGGTGGCGTCCTCGAGCTTCGAATCCGTCACCACCATGTCGAGGATCGGCTGCGCGGTGCCGGCGACCTCGTCCCAAACCCCGAGCGCCTCGAACAGGCGGCGGCAGGCGGCGACGATGGCGGTGGCGCGCGGATCGCGGCTCGGCCGGTTCGCCAGCATGGGGTCGGCAACGACGATCGGGACCTCAGCTCCCAACCCCTGGCGCAGCGCCAGCGCCAGCGCCAGCCCCGCGAACGCGCCCCCGCAGATGACAATGCTCTGTTGTGTCGTCATGGTACGCCTGACCTTCTTGCGCTGGCACTATAGCCGGGCGAAACACGTTCACCAAACGCGGAGCGCGAACGGCCGTTCCGGCCCGGACACCTGCACGCGGACCCGCAATCCCGGTTCGAGCTTCGCCTCGTCCGCGACGACGGTCCCAATGGAAGGCATTCCGATGTCCAAAAGCCTGGTCGACCTGATCTCAATCCTCGATCTTGAGCCGATCGAGGAAAACCTGTTCCGCGGCACCAGCCCGAAGACGAGCTGGCAGCGGGTGTTCGGCGGGCAGGTGATCGGACAGGCGATGGTCGCGGCCTGCCGCACCGTCGAAGGCCGCCTGCCGCATTCGCTGCATTGCTACTTCATCCTGCCTGGCGATCCCGCCGTGCCGATCATCTACGAGGTGGAGCGGCTGCGCGACGGCAAGAGCTATTCGACGCGGCGCGTCACGGCGATCCAGCACGGCCGCGCCATCTTCTCGATCATGGTGTCGTTCCATGTGGACGAGGAGGGCGCGTTCGACCATCAGGACCCCATGCCCGACGTGCCGCCGCCGGAGGATCTCTCGCCGGAGGAGTTCGCCAGGCAGCCGATGTTCAAGGAGATGCCGGAGTTCATCCGCCGCTATTACGAATCCGACCGCCCGATCGAACTGCGCCCGGTCGAACTCAACCGCTACTTCGGGGAGACGATCGCCGACGGCCGCGTCCATATCTGGATTCGCGCTGCAGCGGAACTTCCCGACAATCCGGCGCTGCATATGTGCGCGCTCGCCTATGCGTCGGACTTCGCGCTATTGGATGCGGTGATGGCGCGCTACGGCCGCACCTTGTTCGACAAGCGGATAATGGCGGCCTCGCTCGATCACGCGATGTGGTTTCACCGCCCGTTCCGCGCCGACGAATGGCTGCTCTACGCGCAGGATTCGCCGAGCGCACAAAGTGGACGCGGCCTCGCCCGCGGGTTGATCTTCAAGCGCGACGGCACGCTTGTCGCGTCCGTCGCGCAGGAAGGCTCGGTGCGCGAGCGGCGCTGAGGCTTCGTGCCCCGGCCCTTCACCTCGTACGCATGTTTTTCGTCCGCCCTGCAAGTTTTTTGTGCGGTTTGCACGGAAAGGTGTCAGACTTGGCCGTGCCAATTTGAACGGTCCACCGAGCGGATGAGCGCTTATGAAACTCGTCGTCGCCATCATCAAACCCTTCAAACTTGAGGAGGTCCGCCAGGCGCTGACCGAACTCGGCGTGCACGGCATGACCGTGGCCGAGGTCAAGGGCTACGGCCGCCAGAAGGGACATACCGAGATTTATCGCGGTGCGGAGTATGTGGTGAATTTTCTTCCCAAGCTGCGGATCGAGGTCGCGGTGCCGTCGGAGCTAGCGGACAAAACCGTTGAGGCCATCACCACGGCCTCGCGCACCGGGCAGATCGGCGACGGCAAGATTTTTGTGATTCCTGTCGATCACGCTTTGCGCATCCGCACCGGCGAGACCGACGAGGACGCGCTCTGAGGATGTGACTTCGTTCCCCGAACGTCGCGTGCTGGGCCGGCAGCATTCTGTCGGCAGCCGCTGCTGCTCCTGCTTTGAGCATAACAGGCTAGTTTTTAGGCGCGACCTCACCTCGCGACATCCGCCGCGCCGGGCGCAGAGCGAAAACTCCCGGATTCGCAGCATCCTACCGAGTTGGCACGACATTTGATTTCCATGAGTCCGGCTGTGCCCGCGCCGCGACCCTGTCCCGGCGCGGCCGAGCCCCAAGCGGGAACCGGACACATGAAAATCGTTATGGCGATCATCAAGCCCTTCAAGCTCGAAGAGGTCCGCGATGCCCTGACCGCGATCGGCGTGCGCGGTCTGACCGTGACGGAGGTCAGGGGATACGGCCGCCAGAAGGGCCATACCGAAATCTATCGCGGCGCGGAATATGCGGTGAGCTTCCTGCCGAAGGTCAAGATCGAGGTCGCGGTCAATTCCGCCCAGCTCGATGCGGTCATCGAAGCCATCGCCTCGACCGCGCGGACCGGCAGGATCGGCGACGGCAAGATTTTCGTCCTCGACCTCGAGCACGCGCTTCGCATCCGCACCGGGGATCTTGATGCCGAAGCGATCTGATCCGGCGCTCACCTTTTCTCAATCAGGAGTAAACCACATGAGGTTCGAACGCCCGGCCCGCGCGGGACTGGCCATCGCAGCGATTTCGGGCGCAGCCTTTCTCGCGGCCTTCGCCGACGCCGCGCTGGCCCAGACCGCCGCTCCGGCTGCTGCAACGCCTCCGCCCAAAATCGATTCGGGCGACACCGCGTGGATGCTGACCTCCACCGCGCTGGTGCTGATGATGACGATCCCCGGCCTCGCTTTGTTCTATGGCGGCATGGTGCGCAAGAAGAACGTGCTCGCCACGGTAATGCAGAGTTTCGCTATCACCTGTCTCGTCACCGTGCTGTGGATGGTGATCGGCTACAGCTTTGCCTTCACCGAAGGCACGAATTTTATCGGCGGCTTCTCGCGCATGCTGCTGATCGGCATGAGCACCGACTCCGTCGCCAGCGCCGCGCCGACGATTCCGGAATCGGTGTTCATGTGCTTCCAGATGACGTTCGCGATCATCACTCCCGCGCTGATCTGCGGCGCGATCGCCGATCGCATGAAGTTCTCGGCGATGATGTGGTTCATGGGCCTGTGGTCGCTGTTGGTCTATGCGCCGATCGCGCACTGGGTCTGGGGCGGCGGTTTCCTCGGCGGTCTCGGCGTGCTCGATTTCGCAGGCGGCACCGTGGTGCATATCAACGCCGGCGTGGCGGGCCTCGTCTGCGCGCTGGTGCTCGGCAAGCGCAAGGGCTACGGCAGCGAGAACATGGCGCCGCACAACCTGGTGCTGACCGTGATCGGCGCGTCGCTGCTATGGGTCGGCTGGTTCGGCTTCAACGCCGGGTCGGCGGTCACCGCGGGCGGACAGGCCGGCATGGCGATGGCGGCGACCCAGATCGCGACCGCCGCCGCGGCGCTGGCCTGGATGGCCGTGGAATGGGGCCTGCGCGGCAAGCCGAGCGTGCTCGGCATCTGCTCCGGCGCGGTCGGCGGTTTGGTCGCCATCACCCCGGCCTCGGGCTTCGTCGATCCGACCGGCGCGCTGGTGATCGGCGCTGTCGCCGGCGTCGGCTGCTACTGGGGCGCGACGGGTCTCAAGCACATGATGGGCTACGACGACAGCCTCGACGCGTTCGGCGTCCACGGCGTCGGCGGCATCATCGGCGCGCTGCTCACCGGCGTGTTCGCCCGCACCGCCATCAACAAGGCCGGCGCGGGGCTGATCGACGGCAACGCCCATCAGGTGATGGTCCAGATCTACGGCATCCTCGCCACTGTCGCTTACGACGTTATCGCAACGCTGATCATCCTGCTCGCCGTCAAGGCGGCGATCGGCCTGCGCGTCACTGGCGACAGCGAGCGCGAAGGCCTTGACCTCACCCAGCACGGCGAGGTCGTGCAGTGAGACGAAAGCCTGCGGCGAAGCGTTTCCGAGCGATCCGCTGTTTTACTTCGCCGCGTCGTTCGATGTTCCGTTGCCCATGCCTTCGCTGCGCAGTGCGTCCGGCTGCGGCATCGCGATGATGTTGTAGCCGGAATCGACAAAATGAATCTCGCCGGTGACCCCGCCGGACAAATCCGACAATAAATAGAGCCCGGCGCCGCCGAGTTCCTCGAGACTGACGCCGCGCCGCCGCGGCGAATGCTTCTGCTGGAACGCGAACATGAAGCGCGCATCACCGATGCCCGCGCCGGCGAGCGTGCGGATCGGGCCGGCGGAAATGGCATTCACGCGGATGTTCTGCCCGCCGAAATCGACTGCCAGATAGCGCACCGATGCTTCGAGCCCCGCCTTGGCCACGCCCATCACGTTGTAGTTCGGCATCGCGCGGTCGCCGCCGTTGTAAGTCAGCGTGAGCATGCTGCCGCCGTCCGGCATCAGCGCGGCAGCGCGTTTGGCGGCCTCGGTGAAGGCGAAACAGGAGATCAGCATGGTTCGCGTGAAATTCTCGCGCGTGGTGTCGGCGTAGCGGCCGTTCAGTTCGCTCTTGTCGGAGAACGCGATGGCGTGGACCAGGAAATCCATCTTGCCCCAGGCCTTGCCAATATCGGCGAATACCTTGTCGACCGAGGCGATGTCCTCGACATCGCACGGCAGCACCAGGCTCGCGCCGACCGATTCGGCCAGCGGCCTGACCCGCTTGGCCAGCGCCTCGCCCTGGTAGGTGAAGGCCAGATCCGCGCCGTGCGCGGCCAGCGTCTTGGCGATGCCCCAGGCGATCGAGTGGTCGTTGGCGACCCCCATGATCAGGCCGCGCTTGCCTTGCATCAGGTGTGTCATGCGAGACTCCGTCCTGCCCGCCCCAAGCCGGGCATCCACGCCGTTGCGACGTGGATATGTTGGAAGATTTGGATGGCCGACCATCCGCGCGAGACATGCTTTGCGCTTCAGCCCGGTCTTTACGAAATCGATACTGCGACCGCCGCTCTTGCGAGAAGCCGCACAAACAGATCAAGCATCCAGTCGTTTGAACACCAGCGTGGCGTTGGTGCCGCCGAATCCGAATGAATTCGACATCACCGCCCCAATTTTGGCGTTGTCGATACGCTTACGCACGATCGGCATGTCCGCGAACACCGGATCGAGTTCCGTGATATTGGCGCTTTCGCAGATAAAGCCGTTATTCATCATCAGCAGCGAATAGATCGCTTCCTGCACGCCGGTCGCGCCGAGCGAGTGGCCCGTCAGTGACTTGGTGGCGGAAATCGGCGGACAGGTCTCGCCGGTGCCGAACACCTTGCGAATCGCCTCGATTTCCGGCGGATCGCCGGCCGGCGTCGAGGTCGCGTGCGGGTTGATGTAATCGACCTTGGTCTTGACCGTCGACATCGCCATCCTCATGCAGCGCTCGGCGCCCTCGCCCGACGGCGCGACCATGTCGTAGCCGTCCGACGTCGCGCCGTAGCCGACGACCTCGCCATAGATGCGCGCGCCGCGGGCCTTGGCGTGTTCGAGTTCCTCCAGCACCACCACGCCGGCCCCACCGGCGATCACGAAGCCGTCGCGGCTGACGTCATAGGCCCGCGAGGCCGTCGCCGGCGTGTCGTTGTATTTCGAGGACATCGCGCCCATGGCGTCGAACAGCACCGACAGCGACCAGTCAAGCTCCTCGCAGCCGCCGGCGAAAACGATGTCCTGCTTGCCGATCTGAATGGTCTCGTAGGCATTGCCGATGCAGTGATTGGAGGTCGCGCAGGCCGACGAAATCGAATAGTTGACGCCCTTGATCTTGAACCATGTTGCGAGTGTCGCCGATGCGGTGGACGACATCGCCTTGGGCACCGCGAACGGACCGACGCGTTTCGGTCCCTTGCTGCGGGTGATGTCGGCCGCTTCCACGATCGTGCGCGCGGACGGGCCGCCGGAGCCCATGATGATCCCGGTGCGCTCGTTGGAGATGTCACCGGGCTCCAGCCCCGAGTCGCGGATCGCCTGCTCCATCGCGACGTGATTCCAGGCTGCCCCCTCCGCCAGGAAGCGCATCGCGCGGCGATCGACCACGTCCGCCGGGTTGAGCGTCGGCGCGCCCTGCACCTGCGAGCGGAAACCGAGTTCGGCATACTTCTCCGCGCGCGTGATGCCGGACTTGGCCTCGTACAGGCTCGACAGCACTTCCTGAGTGTTGTTTCCGATGGACGAGACAATGCCCATCCCCGTGACGACAACCCGCCTCATGATCTCCTCGCCCTCTGGTTACGCTGTCTCATGAAGGCATCCCCGTCAAAAAACCGAAGCCCACGCCGATCGGCCGGAGCCGTCCCTCATTCATCATCGTGGGCTCTCATGCAGCCGGCGCGGCGTCCTGCTTGAACAGGCCGACCTTCAGGTCGTTCGCGCGATAGATAATATCGTCGTCGGCGGAAAGCCATCCGTCCGCGATCCCGAGCACCAGTTTCGAGCGCATCACGCGCTTGATGTCGACATTGTATACGACCTTGCGGACATGAGGCAGCACTTGGCCGGTGAACTTCAGATCACCAAGACCGAGCGCGCGGCCACGGCCTTCGCCGCCGGTCCAGCCGAGATAAAATCCGACCATCTGCCACAGCGCATCGAGGCCGAGGCAGCCCGGCATGACCGGATCGCCCTTGAAGTGGCAGCCGAAGAACCAGAGATCGGGTTTCACGTCGAGTTCGGCGCGGATCAGCCCCTTGCCGAACTCCCCGCCATGGTCGTTGATCTCGGTGATCCGGTCGAACATCAGCATCGGCGGCAACGGCAACTGGGCATTTCCAGGTCCGAACAGTTCGCCCCGGCCGCAAGCCAGCAAACCCTCATAATCGTAGCTGCTGCGCCGGTCCTGCATGCTGTCTGGCCTTTCTCATCGAGGAATGACGCTTCGCGAGGCGCGCGAAACGTGTGGCTTGCGCCTGAGACATACGCCGGTTCCTGGATCGGCGCCGCGGGCTCTCTATCACAGGGTCAGGAGGGGGGCAAAGCGAGGACGCGTTGGATTCGCACGCTTTGATTCGCAAAAGGCCCCCGTCCGCGCACAGGTTTCGATTCAGGCGTCGGAAATCGGCGCGCCGACGCCTTGCGATCCGCGCCCGGCCCAAATCAGGAGCCCGCATGACGGCCTCGCAAGCAAAGACCGGCCAATGCCAGATCCTCGGCACAAAAGGAAGCAACTGATAAATTTACAGATTCCGGAATCATCACGCCCGGTGGCCGCTGCCGCTTGCGGGCGCCGCTGTCAGTTTTGAGTCGTTCTAGTTGCGAAAAACTTGCATCTACGTCCCTTCTTTTCTATAGTGCTGAGTGGAACCACTTCAGTATGTGGTGGTGGGCATTTTCAGGTGCATGGCGTGAGTATGAACGAGAACATCGTGATGGTGACCGAGGAAGACCGCGATGTTGCGGCGATCGGTCACGGACGGCAGCCGACGCTGACGGGCTGCCCGTGGCACGACGTCAATGAAATGCTGCAATCAGTTGGGCTGCGCCCGACCCGGCAGCGTATGGCGCTGGGCTGGCTGCTGTTCGGCAAGGGCGCGCGCCATCTCACGGCGGAAATGCTTTACGAAGAAGCGACCATCGCCAAGGTTCCGGTCTCGCTCGCCACGGTTTACAATACGCTCAACCAGTTGACCGACGCCGGGCTGCTGCGGCAGGTCAGCGTCGACGGCACCAAGACGTATTTCGATACCAACGTCACCTCGCACCACCACTTCTATCTCGAAAACAATCACGAGCTGGTCGACATCCCGGATCCGCATCTGGTGTTGCAAAAAATGCCGACCGTGCCGGAGGGTTACGAAATCAGCCGTATCGACATGGTGGTGCGGCTGCGCAAGAAGCGCTGATCTTCTTCAAGGACCGACATCCCACATTCAAGCCGTCACCACCCGCGAAGACGGGTGGCCCAGTGTTTCCAGGACATTGGACGAAAGCGGAAAACGCGACGTGCCGGATACTCCGCTTTCGCGAATGCATGACGTTCTGGTCGCGGAGAGCGAGTGCCTTATGCTCAGGGCGGACGTCTAATTGATCTTCTCGTCGGCGTAGACGCCCCAGAGGCGCTGCTGCTGGATCCAGCCGTCAAAGCCGTCCCCCGCGATATGGCACCACCCCGTTGCGCAGTGCTTGACCTGCGCCACGACGCCGGCCTGCAGGCGGGCCGCTACCGCGCTCTGGATATCGGCGCTGTCATATAGCGGCGCTAAATCATCCTTGGCCTTCATCGTGACGACCGCGGTGCGGCGGCCGGACAACAGCGAGTGATAGACCCACCCCTCGGCGCCTTCCGAATCGCGGATGCGGCGCCAGTTCTCGAATTCGGCCGTGATTTCGACGGGGAGCCCGGCCTTGGTATAGATCCAGGCAACGTCGTTGTCCTTGGTCGGTCCGGCGCGGACGTTCACATGATCTGATTTCAGGCTGACATAACGCGGAATCGGAAGCCCGCTCGTGGACAGCGCGGAGTCCTTGGCGTTGGCGGCTTCGATGCCGACCGCACCGAGCATCGCGGCGGCGCACGCCATGGACATGAAAAGCTGTTTCACCATCATCACTCGCCCCCCCCCCCC
>NZ_MKSM01000074.1:18049-18598 GCF_001897285.1 Nitrobacter sp. 62-23
GTTCTTGTCTTGGCCCGGCCTTCTGCTAGAGAGGACCAGGCACCCGGCGACCGGGGAGCCCGGGAAACTGCACGGCGTGCAAGCGACCCGGGGAAACCAAGGGTGACAGACGTTGAGATCTGCAGGCGGCCGCAGTTTCGAACAAGCGGGTTAACGGGAACTGAACGGTCCGTCGATCGAACCTGAATTCGCCGGATTGCGCCGTTGCATCGGAGCCGATTCGAAAACCGCAAAAGCGCAACACTAGAGGGCAAGAGATGTCGGCGAAGAAGAAGCCTCTGGTTGTCGTCACGCGCAAGCTGCCGGATTCGATCGAGACCCGCATGCGCGAACTGTTCGACGCGCGGCTCAATCTCGACGACCAACCGATGACGCCGGAACAGCTCATCGACGCCGTCCGCTCTGCGGATATCCTTGTCTCCACCGTGACCGACGACATCACCGCGGCCGTGCTGAATCAACCGGACTGCAAGCTGAGGCTGATCGCGCAGTTCGGCAACGGCGTCGACAATATCGATGTCGTCGCCGCGCACGAGCGCGGCATCACCG
>NZ_MKSM01000075.1 GCF_001897285.1 Nitrobacter sp. 62-23
AACGCCCGTGACGCCGAACCGCGCTGGCAAGCCGAGTGGGACAGGCAGGCGATCTTCGCGACCAAAAACGACGACCCGCGCGAAAAATACTACGTGCTGGAGATGTTCCCCTATCCGTCCGGGCGGATCCACATCGGCCATGTCCGCAACTACACCCTCGGCGACGTGATCGCCCGCTACATGCGCGCAAAGGGCTACAACGTGCTGCACCCGATGGGCTGGGACGCCTTCGGCCTGCCCGCCGAGAACGCCGCGATCGAGCGCAAGGTTGCGCCCAAGGCGTGGACCTACGACAACATTGCCGCGATGAAAAAGCAGCTCCGCTCGATCGGGCTGTCGCTCGACTGGGCGCGGGAATTCGCGACCTGCGACCCGTCCTATTACAAGCACCAGCAGAAGATGTTCCTGGACTTCCTGCGCGCCGGTCTCGCCGAGCGCGAGAAGCGCAAGATCAACTGGGATCCGGTCGACATGACCGTGCTCGCCAACGAGCAGGTGATCGACGGCCGCGGCTGGCGCTCCGGCGCCGTGGTCGAGCAGCGCGAGATGAACCAGTGGGTCTTCAAGATCACGAAATACGCGCAGGAATTGCTCGACGCCCTCGACAGGCTCGATCGCTGGCCCGACAAGGTGCGGCTGATGCAGCGCAACTGGATCGGCCGCTCCGAGGGCCTCTTGGTCCGCTTCGCGCTCGACGCCGCGACCACGCCGAACGGTGAGAGCGAGCTGAAGATTTTCACCACGCGTCCCGACACCTTGTTCGGCGCGAAGTTCATGGCGATCGCGCCGGATCATCCGCTGGCGCAGTCGGCGGCGAAAGACAATCCCGCGCTCGCCGAATTCATCGCCGAGTGCAAGCGGCGCGGCACCGCGCAGGCCGAGATCGACACCGCGGAGAAGATGGGCTTCGACACCGGCATCCGCGCCATTCATCCGTTCGACGCGGCGTGGGCTCTGCCGGTCTATGTCGCCAACTTCATCCTGATGGAATACGGCACCGGCGCCATCTTCGGCTGCCCGGCCCACGATCAGCGCGACCTCGACTTCGTCAACAAATACGGGCTCGGCAACACGCCGGTGGTCTGCCCCGAGGGACAGGACCCCGCGAGCTTCGTCATCACCGACACGGCTTACGACGGCGACGGGCGGATGATCAACTCCCGCTTCCTCGACGGCATGACCGCCGATGCGGCGAAGGAAGAGGTCGCCAAGCGGCTGGAAGGCGAGATGCGCGGCAACATGCCGGTCGCCGAGCGCAAGGTGAATTTCCGCCTGCGCGACTGGGGCATCTCGCGCCAGCGCTACTGGGGATGTCCGATCCCGGTGATCCATTGTCCGAAGTGCGACGTGGTGCCGGTGCCGGAGACGGACCTGCCGGTCACGCTGCCTGAGGATGTCACCTTCGACAAGCCCGGCAACGCGCTCGACCATCATCCGACATGGAAGCACGTCGTCTGCCCGAAGTGCGGGGCCAAGGCCACGCGCGAAACCGACACCATGGACACCTTCGTGGACTCGTCCTGGTATTTCGCGCGCTTCACAGACCCGTGGAACGAGACCGCGCCGACCACGCCCGCGATCGCCAACCGCATGATGCCGGTCGACCAGTACATCGGCGGCGTCGAGCACGCGATCCTGCACCTGCTCTATTCGCGCTTCTTCACCCGCGCGATGAAAGCAACCGGCCATGTCGACATGGACGAGCCCTTCAAGGGCATGTTCACCCAAGGCATGGTGGTGCACGAGACCTACCGCAAGGCCGACGGCGGCTGGGCCTCCCCCGACGAAGTGAAGATCGAAGTCGCCGGCAACGGCCGCCGCGCCAGCCTGATCGCCTCGGGCGAGGAGATCAGCATCGGCGCGGTCGAGAAGATGTCGAAGTCCAAGCGCAACACCGTCGACCCCGACGACATCATCGGCAGCTACGGCGCCGACACCGCGCGCTGGTTCATGCTGTCGG
>NZ_MKSM01000076.1 GCF_001897285.1 Nitrobacter sp. 62-23
AAAAAAGCCCGTTCCGTCGTTGCTTTAAGTCGCGTCCCCCGTTGAGAGCGGGGTGCGCCGGTTCGCCTCCGGCTGCCAGTCACGGTTGCAAGGAGCGAAGCACCTTCGACGGCATCCCTGGAGAGAGATGCTGGCCTCTCAGTCTCGATCGATTGAACCGACCTGAGCGACCCTCGGCGACTTCACCCTTGGCGGCTGTCCGGCCTCTTGTCCGGATACCTACCGACTGACACACGACCACAGGCACGTGCGAAATTGGGCAGAAGCGGAGATATGTCTTTTGACCGGGCTTCGCAAGAATTTTTTTGCTGCGGAGCGTGCTTTCTGCACGATGCGGTCGATTTGACGCGCAGGCGCGCATCGAAGATGAACGGATGTTTAGATTGTTTAACGAAGTGTAAGATATGCGCGCTTGCAGGCGAGCAGGTTAGCCCTGTGCCGCAGCGGTTTCCCTCACCTGCGACGCACGAAGGGTTCGACGCGCTGGGCGGCCCGGATGAAGTTGATCATCACGAACACGCCGATCACGAACAGCACCGCCTGGAGGATGTGCGCCTCGATTTCGCTGAGCCCGAACAGAATGGCAAGCGCCCAGCCGCCGGCGAACGCCGCGCCGAACACTTCCGCGCCGATCAGAATTGCCGCCGAGATGACGGTGATGACGCTCGGCCAGACGATCTGGCGCGAGGTGGAAGCAGAGGGTTGCGAACTCATCATCAGAGGTCCTGTTATCGACGGCAATCTCTCCGAAAATGCCGCCCGCGGCAAGCGTCAATGGACCAAAAAGGTCGCATCGCGTGTTATAGTGTCGATGCCTTGCGGATAGCGGCAAAATGTGCGGCGACGGCAAAGGCAAAAGCAGGAGCCTCATGTCAGACACGCCTCACTCGCCGCCTTCGGCTTTCACCTCGGACAACCCGCTGTTGCAGGCGTGGCAGACCCCCTTCCAGACCCCGCCGTTCGGGGAGTTCGCGCCTGAACACTTCCTGCCCGCCTTCGAGCAGGCGTTCGCCGATCATGCCGCCGAGATCGCTGCCATCACTCACGATCCCTCCGCGCCGGACTTCGCCAATACCGTCACCGCGCTGGAGCGCTCCGGCAAGCTGCTCGCGAAGGTGTCGGCGGTGTTTGATGGCCTGGTGTCGGCGCACTCCAATCCAGCGCTGCTCAAGATCGACAAGGACGTCTCGTTGCGGATGGCGCGGCACTGGAACCCGATCATGATGAATGCGGTGCTGTTCGGCCGCATCGCGCAGATTCATGAAAATCGCGCATCGCTCGGCCTCACGGCGGAGCAGTCGCGCTTGCTGGAACGCATCTATATCCGCTTCCACCGTGCCGGCGCGGGCCTCGATGAGGCCGCCAAGGCGCGGATGGCCGAGATCAACGAACGTCTCGCGCAGCTCGGCACCACCTTCAGCCACAATCTGCTCGGCGACGAACAGGCCTGGTTCCTCGAACTCGGCGAGGATGATCTCGACGGCCTGCCCGACAGCTTCGTTGCTGCGGCGCGCACCGCCGCCGAAGAGCGCGGGCTCTCCGGCAAGGCAGTCGTCACCACCTCGCGTTCGTCTGTCGAGCCGTTCCTCAAGAGCTCGCGTCGGCGCGACCTGCGCGAAAAGGTCTACAAGGCCTTCACCGCCCGCGGCGATAACGGCAACGCCCATGACAACAATGCCGTGATCCCGGAAATCCTCGCGCTTCGCGAGGAGCGGGCAAAGCTCCTGGGCTACCCGACTTTCGCCGCCTATCGCTTCGAGGACTCCATGGCGCGGACGTCGGAAGCCGCCCGCAACCTTCTGGAGCGGGTCTGGAAACCGGCGCGCGAACGTGCACTCGCAGACCGCGACGCCTTGCAGGACCTGATCGCAAAGGAGGGCGGCAACTTCACCCTCGCGCCATGGGACTGGCGTTATTATGCCGAGAAGCTGCGGCAGATTCGCGCCGACTTCGACGACGATGCGATCAAGCCGTATCTGACGCTGGAGGGCATGATCGCCGCCGCCTTCGACTGCGCACATCGGCTGTTTGGCCTTACCTTCTCCGAGCGCAAGGATGTCCCGGTCTGGCATCCCGATGTCCGGGTCTGGGAGGTGAAGGATGCCGCCGGCAGGCATCAGGCGCTGTTCTACGGG
Source organism: Nitrobacter sp. 62-23 (assembly GCF_001897285.1). Taxonomy (GTDB): domain Bacteria; phylum Pseudomonadota; class Alphaproteobacteria; order Rhizobiales; family Xanthobacteraceae; genus Nitrobacter. The sequence goes on from NZ_MKSM01000076.1 coordinate 2,136, forward strand.
GATTACTTCGCGCGGGCCTCGAAGCGGTCCGGCGCGTGGATGACGTCGTTGCGCGACCAGCAGAAGCTCGACGGCGACGTCGCGCCGCAGATCGTGAACGTCTGCAACTTCACAAAAGGCTCCGAGGGGGAGCCGGCGCTGCTGTCTCCGGACGATGCGCGCACCCTGTTCCACGAGTTCGGCCATGGCTTGCACGGCATGCTCTCGAACGTCACCTATCCCTCGCTGTCCGGCACCAGCGTGTTCACCGATTTCGTCGAATTGCCCTCGCAGCTCTACGAGCACTGGCAGGAGCAGCCGCAAGTGTTGCAGCAATTCGCCAGGCACTACCGGACCGGCGAACCGTTGCCCGACGATCTGCTCAGGCGGTTCCTCGCCGCGCGGCAATTCAATCAGGGCTTCGCCACGGTGGAATTCGTCGCCTCGGCGCTGATGGACCTGGAGTTCCACAGCCAGCCGGCGTCGGCGGTTCGCGATGTCGGGGCTTTCGAGCGCGCGGAACTGGACAAGATCGGGATGCCGGCGGAAATCGCGATGCGGCATCGCCCGACCCAGTTCGGCCACATCTTCTCCGGAGATCACTATGCCGCAGGCTATTACAGCTATATGTGGTCGGAGGTGATGGACGCCGACGCCTTCGGCGCCTTCGAGGAGGCCGGCGACATCTTTGATCCGGCGACCGCAAAGCGGCTGCATGACGACATCTATTCGTCGGGCGGCTCGCGCGATCCCGAAGAGGCCTATGTCGCGTTCCGCGGCCGCAAGCCGGAGGCCGACGCGCTGCTGCGCCGTCGCGGATTGCTCGAGACGCCGCAAGCAGCGTAGGACCTGATTTTGAGGAAAGCGTCTTTGGCATTCGTCACTGCCGGGCATAGCCGTTCGAAGGACGGCGTCGCATCGCTCGCCCATAGCCGTTCGAAGGACGGCGTCGCTTCGCTCGCCTATGACCCGGCAATCCATCCTCCTTTCTGGATTGATGCCCGTATCAAGTCCGAACATGACGCGCCTGGAAGCCGGGCCGGCTCAGTCGGAACAGGCAACGCCTCAGGGAGCAGCCATGGCCACATACACCGCCGACATCGACTGGACGCTCGCGCCCGGCGATGACTTTCGCAGCGGCCGCTACAGCCGCGGCCACACCGTGAGTTTCGATGGTGGCATCACCGTGCCGGCTTCGGCCTCGCCGCATGTGGTCGGCAAATGGGCGGTCAAGGCTGCCGTCGATCCCGAGGAAATGCTGGTCGCTGCCCTGTCGAACTGCCACATGCTGACGTTCCTGCATCTGGCGCGGCTCGCGGGCTTCAATATCACCTCCTACCGCGATCATGCCGAGGGTGTGATGGAAGAGATCGCCCCCGGCCGTCAGGCGGTCACGCGGGTGACCCTGAAGCCCGAGATCGCGTGGTCGGGTGAGGCGCCGGACGCGGGGCGGCTCGCGCAACTGCACCATGAGGCGCATGAGACCTGCTTCATCGCCAATTCGGTGAAGACGCAGGTGACTGTCGCTTGATTGGCGGGGGTCAAGCCAGCCAGCGCCCGATCACGGGCAGGAAGAAGATCGCGGTGTTGATCGCAAAGCCGAGGCCCCAGAGGATCGAGCGCAGCGTCGGCCGGTCGCCGATATAGGTGAAAACGTAAGCGGCGCGGACGATCAGGAACAGGACCGCCAGTTCGTCGATCAGATGCTGGGGAGCGGCGCGGAATTCCGCAAGCAGCACGGCCGCCGCGAAAAACGGAAAAGCCTCGATACCGTTCAGGTGCGCCCCGAGGCCGCGGGCGCGCAGCGGATCGGCGTAGAAATCGGGGTCGCGCGGACGGGCGTTGTCGAAGCCGGGAGACCCCATCGCCTTGAACGGCACGATCGTGACGAGGTACAGGACGACCGCGCCGAAGACGCACCACTCGGCGACCGTCATGGCAATTCCCTTCGCGGGCAGTTTCGAAGACAGTACCGGCAGATGCGCGGGCTTGACAAGATCGGGCAGGCGCGCGAATCCAGTCGGTATGACGGCCGTTATTCCTATCGAAAGAGCCAGGACCGCGGCGGGTGCGCCGCGCGGACGCGTTGGCGTTTTGCTCGTCAACCTCGGCACGCCGGATACCGCCGACGCTCGCGGCGTGCGGGTCTATCTGAAGGAATTTTTGTCCGATCCGCGCGTCATCGAGAAGCAGGGCCTGGTCTGGAAGCTGGTGCTGAACGGCATCATTCTGAACACGCGCCCACGCCGCAAGGCGCTCGACTACCTGAAGATCTGGAACACCGAGCAGAACGAGTCGCCGATCAAGACCATCACGCGCGCGCAGTCCGACAAGCTCGCGGCTGCGGTTGCCGATCACGGTCATGTCGTCGTCGACTGGGCGATGCGCTATGGCAATCCCTCGATGCAGTCGCGCATCGCGGCGCTGACGGCGCAGGGTTGCGACAGGCTGCTGGTGGTGCCGCTCTATCCGCAATATTCGGCGGCGACCTCCGCCACCGTGTGTGACGAGGCATTCCGCGTGCTGAGCGACATGCGCGCGCAGCCGACGCTGCGGGTGACGCCGCCATATTACGACGATCCCGATTATATCGACGCGCTTGCGGTTTCGATCGAGAAGCATCTTGCCTCGCTGCCGTTCACGCCCGAGATCATCATGGCGTCGTTCCACGGCATGCCGCAGGCCTATATCGAAAAGGGCGATCCCTATCAGGGGCAGTGCGTCGCGACCACCGAGGCGCTGCGCAAGCGGATGGGACTCGATGCATCCAAACTGATGCTGACGTTCCAGTCGCGCTTCGGTTTCGACGAGTGGCTGCAGCCCTACACCGACAAGACCGTCGAGAAATTGGCGAAGGACGGCGTGAAGCGCCTGGCCATCGTCACGCCGGGCTTCTCGGCCGATTGTCTGGAGACGCTGGAGGAAATCGCGCAGGAGAATGCGCATATCTTCCGCCACAACGGAGGCGAGGAGTTTGCTGCGATTCCCTGCCTGAACGACAGCGATCCCGGCATGGACGTGATCCGGAAGCTGGTGCTGCGCGAGCTTCAGGGCTGGATTTAGAATAGATCGTCATTCCGAGGCGGGGCGGGGCGCCGAACCCGGAATCCGGCCAGATCGAATGCCTCATTTGATTATTGGACTCCGGATAGCCGCTCCGCGGCTTCCGGAATGACGGTGCTTCGTCACCGCCTCGTTTTTCGCCAATCGAACCATACATCTTTGAGCGGCGACCAACCGGCAACTCACCGCCTCCCGCGTCTCAGAAGGCGGTCCCCCTGCGGAGATTTTCATGACCGGGTTCGATATTTTCGCGATTGTGTTCGTGGCGCTTGTGATCCTGACGCTGCTGGCCGGCGTCAAGACCGTGCCGCAAGGCTACGACTGGACCATCGAACGGTTCGGCAAGTACACGCGGACGCTCGATCCCGGTCTCAATCTTATCGTGCCCTATATCGACCGCGTCGGACGCAAGATGAACATGATGGAGCAGGTGATCGAAATTCCCAAGCAGGAGGTTATCACCAAGGACAACGCGACCGTCACCGTGGACGGCGTCACTTTCTATCAGGTGTTCGATGCCGCCAAGGCGAGCTACGAGGTGGCGAACCTCAACCAGGCGATCGTGACGCTGACCATGACCAACATCCGCTCGGTGATGGGCGCGATGGATCTCGACCAGGTGCTGTCGCATCGCGACGAGATCAACGAGCGGCTGCTGCGGGTG
>NZ_MKSM01000077.1 GCF_001897285.1 Nitrobacter sp. 62-23
ATGTCGATCCTCGCCGTGCTGATGGCCATGCAGATTTCGCTGACCGTCCAGTTGTTCGTCATATTCAGCCTTGCCCTGGTATCCGGCGCGGCCGCGGCAGCGGTCATCAAGCTGATCCCGATCTACTTCGTCCACGTGGGCGCGGTCAGCGGATTGGCAAAGGCCGCCGGCGCGGCCTGCGGCTTCACGATGACCTCCATTCTGGCCGCCAGCAAGTTTCTGTTGGGCGGCTATACCATGGGCTTTGTCATCTGGGCGCTGATGAACATCGCCGCGTTCTACGTCTCGTTCTCGCGAGTGGGTTTCCGGAATGTCAAACCGGTGTCTGCCGCGATCGCGGAGACCGTGCCCGCGCACTAGAGCGTTTTCGAGCGAAGTGGAATCCGGTTCGCGTGAAGAAAACGCCTCAAATCAAGAAGCTAGTGGTCCGATTCTAACATTTGCATCCCGTTGCGGCAGGGAGTTCCTGCAAATGCTAGAATCAAAGGACCACTAGCAGCTATCAGGTTTCTAGTGGAGTTTTGAATTTGACATTCGCCTGACGGGTTTGCTGCAAAGTGGGTAGCGAATGTCAAATTCACTCCACTAGAGTCTTTTACCGTTTCCATGAAACGGTAAAAGACTCTAAGGGGCCGTTCACGGAGGTTCGAAAAGAACCAACGCGACGGAAGCGATTTGCGATTGATGGAAACATGATCATGGCCGGGCTTGTCCCGGCCATGATTTTTTTCGCCGATTTTCCGGGACGTGGGTTGCCGCCATGGAGTCGGCGGGAGCGTTGCTGATATCGTCAGAACCAAAAACGGCCTGAGCCGCGACGGCAGGTCCGAGCCCGCTACGACCGGGCACGATCTCGCACCATGGACCTCTCCTCGTCTCCGCCGGAGATCGTAGCAAGGGCAGCTTGCTCAGAGTCTAGTTTGGAAAGTCACCGGGCATCTCCCGGCCGTTCCCGGACGCAGCGCTGTGTGAAACAATGCGCTGCTGAGCCGGGGTCTTTGCGATGGTTTTCTGCAACGATCCCGGGTCTGCGCAGCGTCACTTCGTGCCGCAACGCGCCCGGGACACCCGGAACGCAAACTTTTCAAACAGGCTCTCAGTGCGGCCGTGAAGGCCGGTTGTCCTGCTTCCGCTGCCGGATCGAAGGGGTTGGCGGCTTCGCCCCGGCGGATGGCGCAAAAGGCGGCGCCGCGTCAGAGGCCGACGGCGCATCTGGAAACGTCTCCTGCACCGCCGCCTTGACCTCCTGGTCGCGGTAGGACTTCCAGCCGACCGGAAGGCTCAACAGGAAAATGATCGAGCCGAACGAGAGGACGACCCAGGGATAGCTGATCAGGAGCGCGATAACGAACACCACGGTCACAAAGACCGGCAGCACCAGTTCCGGCGCCACGCGCATGCCGATCATCTTGCCGGAGAAAACCGGCAGCCGCGAAACCATGAGGATCGCGATCAGCAGCGTATAAAACGCCGTCAGCACCGCGGGCGGTTGCGGGACGCCCAGGAACGCCAGATAGATCGGCAGCAGCACCGCGATCGCGCCCGCCGGCGCGGGCACGCCGGTAAAGAAATTCGCGGCAAAGGCCGGCTTGTTGGGGTCGTTCATCGTGGCGTTGAAGCGCGCAAGCCGCAGGCCGCCGCTGATCGCGAATATCATCGATGCGATCCAGCCCACATTGTTGAGGTCGTGCAACTGCCAGAAATAAAGGATCAGGCCGGGCGCAACGCCGAAATTGACGAAGTCGGCGAGGCTGTCGAGTTCGGCGCCGAACTTCGACTGCCCCTTGATCATCCGGGCCACCCGGCCGTCGAGACCGTCGAGCACCGCCGCGAATACGATCGCGCCCACCGCAAGCTCCATCCGTCCTTCGGTCGAAAGCCGGATGGCCGTCAGGCCCGCGCAAATCGCAAGCAGCGTGATGAAATTCGGCACCAGCATGCGCACCGGGATCGGGCGAAAGCGGCGGCGGCGCATCTCGGATGATTTCTGGTCGTATGGCGTCTGCACGCCTCCTATATAGCAGGGCTCCAGCGGACCCGCACCCCCGCCTGGTGTCCTTTGATTCTAAATATTTGCACGGCATCTGCCGGAACGGGATGCAGATGTCAGAATCAGACCCCTCGAATCAAGATCGCTCGTATCCCATTGCTTGCGAAGTTTGCATCAAAGGCTGCTGCAAGGGCATGCGAGCTTCTTAATCAGGACACTTCCAATCAGGACGCTTCTAATCAGGACACTATGGCGTTTTCGAGTGAGGTGGAAACCGTTCACGTGAAGACCACGTATCAAAACAATGATCCAGAGCTTCGCTTCTGATTCAATCAGAAGCGAAAATGCTCCAGCCGTCCTGGATCAGTTGCTGCGGAAGGTCCGTCCGCTCTCTCCGAGTTGGAAATCGGCGAGCACCGTCTCGCCGGCGATCGCGGTCTGTCCCTCGGACACCAGCAGCGGCGTTCCCTCCGGCAAGTAGACGTCGCACCGCGAGCCGAACCGGATCAGCCCGAAGCGCTCGCCGGTTTCGATTGTCTGTCCGTCATGCACGAAGGTGACGATACGGCGCGCGACCAGTCCGGCGATCTGAACCACCCCGACCAGGCCGTTGTTCGGCGTCGATATGACCAGCCCGTTGCGCTCGTTGTCCTCGCTCGCCTTGTCGAGATCGGCATTGATGAATTTGCCGGGACGATAGACGATCCGTTCGATCTTTCCCGCAACCGGGCTGCGATTGACGTGGCAATTGAATACGCTCATGAAGATCGAAATCCGAACCATCGGCAGCTCGCCGAGTTCGAGTTCGGCAGGTGGCACCACCGGTGTAATCATCGAGACGCGGCCGTCGGCCGGCGACACGACGAGACCCCCGCGGACCGGCGTCACGCGGGCCGGATTGCGGAAAAACAGTGCACACCATATCGTCAGGAGCGTTCCGATCCAGCCCAGCGGAGTCCAGATCCAAAAGAAGATAAGGCTGGCAAGCGCGAAGCCGCCGACGAAGGGATAACCCTTCGGATGAATAGGTGAAATCTGGGCGCGAATGGATTTCGCGCTGGCGCGAATGGATTTCGCTATGGATAAAAGGGTCTGTCGATCCATGGATATGAAAACCTGATGATCTACGATGAAGCTGAAGGCGGGCTTTACGGAAACGCGCGTCTTGCACAGAAAACCCCGATCCGCAAGCCGGCGCCGCGGCGAACCCCCGAATCCTGATTCGGGACAACGATCTTGGAAATATTCTACTCTGCCGCGGCGGCCGGCGCCACCAGCGGATCATCTACGGGAGGCGGGGTCCGGTTGGGCGCGTCGTCATCGTCGCCGATCAGCGCCAGCTTCTCGCGCGCCGCCTGCGCCTCCCGCTGCCTATTCCACATGCTGGCGTAAAGCCCGTTAGCCGCCAAAAGCCCGCCGTGTGTGCCGCGTTCGGCGATTTGGCCTTGATCGAGCACGATAATCTCGTCCGCAGCCACGATGGTCGACAACCGGTGCGCGATCACCAGCGAGGTCCGGTTGCGTGAGACCCGGTCCAGCGCCTCCTGGATTTCATGCTCGGTGTGGCTGTCGAGCGCCGAGGTCGCCTCGTCCAGAACCAGGATCGGGGGGGCCTTCAGGATGGTGCGCGCAATCGCCACACGCTGTTTCTCCCCGCCGGACAATTTCAATCCGCGCTCGCCCACCTCCGTCTCGTAGCCTTTGGGCGACATCCTGATGAAATTGTCGATCTGCGCGGCGCGGGCGGCGGCCTCGACCTCTTCGTCGGTCGCGTTCCAGCGGCCATAGCGGATATTGTAGCGGATGGTGTCGTTGAACAGCACGGTGTCCTGCGGCACCATCCCGATCGCCGCCCGCAGCGACACCTGCGTGACGTCACGGATATCCTGTCCGTCGATCAGGATACGGCCCTCGGTCACGTCATAGAGACGAAACAGCAACCGTGACAGGGTCGATTTCCCCGCTCCCGACGGCCCGACGATCGCCACCGTCTTTCCCGCGGGCACCTCAAACGTCACGCCCTTGAGAATCGGGCGGCTTGAGTCGTAAGCGAACCGCACATCCTCGAACCGCACCGCACCTCGCGCGACTTGCAGCGGTTGCGCGCCGGCGCGATCCTTCACTTCCGGATTGCGCGTCAGCACGGCGAACATCTTTTCGATATCGATGATCGCCTGCTTGATCTGGCGATAGACCATGCCCATCAGGTTGAGCGGCTGGTAGAGTTGGATCATCATGGCGTTGACCATCACGAAATCGCCGACCGTGTGGGTGCCCTGCCGCACGCCGACCGCACACATGATCATCACCGCCGTCAGCCCGGCCGTGTAGATGATGGCCTGTCCGCCGTTCAAAACAGCCAGCGAAGTGTAGGTGGAGACGCTGGCGGTCTCGAAGCGCTCCATCGAGCGATCGTAGCGTTTCGCTTCCCGCAACTCGGCGCCGAAATATTTCACGGTTTCGTAGTTCAATAGCGAGTCGATCGCCTTGGCATTGGCGTCGGAATCGGATTCATTCATCCGGCGGCGGATTTCGATGCGCCACTGCGTCGCCCTGTAGGTGAAGGCCATGTAGACCACCACGGTCAGGAGCGTCACCAGCACATAGCGCCAGTCGAACTGCCACAGCAGCACTGCGGTGAGCAGACTGACCTCGACCGCGGTCGGAATAAGCTGGAGAATGACCAGCCGCACCATCTCCTCGATGCCGTTGCGGCCGCGTTCGAGCACGCGCGTCAGGCCGCCGGTCTTGCGCTCGAGGTGAAACCGCAGCGACAGTTCGTGCATGTGGACGAACGTCTGGTAGGCGAGCCTGCGCACCGCATGCATCGCGACCTTGGCGAAGATGCCGTCGCGCCATTGGGTGAGCAGCGCCATCAGCACGCGGACGAAGCCGTAGGCCAGCGTCATCGCGAGCGGCGACAGGATCAGCCACATCGTCCAGTTGTCGGGCTGCACCGGCGCGCTTCCCGCGCCGTTCAGCGCGTCGATCGCCCACTTGAAGGTGAACGGAACGATCAGGGTGGCGACCTTCGCCGCCAGCAACAGCAGCATCGCCCAGACCACGCGCATCTTCAGGTCGGCGCGGTCGCCGGGCCACATATAGGGCCACAGGTGCAGCAGCGCCCTGCCAAGCGTCGCGCTCCGGACAGGGTCGTCGGAGGGTTTTGCCGGCGTATCCGCCGGATGCGAAACGGCGCTACGCATCCGTAGCGCCCGAACCGCAAAACGGCTTCCGCAGCCGGAAATATCGTCCGATCGAGGTCATATGGACTGTCATATAAAGCGTTTGGATGCCGCGTACACCCTTGACGGGCGATCTTTTCGCTGCGGAGGCGGCGCGGCAGGCACTTGACCCGCCGCCGGCAATAGCCGAGCCTTGACGCAGTAATTGCGCGGGGCCACATCGATTCCCATGAGCATCATCAAAACGGTCTGCGTCTATTGCGGCTCAGGCCCCGGTACCAATCCCAACTTCGTCAAAGCTGCCGTCGCCCTAGGTAAAGCGTTCGCCCGGAATAACGTCGGGCTGGTCTACGGCGGCGGCTCGGTCGGCCTGATGGGCGCCATCGCGACGTCCGTCCTCGACAACGGCGGCACCGTCACCGGCATCATTCCGGACTTCCTGACCTCGCGCGAACATGCGCTGGCGCGCGTGCAGGAAATGATCGTCACGCGCGACATGCACGAGCGCAAGAGGCTGATGTTCGAGCGGTCGGATGCGTTCATCGCCCTGCCCGGCGGGGTCGGCACGCTGGAAGAACTGGTGGAGCAACTCACCTGGCAGCAACTCGGGCGGCACGCCAAGCCGATCCTGCTCGCGAATGTCGACGGCTTCTGGGAGCCGCTGCTCGCGCTGCTCGCTCACATGCGCTCCACCGCCTTCATCCGGCCGACGCTCGCGGTCAACGTTCTGCAAGCCGAGCGCGTGGAGGATATCCTGCCGAAACTTCGCGCCGCCGCGACCCTCGCGCGTGATGCCTCGAGGGAGATGCCGGCCGACGTCGCCGACCGGCTTTAGCCCCGGCGGACTGAACGGGCGGTCGAAACAGTCTCGACGGATGTCATTCCGGATCGCCGCTGGCGCGCGTCCAAAATGACCGGGAAGGTTTTTGACAGCCTGCAACGCGCCCCGCGTTGCTCACGCCGGCGCGTCGGCCTTCACCAGTTTGTAGAAAATTGAATCCATCAGCGCCTGGAACGACGCGTCGATAATATTGGGCGATACGCCGATCGTGGTCCAGCGCTCGCCCTCCTCGTCCTCGCTCTCGATCAGCACGCGCGTCACCGCTCCGGTGCCTCCATTGAGAATGCGCACGCGATAGTCGATCAGCTTCAGCCCGTCGATGTACTTCTGGTATTTGCCGAGGTCCTTGCGCAAGGCGACGTCGAGCGCATTGACCGGGCCGTTGCCTTCACCGGCGGAGATCAGTGTCCGGCCATCGACCTTCACCTTCACCACCGCCATGGCGACGGTGACGCGCTTGCCGTGGGAATTGTAGCGCTGCTCGACATTGACGTCGAACTGCTCGACATCGAAATACTCCGGCACACGGCCGAGCGTGCGCCGCGCCAGAAGATCGAACGACGCGTTGGCGGATTCGTAGGCGTAGCCCGCCGCCTCACGCTCCTTCATCTCGTCGATCAGCCGTCCGAGCTTCGGATCGTTCCTGTCGAACGCAATGTGCGCCCGCTCCAGTTCGGCCAGCACGTTGGAGCGGCCGGCCTGATCCGACACCAGCACCTTGCGGCGATTGCCGACCGATTCCGGCGCGACGTGTTCGTAAGTCGTGGGGTCCTTGAGAATCGCTGACGCATGAATGCCGGTCTTGGTGACGAACGCGCTCTCGCCGACGTAAGGCGCGTGGCGGTTCGGCGCGCGGTTCAGCATGATATCCAGCGTGCGCGAGGCCTGCGTCAGCGTCGCGAGCTTGTCGTCCGTCACGCCGATCTCGAAGGCGTCGGAGAATTCCTTCTTCAGTTTCAGCGTCGGGATCAGCGAGCAGAGATTGGCGTTGCCGCAGCGTTCGCCGAGGCCGTTCAGCGTGCCCTGGATCTGGCGCGCTCCCCCGCGCACCGCAGCGAGCGAATTGGCGACCGCCTGTTCGGTGTCGTTATGGGCGTGGATGCCGAGATGGTCGCCGGGAATCTGCGTCGCGACCTCGCGCATGATGGTCTCGATCTCGTTCGGCATGGTGCCGCCATTGGTGTCGCACAGAACGATCCAGCGGGCGCCGGAGTCATACGCGGTCCTGGCGCAGGCGAGCGCGAAGGCGGGATCCTGCTTGTAACCGTCGAAAAAATGCTCGCAGTCCACCAGGACCTCGCGGCCGGCTGCCGTGGCGGCCTTCACGCTGTCCCGGATCGACGCCAGGTTTTCATCGTTCGTGGTCTCCAGCGCGACGCGCACCTGATAGGCGGACGATTTGGCGACGAAACAGATCGCATCCGCCCTGGCCTCGATCAGCGCAGCCAGCCCCGGATCGTTGGATGCCGAGCGGCCCGGTCGCCGCGTCATGCCGAAGGCGGTGAACCTGGCGTGGCCGAGCGCGGGCTTGTGCGAGAACAGCTCGGTATCGGTCGGATTTGCGCCGGGATAGCCGCCCTCGACATAGTCGATGCCGAGATCGTCAAGCATCTTCGCGATGATCTGCTTGTCCTGCAACGTGAAGTCGACGCCGTTGGTCTGGGCGCCGTCGCGCAGCGTGGTGTCGAACAGATAGAGACGCTCGCGGCTCATGGCGCGTCCCTCGCGGCCAGCGTCTTCTTCATCGTGGTGTTGGCCAGCCACTCGTCGCCGACCGTCACCGAATTACGTTGCATCGCGACGTAGCCGCGGCTCGCGAAAAACCGCTCCGCGGTATCGCTGGCCTCGACGGTCAGCGCGGTGGCCCCCCGCGCGCCGGCAAGTTTCTCCAGCGCATCGCACAACACGGTCGCGACCCCCTGCCTCGCCGCAGCCGGATGCACATAGAGCATGTCGATGCAATCTGTGCCCTTCAGCGATGCGAAGCCGACCGGCGAGCCTTGCAGCGTCGCCACCAGCGTCAACTGCTTCGCAAGCCGCGCGCCGAACTTGCCCTCATCGTCCGCGGCGCCCGCCCACGCGATCTGCTGCGCCTCGCTGTAGTCGTCGCCGGTCAGTTCCTCGATGCTGGCGACGAAGATCGCCGCCAGTATGGGAACGTCGTCTGGCAGCATCGGCCGCAGCGCGGGTTTGGGAAGCGCCTGTCCCATCGCGTCAAAACACCTCCTTACTTCCCTCTCCCCCTGCGGGAGAGGGTGGCGGCGAGCGCAAGCGAGCCGTCGGGTGAGGGGTTGCCGCTCCCTCCGCAATGATAGTCAGCACGCCTTCCAGATTGGACAAAATGTCATTGTTCCAGAATCGAAGCGTATGGAAACCATCATCCGCGAACCAGCGGTCCCGCTCAGCATCACGCACAGACTCAGCATGTTGACCGCCGTCCACCTCGACAACGAGCCGCAGATCGAAACAGAGAAAATCCGCGACGTAAGGGCCGACCGGCACCTGCCTGCGAAATTTGAGATTTTGGAAGCGTCGGTCTTTGAGCGCAAACCAGAGCTTCCGCTCAGCGTCGGTCATCCTCGACCGTAAACTTCGGGCCGTTGCTTTTCGAGACGACCCCTCACCCGCCTCGCGCCAACGGCGCTCGGCACCCTCTCCCGCAAGGGGAGAGGGAAGGCTCGGCCGCACCCTCATCGCGCGATCTCCCATGTCGTCACCGGCTTGCCGTCGGCGTCCTTGCCGTCCTTCAGCACGACGCCCATGGCCGCAAGCTCGTCGCGGATGCGATCGGATTCCTTGAAGTCTTTTCGGGCACGGGCTTCGGCGCGTTCCGCGACAAGCCTGTTAATCTTGGTATCGATTAAATCTCGGCTGCCTAATACAAGTGTAATCGTAGAATCCTGGCCAATCTCGACCTTGACGCCAGTACTCTCAATCTCCGCTGTAATCGCCGAGATTATTTGTGGTGGAGCAGAATTTGCATAAGCCGCTCGCAGAGATTGAACTCTATCAGCGTTGTCAAAAAGGAGACGACCCGAACCAGTTCCAATTCCTGATGTACCGAATTGGAATAGACCGGGCTTATCTAGGTTTTGAAACCCGAAGAACTCACAACACGCAGCGAACTCAATTTTTTCACTGCTCCCCCCACGTTTGGCGCGTTGATATAGTTCACGCAATTTGGTGATCGCATTCGGTGTGTCGAGGTCGTCAGCTAAAGTCTTTATGATGCTTAAAGGCGAATAATCATTTGATGGCTTATATCTATCTTTTCCAAAGTAAGGAAAAACAACGTGAGCCCAGTCTTCTAACTCAAGATTAGCTTGCATAGCTCGTGTATCGGTCCAATCTAGAGGCTCACGATATGACGTCATCAGCATTTGTAATCGGAGGACATCGCCAGGCCACTTGTCGAGAAGTTGCCGAATTGTGAAGAAGTTGCCCAAACTCTTCGACATCTTCTCGCCTTCGACCTGCAGAAAGCCGTTGTGCATCCAGGTGTTCGCCATCGCAGGCGTGCCGTGGGCGCAGCGCGACTGCGCGATCTCGTTTTCATGATGCGGGAAGATCAGGTCGAGGCCGCCGCCATGGATGTCGAAGACGTCTTTGCCATCCGGTCCGCCGAGATAGGCCGCGCTCATCGCCGAGCACTCGATATGCCAGCCGGGCCGTCCCCTGCCCCACGGGCTCTCCCAGCCCGGCTCGTTCTCCGACGACAATTTCCACAGCACGAAATCCGCCGGGTTCCTCTTGTGCGCGTCCACCGCCACCCGCGCGCCGGCCTTTTGCTCATCTAACTTCCGGCCCGAGAGTGCGCCGTAGTCCGGCATCGACCGCACGTCGAACAGCACCTCGCCGCCGGCCTCGTAGGCATGGCCGCGCGCGATCAGTTGTTTGATCAGCGTCACCATGTCGGTCCGGCCGTCGGCGCGCGGCAACACGAATTCGGTGGCGCGCGGTTGATGCGTCGGCGGCAGGCAGCCGAGCGCGGCAACATCGGCCTGAAACTGATCCGCGGTCTTTTCCGTGACCTTGCGGATCGCCTCGTTCAACGGCAGGCCTGGAAAATCCCGCGCCGCGCGGTCGTTGATCTTGTCGTCGACGTCGGTGATGTTGCGGACATAGGTGACGTGGTCGGCGCCGTAGAGATGCCGCAGCAGGCGGAACAAGACGTCGAAAACGATGACCGGCCGCGCGTTGCCGATATGGGCGAAGTCGTAGACCGTCGGTCCGCAGACATACATCCGCACATTGGACGGATCGATCGGCGTGAAACCACGCTTCTCCTTGGTCAGGGTATCGTAAAGGCGCAGTTCCATGGAATTCCGTTCCGAAGTCGCATCGGCTGAATAGCGAATGTCAAATCCGCTCCGCTCGCTGGCCGGGCGTCTGGATCACGTTTGTGAGATAAGACGGTGGTCGGCCAGCGAATCGCTAGCGCATAATCTCGCGGCAAAGGCCACAAAAGGCGAGCAGACCGTTCATTCCGGCACCATGGAGCAGCCGGGGTGCAGCGTCAAGGCCACGCCCCACAAACGCCTCATTTCGCCGCGAAATCGCGGCGGCTGGCCGTGGCCCCGCAAGGTCCGGCGGCTTCCCGTTTTTCCGGCACATCATGCGCATTATCCCCATATTTCCGGCCGCCCTGTTTCTGGCAGGTACGGCTCTCCTCGCGGGCGCCCCCGCCCATGCGGACAGCCATGTTTTTATCGTGGCCAATCACGCCGACGGCTATGGCATCGACCAGTGCCTCGCTTTGGGGGAGAGATGCGGCGCCCACGCCGCGCACTCCTACTGCCGGTCGCGCGATTTTGTGCAGGCCACCGCTTACAGGCGCGTCAAGCCCGACGAGATGACGGATTCGATTTCAGGATCGACAGGCTCGTGCCGGCACAGCGGCTGCAACGAATTCGTCGCGATCACCTGTCAACGCTGACTGGCCGGGAAGAACGCTGACTCGCCGGGAAGACGGTGTCGCTCTGAGTCCGCCACACTCGCGCCCCGGAAACGACGTGACGCTGCCGCGAGAAGCGGATAAGAAATGACCAACGCTGGCGAACGGCCATCAGGGTCTTGCATCCGGCCCCGTCGGTGTCTCGCAACGCAATCAGGCTCCGCCCGGATTGTAAAAATCACCGCGATGGGCGCGTCTGCATTCGAAAGACAACACCTCATCGTAGCGTTTGCAGAATCGCCCCGGGATCGCTCTGATGGCGGATCATGCCTGACCTTTTGTTTGCCCGCCGCTTAATGCGACTTCTGGCTTGCGCTGGCGTCCTTGGCCTCGGCGTCGCGACCCCTGCCGGCGATGCGATGGCGCAGAGCGCGCCAGGCGCCAATCCCATTTGCCCACGGCTCGAGGCGCAACTCGCAAGCATCGAGCGCGGCGGGGCCGAGCCGGCGCGAGCCGGCCAGATCCGGCGCTACGAGGATGCCGCAGGCCGGCAGCAGGCCGAACTCGAACGCGTCACTGCGCAAGCAAGACGCATGGGCTGCGACAGTTCGGGCTTCTTCGCGCTGTTCAACGGCCAGTCGCAGCAGTGCGGGCCGGTCACCCAGCAGATCCAGCGCATGCGGACCAATCTGGAGCAGATCACCACCAGCCTGGAGCGACTGAGAGCCGGCAACGGCGGCCCGGACCACGACAACCAGCGCCGCTCCGTGCTGATAGCGCTGGCGCAGAACAATTGCGGCCCGCAATACGCCGCGGCGGTGCGGAACCAGGGCAATTTCTTCGATAACCTGTTCGGCAATTCTCCCGAGCATATCGATAATGCGGAGCTTCCGCCGGCCGATACCGGCGTGCAGTCCGGAACCTACCGAACCGTCTGCGCGCGCTCATGCGACGGCTTTTATTTCCCGATCTCGTTCGCCACCGTGCCGAGCCGTTTTGCCGACGACGAGCGCACCTGCAAGAACCTGTGCCCGGCGGCGGACGCTACCCTCTATGCCTATCGCAATCCGGGCGAGGACATGAATCAGGCCGTCTCGATCAACGGACAGCCTTATTCGTCATCTCCGAACGCGTTCCGGTACCGTCAGGAATTCAATCCATCGTGCTCATGCAAGGCTGCGGGCCAGACCTGGTCGGAGGCGCTGAAAGGACTCGACGATAAAGCCACGGCCGCGCAGCAGGGCGACATCATCGTTACCGAAGACGGCGCGAAAAAGATGTCACAGGGCGGCGGCAACAAAGGCTCGCAAAAGAAGGACGCAGCCGCAGCGCCAGCCAATGCGCCCGCGACGACGAGCGCGGTGCCCACCGGCTCCGCTCCGGCGACCAACAAACCGATCCGGTCGGTCGGACCGACGTTCATACCCGCGCAATAGAGCATTTTCCCGCGGGGTGGATTTGCTTTAACAGGATTTGAAGTCTCGACGGATGTCATTCCGGGGGGCGCCGTCGGCGCGAACCCGGAATCCAGCATTCTTGGACCATCGTCGAATATCCAGATTCCGGATCGCCGCTGGCGCGGCGTGCGGAAGGACGGAAAAAGTTTTCGAACAACCCGTTACAGCGTTTTCGAGCGAAGCGGCCCCAGTTCGCGTGAAGAAAACACGAACTCATTGTGATTCATTTTTTGCCGTCAGCCCTCGAAGGCTTCCGCTGAAGCCCGGCCGGCGCGTGAGACGAGGCCTTCATCCGGCTTCGGCAACGGTTTGCCGGAATCGCGAAACCGGTTGGTGATGGGATAACGGCGGTCGCGGCCGAAATTCCTCCGCGTGACCTTGACGCCCGGTGCCGCCTGCCGACGCTTATATTCGGCAACGTTCAGCAAGTGATCGATCCGCGCGACCACATCACGGTCGAATCCTTCCGCGACGATCGAGGCCAGCGGCTCGTCCCGCTCCACCAGCCGCTCGAGGATGGCGTCGAGCAGTTCATAGGGCGGCAGCGAATCCTGATCGAGCTGGTTTTCGCGCAGTTCCGCCGTCGGCGGCCGGGCGATCGTGGTGGACGGGATCACCTCGCCCGCAGGTCCGAGCGCGCCGTCCGGCTTCCATGCGTTGCGCAGGCCGGCGAGGCGGAACACCTCGGTCTTGTAGATATCCTTGATTGGATTGAAGCCGCCGTTCATGTCGCCGTACAGCGTCGCGTAGCCCACCGACATTTCCGACTTGTTGCCGGTGGTCACCACCATCGCGCCGGTTTTGTTGGAGATCGCCATCAACAGCGTGCCGCGCGCGCGCGACTGTAGATTTTCCTCGGTGATATCGCGCGGAAGCCCCGCGAACGTGCCGGAGAGAATCTCCTCAAAGCCGTTCATTGCCGGCGCGATCGGCAGCACGTCGTAGCGAATGCCGAGCGCCATTGCGAGCTTCGCGGCATCGTCGAGCGAGACCTGTTCGGTAAAGCGGAACGGCAGCATGACGCCGCGAACGCTCTCCGCCCCGAGCGCATCGACGGCGATCGCCGCGCACAAGGCCGAGTCGATGCCGCCGGACACGCCGAGCAGCACGCCGGGAAATCCGTTCTTCCGGACATAGTCGCGTAAGCCCAGCACGCACGCGGCATAGTCGGCCTTGTCCCCTTCGAGCTGAGACGCCACGGGCCCCGCGCACTGCCAACCCGCCGCGGACCTGGTCCATTGCAGCGTGACGACGCTTTCCTCGAAAGAGGGAAGCTGCGCGGCCAGCGAGCGATCGGCGTTCAGCGCGAACGACGCACCGTCGAACACCAGTTCGTCCTGGCCGCCGACCTGATTGAGATAGACCAGCGGCAGATCGCTCTCAGTCACGCGCGCAACAGAAATCGACAGCCTGATGTCGTTTTTGCCTTTCGCGTAGGGCGAGCCATTGGGAACGACGAGAATTTCCGCGCCGGTTTCCGCGAGGCACTCGACCACGTTCTCGTACTCGGCGGATTCCTCGACCCAGGTATCCTCGCAGATCGGAACGCCGATCCGCACGCCCCGAATTTTCAAGGGTCCCCCGACCGGGCCCCGCGCGAATACGCGCTTCTCGTCGAACACGCCGTAGTTCGGAAGGTTGACCTTGAAGCGGATCGCCGCGACCCGTCCCTCATCCAGCAGCGCATAAGCATTATAAAGCTTGCCGTCGTCCACCCATGGGGTGCCGATCAGCATGGCCGGGCCGCCGTCGGAGGTCTCGCGCGCGAGATCCTCGACCGCTTCGCGGCACGCGGCTTGGAACGCGGGCTTCAGCACCAGATCCTCCGGCGGATAGCCGGCGATGAACAATTCCGGAAGCGCCACCAGCGCGGCGCCCTCTGCCCTGGCCTGCGCGCGAGCGGCGCGAGCCTTGGCCGCGTTGCCGGCAATGTCTCCGACGGTCGGATTCAACTGGCCGAGCGTGATCTTGAAGCTGGTTACGGTCATGGATGCTCGTTGCCCGCGGGCCTCGCCTTTTCTGCAATGGTCCCGCTTATAGCGGTTTCGAGTGACCTGGACAGCGGTCCAAATCAAGAAACTCGCCCGATAAAACCTAAAGGAAACCCATGCGTTCAACGATCGCGCTGCCCCAGGTCAGGGCGATGATGAGCAGCGCCACTCCGACCGCGGCCGAGCCGACGTCCTTGACGTGCCCGATTTGCGGATCGTGATCGGTCGTCAATCGATCCGCCAGTTTTTCGATCGCGGTATTCAGAAGCTCGATCGCCAGAAGCAGCAGGACCACCACCACGAGTTCGACGCGCCGGGCCGCCGTCGCTCCGACAAGCCACGCCAGCGGCAGCGCCAGCAAGAGCGCGAACAATTCCTGCCGGATGGCCTGCTCGGAGCGGATGGCAAAGATCAATCCGTTCCAGCTATTGATGGTGGCGCGCCATAAGCGCACCACCTCAGAAGCCCGCGACCGCGGGGATCGGCTTGATCTTGCCCGCCCGATCCTGCCTGAGCAATTCGGCGATCAGGAACGCCATGTCGATCGACTGCTCGGCATTCAGGCGCGGATCGCAGACGGTGTGATAGCGGTCGTTGAGGTCTTCGTCCGTGATCGCACGCGCGCCGCCGATACACTCGGTGACGTTCTGTCCGGTCATTTCCAGATGAACGCCGCCGGCGTGCGTGCCTTCCGCGGCATGAATGCTGAAGAACGACTTGACCTCCGACAGGATGCGATCGAACGGGCGGGTCTTGTAACCGCTGGTCGAGGTGATGGTGTTGCCGTGCATCGGATCGCACGACCACACGACAACGCGGCCCTCGCGCTGCACCGCGCGGATCAGTTGCGGCAGGTAATCGCCGACCTTGTCTGAGCCGAAGCGGCCGATCAGCGTCAGCCGCCCCGGCTCGTTGTCCGGATTGAGCACGTCGATCAGCTTCAAGAGTTCGTCCGGCTTGAGCGAGGGGCCGCACTTCAGCCCGATCGGATTCCTGATGCCGCGGAAATATTCGACGTGGCCATGATC
>NZ_MKSM01000078.1 GCF_001897285.1 Nitrobacter sp. 62-23
AAATCCTCCCGGACACAAGGAATCAGCCCCAATCAATCACCGCAAGAACAATTGAGTATCGAGCCTAGAGCATTTTTGCTTCTAATGAATCAGAAGCAGACTCCAGGATTTTTCATCGACACGTTTTCTTCACGCGAACCGGTATTCCCTTCGGGTTGCGTGGATCAGACTTGTCGGTTGTCTTTTGGTTTGAGCATGATCTTTTCCGAAAATAGGTTTCCACTTTTCGGGATCATGCTCTAGCTATCACCTGCGTTTAATCGCGCCATGGAATAACGCGTTCATCCAGTGCTTGCGCGATGTGCTCAAGCAGTGCCTCTGTTTTGTGCTCCGCCAAATTAGAGGAGCGCTCCAGCGACAGCGATATATGATCGGGAAACCGCAGCCCTTCGAAATGAGAGTTCCCAGCGCATTCAAACCTCGGGAATATCTCAGCCAGCTCTCTCGCGACACGCTCCCAATCTTGATACCCCATACGGCGCCCCTCTACGAATACAACGGCCGCAAAATAACTCGGGTTACGATCGTCTAAAAAGCTGATTGCCTTTGAATAGTTACGGAAGCGTTACGAATCGTTACAGAAGCGTTAAAAAGAGGTCAAAATAGACAAACGCTGCCTCTATAGCGTTTTCAAGCGAAACGGATACCGGTTCACGCGAAGAAAACGCGTTAATTCAAATCCCAGAGCCCGCTTCTAAATCAGAAGCGAACAGGCTCTGGTCGTCGCTGAAGACCCATACTGGCAAGCTCGCATGCGAAAGCCCTATGCCCTCTGTCTCTCCGGAGAGACATTGGCGTCGGCGATCCGGAATTCCTCGATCCCTTTCCCCGTTTTGATCGCGGCTACCAGCCACCGCGGTAACTTGCCACGGCCAGACCATGTCTCGGAAGGGCTTTGAGGATTACGGTATTTAGGGAGTACGCGTGGATATTTTCGTCGTCTCTTGGCAACTGGCAGGGAACCGGCGTCGGCCTGCTCCTCCGGTGAGGCTATTCCCCGATGAAGTACAGCCAAACGCTTTTCCAGCTCGAGCTTTTCTGCCTGAATCCGATCTGCAAGCAGACTGCTTATCTCTTCATGCAGCGACCAGAGTTCATCAAGATTCATCGATTCCAATGCAACGCTCGGAGTGAATGTGCTGGGCTTTTGCGCAGTCAAAATGCTTCTCCATGCCTCAAGCTACAAAGCTCGGTTTATTCTGATCGCGGCCACGTTTCGCGATTGTCTCAACCGGTAAAGCGTCGCGTCCGGCATCCGCCGAGTTCAGTATTTGAGTATTGAGCACCGAGTGGTGCAGTTGCATCTTAAGGGTCAAATGCGGCCTCGTTCAGATAGATCGGAAACGCAAGAACTGAACAACTTTGTCGCACTAAATGATTCTATCATTCCGAACCATTATTACGGAAAAATCAAGCCAATCTAGGGCACAGCAAATATTAAATATCAAGCGATCAAAACTAATCCTGTTTTCGGCGACTGAACTTGCCCGCCACACAGTCGGTTTGTATCCAGCTATCGCGTGCGGATTACAGCGATCATTTCGCTGCACAATGCCATTTGGGGCCTCAGCGGGTCACCCGCTGCAACTGGCGCAAGCAAGGGTCAGTGCAAAATGTCTTCGTCTTGCAGTGCACAAAACGTGATGCGGTTCTGAACGGCATCAAAGCGAAGTTTCCAGCACTCCAAAATCATTGGCCAAGTCCGACGCGAGTCGGAGCATAACCTCGCGCGAGAATGGCTTTCCACCAATCCTTCCGGTCGATGTACCAGCGGACCGTGCTTTCAATTCCACTCTCGAAGTTTTTCTCGGCTCTCCAGCCGAGTTCACGCTCTAACTTGGAGGCATCAATGGCATAGCGCCTGTCATGCCCGGGTCGATCGGCGACAAATAGAATCGAATCGTGCCGCGAGCCGGAGACGTGCGGCGAAAGCTCGTCCAGCAAATCGCAGATGGCCTTCACAACCTGGAGGTTTGTCCGCTCGTTGCGGCCCCCGATATTGTAAGTTTGCCCGACTACGCCACGTTCGAGCACGAGGGTAAGAGCCTTCGCGTGGTCTTCAACGAAAAGCCAGTCGCGGATGTTCTGGCCGTCGCCGTAAACAGGCAATCTCTCGCCCGCCAGTCCTTTGATGATCGTGTGCGGGATCAGCTTTTCCGGAAAATGGTAAGGACCATAATTGTTCGAGCAATTGGTAAGAAGCGTCGGCAGCCCATAGGTCTCATGCCACGCCCGAACCAGGTGATCCGACGAAGCCTTGCTTGCCGAGTAAGGCGAGTTCGGAGCGTAGGGCGACACCTCTGAAAAAGAGCCCTCCTCTCCGAGTGAACCGAAAACTTCATCCGTGGAAACGTGCAGAAAGCGAAATCCTTCACGTTGCGCCCCCGTCAGCCCGCGATAATAACGCAGAGCTTCCTGCAGCAAGGAGAACGTGCCGATGACATTGGTCTGTATGAACTCACCAGGGCCGTCAATCGAACGATCGACATGGCTTTCGGCGGCAAGGTTCATCACCGCGTCAGGCTGAAATTTTGCAAAAAGCTGTCGCAGCAGCGGCGCATTACAAATGTCGGCTCGCTCGAACGCATAACGTGAGTTTCCGGGACCATCCGGGATGTTGTCAAGACTCGCTGCATAAGTCAGCTTGTCGAGATTGATGACGTTGGCTTGCGTATCAGCGAGAAGATGCCGGCACACCGCTGAGCCTATGAAGCCGGCGCCGCCGGTCACGAAAATCGTCGCTCCTTTGAATCGCATGGTGTGATCCTGCTAATATTGGCCGGCTTCAAAGTTACGATAGACGGTCATCAAATATTCGCCGTAGCTGCTTTTGGCGCACTTCTTGGCCGCATGGCTGAACTGCTCCAGAGAAATATAGCCTTGGCGGAGCGCGATCTCTTCCGGACAGGCGACCCGCAAGCCCTGACGCTGCTCCAGAATTTGAACAAAATGGCTCGCTTCGACCAACGAAGAATGCGTGCCGGTGTCGAGCCAGGCGAAGCCGCGGCCTAAAACCTCGACAAAAAGATCACCGCGTTCCAGGTAGGCTGAATTGACATCCGTGATCTCGATTTCACCACGGGAGGAAGGCTTGATCCCGGCAGCAATATCGACGACGTCATTGTCATAAAAATATAGTCCCGTCACTGCGACGTTGGATTTCGGGCTCTTTGGTTTTTCTTCGATCGAAAGCGCCCGGCCGGCAGAATCAAGTTCAACCACGCCATACTGATCGGGGTTCTTGACGACGTTACCAAATATCGTGGCCCCTGCTCTACGGGCCGATGCCTTGGTGAGAAGCTCTGGCAAGCCATGTCCGTAAAATATGTTATCGCCCAACACCAAAGCGACGGCATCTGATCCGATAAAATCACGCCCGACGATGAAGGCGTCGGCCAGCCCCCTGGGGTGATCCTGAACGGCGTAGGAGAATTTCAATCCGAAATCGCTGCCGTCGCCGAGTAACCGTTGAAATAGCGCTTGATCCGAAGGCGTGGTGATCAGCAAAATCTCGCGTATTCCAGCGAACATCAGCACCGAAAGCGGATAATAAATCATTGGCTTGTCGAACACCGGGAGCAATTGCTTGGAGACGACAGTCGTAACCGGAAAAAGGCGGGAACCGGTTCCGCCAGCAAGGATGATGCCTTTCATGGTCCCTCAAAGGATTAAATTGAGAATTAGCAACCAGCGCCGCCGACAGCACACGTTCGTTATATACGTATTTATTGGCTGAACTCAGAAAAAAATGCTGTTAAATTAATATCATAGCCGCAACCATACCAAGAAGCACCTATCATTGAGCCTCCGGTCTTCCACGATCCAAGGGGCTTCTTTTTGGGAACCTGTCACCGCATGGAATCCCACGGCCCTTCCAGCCGGGGGCGTGCTGCGGGGGCTTCTTGCTCAGAACCCGATGAGCCAAGGCAAGCTCAAACAAGAACAAATGGAGCGCGGAATCCCCGTCAACGAGCTAAGCACGTCTCCGGGGCTTGCCCCGGGAATGGCCAGCGGTTTTCTTGAAGAAAATACGATAAATCAAACTCTTAGATCAAATTTTGATCCATCAGAAGCGAAAGGCTCTCATGTTGAAGTGTGACGATCCTCCGGGCGAAGCCAGGGCCTGCTCGCCAGTGTGCAGGCATGTTTTTCGAAAATGACGCTCGGTTGGGCTGAACTGTCCTCTCACTGTGCAAGTCTGCCGCATTGTTCTAATGTTATTGATGGTGATTCTGCTTGGTATGAACTTCCAAGCGGGACTCTTTGCCATACGAGGGTACACTGTGAAAAACCTCGGGAGTCCCCCAATCACAACGGCGAGACATGCTCAAGGGGCGGGTAGGAAAATTTGAGAAACGGGCACGCGCTCCGTCCGGGATTCGCATCTATGCCATTGGCGACATCCATGGCTGTGCAGATTTGCTCGAAAAGGCTTTTGCGGCCATCGACCACGATATCGCGGAGTATGACACTGAGCGCGTCATCCACGTTTTCCTGGGAGATTATGTCGACCGCGGGCCTGATACGAAACGCACGCTTGATCTGCTGATCGATCGCGGCCAGAACCACGAAGCCGTCTTCGTTCGTGGCAATCATGAGCAACTGATGTTGGACTTTCTGGACCGCCCCTCGGTCCTGCCGGAATGGTGGTCGATGGGAGGCGCTCCGACGCTGTTGTCCTATGGGCTGTCTCCGGGTTCGAAATGCAGGCCTGGCGAAGAGTTCTCGCTCCGCGACGCACTGGTTGAAGCCATGCCGCAGTCCCATCGCGCATTTCTTTCGTCATTGAGGTCGGCATATAGTTGTGGCGATTTTTTCTTCACGCATGCGGGAGCGCGGCCCGGAGTAGCGCTCGAACTTCAGCGCGAGGACGACCTCATGTGGATCCGGGAGCCTTTCCTCAGTAGCCAACAAGATTTCGGAAAGATGATTGTTCACGGTCACACGCCTGTCCGCGAGCCGGAGATGCGTCACAATCGAATCAACATCGATACCGGTGCCTACGCGACGGGCTGCCTTTCGATCTTGTCGATCGAGGACAGCCAACTCGGTCTACAGCTTGTCAGTAGAGCCGGTGTGACAACTTCAATTGCATAATCCGCTTTCAGCCGATTTCCGACGAAATTAATTTTAATTCCGGAAAGCGTGAGGTCATAGCGGTCTTGAGGAACTTGAGGTGCTCGATCTGGTTTTCAAGTTCCGTTAATCGGCGTTCTCCATTCTTGACTTCTGCGTCCAACAAATTTTGAAATTCGTTATCGATTGCGTCTCGTTCGAGATATTCATCAGTTCCGGATCCAAAGGTCACGGCCGCGCGTGCAATGGCATCTCCGATACGCCTATGCAGGCCGATACGCTCCGCCTCCGCAGTTGCGATCGCGCTTTCTATTGCTTCAGCCACGGGCCTGAGTCGCGCTTGATCGGCATTGGTATTGCGGGCATCGGAACGGGTTCTGAAAAAATTGTGAGCGCGCGCCGGCAAAAATCGTTGAAACATGGCTGATCTCGCGAGATCGAAAAAAACCCTCCATAATTGTAATTGTTATGGCTCGTAAAGCCTAGAATATTTCTGTTGCAGCGCACGAGTCTTCTGTGGGGATCGAAGATCCGTCGAATCTCCGAAGGAAGCAGGTCGATCATAGGGTCGTGCACTCTAATTGACACCGCCGCCGTTGCGCGGTGTCGCAGAATCTGCTTAGCAGCCCAGCCGCCGCGGCATCATGCGTTCCGGTGACGCCGCTCCAGTGGGCGGCGTCACCGACCGATCGGCCGTTTACGTAAACATGATTGCCATTACGGGGAAGAAACGACCGACAATGATGCGATGAAGGCTCTTCTCGATTGCGATCATGGGATGAGCAGCGGGTCAGGTCAGGTCCGTGGCGCCCCCCTGCTCCGGCATTGAGCCCGAGCCCGATTTGAAGGCCAATTGACAACTCTCCGCGATCAGGACCTCAAACCCTTGATCACCGGGCTCTTGAAGACCACTATCACCCAGCCCAACGAGAATTTCGCTCCAGCCGCGGTCTAAAATTTTAAGCCAAACCTTGAACCTTTAATTCGCTCCGAAGACTAACTTCGGCGACAGTACGACCGCCGATGAAGGAACGACAACATGTCTCCAGATCAGCGTCTTGCGACGATTAGGCTTCGCACGACAAATTTAATTAATGAATTGCACCAACTGAATTTGTTGCGGAACAAGTTCCAAAGGGCGAAACTGTCGGCCAGACGAACCCGGAGCGTTAAAGAAAGGGTGATGTCACGATCGAGATTGCAGCGGGCACAGCATTGGCGGCATCACACTGACGGCGCCAAGGGCCGTTGCAGCCCACGCGATGCTAGGACTTGATGTGGCCAATGACGGGTCGATGACGAAGCCGCGGAAACCTTAACATTAAATTCGCAAGGCCCGGCGTGCCCTTATCCTATCGATACTTCATACGAGGGAATAGATTGCCCCCTGCCGTTTACCGAGTAAGGCAGTATAAATTCACGTAAACGAAGATGAAGATATCGTCACGCCGAGAGGGATATTAGCATTGAGCGAAGCCGCGCCAATAACTTACTCAATGTCGGAACCTCATCCGCCTATCCTTCCGCCGGGATTTGCCGTCGATCGTTTAGTCCGTTTAATGCAACGAGCGATCTCGGCCACAGAGCTCGACCTCTCAACTATGACGGTTCTTACCGAAGCTGCGACCGGAGCTTATGCCGTAACCCCCATAATCGCGGCGATGGCCAACGCGAAACAAGTCTTCGCGCTCAGCCGCCCCAGTCGATATGGCAGCATGGTCGAGGTTAAGACTTGGATCCACCAACTAGCCAAAGCCGCAGGTGTGTCGGAAAAGGTCAATATAGTCAGCAATCTCTCATCCGACCTTCTTCGCCAAGTCGATATTGTCACCAATAGTGGACATCTTAGGCCGTTAACAGCCGACCTGATCAATTGTCTTCCCTCCTCGGCAGTTGTCGCTTTGATGTTCGAGGCATGGGAGGCGCGTTCCGAAGATATCGACTACGCAGCCTGCGCGCGCCGTGGCATTCCAGTTGTTGGTATCAACGAGCAACATGAAGCCGTGGACGTTTTCTCGTTTCTCGGTCCACTATGTGTCAAGCAGCTGCATGACTGCGGGATACCCGTCTATCGCAACAAGATCGCTCTAATCTGCGATAATAACTTTGATAAACCTATTTTGCGCGGGTTGAGTGGCCAAGGTGCGTCGGTCAGATTGTTTTCAGATGTGGGAATATTGAACAAAGATGACTGGGATGCGGTGGTTATTGCGCTGCAGCCTCATCGCTCTCCAAGAATTGGGCTTGCAGAAGCTCAGCATCTAGCAGCGGCGATGCCACGGAGCGCCGTGCTCGTCCAATTTTGGGGTGACATCGATCGTGATGCTGCAGCATCGAGTGTCCTCACTGTCTGGCCACTGCAGCCGCCAACCTCCGGACACATGGCCATTTTACTTTCTGAAATCGGACCGGAGCCAATTGTCCGTCTACAAACTGGCGGGCTGCGCGCCGCGGAATGGGTCCGGCGCGGGCTTCCAGTACAACCAGATGGTTTTTCTCAACTCGTTGGTCGCGGTTAAGCAATCCAGTACAGCTGGATCGGGATGCAGTTAGTAAGAACAATATGAAGAAAATAAATGTACTACTGCTTGGTGACGGCCCCACATCGCTGACAGCTTTACGTTCCCTGTATGAATTCTGCAATGTCGTCGGCGTATTGCGTGCAGAGTCGGCATCCGACCCCGTTCGAGACTACGCGGCGAAGCACGACATTCCTGTATGGTCTCTAGGCGGCCTCAATGAGTTGCCTGCAATCATTGCAACGCGGCAACCCAACGCAGTCGTTATCTCATCTTTCAACAGAATTATTCCGCCTGACGTTCTCCGGTTGAGCCTGTTTATTAACGTCCATTATTCGCCACTACCAGAATACCGCGGCCGCGCCAACGTTAACTGGGCGCTTATAAACGGCGAAAATACGGCCGCGATTAGTATCCACTTAGTGTCGGGGGGACTCGACGACGGAAATATCTTGTTTCAAGAACGGATATTGATCACGCCGTCGGATACGGCACAATCACTGTACGAACGCTTAAATGCCATTCAAGAGCGTGAGCTAGGGCCAGCGGTGGACCGAGCGGTGCGCGGCGATTCTGGAGTTGCCCAGGACCATTCCGCCGCAACATATGGCTGCAGCCGAATTCCGGAGGATGGCGAGATCGATTGGACCATGTCTTCATTGGCAATCGATCGTCTCGTTCGTGCTCTC
This sequence comes from Nitrobacter sp. 62-23, assembly GCF_001897285.1. Taxonomy (GTDB): domain Bacteria; phylum Pseudomonadota; class Alphaproteobacteria; order Rhizobiales; family Xanthobacteraceae; genus Nitrobacter. The sequence continues at coordinate 8,285 of NZ_MKSM01000078.1, forward strand.
TCTCCGCCTTTTCCTGGCGCCTTTACACATCTCGGACACCGCCGATTAGTAGTTGCACGCGCTCAACCGAACAACGATGCCCCTAAGTATAAGGGCTGCGTACCTGGACGAGTCGTGGCACGATCGACACACGAAGGCTGGGTCGATGTATTAACCGGCGCTGGAATTCTGCGTTTATTCGAGATCATCTCCGATTCGGGCACAATCTCGCCCGCATCATCAATCATTACATCTACCCGAGCGACCTTGGGGCTCTCACGGCTCAATTTACTACGATTAATTAGTGATCTCGAAACTCGTGTTGCTACGCTAGAGGCGATGCTCCATATCAACGCGAGGTAGCCTAGCCTAGAAGTTCAAGAACTGCCAATTGAGCCTCGGCCCTATAAACTCTTCTCACCTCTAGGATCGCACTTCGCCGTCAACCCGTCAGTGCCATCCGATCGTTTCTACGGGCGGCACGACCTGTTCGCGGACTGTCGCCGAGCGCATCCGTAATCTGATTCAGAGCCTTCTGATCTGCCGCATCGACGGCCGTATATCGCTTTGCAGGCCGGTGCGCGTCTTCGACGATCTTGGCCTTTTCAGGGGGCGTAACCACCTCCATGGCTGTTTGCTGCCTGACCGCATTGATCGCAGCGACCATCGTCGCTCGAGGATGGGTCTTCGCAAAAAGCAGTCCCTTGAAATAGATCATCCAGAGATGCTCGGGCTTGATGTCAAGACGCCCGGCAGATCCGATTGCATTGAAGACGGACTGGCTGAAATCAACGATCTGCCGATCAAGCGAATGCGTGCACCGAGTCGTCGACAGAGCCCGCTGATGAAGAATCCAGGTCAACGCGACTTCCAAAACACTGGTATCGATGAAGGACTCGGAAGAAGAAGGCGCGGAAACCTTCTGCGCAGGTAGGATGACGATCGGTTGAGGATTGCCCTGCTCACGGCCCCGCCCCCTCACAATTTCTGAAGTCCGCACCATCATTTGGCTTCGCATCCATCTCAATATCTCCGCCTTTCTAGCGGGGCGCGGATGTTAACCATGACGATTTCTCAATGAACAGCCTTCTTGCTTAGGATTTAAGGCCCAAAAACCTTTGTGGGACGACGGCAGCCGTCCACCGTTCAGCCGCCCAAAAAATAACAACCGGTAAAAAAAACGTGCGGCCTCAGTTAGATATCTGCACCGTGGATCACGGGCGTCGGGACGTCCTGAAACGTCAATCTTAATCGCGCTCGCCGGATCGATTTCCACAGAATACAATCCATTTAATTTTCAGATGGCGCCCGGTTTAAAAAGAGTTTATGCATGGGCTTTTACTGATTTTGGCTGGCGTTTTTTCGGGGTCGGATTGATGAGCACGACAGAGACAGCGGGCAGCGCTGGTTCCGCGATTGATGCCTGGAACACGCAATGGCAACAACAAGCCCTCACTTCACCGTGCGGCTCCTGCACTGGCAGGGCATGCACGGTCTGCTCGGTCCGCACCGGCGGCACACCGGGCGAAAATGGCATGCCGTCCGGCTACGCGCCCAAAGTCCTCGAATACTACAACCCGACTGATACGGCGACCGATCTAGGCACCTTCAGCCCGTTGACCTTGACCGTCACTTCCGATGGGACGCAAACCGACGCGAAATCGGACACGACCACTACGTTCGCGACGACAGCCCCTTCGCTGATGGCGACCGCGGCGACTCCTAATGCGATTGTTCTCGAAAACATGAAGCAGGGAACGCCCGAGAGCGAGTGGTGGATCGACCAGGGCGACAGCAGCATCGAAGGCTACGCCGCACAGTTCACGATTGATCACGGGCAGCGCGTTGACTTCAAGATCAATACCGACGCAACCAACTATCGCATCGATATCTATCGGATCGGCTATTACAATGGTGACGGCGCCCGCAAGGTCGGGACGATCGATCAATCTCTTCCGACCGCGCAGATTCAGCCGGTACCGCTGTTTGATCCGACGACGAAGCTAGTCGATGCCGGCAACTGGTCGGTGTCGGCTTCCTGGAACGTTCCCGGCGATGCCGTGTCGGGCGTCTACTTCGCGGAACTGACACGCCTCGATACCGGCGGCAAGAACATCATCCCCTTTATCGTCAGGGACGACGAGAATCCGAGCGACATCACGTTCCAGACTTCGGACACCACTTGGCAGGCCTATAACTGGTGGGGCGGCTATAACCTGTATGGTGGCATAGATGGAGGCGGCAGGGCTGGCCGCGCAGATGCCGTCAGTTACAATCGTCCGATCATCACGCGCGACGGCGGCTATTCCGCCGGGCCGCAGGATTTCATCTTCAGTGCCGAGTATCCAGCGATCCGATGGCTTGAACAGAACGGCTACGACGTCAACTACATTTCCGGCATTGATACCGCTCGTGACGGCGCGCAGCTCCTGAACAGCAAGCTTTTCCTGTCGGTCGGCCACGATGAATACTGGTCCGCGGACCAACGGGCGAACGTCGAGGCCGCGCGCGACGCTGGCGTCAACCTCGCCTTCCTGAGTGGCAATGAGGTCTATTGGGAGACCCGCTGGGCACCGAGCATCGACGGCAGCGGCACGCCGTACAAGACTATGATCTCCTACAAGGAAACCTGGGACAATGCCGACTCGGATCCCGGAAATACGACCGGGACGTGGCGCGATCCTCAATATGGCGCCGGCCAACCCGAAAATGGACTCACCGGCACGATCTTCACCGTCGACTCCTATCGGCTGGATACGATTACAATCCCATACGATCTTTCCAACTTCCGCTTCTGGTCCAATACGGACGTCGCCGATCTTCAGCCGGGCCAAGTCTACTCGTTGACGCCTAATCTGCTCGGTTATGAGTGGGATTCCGATCTCGACAACGGCGCACGCCCGGACGGCCTCATCGCGCTGTCGTCCACGACGGTAGACGTCAACACCCTACTATTAGACAATGGTGTCACTACCGGACCTGGCACTTCCACGCACAGCCTGACGCTCTATCGCGCCCCGAGCGGAGCCTTGGTGTTCGGCGCGGGAACAGTCTATTGGACCTGGGGTCTCGATTCGCATCACGACAACGAAGCTACGCCCACCGATCCGAATGTCCAGCAGGCCATGGTGAACCTGTTTGCGGATATGGGCGTGCAGCCACAGACCCTGATGCAAAGCTTGGTGCTTGCCTCAAAATCTACCGACACCACTGCTCCCACATCAACCATCACCTACCCAACGGCAAGCGACTCCTTTATCGCGACGCAGCCAATCACGATTACCGGAACAGCTACCGACACCGGAGGCGGATTAGTCGCCGTTGTCGAGGTTTCGACTGACGGCGGCACGACGTGGCACCGCGCAACGGGCTACGAGAATTGGACGTATACTTTTACGCCCCTTGCAGGGGGGGTATACGATATTCGGTCGCGCGCAGTTGACGACAGTCTGAACCTAGAATCACCCAGTAGCGGTCTGAGCCTCTCGGTTTCGTCTGCGCCGACCGCGACATTGTTTTCAGATTCTGACGTGCCGACAAACCTCTCAGAGGCCGACCGTTTCGTCAATCTGGGCGTTAAGTTCACGACGTCCCAATCCGGTTCGATCGTAGGAATAAAATTCTATAAAGGACTAGGAGACGGCGGCACACACGTCGGTTCATTGTGGAGTAGCACGGGCGTTCTATTGGCAAGTGCGACATTTACTGAAGAGACCGACAGCGGCTGGCAGACTGTTGCCTTTGATCATCCAATCGCAGTCGGACCCGGAACTTCCTACGTCGCAAGTTATCGCAGTAGCGGAAACTATGCGGATACTACCAACTATTTCACGATCGATCACACAAGCGGCCCGTTAACGGCACAAGCAAACAACGGCCTTTATACCTACGGCACCGAGAATCTGTTTCCAACTAGCGTATCGAATTATAACTATTGGGTTGACGTGATTTTTAGTTCGGTGACCCCGCCCAACCTCGCGCCCATTGGCAATAACGATAGCGGATATTCTGCAATACAAAACAATCAATTGATTATCTCAGCATCACAACTATTGGCGAATGATGTCGATCCAAATGGTGACCCTCTATCGATATCAGGAGTAGGTGCGGCATCAAATGGCACGGTTTCATTCGATCCGATCAACAACGTAGTCATATTCACGCCCAGTCCAAACTACGTGGGATCTGCAAGTTTTGGATATGCCATTTCTGACGGACGTGGGGGAACCGGTTCCGCTATAGTAAGTCTGAATGTTGTATCTTCGATTTCAAATTTGAGTTTGTTTTCAAGTACGGACGAACCATCTTCGCTTGGGGATTATGATTCTTCGTCCGTAAATCTCGGCATGCGGTTTACTTCATCCGCCAATGGCGTCATCGACGGCATCAAATATTATAAGGGCGCCAACGATAACGGCACACATACTGGCTCGTTGTGGACCAGTACGGGCACTTTGCTGGCCACGGTCACGTTTTCGAACGAGACGGCTAGCGGATGGCAAACCGCAACCTTTAGCAGCCCGGTCGCTATTACTGCTGGGACCACTTACGTGGCGAGCTACCACAGCAATGGCCATTATGCTTCGACGGTCGACTACTTCTCAACCGACCACGTTAGCGGTGTCCTGAGTGCGCCTGCGGGCGGCAACGGCGTCTACACTTACGGCAACGACAGCCTTTTCCCGAGCAACTCGTACAATGCGACGAACTATTGGGTCGACGTCATCTTCAGTTCGGAGACAAGCAGCAGCAACCATCCACCAGTCGCCAACAACGACAGCGGTTTAACCACGCCCCAAGACAATACGCTGACGATCGCAGCAGCGACGTTGCTGGCCAACGATACGGACGCCGACGGCGATACCCTGACCATCACCGGCGCAGGTATAGGGGTCAACGGCACCGCCGCCTACATCATGAGCACGAATTCGGTGACGTTCACGCCGACGCCCGGTTACACCGGTCCGGCTTCGTTCACCTACGCCATCTCCGATGGTCACGGCGGCACCGCTAATGCCACGGTGAATCTGACGATTGTTCCATCGAGCAACCATCCTCCGGTTGCCGTGAATGATAGCGGCTTCACGACGACACGAAACACCGCTCTTTCAATATCTGCCGCTGCATTGCTGATCAACGATACCGATCAAGACAATGACACGTTGGTCATTACCGGGGCCAATGGCGGTATAAATGGAACGGCGACCTTCGACGCGCAAACCAACACTGTGACCTTCACCCCGACCGCAAGCTACACAGGGCCCGCATCGTTCATCTACTCGATCTCTGATGGCCATGGCGGCACCGCCAGCACCACCGTGAGCCTGACTGTAAATGCCCCCCCCAATCAGCCTCCTGTTGCGGTCGACGATAGTGGTCTCGTGGTTTCTCGAAATGCGAGTCTATCGATCGCGGCATCTGCACTGCTGGCCAATGACACCGATCCAGACAACGATACGTTGACCATCAGCGGAATCGTCAGCGGCAGCGCCGTCAACGGCACCGCTATCTACGATAGTCAAACCAATACCGTCACTTTCACTCCGACTGCAGACTACGTAGGAGCGGCGAGTTTCAGCTATTCTGTTTCAGATGGAAAGGGCGGGACAGCCACTGCAAATGTCAGTTTGACCGTCGCACCCCCCTCCGTCAGTTTATTTGGGACTTCAGATACTCCTGCCATACCCTCCAATTCTGACATCAACCAAGTCAATCTTGGCGTGAGATTTGTTGCTTCCGGCGACGGTACAATCGTGGGCATCAAATATTACAAGGGTGTCAACGATACCGGAACCCATACCGGATCGCTCTGGAGCAGTAGCGGCACATTGCTGGCCACTGCGACGTTCACCAACGAAACCTCCAGTGGTTGGCAGACCGTCACCTTTAGCAATCCCGTCTCGATTACAGCCGGGACAGTCTACGTCGCAAGCTATCACAGTAACGGTCACTACGCATTGACAAGCGGATATTTCAACGCCACCTACACAAATGGGGTGCTGAGCGCGCCGGCATCTGAAAACGGTGTCTACGCGTATGGCAATCCTACCCTGTTCCCCGATAGCAGCTATGGCGCGAGCAACTATTGGGTCGATGTGATGTTCAGCCCGGCCGCTACGGGCGCTAATCGATCGCCGATTGCGGTAAACGACAGCGGCTTCAGCGCCACGCAGGACTCCGTCCTCACGATCCCCACTTCGGCCTTGCTCACCAACGACAGCGACCCGGATGGCGATGTGCTGTCGGTGACAGGCGTCAGCGACAGTTCACACGGCGTCGCCGCATTCGATCCGCAGACCAACACCATCACCTTCACGCCGGATGCCGGCTATAACGGGCCAGCCTCTTTCAATTACGCGATCGCCGATGGACGGGGCGGTGCAGCGACCGCAACGGTTAGCCTTTCCATCAATCCCGCGTCTTCATCGACCGTGAGTCTGTTCAGCTCGACTTCAACGCCTCAGATTACTTCGATTGCGGACTCGAATCCGGTCGAGCTTGGCTTCAAGTTCCAGGCTTCGGACGCCGGGCAAATCACCGGCATCCGCTTTTATAAGAGCGCCCTGGATGTCGGCACTCATGTCGCGGATCTCTGGACTGCCAGCGGTACATTATTGGCGACAGCCACCTTCACCAACGAAACGGCAAGCGGCTGGCAACAGGTGGAGTTCGCATCGCCCGTCGCCATTGATGCGAACACGACCTATATCGCTTCGTATCATAGCTCCGGGCACTACGCAGCCGATCCGGGCTTATTCACTAACTCCGTGACGAACGGACCGCTGACGGCTCCGTCGTCGTCTTCGGTCGGCGGCAACGGCGTTTATGCCTACGGTAGTTCGAGCCTATTCCCGACCAATTCGTACAATTCGACGAGCTACGGCGTTGACGTCCTGTTCCGCGCGCAGCTCGCTGCATAACATGAGAAAGGAGAAAGTGGAGGATTAGGCCCAAAGAGTTTGAAGGATCAGCTTAATTGAGTCCGGGACCAGGCAATTAATGGAAGGTGCTGAGACCGAGACGCTTGGGCTTTGTGGAAGGCAAAGGATTTACTGAAGGCGATCCGGGACATCTCGTCGATATAGGCATGGGACGAACTCCCAGCCCACTCTGTGCGTTTTGCTCTGGCCCGTGTGATCGCCGTGATGCGATAGCCGATTTGATTGAACTTACCGAGCTTTTTGATATCGATGTAAATCAGCTCGTCAAGATTCCGCGCTTACGAGCTCTTTAAAAGACTGCAGTGCGATACGCCTCTGGATGCGTCGCACCGATCATCGGGAAAGATGACTTGCTGCCTTTGCGGCCAGTTCGACGAAGATGTTGTTGAACACACCGAGCCGGCTCCAGCACGAAACCGATTATAGATCGCCTTGTGAGGTCGCAATCCGTGCGAAAGCGGAAATACGGCTCGATCCGGCGCATCTGAGCTTCCGACAGCAACAACACTTCAGCCATAACGATCGCCCCAACCTCACCGTTGAATCAACCCGCCACCTTCGCAACGATCCTGGAACCTTGGCGATATCGTCGAAAAACAATCTGTTCGGAGGCAGGATCGCAGACGAAAAGAGATCGGCATCAATGCTTCGGCTTTGCACGGCTGCAACCACTCCGTAGTGATCGATCGATCCAACCTGTCGCATTGGCAAAACGCGCAGCGTGGACTTTACAAAATTCTCCAAGCTAGCACGACGCCAATATCGTTAACATGTGAGACTGACGCAACCGGTGGGGAGTACGCGCGCGGTTTCCTTAACGACGGTTGATCCGAAGGGGCGTGGCTCCAACGAACACTTAATCATATCTAAAAAATTTGTCATCATACGCCCTTTCAACATTTAAAATAATATAATAAACTAAAAAATAAATAAATAACATATGAACTCGCTGGACTTTGTCGATGGAGATTATTGTCGTAATTTCATATCCTTAGGCCGAAGCTCCGGCTGGACCACAGAACCCGACGAATAAAATAATCCATCCCCTCGGTCAGTTACGGTATTTCTGAGCGACTATGCTATCGATCTACTCCTAACCTGCAAAAAAGCTCGGGAAACCGTCGCACTCAAGGGTAACCATGAGATCTTCGTCCATCGCTTTCTTGCCGATCCTTCGACATTTGACGAATGTCGAAGCTGCGGTGGTCTGGAACGGGTTGCGGCCGTCGATCCATCCTGATCGCTACGAACAAGAGCAACTCGCCACGAGTTTACTCGAGCGATACCTCCAAAACATCACGCGTTTTTCGGTTCACTCGAGCTTTCGTTCTGTTGCGGAGACTTTTTATTCGTTGATGCCGGTGCCCTCCCCGCCAATCCGATCCACAGAACAAGGGGATCACCAGCTCTGGATCCGAGATGAATTTCTTTCCCGGGATCGTGGTCATACATCTGTGCCTGTACCGGATATCCGCTCCAATCGAACCGACGTCGACAACGATGCATTCGCGACCGGCAGCCTAACACTTGCCTAGCAATCGAAGGTTTGCGCATTACGATGCTGATGCGTTCAACTGGGGGCCTGATGCTCGCAACCTCCGACATCCAGAAACGAGGGCAGAACGTGCGTTACAGGGATGAACAAGCAGCACTGACGCAAACCCTTGAGCCTATTTTGACCAATTCTCGCAAAGGGAAGGAAGCCACCGGCTTGGCTGCCGCGACCAGCGAGGCCATTGCCGTCGTTATTGTCACGTACAACAGTTCCAAGCTGCTCCCGGATCTGATTGCCTCGCTCCCTGCCGGCATGGGCGGCCTTGAATGGCACCTCATCATCGTTGACAATGACTCGTCGGACGACAGCGTTGCGCAAGCTCATCGTCTGGCACCCAACTCGATTATTATCGAGACTGGTCGAAATGCAGGCTACGCTGCCGGCATTAACGCTGGCGTGGCAGCCGCTCCTCCGCACGGCTACGTCCTTGTCCTCAATCCCGACGTTCGCCTCCTTCCCGATTGCGTACCGGAGCTAATCACTGCGCTCGGCAAGCCTGGCACAGGCATTGCCGCGCCGCATCTCGTTGATCGTGAGGGTATCCGTATCGACACACAACGTCGTGAACCGTCAATTATCCGGGCTCTTGCCGACGCGTTGCTGGGCGCCCGCACAGCGGGCAAGATCGCTGGACTCGGAGAAGTGATTACTGATGAGGACAGCTATCGTCGCGAGACCTTGGTCGATTGGGCCGAAGGCTCGACATTGCTTATCAGCAAGGCCTGCTGGGATACCTGCGGCCCATGGGACGAATCTTTCTTCCTTTATTCCGAGGAAACCGACTTCGCGCTGAAATCACGCGACGCTGGTTTTGTGACGCGCTATACGCCCTCCGCCCGCGCTATTCACCTGGAGGGCGATTCCGGACAGTCGCCAGCGCTGTGGGCGCTTCTCAACCTAAATCGCGTGCGCCTGTATCGCCGTCGCCACGGTGCGGTGCTCGGTGCGCTATACTGGGCTGCACTTGTGTTGAGGGAAGGTAGTCGCGCAATGTTGGGGCGCCAGGTCAATCGTGCAGCGCTCCGTGCCCTCCTCAGCCCTAGCAAGATGCGCGCCGTTGCCGGACCAGACCTGGTTCAAACGCTGGGTTAAGGGCATGTCGGTCTCAATTCGCGCTATTCAGGGCGGCGATCTGCCTGCCGTCGGCCAATTCCTACATTCTCATCTTAACCCGCGGATCAGCGCCCAAACATGGGCCTTTGCGCCGCTCGTTCCATGGCAAGTATCTTCACCCAATCATGGCTTCCTGCTTGCGGATCGCGACGAAATTGTTGGGGTTTATCTGGCGTTCTACTCAGTCCGATCCTTTGGCGGCGTCGATGAACCATTCTGCAATTTAGGCGCCTGGTGTGTTCGCCACGAATATCGTGGACATAGTATGCGGTTGCTGAAAGCTATGCTCGGCCAGAAAGGTTACACCCTCACCGATCTGTCGCCTAGCGGCGCAGTAATCCCGCTGAACGAACGGCTCGGGTTTCAACATTTGAACACGGCCACTGTCCTGATTCCTGCTCTGCCCCTGCCGATTTGGCCCAGCCGCATCCGCATTTCAGCAGATCCGGCCGAAATCGAACGCGTATTGACCGGCAAACAATTACAGATATACCGCGACCACGCGCGCACTGCGGCGGCCCACCATCTGCTGCTGACTAGAGAGCGGGAGACTTGCTACGTCATCTATCGACGTGACCGGCGTAAGAACCTTCCGGTTTTCGCTTCGATCCTTTACGTCAGCGACCCGGACTTGTTCAAAATCGGGTCTACCAACATGTCACGGTATCTGCTGTTCAGACATGGAATATTGGCGATGCTTGCTGAAGTACGAACAATAATTCACCGTCCAAAGCTCTCACTGATGCTGACTTCACCCAGACGCAAAATGTTCAAAAGCGAGCGCCTGAAAGCAGAGCAGATCGACAACCTATATAGCGAACTCGTTTGCGTGCCCTGGTAACCTTTACATTGGAAAAATCATGCGGCGGTATCTGCACGACCTAGTGAGGCAATCAGCCCGAGATTGCACTACAGCCACAGCGCTAACATCCGGCACGACGACACTAACATATGGAGAGCTCTGGCAACACATCAAGGCGGTCGGGGCCGGCCTACAACGTCTCGGACTTACGCGAGGTGACCGTGTCGGCATTTTCTTGGATAAACGGATTGAAACGGTAACAGGCATTTTCGGCACGTCAGCCGCGAGTGGTGTGTTTGTGCCAATCAATCCGTTGCTTCGATCACGACAGGTAAATTACATCCTCGACGACTGCGACGTCCGGGTACTTATTACAAACAAGGAACGTTATGACCTACTGCGGGACGGTCTTGTCAATCTCCCAGCTCTTGAGCACATCGTGTTGATCAATGGCATACCGACGTCGGAAACCAACGGAGGCCACCGCATCCATTCTTGGGCAGATTTGACGTCCGATAGCCATGCTGAACCTAACGAAACCGGCTTGATCGACGTCGATATGGCTGCGATATTTTATACGTCAGGCAGTACGGGAAACCCGAAGGGCGTCGTCATAAGTCATCGCAACCTGATTTGTGGTGCTGAGAGCGTTGCGAGTTACCTCGTCAACAATCCGTCGGATGTCATCCTTGCCGCACTTCCACTGAGTTTCGATGCCGGGTTCAGTCAGTTGACGACGGGATTCGGCGTCGGGGCACAAGTCGTACTGATCAACTATCTGTTGCCGTCGGATATCGTGAAGGCGTGCGCCAAATACGGAGTGACCGGTCTAACTTGCGTGCCGCCCCTTTGGATCCAGGTTGCTGAGTTGAAGTGGCCTGAAGAAGTTGCGCAGAAGCTGCGTTACTTCGCCAACACTGGCGGCCGAATGCCGCGCGCGACACTGGATAAGCTGCGCGCAATATTCACCAAAGCCTCACCCTATCTAATGTACGGTCTAACTGAGGCTTTCCGTTCGACTTATCTTGATCCATCGGAAATTGACCGCCGCCCTACCTCGATCGGCAAGGCTATTCCCAATGCGGAAATCCTCGTCGTGCGCCCAGACGGGTCGATATGTGACGCGAATGAAGAAGGAGAACTGGTGCATCGCGGCGCGCTGGTCACGCTTGGCTATTGGAATGACCCGGAACGAACCGCCGCGAGATTTCGGCCGGTGCCCGGGCGGGCTAAAGAACTCAAAATACCGGAGCTGGCGGTGTTCTCGGGTGACGCCGTCATCCGAGACGATGAAGGCTTTCTCTACTTCGTCGGCCGAAAAGACGAAATGATCAAGACATCCGGCTATCGCGTCAGTCCGGCGGAAATCGAGGAGGTCATCTACGATACCGGCATGGTACGTGATGCCGTTGCATTTGGTATGGAGGACGAGGCTATCGGCCAAGTCGTCGTGATTGCGGTCAGCCCGCCGCAAAATGGGACGCTTGATGAATCGGCTTTACTCGCAGAGTTGCGCAGACAGCTACCCCTTTACATGATTCCACATCGAGTCATCATTCGCGATGAGCTCCCACGATCACCGAACGGCAAATTCGATCGCACCCTGCTACGCTCGGAGATCGTGGCGTGAGTGCACGAGACACCATTGCAGCGTTCGAAATCATCGATGGAAAGCTCGCCGTCGGCGGCCTGCCTCTTGACCGGTTAGCCGCACGGATCGGTAGCACGCCATTCTTCGCATATGATCGACGGTTGCTGACCCAGCGCGTCGCGCTTCTGCGTGAAAAGCTGCCGAGCAAGATTAATCTGAGCTACGCGATCAAGGCAAACCCGATGCCTGCCGTCGTGCAACATCTGAGCTCTCTTGTCGATTCATTCGATGTTGCTTCGACCGGTGAATTGCGGATCGCGTTAGACACACCAATGAGGTCCGACCAAATCAGCTTCGCCGGCCCCGCCAAGACGATCGCTGAACTCACCCAAGCGGTAGCCGCAGGCGTGACGATCGAACTGGAATCCATCACCGAAGCCAGGCGCGTTCTCGCGATCGGAGAAAAACTCGGTGTGCGCCCGAGAGTCGCGATCCGGGTGAATCCCGACTTTGCCATCAAGGGGTCCGGCATGCGGATGGGTGGTGGACCGCAGCAGTTCGGCGTCGACTCGGAGGTCGTGCCGCAATTTCTCCACGAGCTGAGTAAGGTCGACCTCAATGTCCTCGGCTTCCACGTCTTTGGCGGCTCGCAAAATCTCCGCGCCGACATTATCTGCGAAGCACAGCGCAAGACGGTTGAGTTGGCAACAAAGCTTGCGGCGGCAATGCCGTCCCCTGTCCGCTACCTGAATCTCGGAGGAGGTTTCGGTATTCCTTATTTCGACAAGGATGAGTCTTTGAATCTCGCGATGGTTGGCACCAACCTGCAGGAGTTGTTCGATGGTCCAATCCGCAACCACTTTCCCGAGGCCCGGTTGGTCATCGAACTTGGCCGTTATATCGTCGGCGAGTGCGGCATCTACGTTACGCGCGTGGTCGATTGCAAGCAGTCACGTGGCAAGCAATTCGTAATGGTAGACGGCGGTCTCCATCACCAGTTGGCGGCATCCGGCAACTTTGGTCAGGTTATCCGCCGCAACTACCCGTTGGCGATAGGCAATCGGATGACCGAAGCGGTGACTGAGACCGCAAACGTTGTTGGTTGCCTATGTACACCGCTCGACCTGCTTGGCGAAGGCGTCGGCGTGCCAAAAGTTGAAATCGACGATCTTGTCGTATTGTTTCAGGCCGGCGCGTATGGCATGAGCGCTAGCCCAAGCGCGTTTCTCAGCCATCCACCAGCAATTGAGGTTCTAGTATGAGCCCAAATCTGACTCTCGACTTATAAGACTTGCGAGGAATGTCAATGACAAGCACGCCACTGTTCGATGAGGTGAAGGACGTTGTCGTTACAACTCTAGGCATCCAGGATCGCGCATCTGCACTTGAGCCTTCGACCCCGCTCCTGGGGAGCGTTCCGGAACTGGATTCCATGGCTGTCCTGGAAATCTTAGTCGCCATCGAGCAACGATTCAATTTCGAGATCGATGATACCGAGATGGCAGGTGAAATTTTCGAAACTTTCGGTAGCCTTGCGAATTTTGTTGCGCAACGCCGGAATTAAACCGCTACTGTTCGCCCCGAGCAGGGCCATGCCGACGTCCTCCGCAAACGCCCGGCGTTAGCGATCGTGGCAAGCCTCTATCCTCGCCGACCCGTCTTCATCGACGAGACCTGGATCAAGACCACCATGCACCATGGCTCCGCTGCGCGATGGGCGCCGAAAGGAAATCGCCTGCGTGGCTTCGCGCGACACTGCCACTGGCGCACGATGACCTTCCTCGGAGCGCTGCGTTACGACCGTCTCGCGGCTCCCTGCAGGGCGATGTGATTCAGATTTTCCCTGGTCTGGGAGGCTTGGATGGCAAAGCAGGTTTGCTGGCTGAGCGATGCGGAGTGGCAACGGATCGAACCTTTGCTCCTGCGGGGCCGGCGTGCGCATCGGGTCGATGATCGTCGGATGATCAGCGGCATCGTCCATATGCTGCGCTGTGGGGCCCGCTGGCGTAATTGCTTCCGCCTAATAGCAAACGCTCTAGAATTCGACGAAGCCTCGATTAGCGGACACCGTGGGCAGCTATCTTTCCCTGAAGGCTCGCTCTGCTTGTTCGCGTAGCGGCTTGATCAGATAGGCCAATGCCGTCCGGCCGGTGGTTTGGATGAAAACATCCACAGGCATGCCAGGAACGAGTTTATTCGAACCAAGCCGCGCAAGTTGCTCGGGCTTTAGCGAAATCCTACTTGTATAATAACTCATTCCGGTCCGTTGATCCTGCGTCAGGTCCGCGGAAACCAAGCTCACATCGCCCTCGATCTCCGGCGTGGTGCGCTCGTTGAGAGCCGCGAAACGCATGAAGGCCGATTGCCCGACATAGACCTGATCGATGTCACGCGGTGCGATCTTGACCTCGACCGCCAACGTATCGTTGTCAGGCACAATCAGCATGATCTGTTCGCCGGGCGAGATCACGCCACCAACAGTGTGCACCGACAGTTGATGGACACGCCCGTTCTGCGGTGCACGAATATCGACGCGATTCAATTGATCTGTGGCAGCAATCTTTCGTTCCGAAAGCTCGGAAATTTTCGCGCGCGCCTCTATCAGATCCTTGCCAACCTCGGTTCGCAGGTCCTGATCGATCTGGATCGTCTGAAGTTCGATTTCGGATATCTTCCCTTTCGCCTGGGCGACCATTCCCGACAGTTGGCTGCGCTCGCCTTCCAGGCGCGCCGTATCGCGCTCCAGTGCGGTCAAGCGAGTGATTGGAACCAGATTCTTTTGCCAGAGCCCGCGAACACCTTCCAGTTCCTGATGGATGAAATCGACTTCTTTCTGTTTGGCATCAAGTTGGCCGTTGTAACCTTTGATTTCATCACGTAACTGTGCGCTGCGCTCTTTAAGTTGCGCCTTTTGCCCGTTGCGCGCCTCACGACGCAAATCGAACAAACGACGTTCGGCCTGGATGGCATGCGCAGCTTCCGAATTCGCGTCGCGCGCGCGCTCCAACAGCGTGCGGGGAAATACGATCTGGGACGCGCTATCGCGCTCCGCCTCGAGTCGCGCCTGGCGTGCCAGCAATTCCTCGTAGCTTTTCGTGATGATGGTCGCATTGGCAAGCGTCTGGGTTTGATCTAGCCGGACCAGAATGTCACCCGCCTTAACTCTGTCACCGTCCTTGACGTTCAATTCACTGACCACGCCGCCGGTCGGATGCTGAACTTTCTTGACGCTTGAATCGACAACAACTGTGCCCTGCCCAATTACCGCGCCGGACAGCTCCATTGTTGACGCCCAGCCGCCGATCCCGAACGTGACCGTCACCGCCAAAATGATACCTACGACCATATAACGTTGAATCGATGCCAAGGCAGACGTTGCCGGGGCACTCATCGTTGATCTCCCACGACCTTGAGCGGTGGACCAGGTTTGAGCACCTTGCGCAGAACATCCTCTTTCCGACCGAACGATTGGACCTTGCCATCGGCGACAACAAGAACATGATCAACGCCATCGAGCGCCTTCGGGCGATGAGCGACAACTACCACGATGCCGTTCCGCCGCCGCACGTTGAGAATGGCTTCGGTCAGCGCCTCCTCGCCATCGGAGTCGAGATTCGATGTCGGCTCGTCGAGAATAACAAGGAACGGATTGCGATAGAATGCCCTCGCAAGACCGATGCGCTGACGCTGGCCGGCGGAAAGCGCGAACCCACCCTCACCAATCTTCGTGCCGTATCCGTCGGGGAACGAAAGAATCAGATCGTGGACACCAGCCGTCCGTGCCGCCTCCAGCACCGCCGCCGGACTGGCCTGGGGATCGAAGCGCGCGATGTTGACCGCGATGCTGCCGTCAAACAGTTCGACGTCCTGCGGCAAATATCCGACATGGCGCCCGAGGTCGTCCGACGCCCATTGCCCCAACGCAGCGCTGTCGAGCGTGATCTTGCCACGTAACTGAGGCCACACACCGACCAACGCACGCACCAGGGTGGACTTTCCGGAGCCGCTCGGGCCGATGACCGCGAGCCCCTCGCCCTTCGCCAACTTGAAGGAGACGTCATTGAGGATGAGGCTGTCCGATCCCGGCGCCACGACATACAGGTTTTCGACCGAGATGCTGTCGACGGGCGGCGGGAGCGCTAGCGGCGCCTCTTCCTTTGGCAATAGCGTAAGCAATTGATCGAGCCGCCCGCCCGCCTGACGCGCACCGACAAAGCCCTTCCAATTCGCGATCGCCATTTCCACCGGTGCCAACGCACGGGATGTCAATATCGAACCGGCGATGATGATGCCTGCTGTGGATTCCTGATAGATGACCAGATAGGCGCCGACGGCCAGAACGCCGGATTGCAGGATAGCTCGAAATACCTTTGATACACCGCCAAGTCCGCTCGCGATGTCGCTCGCCGCCTCATGCGCGGCAAGATACTTCTGATTGGCCTCGCGCCAGCGGAGCGCCGCCTGCTGGCGCATGCCCATCGCATGAAGCACTTCGGCATTCCGTCGTCCTTCGGCCGCTAGCGCGTTTCTCGAGACCGCGAAGCGCGAATAAGCCTTGGTCGGCCCTTGGGTACGAACCTCGGTCGCAATGGTAATGGCAATCAGGAACAGCGCTCCGATCAAAGCGGTCACGCCGATCCAGAAATGGAACATGAAGCAGATCGCCAGATAAACCGGCATCCAGGGCAGATCAAACAACGCCGCCGGTCCACCACTTGACAGGAAACTGCGGACCTGATCGAGGTCACGCAACGGCTGCAGGCCATCGCCGTCCCCCTTCGCCTTTAACGGAAGTCGGACAATGGCATCGAATACGCGCTCCCCCAGCGTCTCATCCAGATAGCGGCCAATGCGCACGCTGATCCGGCCGCGAATGAGATCAAGCCCACCCTGGAATGCGTACAACACCACCGCGAGTACCAGCAGCGCCAGAAGCGTGGGAACACTCCGGCTTGGCAACACCCGGTCGTAGACCTGCAACATGAAAAAGGAGCCGGTGAGCATCAGGATATTGCTCACGCCGCTAAAGATCGCCATGCCCCAGAAAATCTGGCGACATGAACCCAGGAACGTCACGATTTCGGACTTTGGCGCGGCATATTCAGCACCGGTCCGCAACTGGCCAGAAAACAACTTGCGACGCGCCGCTTCGAGCATCTGTCGCGCAACTGCAAAATACCGCAGCCGAGTCTCTTTACACTGCGTCCATAAACGTTCGATCGTCAAATGAATGGCACGAGTGCCGCTTTCCCCAAAGCCGGTGCCACTGATACCCGCACCCTCGATCCCGGAGGAAGGCATCTCCCCCCGTCTGCCGAAGCTTGTCATGATAGCCGTCCCCCAACCATCACCACTCGGGGGTCGCCCCGAGTGGCCGTGGTCTTATCAATCGCAACGAGATACCCGATCAGGCGAAGTGGAAATCGAACTTATCGAGTGAAGCAAGTTTCATATTTTTCAGTGTCAGCGAATCACCATGCCCCGTAGAGATTACAACGTCATGGCTGCTTTGCGACGCATGCGCAAGAACATCCGCGAAGCTGTCGAAGATACCCTTGTCGAACTGCAGCACGTCGTGTTGCCAGCCCTTCGCTCGAAAGTCCTTGATGGTATCGTTGCCGAAGTTCGGGGCAAACACAAACGTATCCGAGTGTCCGCGCCCGACCAGCAGATCGTCCCCCGTGGTACTGACAATCTTGTTGCTCGAACAATTCCCCAGAATCGCGTGCCCCGAACTCGTGACCGCCTCTCCGGCCGCATCCACTCCCTTGGCGGAGAACGATTTTACCGCGCTCGATGAACCGGAAGAACTGGTAAGAGTCCAGTTGCCGTCGGCGTCCGCCGCAGCGGTGCCGATCGCCTTTGTGCCGTCATAGACCTTGATCTGGCTATAAGCGTCGGCCGTCCCCTTGATGGTGACCGAAAAATGCGACCACCAGTTGTGCGAGACATCGGTAAAGTCGATTCCTTTCGAAGATGACTGCGGCGCATCGAGGATCGAAATCGCCTTGGCGGACGAAGCAGCGCTTGTATTGCCAACGGCATCCGCTGCCGTCGATGTGAACGAGTGCTTCCCATCCGCCAGGTGGCCGGTGTCGAAGCTCCAGCTGCCATCCTTGGCAGCGTGCGTCGTGCCGATCTGTTTGCCAGCATCGAAGACATTGACGACGCTGTTGGCCTCAGCCTTTCCTTTCAACAGAAAGTCATCGACCTGGGTAGATCCACTCAGAGCCTTCCCACTCGAAGAATAGACGGCAAGCGTTGGCGCGGCAGGCGCCGTTGTATCGATGGTCACGGCCAGAGCCGACGAAACCGAGCTGGTATGGTGCGAGGCATCCGTCGCAGTCGCGGTCAGATTGTGCGCACCATCAGCGAGTGTGGCCGTGGTATACTTCCAGGTACCGTTCGCATCGGCCTTCGTCGTGCCGAGCTTTTTATCACCGTCGAAAACCGTAACGGTGCTTTTCGCATCGGCCGAGCCGGTCAACGTCAACGTCTTGTCGTTCGTGATATGATCGCCGGCGACGCCGCTGTCCTTGGAGAAGGATACGATGCTCGGCGCCTTCGGATTCGCCGGCGCAGGATTGGAAATATCTATTTCCAGCACCGTGGATGACTTGCCGACATTACCGGCCACGTCCGTCGCCGTTGCGGTGAACGCGTGATGTCCGCCCGCAAGCGAGTCGGCCGTGAACGACCAGGTGCCATCGGTCCCAGCCGTCGTCGTACCGATCTTCTTGCCGCCGTCGAGAATGGTGATCGTGCTCTTGGCTTCGGCCTGACCAGTCAGGTGAACGGCTTTGTCGTTAGACGAACTCGACGCAGCCGCTCGTGCAGCGAGCAACTGAGTGGCGCCGCTGCCTTCCGCGATTGTGGGAACTCCGGGCGCATGCGTATCGATCGTTACCGTGAGGCCCGCCGAAGCAGCGCTGGTTTGTCCGGCCGCATTGGTCGCGGTTGCGGTCAACGTATGCTTGGCATCCTTGAGGGCTGAGGTATCGAAGCTCCATGCACCCTTGGCATCCGCCTTGGCGGTGCCGATCTGCGTGCCGCCATCATAGACCTTGATGGTGCTATTGGCAGCTGCACTGCCCTTCAGCGTCAGGGTGTTGTCATTGGTGATGCCGTCTCCCACCACGCCGCTATCGTTCGAAAAGGAAGCGATTTTAGGCGCGCTTGGAGCCGTCTGCTGCGTCGATGGTGCCACCGCGACGGCGAGAGCGGCCGAAGCCACACCGGTATTGCCTGCCACATCCGTAGCCTGGGCCGTAAAGTTGTGATTGCCGTCCGCCAATGTACCGGTTGTGAAAGTCCAGACACCGCTGCTGTTGGCCTTTGCAGTACCGACCTGGGTGAGGCCGTCAAAGACCTTTACGGTGCTGTTCGCTTCCGCGGTGCCGTCGAGCTTCGCCACGTGCGTCGAAGCCAGGTTCGAGGCCGAGGTCGAAAGTTTGAGCGTGGGAGCGTTCGGAGCTGCCGTATCGATAACCAGGGCAAGCGGTGAGGAAGCCGAACTGGTGACCCCGCCGCTGGTGGCAGTCGCCGTCAAGCTATGGTTGCCGTCATTCAGTGCCGCGCTCGTGAATTTCCAGGCGCCGCTTCCGTCGGCGGTGGCGGACCCGATCTGCTTGCCGCCATCAAGCACCTTCACCGTGCTGTTGGCCGCCGCCTTACCGCTCAGCGTTACCGTATTGTCGTTGGTGATCTTGTCACCTGCGACACCGGTATCGGACGACCATCCCGCTATCACGGGCGCATCCAGACCGGGAGCCGACGAAGGTGGCGAAGATGGCGAAGATGACAATTTCCCATCCACCGATATGGTCTTGCCTGAGCCAATTTCGGTGTTACCCTGCCAAACAACAGTGTTGTTGCTTATGTAGGAGAAGCCCCAGTAGCCCGATCCCAGCTTGTTATTGGTGAATTGGACGCCATTTATTTGGGGGCCTGAGCCTCCACCCTTTTCGTCCGAATAGACGGTGAAGCCGGCGCCGATCAATTGATTGTCATCGACAATGACACCGTTGACCGGTCCCCAATCATTCGAAATGTATATAGTGCCGGTATCGCGCTGCTGGTTAACGATCGTATTGTGACTGATCGTAATATTGGACAGAGCGCCGCCGATTTGAATCCCATCATAGTGGGGATCGCCGGACGCATGAAAATCGTGAATATAGTTGCCCTTTATGACGGTGTTGTTTCCATCGACAGCTATACCGTTTTCAACGTTATAGATATTATTATTTAGGAAAGTCCCCTGCCCCTGAATCCCATCGACCCCTTGCGGACTCGTGCCGGTTCCATTGATTTCGCAATTCTGAACCACGGTGCCGGTTACACCGCTCTTCACGTTAACGCCCCAGTAGTTAACGAACGTAATTTTGCAATTCTCAATCGTTACGTTGGGAGCATTGATGAAAACCGTACCCTTGATATCAAGGCCCGAGATCACCGCCCCCGGCGTGTTTACAACGAGATCGCCATTATACGTCTTCAGAGCTACTCCCGATTGCACACCAGTCGTCGTCGCATCCGGATACCCGGACAAAAGTGTCGTGGCCAAATTTCTGCTCCCTCTGTCTAGTCAGCGCCGGCCTCTCACTCGATTTGTCCCTGAGTGAGGACCACACCCCAAGCTGCCCGTTCGTAATGCTCTGCGTCGGGCGGCTTTTTTTTGACCAGACGAGGGCGTGGCCGAGGTCATTTTGAGAACTCGCTGGAGTATGCCCCTCTGAAATAAATAAGACCTTGCAATCCCACCGATTAATCGTCTGAATGGGAAGAGAATTCATTAAGCAGACGTGCTGCTCGACTGCATTCCCGCTACCTACCGATATGGCAATTTGGGCCGCCGTCAGCACTGTAACCGTTGGGCTGCTTGCGGCGCTTGTTGTCCACATCCCAAGCGTGAATTACGCGCCTCCGTGGAGCCGTCACAGCTATTTCCAAACAAGCTATTTTAGAGCGGCTAAGACCTCGGCAAATATGGGCTTTCTTCTGCAGAGTTTTAAAAGTAAATTTACTGCAATTTCGATATTCCGCTGATACGCGCGTCGGTTCTGTGCGATTATCCCCAGGTCATCCCCTGGAGATTAGGCATGGACCTCTCGGGCACCACTCCACCCTACAAAATATAGTGTTACCAACTCGATTAACCGACTCGATAATTTGAGCTTATTTTTAAAAAATATCATATTGATTAAGTCTGTCTGTTTAATTATCGTTCTAAAAAATACACGTAATTTAATTTTATGCACTTGCTATTAAGGTAGAATATGAGCGAGCTATTCCGTGCAAGAAATCCTGCTGATCGGCGCTCCAAAGCCGCGCGCCGCAAGCTGCTGGCGATTGCCTCGGGCGGCGGGCACTGGATTCAACTTCTTCGCATTGGACCTGCATTCCGGGATTGCGACGTGACCTTTGTGACGACCCACGCGTCCTATCGATCCCAGGTGCACGGTCATCGGTTTTTGACCGTGACCGACTCCAATCTCTCTACGAAATTCCGTCTTCTCAAGACTGCAGCCGAAGTGGCCTGGATCATCTTGACCGAGCGCCCGGATATCGTCGTTTCGACCGGTGCCGCGCCTGGCTATTTCGCTCTCCGCCTGGGCCATCTCATGGGGGCCAAGACAATCTGGCTGGACAGCATCGCGAATGTCGACCGGCTATCGGTATCCGGCCGTCGGATCGGCCGCTGCGCAGATCTGTGGCTGACCCAGTGGCCTGATCTGGCGAAAGTCGGCGGCCCATACTACGTGGGCTCCGTCCTATGATTTTTGTCACCGTCGGCACGCAAGGGCGCTTCGACCGCCTAATCCGGGCAATCGACGAATGGGCCGGCACACGTGGCCGCACAGACATTTTTGCCCAGACCGGTCCTTCCGACTTTCATCCCCTGCATATCCGCTCCGCACCGTTCATCGGTGCTGACGAATTCAGACAACACGTCGAAGTCGCCAGCCTGATCGTCGCCCATGCCGGGATGGGGTCGATCATTACTGCCCTCGAACTCGGCAAACGAATTCTCGTGATGCCGCGTCGTGCGGATCTCGGCGAGCATCGTAACGATCATCAGATGGCAACCGCTCAACGATTCTCCGAGCAGGGCCGTATTCTCACTGCGATGGATCAACAGGAACTCTGTGAGAAGCTCGATCAACTCCAAAATCCGACCAGTTCGGAACGACTCAATTTTGAAGTGTCTCCAAACCTGATCCGCACCATTCGAATGTTTATTGAAACAAAGAGCGTTCAGTTTAACGACAAAGACGCCTCAGCTTAAATTAACCAACAGAACCCAACGGCTGGCTCACGAAACGGCGAAGCCGTCTTGGACGCTGAACGATCGTGAAATTGTCCTCTCGGCGCACCTCGCTTCTACACGGGTGCGATATGAGGATTTTCGATATGACAGGTAGGACATGGCGAACAGGCAACTAGGCATTGGTGTTATCGGGTACGGATATTGGGGTCCAAATCTCGTCCGAAACTTTTCGAACGGCATATCGACCCATGTGATCAGTATATGCGATCTAGATCCTGGCAAGCTTGCAACGAGCCAGCGACTTTATCCGGGGATCACAACGACTTCAGATTTCCGCGACCTACTGACAAATCCGGGGATCGATGCAGTCGCGATCGCGACACCAACCCACACCCATTACGATCTGGCACTGGCTGCTTTAAAGGCCGGAAAGCATGTGTTCGTCGAGAAACCCATAGCTCCAACGGCAGAGCAAGTCCGCCGTCTGATCGACGAAGCCGACCGCCGCAATCTTGTTCTGATGGTAGATCACACATTCCTGTACACACCGGCGGTCCAGAAGATTCGCGAACTCATTCACACCGATAGCCTGGGTGAAATCTATTACTACGACAGCATCCGCTCGAGCCTTGGCCTGTTTCAAAGCGACGTCAATGTAATTTGGGATCTCGCCGTCCACGACATTTCCATTATCAATTACATCCTCAAGGACAAGCCTGTTTCGGTTTCTGCAACAGGCTCCTGCCATGTCGCCGGATCGCCGGAGAATATGGCCCACATCACGCTGTTTTTTGATTCCAAGTGCGTCGCTCACGTGAGCGTCAACTGGCTCTCGCCCATCAAGGTACGTCAAACCTTCATTGGCGGAAGCCGCAAGATGATTGTCTATGACGATGTCGAGCCGACCGAGAAGATCAAGGTTTACGATAAGGGCATCATCCTGAATCCGTCGCCCGAAAATGCTCATCAGATCAAAATCGGGTATCGCGCTGGCGATATGTGGGCCCCGCACATATCCGCGAAGGAAGCCTTGCAAACCGAGATCGAGCATTTCGCCGATTGCGTCCGAAACAACCAGAAACCTATCTCCAGCGGCGACTCCGGACTTCGTGTGATTGAAATTCTGGAAGCTGCGTCCCATTCAATTCTGGAGCAGGGAAGACCGGTTCGTCTGGGCCAACCGCTGGAACTTCGCAAGCGAGCATAGGGGCTTTCTGATCGTTCCAGCAACCAGGTGAGTTACCTATCCCGATGAGCTCCGTTCAACATTCGATCTTTTTCTCAGCGATTGAGCGCTACGGGAGTTTTCTGCTCTTTTTGATTTCCACTGCGGTACTTTCGCGATTGCTGACACCAAGTGAGTTTGGTGTTTACGCCGTCGTGAACGCGATTATCCTAATCTTGACTGCCTCATTTCAGGAGTTCGGTGGAGCGAACTATCTCATCCAGAAGCAAGAACTCTCGCAATCAAATATTCGCACTGCATTCACGATCGTCTTCGGGATTTCTGCGCTGATCGGACTTGTTCTATATCTTGCCGCAGACGTTTTCGTCTGGATGTTCAAAAAGCAAGACCTAAAGCTTGGTATCGAGGTATCGGCGCTTAATCTTCTGTTGACCCCATTTGTCGTCGTCATGGCCGCTCTTCTGCGCAGGGAAATGGCCTTCAACAAGCTTGCTGTTTGCAATCTGGCAAGTAACTTGG
The DNA here is from genome assembly GCF_001897285.1 of Nitrobacter sp. 62-23. GTDB lineage: Bacteria > Pseudomonadota > Alphaproteobacteria > Rhizobiales > Xanthobacteraceae > Nitrobacter. The sequence goes on from NZ_MKSM01000078.1 coordinate 32,241, forward strand.
CCGGAGCTCTCGCATCCATCCTGCTTGCGGTCTTGAACTTCAGCTTTATGGCTCCGATCTGGGGAGTGCTAGTCGGGAATCTAACGCTCGTCGTCTTGCTGATGTTCTTCTCAGGAAACGTCGGTCTCTTCTTTCGTCCTTTGCTTTCCGGCTATTCCGACGTGTTGAGATTTGGACTGTATTCGGGAGGGGTCAGCCTGATCAATGTCTTCTACAACCTGGCTCCGCAATTATTTCTCGCCCGCATTCTGGATTTCAATGCGGTCGGCCTCTTTACGCGTGCTAACGGCATCACGCAGGTTTTCGACAGACTGATCGGTCAGGTGATCGGACCCGTTGTGATGCCGGCAATCTTTGCACAAATCAAAGCAGGTGGGAATCTCAAGAACATCTATTTGGAGGGAGCAGGATATCTGGCAACCATACAATGGCCGTTCCTGACCTTTGTTGCGATCATGGCGCATCCCCTCATCTTGATTTGGCTCGGTCCAACGTGGGTTGAGATCGTTCCGCTGGTGCGCCTGATGTGCATCGCCAATCTCGCATTATTCGCGGCGTGCCTGACCTATCCCGTTCTGGTCGCTACCGGTAGCGTACGCGATTCCCTTATTTCATCATTGATATCCCTTCCTCCGTCGTTGGCTTTGATCTTCGTGGCCTCTTTCTTCGGCGTGGAAGCGGTTGCGGCATCGATGTTGATCACTCTTCCCTTCCAAGCCGCGGTCGCCATCTACTTCATTCGCCGGCATTTGAAATTTGAATTCAGTGAATTGACCCAGGTGGTATCGAAAGGTGCGCTTATAACGCTGATAACCTCGGGTGGAACTGCTATTTGCGCCGTGTTTGTGGAGTTGAACTGGCTCCCGACCGCGGTCGGATTAGTGCTAGCAGGCTTTGTGGTGTCGATTTGCTGGCTGCTGGGTTTGGTTTTAACAGCACATCCGTTGTTGCCCAGGCTGCAACTCGCAGCCGGCGAACTATTCAAAGTGGTTCTCAAATCAACTGGCTTCTTCAGACGCAATCTGATCAGGTAAGGTTGATCTATCAAAGGTAATTATCTGATGCCGATCACTGACGACGTACGTCTTGGACGCGACGTCCGCATTTTTCATCCCGACCTGGTGAATCTCTATGGATGCACCATCGGGGATGAAACCCGCATCGGAACCTTTGTGGAGATTCAGGTCGGAGCCAGGATCGGCGCGCGATGCAAGATCTCGTCGCACACCTTTATCTGTGAGGGCGTCACGATTGAAGACGAAGCCTTTATCGGACACGGCGTCATGTTCACCAATGACAAGCTTCCACGCGCCACGACCGAGGATGGTCGCCTGCAGGGCGCCGCGGATTGGCATGTCGAAACCACAAGGGTCGGACGCCGGGCATCGATCGGCTCCAACGCCACAATTTTATGCGGCATCTCGATCGGCGACGGTGCCGTTGTCGGCGCAGGTGCCGTTGTCACGAGGGACGTGGCTCCGGGCGATGTTGTCGCGGGAGTTCCCGCCCGCTCTGTCAGATCCCGGATCGATACATTAACCTGAGATCGCAACTCCATTATTAATCAAACGTGCCGGAACTTCCGTCTAACGATCGATATTCAATTTATTTCTGTTTTCATTTTTTTGATTATGTAGTTTAGTTTTTTACGCCGAAAATAAATTGAAACGTCCCAACGTTTTCCCGCATAGGAATATTTCCTTGATCCCCTTTCTCGATCTGAAAGCACAATACCTGCAAATGAAGCCCGAGATCGATGCCGCCGTCCTGCGCGCCATCGATAGCACACAGTATGTGCAAGGTCCGGAGGTTGCCGCCTTTGAGAAGCGCTTTGCGCCTTACTGCGGGGTCGAACATTGCCTCGCGGTCAACACCGGGACATCGGCTCTGCATCTGGCCCTTCTCGCAGCCGGCATCGGAGCCGGCGACGAGGTGATTACCGTATCTTTGACGTTCGTCGCGACCGCTGCGGCCATCCTTTACACCGGAGCCAAGCCGGTTTTCGTCGACGTCGATCCCGAGACCTGGACGATGGATCCGGCGACCATCGAAGCGGCGATCACGCCCAGGACCAAAGCGATCCTGCCTGTCCATCTTCACGGATTGATGGCGGATATGGACCCCATCATGGAAATCGCCCGGCGTCATGGCCTCGTCGTTATCGAGGACGCCGCGCAGGCCCATGGCGCGGAATATAAGGGCCGGCGCGCCGGGGCGATCGGCGATCTAGGCTGCTTCAGCTTCTACCCGGGCAAGAACCTCGGCGCATATGGCGAAGGCGGCGCGGTGGTCACGAACAACGCCGAATTTGCGAAGCGCATTTCGCTGCTTCGCGATTGGGGCCAGGAGTCCAAGTATAACCACGTGCTCCGGGGTTATAACTACCGCATGGACGGCATTCAGGGCGCCATTCTCAATGTCAAGATGAACTACATCGAGGCATGGACGGAAGGCCGCCGCGCGGCCGCCTCACAGTACGACCAGCTGCTGCAGAAACTGCCCTGTCAACGACCGGCGTCACCGGCGAGCCGCAGGCATGTCTACCACGTCTATGCGGTGACCCTCGCCCGACGCGACGAAGCACAGGCTGCCCTGCAGGCCGCGGGAGTCGCCACCGGTATCCATTATCCCATTCCGGTGCATTTGCAGAAAGCCTATGCCGATGCCGGCCACGGCGCCGGCTCGCTTCCGGTGACCGAAGCGCTTTCGAAACAATTTCTATCGTTGCCGATCTACGCCGAGCTCAAGCCCGAGCAAGTTGACGTGGTTGCGACGGAACTGGAAAAAGCTCTGCCGGCTCTCGCGGCCTAGCGCCTGTCCTGTCGCTTCGTTCTCAAACGAAGCGACATTCATCGAATTACAAATGGAGTGTAATGTGGCCGACTTGAAGGGAAAACGAATCCTGGTCACTGGCGGCGCCGGATTTATCGGCTCTCACATCGTTGACCTTCTGTGCGACGAAGATTGCCGGGAAATTGTCGCTATCGACAACATGGTGCGCGGGCGTCCGGAAAACCTGAAGAACGCCCTGGCACGTGGTCCGGTCCGATTGATCGACGGTGATATCCGCGACAACAAGCTGATGACTGAGCTGGTGAAGGATGCGGACATCGTGTTTCACCAGGCGGCCTTGCGGATCACGCACTGCGCTGCCGAACCCCGTCTCGCAATGGAGGTCATGGTTCAGGCCACCTATGATTTACTCGAGCTTTGCGTCCAGCATGAGATCGAGAGGGTGATCGCCGCATCCTCGGCATCGGTCTATGGCATGGCCGATGAATTCCCGACGACGGAACATCACAACGCGTATGACAACCGCACGCTCTACGGCGCGGCGAAAGCCTTCAACGAAGGCCTGCTCCGCACCTTCAACGACATGTACAAGCTCGATTACGTTGCCTTCAGGTATTTCAACGTCTACGGCGAACGCATGGATATTCACGGACGGTATACCGAAGTCCTGATCCGCTGGATGGAGCGGCTGGAAGCTGGCCTGCCGCCGATTATTTTTGGCGACGGCCAACAGACCATGGATTTCATCCACGTCAGGGACGTCGCCCGCGCCAATATTCTCGGCGCCAAATCGAACGTTACCGATCAGGTCTTCAACGTGGCCAGCGGAACCGAAACCAGCCTGGCGCAGCTCGCGACGGCCCTGACGTCGGTCATGGGTCGAGGCGGTCTCACCCCGGATTTCGCTCCTGAGCGCAGCGTCAATCCTGTTCCCCGCCGTCTGGCCTCGACGGCGAAAGCAGAAGAGCTGCTTGGTTTCCGTTCCACGATTCTGCTGGAACAAGGATTGGACCAGCTCGTCGCATGGTGGCGCGACGAGCTTTCATCCTCGGCAAAGCCCCGGCAGAAGGAGGCCGCTGTTTCGTGATCCCGATAGCCTTACCGTTCCTGGACGACGAGGAAGCGAACGCGGCTCGCGACGCTGTATTGTCAGGTTGGGTCTCGCAGGGCCCACAGGTCGCCGCGTTTGAGCACGAGTTCTGCGCTCTCGTGGGCGCTCCCTATGCGACCGCGGTTTCGAATTGCACGACCGCACTTCATCTCGCGCTGGCGGCCATCAACGTCGGCCCCGGTGACGAGGTCATCACGGCAAGCCATTCGTTTATCGCAACCGCGAACAGTGTGAGGTACTGCGGAGCGACGCCGGTCTTTGTCGATGTCGATCCCGACACCTACAATATCGACCCGCTCAAGGTCGCGGAGGCAATTACACCGCGCACTCGCGCCATTATTGCCGTTCACCAGATGGGCATGCCTTGCGACCTTCCGGCCTTGGTGGCGCTTGCGCGCCAGCATAACCTGGTGCTGATCGAGGACGCGGCCTGCGCAGCCGGCAGCGAAATCCGCGTGAACGGGAGCTGGGAGCGGATCGGTAAGGCGCACGGCCAGATCACATGCTTTTCCTTTCATCCAAGAAAGGTCATAACCACCGGCGAAGGCGGCATGCTGACCACCTCGGAGCCGGAATTCGACCGCAAGTTCAAACTGCTGAGGCAGCACGCCATGAGCGTGCCGGACACGGTTCGGCACGGCGCGTCGCAGGTCATCTTCGAACAGTATCTCGACGTCGGCTTTAATTATCGGATGACCGATATGCAGGCGGCCATCGGTCGCAAACAGCTCAAGAAGCTCGATGACATCGTTACCCGACGCCGGGCGCTGGCTGCAACATACGCAGAAATGCTCGGCAATATCGAAGGACTGCGTCTCCCCTTCGAGCCGGATTGGGCCCGCTCGAACTGGCAAAGCTACTGCGTGCGCTTGCCGGATCATGTCGATCAGAGAGAAATCATGCAGGCTATGCTCGATCAGGGCATCGCAACGCGGCGCGGAATCATGTGCTCACACCGGGAGCCAGCCTATGCAGGCGAGAAGCCGCGCCATGATTTACGACAGTCAGAACTTGCGCAGGATCATTCCATCCTGCTTCCAATATACGCCCAAATGACTCACGAAGATCAAACTCGCGTGGCAGATGCGGTAAAGACCGAGCTCCGCTAGCTGCTAATGAACTCATTATCGATACGCTGCAGATCCACGAGATTTGGAAGTTGGAGCCCATGCCAAAGGTCGATATTGTGGTTCCTTGCTACAATTACGGACGGTTCCTGACCGCGTGTGTGAAGAGCGCTCTGGAACAATCCGTCCGCGATATTCGCGTCCTTATTATTGATGATGCCTCAACAGACGATTCTCTGATTGTCGCCAAGGAACTCGCCCGCGACGACCCTCGCGTGAGCGTCATCGCGCACTCACAAAACAAGGGGCACATCGAAACATATAACGAGGGGATTGCTTGGGCGGCCGCTGACTATTTTCTGCTATTATCGGCTGACGACATGTTGGTTGCCGGCGCGCTCCAACGGGCCACACAAATCATGGATGAAAATGCAGATGTCGTGCTTACACACGGCGATTGCATCGCGTGGCGTGATGATCAACCACTCCCTGTCGTCGAGCAAGCACATGATTACACATGGAAACGTCACGACCTGATCTTCGAAATGTGCGGAACTGCAGTGAATTTGGTTCCGACCCCAACAGCGATCGGGCGAACGAAAACTCAAAAGGCAGTCGGCGGCTATCGAGCATCGCTACCCCATGCGGGGGATTTGGAAATGTGGCTTCGCTATGCGGCGCATGGCTCGGTAGCCCAAATCAGCGCAGTCCAGGCCATTTACCGAAAGCATGCCGCTGCCATGTCCAACAGCTATTACAAAAGAATGTTGTTGGACTACCGACAATGCCAACAGGCTTTCGATAGCTTCTTTGACGAATACCACGCTCGACTGACAGATTCTTCCTACTTGCGTCGCGTAACAGCTCAGACATTGGCCAAGCGCATGTTCCGCAATGGGATCGGCGTATTTCGACGCGGGCATATCGTTGAGGGGATTCAACTCGTCCGCGCAGCAGCTGCTGTTGGCTATCAGTCAGTACGCGTGGCTGCGCTTCGGAAGCCTCCCGCTAATACTAAATCGGCACTTCCCGATGGGCACCAAACACCCGGGCAAGCAGGGGCACATCATGAAGGATGATCGACCACTAGAATCTGCAGGTGGCAACATCACACCATTAGTTAGCATCATAATGTGTGCCTACAATGCAGGAGAATATCTTCGTGCGTCGCTCGTAAGTATCTTGACCCAGACGTATCAGAACCTGGATATCGTTATTATCGATGATGGCAGTACCGACGATTCCTTCGCATCCATTACTGATCTGCTGACCGACCGTCGTATTCGGGTTTTCCATCAGGAGAACGCCACCCGACCCGTCGCTCTGAATCGCGCATTGGACCTTATTCGTGGGGATTTCTATGCAATTCAAGACGGCGACGATATTAGCCATCCCACTCGTATTGAAAAGCAAGTCCGCGCCATGCTCAGCCAGCCACAGGTGGCTGCCGTCTTCTGCGGAAATGAGCTAATTATTAACGACAGGTCGATAGCGCCCACGTTTGCCGCGAAAGATACAGATGAGTGCAAACGCTTGATAGACGCATTTAGCATGCCGGCGCATGATCCAACCGGAATGTTTCGACTATCGCTTGTCAAGAATTTTCGATATCAACAAGATCTACAATATGTTGAGGCATTCGACTACATTCTGCGAGTCGGAGAGCAACACCCCATGATCGTATTGGGCGAATGTTTGTACGGCTATCGGATTCTTTGGAGTTCTGTTACCCGGCGCGATCCTGCAAGACGCGTTAAATTTGTCGCTGAGGCGATGAAACAGGCCTGCGATCGACGCGGCAAAGAGCATCATCAAGATACTGCGGGGCGGTCGGGATTAAGGTCTCAAAATAGTATATTGGACAATAATTTAGCAGCCCATTTTATGGAAAGCGTTTTGGATCAACGCAAGATCGGCAACTACTGGGGAGCATTCAAAGCAGGCATGGAATGCGCCAGATTACATCCGCTTGACGCGCATTATTATAAAGCGCTGATTTACGCCATAGCACCCTTGAACGTTATTTTTTTCATTCGCGATAAAAGGTCACGTCAGCACAAACCAGGAAGAGCGAAAGCTTATTTCAGTGGAACTTAACATAAATGATCTAGATGCATGACGGACGAGGGACTCGTCTTATGAGGGCGGCACAGCTTCATTCGCAACGACCGTGGAGCCGCACAAAGCAGCCTCAAGCACGCCCAGTCGCGGCAAGCGGCAAAGAGACTCTACTAAAATTCTTAATTGTCCTTCTGTGTCTGCCTGAAGGCCTCTCATTCTTTATAGGTGATTTCCGCCTTTCATTAGCTAGGCTCCTCATTATTCCACTGACGATCGACGCAATAGCACAATACCTTCGGCGTCCTTCCAAAGTCTTCGTGCCGTCAGATGCGTTCGCTGTTGCTGCGGGGCTCTGGATGATGCTCGCCGCGATTATTATCCAAGGACCAGCTGCCGGGCTGAAGAGCGGCGGCATTATGGCATTAGAGTTTAGCGGCCCTTATTTTATTTTTAGGACTTTATTAAGCCCTGTAGATAGCAGCGTCCGGATCATAGCGTTCACAAGCAAACTACTCCTGGTGATCGTGGCGATTGCTGTGCTGGACCCTCTTACAAACAAACCTTTTACGTATGAATTCATAAAGGCAATTACCGGGTATACGATACCTGATTACGAGTGGGCCAAAGAAACACTTGCCGACACGCTGTACAGGAAGGGTGTCGCTCGTGCGATGGGGCCCTTTGAGCACTCAATCTTGTTTGGCGCATTCTGCGCCTGGGTTGGCACACTGGCAATTTGTACTTTCCCCTCGCGATTTATCGGCTGGAGCACGGCGGCAATAGCGTTCGTTGGAATACTTGCTTCGCAAGCGCGAGGGCCACTAGTCGCCTACGCACTTTCGTTGGGACTTACCACTTTTTACTACGTTTGCAGTCGCTTCTCCGCCAGGTGGAAATTACTGGGTGCATTGTTCTCGATTGGCTTCGTTTTTCTTAGCCTCAGTTCTTCGAGCCCTCTTGCTACCATAATGAACCTTAGTGGCATCGATCCCGCAACACGGTGGAATCGAGAAGCAATATGGGCAGCCGTTGTTCCACTGTTAATGCAGCAATCTCCAATTTTCGGCTTGGGCATGGATGTCGATTGGGATTGGTACAGTTATGGACTTTATGGCCCAAGCGTCGATTCCATGTGGCTCAGAATTGCCATGACTATGGGAATACCCGCCAGCTTTTTGGTATTATTCACAATGATCGGAGCATATTGGAAGGGCTCGCTCGATCGGTCTCCGTATCTCTCTCTTGAAGAACGGCGTTTATCAGTAGCCCTTGGTATAATCACTGTCTCCTCAATATTTATCGGATTTACTGTTCATTTTTGGGGTACGTGTTGGGTCTTTTTGGGAATTTTTGCTGGCATGCGCGCGAGTTTGGTGGAAATAAACATTTGTCGGAGCAGAACCACACGTGTGGCTGTTGAGAAATGATTCGCCCAAGATCTGAGGCTCGGAGGAAAGCTGTCCATCTATCCTCGTTGGCGAGTCTCGCAACGCAGTTTATCCTCTTGGGAGCAGCTTTAGCTACGGTTGATCCTTGTAGCGCCAGCGTAAAGAAGAACGGGTCTGCTGCCAATTCAGGAGACAAGGTTTCAGCAGTGATCCGCGCGGGACCATTCGAGGATAGCAGCAATAAAAAGAATTATATCTCTCCTCCGCTCAGCGGTGAGTACGCATACCACGCGATCCTTGCCGCATCCGCAGAGGGAAATAGCATTGAACAGACGCAGAAAACGCCAAATGATGCTGCTTGTATTCTGTCGACTTATAGCGCTTGCGACTACCCCAACTCCACAAACACTGGCGTCCCCTCAGGCATTTCGTTGACCAAGCTGACAACTAATGACGATTGCCTTGTGGTCTCCGTTGACAATACCATAATCGATGGAATGCACATTACTGGTTGCATTGATGTCGAAGCGAACAACGTGACGATTCAGAATTCACACGTAACCGCAACGGCACAAATATGGTGGGCGATCAAATACGGCAGTTCGAAACCAAATGTCACCGGCCTCAGGATCTTGCATGTCAAAATCGATAGCATCCCTGGAAAGGGGCCGGCCGCAGAGGGCGGATATGCATATGGGATAAGCTCTCAAGGAACGGGCTCGCTCGAGGTAGGATATAGTGACATCTCTGGCTTCAAAGACGGTATCAACATTGCTCACGGACTTGTTCACAATAACTGGATCCACGATTTATCGAAATATACTGGCGCGCACACTCAAGGAATATATCTATGGAAGGCTCCTGCAGGCGCTACCTTGGTCATCAAGCACAATACCATCACTGACTTAGTTCAAAATTCGACCGCAGCAATCTTTATGAAAGAGGGGCTGGGCATTCATGATGTGACGATCGAAGACAATTGGCTGGCGGGCGGTTCATTCACTCTCTATGGCGGCGGGGCCGATGCAAAGAACATCCGAGTCTTCAACAATAAATTTTCAACTGAAATAGCACCAAAAGGGGGACAATTTGGTGCTATTTCTTATTGGTCGACGAAAAATTCGGGCAATAGCTGGAGCGGTAACATCTGGGCGAATGGCCCAAAAGCGGGTCGAACCGTTACCCCGGCTTATTAGGCATGCAGTAAGTTAAGCTCATTTACTCAGATTATATTCATTCGCATTTTTATTTTGCTTTTCGCGGTTCTTTTATCAGGACAGGCATGATCTCGATCGTCGTTCCCGCCCATAACGAAGGTTCAGTTATTGCCCGAACGCTAGGCGCGTGGGCCGGCCAGAGTTCAGAAAGCATTGAAGTTGTTGTCGTATGCAATGGATGTACGGATGACACTGCGAGCATAGCTCGACGGTTTAGTCCAATGGCGCGTGTTGTCGAGACTGAGGTCGCGAACAAAATCCATGCTCTAAACCTCGGCGACCAAGTCGCAAGCGGCTTTCCACGAATCTACATTGACGCCGATATTGTTATTACTGTTGAAGCTATTATCGCCTTGGCGCAACGCCTCGAAGAAGGCGAGGTGCTGGCGGTAGCGCCGACGGCAGACATCAATTTGGCAAAATGCTCACTACTCGTTCAAAAATACTATGAAATTCGCTCCAAGCTGCCTTCGTCAAAGGAGGGAATTGGCGGCTCTGGTGTTTATGCTTTGTCTGAAACTGGACGCAGCCGCTTTTCGTCGTTTCCTGATGTCATTGCCGATGACATTTATGTCCGTCACCTATTTAAGCCGGCAGAGCGGGAAACCTTACCATTCGTTAAATCCACCGTGTTTCCACCACGGACGATCGCACAGCTAATCAAAGTCAGGACGCGTGCTTACGCTGGAATAGATGAACTTGACCGTGTCTTCCCCCTCCTTCGAGCAAATGAAGGGAAGCCGAATAATCGAGCTATCATCGGGCTTTTCAGAAATGCAAGCTTATGGCCTGGGCTATTGATCTATTGTTACGTTAATATCGTAGCTCGATTTAGATCTCGCTTTCGCCCAAGAATAGCATCCCATATTTGGCAACGAGATGAAACATCGCGTCGTAACGTCTAGTTTGGATTGTGTTTGACTATCTTTGGTGTTGACCTATGGGAGTTCTCGAGTGCCGGCGGTCGAGGACCACTTCATTGTCGATCACTCAATGCTTGTGCATGCTGATCAGGAACGCGTCGATGCGCTGTTGCAGCCAGTTTGGCTCGCCAAAGTTGGCATAATTAATCCGCGAAGCTAGAGTTTCCGGGCGAGGCTCGCTTGGTTCGAAGGTCGTCTCGAGCCGGTAGGCAGCGTTCGCTATCCCTGCCCGTTGGATTGCGAGGGTCAGTTCGGTTAAATGGAGTGTAAAGGCATGCGAGGGAAACGAGGGGCGGCCGGTCGCGATCGCATCGGCCAGTTCAGCGATCCCGAGAACCTTATCCTGCTGACCGAGTTCCCGGAGTTTCAGTGTGCGAAAAACTTCACCAAGCTTCCACCATTTGATTTTGGGCTGCACGCCGCAGTTTGCGGATCCCGGAGGTGGCAAACATAGCAAAGGCAGCTTCCGGCCCCTCACGCCGAATAGCCACTGCAAGAATGAGTTGCGCCGCACACTCATCGCCTTGCGAGCGTTGAGGCTAAGCTGACTGAACCGTTCTAGATAGACTGGGCATCGATAATCCCGATATGTATCGGCTGAAATCATGCCCTTATTGCCAAAGACCCGCATACGATGATCGTAGGGAGCTCCGATCGAACAGGTGACACGTCCAACGACGCCGCTTTTGAAGTTAAGGCAGGCGACGGAGAAATCGGGGGTGTTAGGAGGATCCAGCGGCTTGTTCGTCTTATCGGGCAGCGTTTGCTTGGAGAACGCAGTCACGCTTTCAACGGGGCCAAAAATTGCGCATAGCCAAGTCAAATGGTAGCCGACATGCTCGAACGTACATCCCGCTTCGTATTCATGCAAATAGGGCCACGGCGCGCCAGTACGGCTGCGCCAATCCTCAGGGTGCATTAGATAGATGACGTTGTCGTCAAACTCTGCGTAAACTGTACGTACATCTCCGACCGCGCCGTCGCGCACCGCCTTCCACATCGTCTGTGTGGTGTCGCCGAGCGCGTTCGACGGCGCACTGGAAAGCCGCAGACCTTTCGATTCCGCGAGATCGAAAAGCTCGCGCGCTTGGTCCATGTCGGTGACAAGGGGTTTTTCGGAATAAACGTGCTTACCCGCGTTCAGTGCCGTGCGTGTCACTTCATAGTGACTCCTGATGCTGGTGAGGTTGATAACGACGCCGATCTCGGGATCAGCGAGCAGCGCATCATTCGAAGCGTAGGCCTTCAATTCGTAGAAAGCGGCGGCTCGATCCCGCCGTAACGCATCGATGTCCGCAATACCGGCAATGACAAGGCCTGGATAACGATTCCAGGTCGCCATGTAATGATCGAACACATAGCCGCATCCGATGATGCCGATTTTCATTCGTGTTTCCTCTGACTTTTGAGTGTTTCAAATGAAACGCCTCGCCGACTCGTCGAGGAGTTCTGCAGCAAGCAGAGAACGCGTCAAAGGAGAAACCGGGCTTTCCACAAGTCCGGTCGCGACGCAACGCGCGGCTTCGTCAGCTTGGTAGTGATAACCGTTACCTTGATAAGGGCTAACTACACTGCGATTCCGCGCGGAATTAATTACGGATAAGATCCCATGGAGCCGTTGTTGAGCACCTTGGGCTAACATAGACTCGCGTAAGGTCGAAAATCGTCCGTGTGAGTTGAGCCGCTTTACGGGGGCCGCGCGCGCCACTCGAAAGCGGAACGGTCTATAGATGGGCGGGGAGACCAGCAGGCGCCCCTTGTCGCCGGCTATCTCGATATCGTTCCTGAGCGGAGCCCGCAGACTTGCCTGCAATGTCGAAAGCGCCCCAGAATCGTGACGCAGTATTACGACGCAATCCTCGTCGACGTTCCAAGATCCGATATGGCCGGCCGCCCCAACAACCCGAGCAGGACCCAGGAGGGCAAGCGCCCATGCTAACGGGTAGACCAAGCGATGACGGAGCGCGCCGCCACCCAAAGCAGCATTGAATTGATTGTCGCTGTGGGAGGGAATATTGGAGGTGCCGAAGCTTCCGCTGAAACTGCGAACTTCTCCAACGAGACCGCCTTTCAATACCTCCTGCATTCGGTCTGCTATCGGCAAGTGTAGATTCCAGAGCCCCTCCATACAAAAGAGACCTGCATCCCGCGCGGCGGCCACAATCAACCGTGCATCATCCGCGGAGGCCGCGAGCGGTTTCTCGATCAACGCGTGTTTGCCGGAGGCAAAAGCGCGAAGCGCATGTTCTCTATGGAGGGACGGCGGCGTAGCTATGAAAACGGCATCGACGCCATCAGCAAGCGCTTCGTCCCAGTTTCTAGCTGCTTCCGGAATCGCGAGTTCACGTGCAAAAGTACGCGTGTTGTCGAAATTTCTGGAATAGACGCGTTTTACACCGCAACGAGTGGAGAAACGAAGTCCAAGTACGAATTTCCTAGCAGCGAACCCTGCCCCGATCACTCCCCAATTGAACATTCGCAACGCTCCCGCGGACCGCTAACACCAAACTTTTCCGCCATTGGCCCCAGACCGGTGGAAGATCGAACTCCGGCACCGGACCTTAAAGGATCGCAACCTTGCTCGACACTCGTCTGATAATCCAGACAGCAGGCCGCTGCCTTCGTGAAGTACTATATAGTTTATAATAATGGCCGCTATTATTTACGAGAGCATCAACCAACCTTAGCTCGCCGATATATACTTGGTTGATCCTTGAAGACACCACACAGCGCTGGAAACGATCAACTCGCTGGGCGACAACGCCGTCGGCTTCCTGCCAAACTGCAAGCCAACCGACCATGCTAGCGGCGCGGTGTACTTCGTGCGACTATGCGACGCTGAGAAACCTAAACTCCATCGCATAGCCCTAATTAATGAGAACGCCCTCAATACCTAGGACAATATGATAATGTTAATGGTACAAAAAGCAAGCAACCAGGCAAAGGCAACGACGTTAGATTGCCGACTTCGCCGGGGCGAAATCAAACGCCATCTGAAGCTTGCAATTAGCCTAGGTTATTTTACAAAACAGGTGCTCGCTCGCTCGCTAAGAAGGGCATTAGGTAAGCCTCACCAACCGCAACTCATCATTTTATACTATCATGGAGTGCCCAACCGCCTCCGATCCCGCTTTGCGCGCCAATTGGACAAAATCCAAAGCAAAGCTAAGGTATTTCCGGCATCTCACCGCGGCTGTCTGTCGGACCGGAAGCCAAGCGTCGCGATTACATTCGATGATGCATATCTGAGCGTAGCTGAAAACGCGTTACCGGAGCTTACTGCTCGAGGCTTGCATTCTACAATCTTCGTGCCCGCTCGCTTATTGGGTAGGCAGCCCAACTGGACAATGGAAGAAGGAAGCCCTGATTCGGAGGAGATCATTATGCCTGCCGAGATGATTGCATCCTTACCGTCCCCGCTCGTATCGCTTGGATCACATACCTGCACACACCCTCGCCTCTCTCGAATTGATCCGGCCCAAGCCCGCGAAGAAATTGCGGCTTCTCGCTCCACGCTTGAAGAACTGACAGCTCAAGACATTCGGTTGTTAGCATTTCCTTACGGCGATCATAATTCTCTGGTCGTAGAGCTCTGCAAGGAAGCCGGCTACGACATCGTTTTCAGTACGATACCCTATGGCGTGGATACATTAGGATCCGAGTTCGTTAGAGGACGAGTAAAGGTCGATCCATTCGACAGCCGCCTTGAATTCTACCTCAAGTATAACGGGGCCTATGCATGGATCCCTTATGCATCGTTTATTAAGAGGAAGCTTCGGCTATAGCGTTTGCGCTGAGGCCGAAGGCTCTCGTCGAAAGCTGGAGTTTTCCGGCTATTCTAACGATGACAGGCTGGCGGCGGTACCCTGATTTGCAGCGCGGTCGTAGCTGACTGCGCTGTGAGCGCCAAACCTCGTTGTCGTCGTTGCGCCACTCCTCCAACTGTTCCGGGCGTCAGCAAGCGTCAGAAATAAGCATTATCGCGCGGTCTCACTCCGCCATTTCGGGGCGCGACCGACCGAATTGGCGCATCTGGAACGACAGTGGCATCTGGGCTATGCCGTCACAAGGAGTCTAATACTCGCGGATGCTTTCATCGAGGCCGCGTAGCAGCGGGTATAGGAAATACGAAATCACACGGCGGCTTCCGACCTTGAGTTCCGCCGTAACGGCCATACCCGGAAGCAATTGCATATGCTCCGGTTGCCGGCGCAGTTTCGTATCGGCGACATCGACCAACACCCGATAGTATGGCGCTTGGATCCGGTGCGCCGGTTCGTTCTTGGCATCCGGCGCAAAAGCATCGTGGCTGACCACACGAACCGTACCTGAACCGGTACCGAACTTCTGGAACGGATAAGCTTCATACTTGATCCGAACCGGCTGCCCGACCTCGACCTGGCCGATATCACGCCCCTCAACATCAACCTCGGCCTGCAACGGCACATTTCGCGGCACCAGCACAAACAGCGTTTCAGCTTCTCGCGCAACCGACCCGACCGTGCGATTGGCGACCTCAAGAACGATAGCATCCGCCGGCGCCGTCAGCACAATCAACTTGCGGCGCAACTCGGCTTTCTTGAGATCCTCGGCAGCGCCGTTACGCTTTGCCACGGTCTCCACCAGATCCTGCGAAGCTTGCTTGCGAAAGTCCTCGATGAACACCTGACGATCGGCCGACACCTTCTCGACGCGGTGGGCATAATCGACCTGGCTGCCGCGGGCACGCGAAAGATTGCTTTCCACTTCGAGCCGAGCATCGCGGGACAGCAGGAAATTCAGACGCGACCCGACCTTCTTTTCCATCAACGTGCTGCGCATCGACTCGATCGAATTCATGGTCTCCAACCGCTGCACCAGCACGTTTTCCTCGTTATGGCTTGTCTCCAGGTTGGCGCGGGCGCTGGCGATCTGAGCGTCGAAGTTGCTCAACTGCGCGACATTGAACGATTTTCGCTGCTGGAAAAGCTTGTCCTGCAGGATTTGATCCGGATCCGACGGATTTGTTACGGTGTAGTCCTTCCCCGCCAGCTCGGCATTGAGGCGGTTGATCGCGGCATCCAGCGCCGAAACGCGATCGCGGAGCTGATCGAGATCGGCCTGAGAGAAAGTCGGATCCAGCGTCGCAAGCACATCGCCGCGATTGACGACATCGCCCGCCCTGACATGGATTTCGCGAATGACCGAGGTCTCCAGCGGCTGAACCACCATATTGGGTCGGGTGGTGATCAACCTGCCTTGCGCGGTCACGATCATATCGACATGCGAAACCGTGGCCCAGACCGTAGCCGCGAAAATTAAGACGACAACGCAATACAGCGTGATCCGCGCAAGCCGCGGCGGCTTGCGTTGTTCAATCTCCATTGCATCTGATTGAAATTCGCTGACGACGGGCAATCTTGCCGGCGTCGCGCGGGAGATCTCACGCTTGCGGCGCTGGTTGTCGCGCAATCTGGCAAAGCTGCTTTGCCGGGGTTTGGACGGTTTTTCAGTATCGCCCGTCATGCGACATGCCTCATCTGCTGGTTCCACAGATGGCGATACATTGAACATTTCGTCAAAAGGCTGTCATGACGGTCGATATCGACAACGCGTCCCCGGTCTATGACGAGTATCGCATCGGCCTCCGACAACATAGACAGTCGATGCGACACGATGATTACGGTGCGCCCCGCAGCAATCCGCCGCAGATTCCTGCGAATGATCATCTCGCTTTCTGAATCGAGCGCGCTCGTAGCTTCGTCGAGGATCAACACGCGAGGATTGACGATCAAAGCGCGCGCGATCGCAAGCCGCTGCTTCTGCCCGCCCGAGAGATTCGAAGCGTTTTCCTCGAGCATCGTGTCAAAACCGCGCGGCAAACGCTCGATGAATTCATCCGCGCCGGCCAGCTGTGCCGCCTGTACGACTTCTGCGAAGGAGGCTCCCCGCTTCACGCTGGCGATGTTATCCCGCACGGTACCGCGGAAAAGAAAATTATCCTGCAACACCAGACCGAGATCCCGGCGTAGATGCGCAAGGTCAAGCTCGCGCGCATCATAGCCGTCGATCCGCACGAGTCCCTCCTGAACCGGATGAAGCCCCGATATCATGCGGGTGATCGTCGTTTTTCCGGAGCCGCTCCTGCCGACGATTCCGAACACCTTGCCTGGCTCGACCTTAAATGACACATCGTCGAGCGCCAGTTGTGCATCGGGGCTGTAGCGGAACGACACGTTTTCGAACTCGATCCTGCCGACCAGTTCGGGCCGCAACCCTTCGCGCCCGCTCTCGCGCTCCGGCTTCTGGTTCATCACCTCGCCAAGCATCTTCACCGCAAGCGCGACTTCCTGGTATTCATGGACCATGGTGACCATCTGAACCAGTGGTCCCGAGACCCGACCCGCCAGCATGTTGAACGCGACGAGCGCGCCGATCGTCATTTCACCGCTGAAAACATCCAATGCCCCGAGCGCAATAATTCCCAGGGTCATCAGCTTTTCCAGCAGTCCGGTGATCGATTGGGCACCCGCCGAAATCTTCTCGACACTAAAACGCATTTCCGTCGACAGAGCGCAACGATCGTCCCACTGTCGCCCCTGCAGCGGCTCCATCGCCAGCGACTTCACGGTTCGCATGCCATGGACGGTTTCGACGAGAAGGGCCTGCCGCGCGGCCTCGGCTTCATAGAGCGCGAGCAATCGGCGCCGGAACGGGCCCATCAACAGCATGACAATCGTCCCGCTGAGCGCGGTAAAGGCAAGCACCAGGCCGGTCAGCTTGATGCTATAGAACGCGAGCACCGGAATGAAGACAAACAGCGAAATGGTATCAAGCATCGTGACGAACAGCCGGCCCGTCAGGAATTCACGGATACGCGCCGCCTGTTGCATATGCTTGACGAGGACGCCTGCGGAAATGTGCTCGAAGAACGCAACCGGCAGGCCCAGCAGATGACCAAACGTCTTGGTGGCGACGCGAATGTCCACCCGATTGGTGGCATAAAGCATCAGATAACGGCGGAGGAAGTTGAAGATCGCATCGAATATCAACGCGCCGATCGCCCCGGCCGCCAGAACATAAAGCGTCGTAAAGCTTTCGTGGACAAGGACCTTGTCGATAACGAGCTGGAAGAAGATCGGAAGGACCAGCCCCAGCGCATAAAGCAGGATCGCAGCCACGGCGACATCGGCAAACAGCCGCCATTCGCGCAGTAACTCCGGTACAAACCAGCGAAAGCCGAATTTCTCCCGCTCGCCGGCCGAACGATTATGACGCTTGACCAGCAGGACGACGCCGCTCCAATTGGCGCAAAAGCGAGCCCGATCGACGATGACAGGCTCGTTCTGGCGCTCGGCAAGCGGATCGATCACACGAACGAACTGCTCGCCGTCCGGTGCGGCGGCGGCGGCGGTCACCACAACCCAGTTGTCGTTGGTGAGTTGCACCGCCGCGGGATAAGCCTCGCCGAGATTGAACAACGTCTGCCAGTCGGCTCTCGTGATGCGCGCGCGCAATCCCGCTTTTTTCGCCATCCGCAGCATCATCGCCTGCGACACGACTTCCTGGCCGACGGCGTATGTATGCTTCAGCCGCTCCACCGAAAGATCAATGCCGTGGTGGGTTGCAACCCATGCAAGACATTCGAGGGCGGTCCGACTGCCTTCGCTGGAAGGCTCGATCCGAGGGGAGCTGGCGACGTCGGACTCAAGGTTGTCGTTCTGAGCAGACTCAGCGGAAATTGCTCGAGACATTGGGTGACCGCGGGTTCTGAGGGGTACTGGTATTTTCAGGCGCTGCACCGGCATGGGGAGGCTCGGGCTGCATTCTCGGCGAGTTCCGCTTCACGACGCCGGCGTCGACCAACCCTTGCAATGCGTTCTGCATCACCTCCACAGAGTTGGCGAAGCCTTCTATCGAAAAGATGATCCGCTGGCGGAAAACCTTTTGCGGCGCATTATTGGCGTCGCGCTCGGTCGGCGAGAGACTGACGAGATCGACACGAACGATCGAACCGCCAACCATGATCTCACCGATTCCGTCCGTATAGATTTCGTCATGCATTGCGTCCTCCTATGCGGGTAGCTGTGCCTGGAACAGGACATCCACCCTGCACCATGGAACTGAAAATGCTTGTCGGATCTTTAAAGGCCCGCACTGCCCTGGGCACAGATGCCGTTGCCGCGGCCTGCGCTCGGCAGGGCGTCCGGCCTGCCATTTGGCGGGATCGGCGGTAAGGAACGCGGGGTCGGCGGATGGCTCCCGCCGAATGATACGATGCGACATGGGCCATTCCAGCCGGGATTACCGGACTTGTATCATCGACCTGCTGCCGGCCGCAAACCAGCGATCTCTCGGTCAGCCGTGCCATTACGTTCTCCCGCAGGACGATGTGCCATTTTGTGAAACTTCGCAAGGAACGTTCGATTTAAGCAAGGACGGATAAGGGGGAGCCCTTCCCTGCGGCGGGGTCACGGTCCGGCCAGCCCTCTACAGGGAGACTTGCGAGGCCTCGTAGTAGAAGCCTCGTTAAGTGTGCGGACCGATCGGCTCGAATATGGCCGGGGCTTGCGTCTTCGGCCGGAGTCGGCCGAAAGCGACATCCTCGTAATCGTGCTCCAACTGATAGCTTGGACATCACCGCCTTGCCGATCACAACGCAACGTCCGTCCACCAGATGCACGCCGAGACGGGACGAGGCCAAGCCGTCACGAGCGCCGCTGGAAGAGAGGGTACGCCGGTCCGAAAAACATTAACGACGTTTGGCGAAATGGCGCCAAGGATGTCCAAAACGAGCCATCGTGTTCCAGCAATGACTTCAAGACCGTACCCTTAGCCATCCGAAAAAGACCGGATAGCGCCCTCATATCGGATCAATCTCACCATAACGAAACGGCCGCCAGACCTACGAGCAGGCAGGTGGCGGATGAGGCTCAAAGCCGTTGCGCGAACGCATCACATTAACCTTATCATCTCAGGCCCCGTGCACGACCAGACGTTTGCTGGCAAGGAGGTACCCTATTGTGTCGAAGCATGAGCTTGCGCTGCTTCATCACATCTTCGGCACTGATTTTTTGCTTTTTGAGTTATCGCTTGGATCCTTCGAGGACCCTATCTGTTATCAGAGGCTTAGGAGGACACCCTGCGACGATATTAGCTAGCGTTTAAATAAAAATAAAATGTGGAATCTGGTTGGTCTTCGTTATATGATTCGGTCAGTTTATTTTTAGGAGTAACTTAAAATGTTTGGATTTTTGTCCAAAATAATTCTCCTTCTCCTAGCCATGATCGGCGGCGCAGCCACGGGTTATGTTTACTATCATGGTGGAGTACCATCTAATATCTTTCAGTTCGGGTCACCCGACCATTGGCAGCACGGAGGCGTTCATGGAGCTCCGGGGCCGTTAATGGGGGCGGGCCTTCCCATGGTCGGAATTGCGTATGGCGTTTATCGCTTCATCCGGTGGCGTCGCAAAGTTGACTAGCTGGAAAGCCGACCAGGCTCAGGACTCATTAGATCAGAGCTAAAAGATAACTGCTGCTGCGATGCAGATGGGCAGACATGAATGTATGTGCGCATCGGTCGTAGCGGATGCGCCGCCAGTCCTCCTTTGCGGGGACAGGCTTTTGAGCCTGTCGAACGCATTTTCGATTTTTTGCCGTTGGCGATAGAGGATGTGGCGATAGAGAATGCGATCATGTTCGATCGGTCTTCGTCGGTTGGACCTCGATGGGATGCAGGCCGTGATATCCCGGACCGCGACGAGCGCCTGTGGAGCCAGTTAGCGTCGTAGCCCTTGTCGCGAAGCAACTGCATCGCGGGTGGCCCGCATCGATCATCAAGGCCGCGCTCTTATAATCTCTGGCCTTCGCTGAACAGCATGACAATAGGACATCGCATACGGCGTGCAGCTTGGAGCTCAGGCCGCCGAATGGCGCTTTAATCAAACGTCTTCGAAACGTAAGCGCGAAGCTGAAGCCGTTCAGCGTGGATGAGTCCACGTCATGAGTTCATTAATCCGGCTATTGGGCCATCCGCTAGAATGCGCTCAAGGTGTGGGTGAGCCAGGCGAGAGGATCGACCGGATTCATCCTGGCCGCAGCTAACAGAACGGCGATGGTAGCCCAGGTGTGACCGCCCCCATCGCTGCCGGCGAACAAACTGTTCTCGCGCGTAATCGTTCGCGGCCGGATTGCACGCTCGACGGCGTTGGAATCGATCTCGATCTCGCCGTCGGCCAGGAAGCATCCAGGTGCAGCCGCCTGTGCAACCCATCGCCTCAAGATGCGTGTTGCGCTGTTCGACTTGAACCTGAACAAATCGAAACTACGGCGCTAAGCCGGCGCGTCCGGTTCATCGGAAGGATGAGGCTGGTGATAGCCATTCGGATTATTCAATTGCCATCGCCAATGGTCGGCGCACATCTGAGTCAACGATTTTGTCGATTTCCATTCAAGCAGATCGGCCGCCAGCGTCGGATCGGCATAACATGCCGCAACATCGCCGATGCGTCGTTCGCCTATGGTATGGGGCACGGGAGAGCCGCTTACAGACTCGAACGTCTGGACGATCTGGAGGACGCTGGTGCCAGTTCCGGTGCCGAGATTTACAGTCATAACACCTGAATCGTTCAGGTGTTTAAGGGCGCTTAGATGCCCCGATGCAACATCGACAACGTGAATGAAATCGCGGATCCCGGTTCCGTCGAGCGTTGGATAATCGTTGCCCAAGATAACCAGCCGTTCCCGCTTCCCGAGAGCAACCTGCGCCACAAGCGGCAGCAGGTTGTTGGGTATGCCGGAAGGATCCTCACCTAAAAGGCCACTTTCGTGCGCTCCGACGGGATTGAAATAGCGGAGGATTGCAATCGTCCAATCATTGTCGGATCTATGAAGGTCTCGGAGCATTTCCTCGATGAAGTACTTCGTCCGCCCGTAGGGATTGGTCGGGGCGAGGGAGTGGTTTTCGTCGATCGGCAAATAAGCGGGGTCTCCATAGACCGTAGCCGACGAACTGAAGATGAGTTTCTTGACGCTGGCATTCTTCATCGCTGACACGAGCCGGAGTGTCCCGACGAAGTTGTTGTCATAATAGCCTAGAGGATTCTCATTCGACTCACCGATTGCCTTAAGTCCCGCAAGATGCAAAACTGCCGTCACGCCAAAATCTCTCAGAGTTTTGCATATCGCCTCCTCGTCCCGCAGGTCGATCGGCCTGAACGAAAGCGATTTCCCGCAGATCGCTTGAACGCGATCCAATGAAGTGCGCTTGCTGTTCGACAGATTGTCCACAACAAGAACATCAAACCCAGCGTCGAGCAATGCGAGGCAGACGTGAGAGCCTATGTACCCGGCCCCACCCGTAACCATAATCATTTGAATTTCACCAATCGGTCAATTCGTCCTCAGGATCCACCCGACTGTCGGCCCCGCTGCATATCCATGCCCGTCATGCCACCAGCTGAACTCGCGGTCGTTTCTAGAGAATCGATTTCGCTTTCGTGTCCGCTAGTTCAGATTAGCGACAGCGTCTGAGCCGACGGTCATGATTTCGCTCGTGTTCAGAACTTCACCGCCGTCAACAAACCCCAAAATCCGAGGGTTCGCATGAATACCAGATGGCGCTCCCTAGGGGAATCGAACCCCTGTTTCAGCCTTGAGAGGGCCGCGTCCTAACCGCTAGACGAAGGGAGCGTACCGGACAGGCAATAGCCTTGAAATCGGCGCGCTGCAAGGTGCTGCCCGGATCACGGCTCGCTTGCGAACTTCAAGGTCCCGGCCGGCCGCAGCGTGTGCAGGTCGAAGGTTCGTATCTGGACGGAACCGCCGACATCGAGGGTCACGACAAGCCGATCGCCCGCCACCGCGGTTGCGGTGATCCTGGCCCCCTTAGGCAGGGTCGCGGTAACATCGGTCGCCGGCCTGCTTCCCTCGGCGCGAAAAAAACGATAGCCGATGGCGATCAGAACGGCCGCCACGGCAAGCGCCGTGGTCAGACCGGCGATCAACATCATCCGCCGCACCCGCGCGAACAGCGCGACCTGTTCCGGTGTCGGCGCGGGATTCACAGACTCGGTCATGCAGGGCTCTGCTTCAAAAGGCGTCTCTTCGGGTGGCGGTCAAAGGATTGAAATCGTCGTCAGGGGTGACGAGGGATCGGTGCGCCTTGATCGGGTCCTCGCAACGCACAGTCCTGAGCTGTCGCGCTCCCGCCTGAAGTCGCTGATTCTGGCGGGTCAGGTCCTCGTTGCAAAACCTTCCATTGCACAGGACTCGGCCAAGGCTGCCCCCATTCGCGACCCCGCTTATCATGTCGCTGCCGGCGATACGATCACAATCGACGTGCCGCCCGCAATATCTGCCGAACCGAAAGGGGAAGCCATTGCGCTCGATGTCGTTTACGAGGACGACGATCTGATCGTCGTCAACAAGCCGAAGGGGCTGGTCGTCCACCCCGCCGCGGGGCACGAGACGGGGACGCTGGTCAATGCCCTCATAGCACATTGCGGCGAAAGCCTGTCCGGCATCGGGGGCGTCCGCCGCCCCGGCATCGTGCATCGGCTGGACAAGGACACCACCGGCCTCATGGTCGCGGCCAAGAATGACGCCGCGCACAAGTCGCTGAGCGCGCAATTCGCCGATCACGGACGCACAGGCGCGCTGCAGCGGGGCTATCTGGCTTTTGTGTGGGGACTGCCAAACCGTCCGCACGGCACCGTGGACGCGCCCATCGACCGCCATCCCTATGCCCGCGAAAAGATGGCCGTGCGGGCGGGCGGACGCGAAGCGATCACCCATTGGGAGGTGCGGGAGGCCTTCAATAGCCGCGACGGCAAACCGGTTGCCGCCCTCCTCGCCTGTCAGCTCGCGACCGGCCGTACCCATCAGATCAGGGTACACCTCGCTCATGCCGGCCACCCCTTGTTGGGCGACGGCGTCTACGGCCCGCATTTCAAGACCAAGGCCAATCAATTAGGATCATCAGCCCGGACTGCCCTCGGTGCCCTTGAGCGGCAGGCGCTCCACGCTTATCTGTTGGTAATCGAACATCCCAGGACCGGAGAGGTGCTGCGGTGGGAGGCGGACCTGCCGGAGGACCTGCTTCTGCTGAAGGCGGCCCTGGCGGCGACGGAATGACGCAGAATTACGAAAGTGAAGCCGTACCAGATGGTTACGGGCTGATCACGGAATCGTAATCACTTTTTGTTCTTTTCTTTTCCGAATGATCTGGTTATGCTGCACCTGCGTTGAACATCCGACGCGGAACATTCGCAGCGCGGTGGCTTTAACAAAGGGACCGCCTGCCGGGCTCGCCGCTATCGGGGGCCTGAACCAGTGGAGGGCGCTACCATGGCCCGTACTGCTACCTTACCGGTTCTCAACGGAGAATCTGGTCTTTCCCGTTATCTCTCCGAAATCCGCAAGTTCCCGATGCTGGAACCGCATGAGGAGTACATGTTCGCCAAGCGTCTGCGCGAACATGACGATCGCGATGCGGCGCATCATCTCGTGACCAGCCACCTGCGGCTCGTGGCCAAGATCGCCATGGGTTATCGCGGCTACGGGCTGCCGATCTCGGAAGTTGTGTCAGAAGGCAACGTCGGCCTGATGCAGGCCGTGAAGAGGTTCGAGCCCGAGAAGGGTTTTCGCCTCGCCACATACGCCATGTGGTGGATCAAGGCGTCGATCCAGGAATACATCCTGCGGTCGTGGTCGCTCGTGAAGATGGGCACCACCGCGAACCAGAAGAAACTGTTCTTCAACCTGCGCAAGGCGAAGAGCAAGATTTCCGCGCTTGACGAGGGCGATATGCGCCCCGATCAGGTCAAGCTCATCGCCAAGCGTCTTGGCGTCACGGAACAGGACGTTGTCGACATGAATCGCCGCCTCGGTGGCGATGCTTCGCTCAACGCGCCGATCCGCGACGATGGCGAGGCCGGTGAATGGCAGGACTGGCTGGTCGATCACTCGCCCACCCAGGAAGCCGTCATGGCCG
>NZ_MKSM01000079.1 GCF_001897285.1 Nitrobacter sp. 62-23
CGCCACCCGCTATGACAAGCGGGCCGATATCTTCCTCTCTACAATCCTCTTGGCCGCTACCCTGACTTGGTGGATCAATTGAGTCTCGACCCTAGAGTCTTTCACCGTTTCCATGAAATGGTGATAAGATCCTAGCCTGCGCTCTGGCAATGCGCGCAGGTGCCGGTGATTTCGACCACGGACAGCTTCGGCGTGAATCCGGTGGAGCGGGCGGCGTCGCTGAGGCTCTGCGCCACGCGGCTTGCCGGAATTTCGCCGACCGAACCGCAACGCTCGCAGATCAGAAACGCCACCATCGCGCTCGCATCGTGGTCGTGTCCGCAGGCCAGAAACGCGTTGCGGCTTTCGATGCGGTGAACGAGGCCGTTCTCCATCAGAAAGTCGAGCGCGCGATAGACCGTGATCGGCGCCGGGCGTGCCATCGATTTCGCCAGCTCCTCGATCACCTCATAGGCGCCGAGCGGCCGATGACTCGACAGCAATGCCTGCAGCACCTGGCGGCGGATCGGCGTGAATTTCTGCGCGCGCTGGGCGCAGACCTTCTCCGCATGGCTGATCGCCTCCGAGGCGCAGCGGTCGTGATCGTGCCCCGGCACGGGGAATGTCGGTCTGGTTGCTGTCATCAGCCCCTTACTTAACCCGTTTGAGCGGACTTCGCCCCCTATTTCAGCACCGCCGTCCCGGCATTTGCCGACAACCGAAACAGTGCAATGCGATCAGGGCCAGGTCGCGGGAGGTATCCCGTGCGGGCGGCGGACGGTTCCGTGGGTTGAACCCGGCAGCCATGAGCTGGCTGCAGACCAGCTTCTCGATCGCGGTGGGTAATGCTTTTCATATGCTTGCTTATTATAACGAATGTTAGGAGTTTTCCGAAATGCCGGACCGGTCGATCGAAAGCGACCTTCTGTTTACCCTGTTCGAGGTGCAGCGCCTGCTCCGGCTCTTTGCCGACAAACAGGCGTCGCGCTACGGCCTGAACCGGGCGCAGTGGGCTGTGCTCGCCAAACTGGAGCGCACCGAGGGGCTAAAGCAGGCGGATGTCGCCGAGCTGATGGAAATGCAGCCGATCACGCTGATGCGGTTGATCGACAAACTCTGCAAGGCCGGTTTGATCGAGCGTCGCGGCGACGAAACCGATCGGCGCATCAATCGTCTTTACCTGACCGGGGCCGCGCGACCTTTGCTGGCCCAGCTCGCCGTATTGCGCGGCGAAATCACGCGAGCTGCGCTCGCCGATATCAGCCTCTCCGACGCGCACCGTCTGATCGAGCAACTTCAAACCGTCAAAGACAACGTTCGTAACGCGCTGCAGGGCAACGCGCCCATCGACAGTGAGAAAATGAAAGAGCGGCACTATGGCTGAGCCCGCCCTCAAATTTCCGCCAGACCTGAAGGACGCGCCCGCGAAGCCGACGCCGTCGGCGACCCCAGACGCAAAACCGCGCCGGCAGTTGCTGGCTTCGCTGCGCCGCTACCGCCGGCCGCTGCTTCTGGTCGTATTGCCGCTGATCGCGCTGATCGCCGGGCTGACGTTCTATCTGTCGGGCGGCCGCTACGTGACCACCGACGACGCCTATGTGGGCGCGCAGAAGGTCCTGATCACGCCCGAGGTCTCCGGCAAGATCGACAGCGTGACGGTCAAGGAAGGCCAGCACGTCAAACAGGGCGATCCCTTGTTCGAGATCGATCCCGTGCCGTTCCGCCTGGCTGTGCAGCAGGCGCAAGCAAAGCTGAACGACGCGACGGTCGAGTACAACACGCTGAAATCAAACCTCGCCAATTATGCGACGTCCCAGACGCTTGCCCAGCAGAGCATCGACGTCAAGCAACGCGACGTCGATCGCAAGACAACGCTGGTGAAAAGCAATTCCGGATCACGGCTTGATTTCGACAATGCCGTCAGCGCGCTGGTGCAGGCGGAGGGCGTGGACCAAATTCTGCTGCAGCAGATCGCCACCGCGCGCAACAAGCTGCTCGGCGATCCGGATCTGCCGCTGGAGAAATTCCCGGCCTATGCGCAGGCCAAGGCCGCTTTGGCCGACGCGCAGCGCAACCTTGCGAATACGGAGCTTCGCGCGCCGATCGACGGCATCGCGACGCAGGTCGACAACATCCAGCTCGGCCGCTTCGTCGCCGCCGGAACACCTGTGTTCAGCATCGTCGATCTCGATCACCCGTGGGTCGATGCCAATCCCAAGGAATCCGACTTCACCTATGTGGCCGTCGGACAACCCGTCGATCTCTCCGTCGATTCCTTCCCCGATCATGTCTTCAAGGGCACGGTCGGGGCGCTCAGCCCCGGCACCGGCGCGACATTCGCGATCCTGCCGCCCCAGAACGCCACCGGCAACTTCGTGAAGGTCGTGCAGCGCATTCCCGTGCGGATCTATTTCGACAGGAGCGATCCGGCCGTGGCCAAACTGAAATCCGGCATGAGCGTCGACGTCTCGATCGACACCCATCACCGCCGCACGCTCGCAGGCCTGTTCGGCCTGTCCCGCACGAAGCAGGAATAAAGCGATGCCAACGGCCACAGCACAGCCCGTCACCGGTCCGGGGCTTCGCCGGAACATGGTGACGATCTGCGCCATGACCGCGACCATCATGCAGGCGCTCGACGCCACGATCGCTAACGTCGCCTTGCCCTACATGCAGGGGTCGCTGTCGGCCTCGCAGGACCAGATCAACTGGGTGCTGACGTCCTACATCGTGGCGGCGGCCATCATGACCGCGCCGGTCGGCTGGATCGCCAACCGCTTCGGCCGCAAACGTATCTTCATCCTCTGTGCGGCCGGCTTCACCTTCGCATCCGTCTTGTGCGGACTGGCGCAGGATATCACCCAGATGGTGCTGTTCCGTTTGCTGCAAGGCATGTTCGGCGCAGCGCTCGTACCGCTGTCGCAGGCGGTAATGCTCGACGCATACGCGCTGCATGAGCGCGCCAAGGCCATGGCGATCTGGGGCATGGGCGTCATGCTAGGGCCGATCATGGGCCCTTCACTCGGCGCGTGGCTGACCGAGACCTATAGCTGGCACTGGGTGTTCTTCGTCAACCTGCCGTTCGGCGTGATCACGGTCGTCGGCCTGATCATTTTCATGGAGGAGACCCGGCTCGACACCAGGCTGCAATTCGACTGGTTCGGCTTCGCCGCGCTCGCCGTCGGCATCGGTGCGCTGCAGCTTGCGCTCGATCGCGGCGAGCAGCTCGACTGGCTGGAGTCCCGGGAGATCATCATCGAGTTCATCGTCTCGGCCGCCGGCTTCTACTATTTCTTCGCGCACTCGCTGACGACCAAGCGTCCGTTCGTCCAGTTCGCGATCTTCAAGGACCGCAATTTCGCGACCGCGCTCATCTTCATGGCGGTGATCGGCGTGGTGCTGTTCTCGACCATGGCGCTGGCCTCGCCGCTGTTCCAGAACGCCTACGGCTATCCGATCCTGACCGCCGGGCTCCTGCTCGCGACGCGCGGCGGCGGAACGTTCGTGGCCATGATGATGGTCAGCCGTCTCATGACATATTTCGAGGCGCGGACCCTGATCGCCATCGGCCTTTCGCTGATCGCGATCACGCTCTACGACATGACCGCCTGGACCGCCGATATTTCCGTGCAGGCCATTGCCATCAACAGTATCGTCCAGGGTTACGGTATTGGCCTTGTCTTCGTGCCGATGACGACCGCGGCCTTCATGACGCTGCCTGATCATCTGCGCACCGACGGCACCTCGATGCTGACGCTGGTGCGCAACGTCGCAAGCTCGATCGGCATTTCCATCGTCATCGCCCGACTGACGAGCGGCACCACCCGCGTCCACGCGGTGCTGGCCGAGCATATCACCCCGTTCAACGACGCACTGCAGATGCCGGACGTGACCAGCACCATCAACCTGCACACGGATGCGGGCCGTGCGATGATGGACGTGATCGTCAGCGCTCAGGCGCAGATCATCGCGTTCTCGCAGGACTTCGAGCTGGTCGCGCTGGTGACGGTCTGCGCGATCCCGCTGGCGCTGATCCTGAAACCGACCAGGGCGGCGATGCGCGCACCGACGGCCGATCATGCCGCGGTGATGGAATAGAGCGAACAGCAGGAAACCCTCGCCAAACCGCGAACCGATCACGTGGAAAACGGGCAGGACCGCCGCAATGGCATAGGAAGCGGCGCCGAAACTTTGTAGTTTCGCCGCCATGACGATCCAGCGCGCCATTCCGACATCGCCGAGCCCCGCCGCCCCCGCCGAGGCGGCGCGGGTCACGCCGATGATGGAGCAGTACCTTGAAATCAAGGCGGCCAATCCCGGCCTCCTGCTGTTCTACCGGATGGGCGATTTCTACGAACTGTTCTTCGAGGATGCCGAAATCGCCTCCCGCGCGCTGGGCATCACGTTGACCAAGCGCGGCAGGCATCAGGGCGCTGATATCCCGATGTGCGGCGTTCCGGTCGAGCGCTCAGACGATTACCTGCACCGGCTGATCGCGCTCGGCCATCGCGTCGCGGTATGCGAGCAGACCGAGGACCCCGCGGCGGCGCGCAAGCGCGGCAACAAGAGCGTGGTTCGCCGCGATGTGGCCCGCCTCGTCACCCCGGGGACGTTGACCGAAGACACGCTGCTCGACGCCAAGGCCAACAACTACCTGCTGGCGCTGACGCGCGCCCGCTCATCCTCGGGGAGCGACCGCATCGCGCTGGCGTGGATCGACATCTCCACGGCCGAGTTCATGGTCACCGAATGCGGCGCCGGCGAACTCGCCGCCACGCTCGCACGCATCAATCCCACTGAGGTGATCGTGTCCGATGCGCTCCATGGCGATCCGGACATGGCGGCGCTGCTGCGGGAGTTGCCGTCGGTGACGCCGCTGACCCGCGACGTGTTCGACAGCGCGACCGCCGAGCGGCGGCTGTGCGATTATTTCGCGGTCGCCACCATGGACGGTCTCAGCGCCATGTCGCGGCTGGAAGCGACAGCGGCGGCCGCCGCCGTCACCTATGTCGACCGCACCCAGATCGGCAAGCGGCCGCCGCTGTCGCCGCCGTCACGGGAAGCCTCGGACGGCACGATGGCGATCGATCCCGCCACCCGCGCCAACCTCGAACTGACACGCACGCTCGCGGGCGAACGGCGCGGCTCGCTGCTCGATGCCATCGACCGCACGGTGACGGCGGCGGGGTCGCGGCTTCTGGCGCAGCGGCTGGCGGCGCCGCTGACGGACAGCGCCGCCATCACGCGGCGGTGTGACGCCGTCGCCGCATTCGTGTCCGACAACGCGGCATGCGACGACATCCGCGCCGTATTGCGCGCGGCGCCCGATATGTCGCGGGCGCTGGCGCGGCTCTCGGTCGGCCGCGGCGGTCCGCGCGACCTCGCAGGCCTGCGCGACGGCGTCGTTGCCGCCGATCAGGCTTTGGCGCGGCTATCGGCGCTGTCCGATCCGCCGAAAGACATCGCCGCGGCGATGGCTGCGTTGCAGCGCCCCTCCCGCGATCTCGCGCGTGAACTCGGCCGGGCGCTTGCAGACGACCTGCCGCTGACGAAGCGCGACGGCGGTTTCGTCTGCGAGGGCTACGAGGGCGCGCTCGACGAGGCGCGAAAACTGCGCGACGATTCCCGCCTCGTGGTAGCGGCGATGCAGGCGCGCTACGCCGAGGAGACCGGCGTCAAGACGCTCAAGATCCGCCACAACAACGTGCTCGGCTATTTCGTCGAAGTGACCGCGCAGCATGGCGACAGGCTGATGAGCGCGCCGCTCAACGCCGCTTTCATCCATCGCCAGACGCTGGCCGGGCAGGTGCGCTTCACCACATCGGAACTCGGCGAGATCGAAGCCAGGATCGCCAATGCCGGCGACCGGGCGCTGGGCCTCGAACTGGAGATTTTCGACCGGCTGGCCGCGATGGTGGTCGAGGCCGGAGACGACCTGCGCAACGCCGCGCATGCCTTCGCACAACTGGATGTCGCGGCCTCGCTCGCCAGGCTCGCGGCCGACGAGAATTATACCCGGCCCGAGGTCGATGCCTCGCTCGGCTTCGCCGTCGAGGGCGGCCGTCATCCGGTGGTCGAGCAGGCGCTCAAGCGCGCCGGCCAGCCCTTCATCGCCAATGCCTGCGACCTGTCGCCGGGCCCGGGCCAAGCCTCCGGCCAAATCTGGCTGCTCACCGGCCCGAACATGGCAGGCAAATCGACATTCCTGCGCCAGAACGCGCTGATCGCGCTGATGGCGCAGATCGGCAGCTTCGTGCCGGCGAGCCGCGCGCGCATCGGGATGATCGACCGGTTGTTCTCGCGGGTGGGCGCGGCTGACGATCTGGCGCGCGGACGCTCGACCTTCATGGTGGAGATGGTGGAAACCGCCGTCATCCTCAATCAGGCATCGGAGCGCTCGCTGGTGATCCTCGACGAGATCGGACGCGGCACCGCGACCTTCGACGGCCTGTCGATCGCGTGGGCGGCGATCGAGCACCTGCACGAAACCAACCGCTGCCGTTCGCTGTTCGCAACGCACTATCACGAACTCACCGCGCTGTCGGCAAAGCTGCCAAGGCTGTTCAACGCCACCGTGCGGGTGAAGGAATGGCACGGCGAGGTGGTGTTCCTGCACGAGGTGCTGCCGGGCGCCGCCGACCGCTCCTATGGCATTCAGGTGGCGAAGCTCGCCGGCCTGCCGCCATCCGTGATCGCACGCGCTAAATCGGTGCTGGCCAAACTGGAGGCTCAGGATCGCGGATCGACCGTGCGCGCGCTGGTCGACGACCTGCCGCTGTTCGCGGTGCCGTCGCGCGCCACCGAGGAATCCGCGCCATCCGGAGAAACCGCGCAACTGGTCGAGGCGTTGAAAGCGCTGCATCCCGACGAGATGTCGCCGCGCGAGGCGCTGGATGCGCTCTATGCTCTCAAGGCGAAACTGCCGAAACAGTGACCAGCGTGCCGCGATGCCGCAAACTCTCCCCTCCATTGTCGATGTCGCCATCATCGGCGCCGGCGCCGCCGGACTCGGCGCAGCCGACGCGCTCAAGAATTCCGGCCTCTCCATCATCGTGCTGGAAGCCCGCGACCGCGTCGGCGGGCGCGCCCACACCATCGTCCCCGCCCCCGGCATCGTCTTCGATCTCGGCTGCGGCTGGATGCATTCGGCCGACAAGAATTCTTTTATTGCAATCGCGGACCGCCTCGGTTTCGACATCGACAAAACCCCGCCGCCATGGCGCGAGCAGAGCTTTGACGCCGGATTCCCGGCGACCGAGCGCCAGGATTTCTTTGCCGCGCTCGATGCATTTGACGAGCGGACGAAGGAAGCCGCGAAAGGCGACACCGACAGCGCCGCCAGCCTGTATCTCGCGCCGGGCAACCGCTGGAATCCGATGATCGATGCGATTTCCGGCTATGTAAACGGCTGCGAACTCGATTCCGTCTCGGTCCACGACACGGCCGCCTATGAGGACACCGGAATCAACTGGCGGGTGCGGCGCGGCTATGGCGCGCTGATCGCGGCCTATGGCCGGCCTTTTCCGGTCGCGCTGAACACGCGGGTGTGGCGCATCGATCATTCCGGCTTGCAACTGCGCATTGAAACCTCGAAAGGCGCGCTGACGGCGGCCAAAACGATTGTCACAGTGCCGACCAGCCTGATCGCGAACGAATCGATCCGCTTCCACCCCGAACTGCCCGCGAAAGTGAACGCTGCCGCCGGCCTGCCGCTCGGCGTCGACGACAAGGTGATGCTCGCGCTGGACGACCCGGAAAGCATGCTTCCGAAAGATGGCAACCTGCGCGGCGCAACCATGCAGACCAAAACAGGCGCCTATCATCTGCGCCCGTTCGGCCAGCCCTGCATCGAAGGGTTTTTCGGCGGCAGCTTCGCGCGCGAACTCGAGGACGCCGGCGATGGCGCACTCGCGGCGCAAGCGATCGAGGAGATCGTGGCGCTGCTCGGCTCGGATTTTCGAAGGAAACTGAAACCGCTCGCGGAATCGCGCTGGGCCCGCGACCCCTTTGCATCCGGAGCCTATTCCCACGCGCTGCCGGGCCATGCCGCTGATCGTGCGGTGCTCGCCGCGCCGGTGGATAACCGGCTGTTCTTCGCGGGCGAGGCCACCTCGCCGAACTTCTTCTCCACTGCGCACGGCGCGCGCGACAGCGGCGCGCGGGCAGCGCGGGAGGCGATCGAGGCCATGCGATTGCCAAAGCGCTGACGCGAAGCCTATGCGGTTGTTCCTTTTCGATACAAAACGCCGCACCAGTGACGGTGAGCCCAACATTTTAACCTTTAATTAACGATGGAGCTTGAAGAGCGCGCGCGGACTTGCTTTGATCGGGGTATGAGCACGACCCTGATCGAACTCCGGCCGGCCAAGGTCGCGGATGCATCCGCGGTCGCCGCGACTCATGACGAATCCTGGCGTTCGGCTTATCAGGGCATCATTCCCGGCGCGGAACTGGAAAAGCTGATCAACCGGCGCGGCCCGCTCTGGTGGGACAGCGCGATCCGCAAGGGCAGCCGCGTCAGCGTGCTGGTGTTCGGCGACAAGGTCGCCGGCTATGCCAACTACGGCCACAACCGCGCCCGCAGCCTGCAATATGATGGCGAGATCTACGAGCTTTACCTGCGTCCCGAATTCCAGGGCCTGGGGTTCGGCCGGCGGCTGTTCACCGCGGCCCGGCGCGACCTGCTACAGAGCGGGTTGAAAAGCATGGTGACCTGGGCGCTGTCCGACAACGAGCCGGCGACGGAGTTCTACCGCGCGCTCGGCGGCCGCATGGTCGCTCGCTCCTCCGAGAGGTTCGGGCCGAAGTCGCTCGACAAGGTGGCGTTCGCCTGGAGCGGCTAGTCGAGTGGATGTGACGGTCGCTCCATCGTCATTCCGACGCCGCAAAACCGGCGCTCCCGGAATCCGGGAAATGTGAGAGCCCGTTTCAACTGCGTCGAATCAGACGCGTCGCTTATCTTTTATTTAAGCATGATCTTTTCCAAAAACCGGTTTCCACTTTTCGGGATCATGCTCTAAAGACAATCGGCCAGTTTGGATTCGGGCTTCGCGCTTTCAGCGTCCCTGGATGACCTCAAGTTTTCAGCGCCCATGGCGCCATTGAAGCCGGCCCGCTGCCCGGCCATAGTTGCCAGATTCACCTCCCAGACCCACCGCGAGGCGGCCCATGCGTATCGACGCGATCTCGACCGGATCAAATCCGCCACACGAGGTGAATGTCATCATCGAAGTGCCGGTTGGCGGCGAGCCGATCAAGTACGAGATGGACAAGAACGCCGGCACGCTGGTGGTCGACCGGTTTCTCTACACGGCGATGCGCTATCCCGGAAATTACGGCTTCATCCCGCACACGCTGTCGCAGGACGGCGATCCCTGCGATGTCCTGGTCGCCAACACGCGCGGCATCGTGCCCGGCGCCGTGATCAGCGTGCGGCCGGTCGGCGTGCTGTTGATGGAGGACGAGGCCGGCGGCGACGAAAAGATCATCGCGGTCCCCACCTCGAAACTGACCCAGCGCTATGACAAGATAAAGAATTACAGCGACCTGCCGGACATCACGCTGCAGCAGATCCAGCACTTCTTCGAGCACTACAAGGATCTGGAGCCCGGCAAATGGGTCAAGGTGTTGCGCTGGGGCGGCGCGGAGGACGCGCACAGGCTGATCCTGGAAGCCATCGCGCGAGCGCAGGTGAAATAATCGCCGCTCTTGTCCCGCACGCGGTGCAGCGTCTTCACGCTGCGCGGCAGAGCCGGGACCGTCACGAAGATCGTCCCCTCCCCCCCTTTTTGCGCCTCCGGATCAGCAGCGCACCACGCCGCAAGAGCGGCACGATGCGCAGCATCCGGGGCACGCCTCTTGCTTGGTTCGGCTTTTATCGAAACCGGCTCATACCCCCGGCGTGGGCAATCCCTCGATCGCGCAGGCGGCGCGTAGCGTATTGACGAGAAGACACGCCACCGTCATCTGGCCGACGCCGCCGGGCACCGGCGTCACCGCCCCGGCGACCTTCATGGCCTCGTCGAACGCGACGTCGCCGACCAGGCGGGTCTTTCCCTCAGCCGCAGGCAGGCGCGTGATGCCGACATCGATCACGGTCGCGCCCGGCTTGAGCCAGCCGCCGCGCACCATCTCGGCCTTGCCAACCGCCGCATAGACCAGATCGGCGCGGCGACAGAGTTCAGGCAGATTGCGCGAGCGCGAATGCGCGATGGTCACCGTCGCGTTTTCGTTGAGCAGCAACTGCACGAGCGGCCGTCCCACCAGATTGGAGCGGCCGATCACGATGGCGTCCATGCCTTCGAGCGAGGCGTGCACGCTTTTGGTCAGGATGATGCAGCCGAGCGGCGTGCATGGTGACAGTGCGGGCAAGCCGCCGGCAAGGCGGCCGGCGTTGTGCGGATGCAGGCCGTCGACGTCCTTCGCCGGATCGATGGAAGCGATGATGGTTTCGGTATCGAACCCCTTCGGCAGCGGCAATTGGACCAGAATGCCATGCACGGCGGGATCGGCGTTCAGTTTCGCCACCAGCGCCAACAGGTCCGCCTGCGCCACATCGGCCGGCAGGACGTGTTCGAACGAAGCCATGCCGGCGGCCTGGGTCTGTTTGTGCTTGTTGCGGACATAGACTTCGCTCGCGGGATCGTTGCCGACCAGTACCACGGCGAGGCCGGGCGTCAGCCCGTGATCGCGCTTCACCCGCGCCACCTCATCGGCCACCCGCGCTCGCAAGTCCGCCGCGATGACTTTTCCATCGATGATTTTGGCCGTCATGCTGATCCCCCGGCTTGCTTTCACCGTGTCATGGATACGGTGAAAGACCCTGGATTCTTGATTTGACGCGTTTTCCTCACGCGAACCGGATCCCACCCCGCTCGAAAACGCTCTAGTGGAGTGAATTTGACATTCGCCACCCGCTTTGCAGCGAACTTGTCAGGCGAATGTCACATTCAAAACTCCACTAGAAACCTGATAGTTGCTAGTGGTCCTTTGATTCTAACATTTGC
>NZ_MKSM01000080.1 GCF_001897285.1 Nitrobacter sp. 62-23
CTAACGGAGAGAGACCGCAAATGGCTACGGCGCAAGTCAAGCACGATTACCACCTTGTCGACCCGAGTCCGTGGCCGATCGTAGGCGCGACCGCTGCCTTCATCATGGCCATCGGCGCCATCCTGTGGATGCACCACCTGACCGCGGCCGCGCCGATCATCTTCGGCATCGGCGTGGTCGGCGTGCTCTACACCATGGCGAGCTGGTGGGCGGACGTGATCCGCGAAGCCGAGCACAAGGGTGACCACACCCGCGTGGTGCAGATCAGCCACCGCTACGGCATGATCCTGTTCATCTGCTCCGAGGTGATGTTCTTCGTCGCCTGGTTCTGGGCCTTCTTCAACTCCGCGCTGTTCCCCGCCGATCCCGTGCACATGACGCGCGCGGCGCTGTTCGGCGGCGTCTGGCCGCCCAAGGGCACCCAGGTCTTCGATCCCTGGCACCTGCCGTTGCTCAACACCCTGATCCTTTTGACCTCGGGCACCACCGTGACCTGGGCCCACCATGCCCTGCTCAACGGCGACCGCAGGGGGCTGAAGTGGGGCCTGATCCTGACCATCGCGCTCGGCGCCATCTTCACCTGCGTGCAGGCCTACGAATACCATCACGCGGCCTTCTCCTTCGCCGGCAACGTCTATGGCGCCACCTTCTTCATGGCCACCGGCTTCCACGGCTTTCACGTGCTGGTCGGAACCATCTTCCTGATCGTCTGCCTGTTCCGCGCCAATGCGGGACACTTCACGCCGCAGCAGCACCTCGGCTTCGAGTTCGCCGCCTGGTACTGGCATTTCGTCGACGTGGTGTGGCTGTTCCTGTTCGTCTGCATCTACGTCTGGGGCAATGGTGCCGCCGCCATGGCGCATGCCGCGCACTGAGCCGGACCACACCCCTCTGAACCACAGCAAAGGGCGGCCGCGTGGCCGCCCTTTTCTCTTCCGGACCCTGTCTCTATTTCCGCGGGAAAGCCGATGTCCAGTTTACTCACCCGGGCGACAACGTCGCAGGCCATCATGCGCGGGCTCGCCTGCAAATGCCCGCGCTGCGGCAAGGGAAAACTGTTTTCCGGGTTCCTGACCCTGCGCCCGTCCTGCGATCAATGCGAGCAGGACTATTCCTTCATCGACGCCGGAGACGGGCCCGCCGTCTTCATCATCCTGATCGCGGGCTTCATCGTCGTCGGCGCAGCCCTGATCGTCGAGGTCAAATACCAGCCGCCGTTCTGGGTCCACGCCGCGCTCTGGATCCCCCTCGTCCTCGCCGTCACACTCTGGCCCCTCCGCGCCATGAAATCCCTCCTCATCAGCCTCCAGTTCCACCACAAAGCCGCAGAAGCCAGACCCATCCACAAAAACC
>NZ_MKSM01000081.1 GCF_001897285.1 Nitrobacter sp. 62-23
TTTCATTCCCGCTGATATCTCCGATGAACGCGGGCGCGCCCGGCTCGGCTGGGCCTATGCCAGCACCGTGCACGGGTCGCAGGGCATGACCGTCGATCGCGCGGTGGTCCTGCTTGACCCCCAGTTCGATCGCCATGCCGTGCATGTCGCGGCAAGCCGCGCCCGTGATGAAACCCGGCTTGTCGTCGATCGCTCCCAGATCGACACGCTGATGTCGTCCCGGCTGCCGTTGGACCGCACGCGGCAGGCGGAAGCGGCTTCCGCCGAGGAGCGGCGGGCGCTGCTCGCCGGACGACTCTCGACCGGGCGCGCCAAGACCTCGACAATCGCCGTGATCGGACAAGTCGCGCTCCCGGCGAAACAGGTCCATCAGCCCCTCAATCGGCAAATGGTGGGTCGGGCAACGCAACCATCCGCCAAACCATCAGCAGCCCAGCAGGCCGCTCAATCCGTCCCGCGCCCCAGAGCGCACGATCGTAGCCGTGGGTTGGACTATGGCCGCTAAGCGGAAAGCGGTCCGCCCACTCCGCCCGGCGACAGGGCGGCGAAGGCATCCGGACAAGGAAGCCGGATGGTCGGTCGAGTTCAAGATCGACAGCACCCTCCGCGTGACCGATGCCGAGGTCCAGGCTCTGGAAACCTGGCTGGGCAGGCAGCTCGATGCGTTGTTTGAGGGTGCGCACCCGTCGCGAAACGATACGGTTGAGCCCGCCGAAGTGATGAGTCCCCCGATGCGGAAGCGGGGGTGATGATTATAAAGTTACTTGACAATATACCCATCATAGGTACTATTTTCCCCGGAATGGGTAAGCATGAGCCAGTATCGAATCTATCGAATGCGTTGTTCTCGCGTGTGCAAGCGCGAGTTCTCGGCATTTTTTTCCGGCATCCGGACCAGACCTTTCAACTGACTGAGATCTTCGCCAAGGCCGATTCGGGGCGCGGTGCGGTACAGCGGGAATTGGAAAAACTCACGGATGTGGGGATCGTCAGCATTATCCCCTTCGGTAATCGCAAGCTTTATCAGGTCAATCGAGAGTCGCCGATCTTCAACGAACTGCATCAACTCGTCTTGAAAACCACAGGCATCGCCGAACCTCTTCAAGAAGCCCTGGCTCCCTATCGTCAGCATATCACGGCGGCTTTCGTTTATGGCTCCATCGCCAAGGGCAGCGACACGGCAAGAAGCGATATCGATCTGATGATCATCGGCGAAAAACTCGGCTACAGTGAAATCTATTCCTTACTTCAGAAGGCCGAAACGGTTCTTGCCCGGCCGGTAAATCCAAATCTGATGACCATGAGTGAATGGACCAAGAAGCTGAAGGGTAAGAATTCATTCGTGGTCAAAATCCTGAGTCAGCCAAAACTCTTCATCTTTGGATCGGAAGATGAGCTTAGCACCTCTCGATAACCTCGTTAAAACCAGCGTGCTGAAAGTCGAACCGCCGGATCAAGGTGAGTTCGATGGACTCGTAAAGCTGGGAACGAACCGGCTGAAGGACGCTCATAACGAAGCGAACTCACCGGAGAGTCGTTTCGATCTTGCCTATAATGCTGCGCATTCGCTCGCACTCGCCGCGATGCGCTGGCATGGCTATCGGCCGGATCGGCAGAGGTTCGTGGTGTTTCAGGCGCTGCAGCACACCTTGGGGCTGGCTCCGGAGCAATGGCGCATTCTCGATAAAGCGCACAGCACCAGAAACCAGGCAGAGTACGAAGGCTATGCCGAAGTCGATGAACAACTGCTCGCCGAAATTCTCAAAGTCACAGACATCATCCGGAAGAAGGTCGCCGCGCTCGGTCCCATTCAACAATAAGATTCGAACCGAACGATCACACAAGTCCGCAAAATAGCCAGAGATTCCCTAATGGTCCGAAATCTGCAATCACGAACAAGTCTTGCCGCAGCGGACTGTCCCGTACCGCTGCGGGCTGCCGTCTATCTGCGTGTCTCGACCGGCAGGCAGGCGGAGGGCGAGGTGTCGATCCCCTCGCAGCACGATCTGACCACGCGGCATTGCCTGTCGAACGGCTGGTCTCTCGTCGATGAATATGTCGAGCCGGGAGCGAGCGCGACCGATGATCGGCGGCCGGTGTTTTAGGCGATGCTGGAACGCGCCTGCGATGCCGATCACCCCTATGACGTCATCGTCGTCCATTCGTTCTCGCGGTTTTTCCGCGACGGAGCCACGATGGAACTGACGATCCGCAAGCTTCGCCGCCACGGCGTCGAGGTCGTTTCGATGACGCAGCCGACCGGCACCGATCCGTCTCAGGAGATGATGCGCCAGATTATCGGCATCTTCGATGAGTACACCTCGAAGGAAAACGGCAAGAACGTCACCAGGGCGATGAAGGAGAACGCCAAGCAGGGGTTCTGGAACGGAGCCTCCCCGCCACTGGGTTACAATCTGGTCGAGGCGGAACGGCGCGGGCAGAAGATCAAGAAACACCTCGCCATCGATCCTGTCGAGGCCGAGACCGTCAGGCTGATCTTCCACCTGTATGCGGAAGGTGAGATGAGTTCCGGCACTCCACCGCTCGGCATCAAGCAATTGGTCAAATGGCTCAACAGCCATGGCTACCGGACCAAGGCAGGCGGGACCTTCGGCGTCGGTCCCCTGCACCATATCCTGACCAACACCGTCTACATCGGCCGCTGGCGATACAACGTTCGCTCGGCCAGGACCGGCGAACTCAAGCCCGTCTCGGAAATCGTCGAAATCACAACTCCCGTCATCGTCGAGCAAGACCTGTTCGATCGTGTCCAGGTTCGCCTTGTGGCCAACAACCCCAAGGTGACGGCCCCGCGCGTGGTCACCGGACCGATCCTTCTGACCGGACTTGCCAGGTGTGCGCATTGCGGCGGGGGAATGACGCAGCGAACCGGAACCTCCAGCACGGGGCGCGTCTATGCCTATTACGCCTGCGCCAGCCGTGCGCAGAAGGGACCGACAGCCTGCCGGGGAAACACGATCCGGATGGCCTTCCTGGATGATCTGGTCCTGACGGCGCTTCGGGAAAACATGTTCACGCCGGAGCGATTGACCGAACTGCTGTCGGTAATCGCCGCAAAGCGACAGGAACGTACGGTCGCTGTTGACCGCCGCCTTGCCTCCCTGAAGTCCCAGGTCGTTGACGCCGAAGGTCGCCTCAAGCGTCTTTATCGCGGGATTGAGGAAGGTATCGTCGAACTCGACGATCTTCTTCGCGAGCGGATCGCTGAGCTCAAGGCCGACCGCCAGAAGGCTCAGGCGGCCTATGACCACGCGGCGGCGCAGGCATCACCGTCAGCCGCCATCGATCCTGACAAGATCGCGGCGTTCAGCAGGCTCATGACAGACTTGCTCGCCAATGGCGAAACGCCCGCGCGCAAGGCTTACCTCCGTACCCTGATCGGCGCCATCATTGTCGGCGACAAGTCGGTGAAAATCGTCGGCAGCCGGGAGGCCGTCAGAGCGGCCGTACTCGGCAAACCCAGTCCCCTCCAGAACGTTCGTGGTTTGGGACCGGAATGGCGCGCCGCGCGCGATTCGAACTTCTATGCCGAAAGAATTATGCCGCTCCTGGGGCCAACTGGGCGAACCACTTTGACTAATGATCCAGCGCAGCCACTTCTGGCGCATGAAGAAACGGGCATCGAATAGGAAGAAACCGCCCTCTTACCTCTCAAACCTCTAAGCTCCGGGCCCTCGGATAATGCCTTGCGCTTTCGGATAAGAACGAGCCGATAGGACGGTGACTACTGTCATCGCCATATGATGGTTGCGGGGTGGCGACCCTCGATTTGAACCTACGATCTAAGTGATTGATTTTACTGGGGCAGAATAGCGTATAAAAGCAAAGACCCCAGCAACTCATTGAGTTTGCAGGGGTCTTTGGTTCGAACTGGTTGCGGGGAAGCGCAGCTACCGATACCAACATTCCTTAGAAGTGGCGATTTGAGTTACGCCATCGTAAAATTATCTCTGTGTCAAGCTAACAACCATCGCATCGATTGTCGATCTCATAGTGTCAAATCGTTGATCTCTCGCTCGATAAGTCTGAAACGATCTCTCATTTCTTCGCCTGCATAGAAATCCAAAAGATCTTCTTTCGAAAGAGTGCCCTCAACAAAGAATTTCGCCAGATACCGCTGGCTGAATTCCATTAAAAGCATGCTCTTTTCGATCTGCGCGATGATCTTCTTACAATTTTCGATATTAGAGTGAACTAGAGTTTTTATGGAAGAAACGTCAATCAAATCCTTGATAATACGATTAAGAAGGATGTTTAGGACATCGACGTCCAACGAAACTTCCTTGCTGTTAAGTGCTACGTCCCGCGCAAGCATGTACGCGATGGCGAGGTTCTTGTAGTCTCCTTTCTGTGAATCGATAATCGCAACGAAGCCTATGGCTGGCACGAACCTAACATCTTGAATTGTATTCAAGATGGAATTGTCAACCAGGGACAAATCGAACACGATGATCCCTGCTTGCCCATCTCGATTGGCCTGAGCCTCGAGGAGTTGGCTCCAAGCGGTGTCCGATTTGCGGGTAAACACATCCTTGGACTGGATGTCGCCCAGCCGGATTCCCTTATCGAATTTGCACTCGATAGCGATGCGCCGCCCTCCAACTCCATTGAGGTGGCAGACAATGTCGCCGGTCTTGTTCTTGTGAAGACGTCCCACGACTTCACCTGTCAGCTCGACGCGATCCGGCAAACGCTGCTTCTCAAGGAAGCTGACTAAGTATTCGGCGATGTCTTCCTCAGCCAACAAACCCTTCACCGACGAACGATAGAAAAGCTCTTTCTTCATGTCGAAGATGAGCTTCAAGCTTTCCAGCTCCGTCCCAAGCTCGTTGCTCGTCCGCGCGAGGAAACTAGAAAGCCTATCCTCCATCAACGCGAGTACGCCGATATAGAGGGCTTTATGGAACTGCTCGTCCCGATCGCCTATGCTAACTTTATTGAAGAACTCGAATAGAATTCGATTTTCGATCTCGAAAGACGAAACTCTAACCCGCTCCGATTTCTGATCCAGACTAACGATGCCCATGCTTAAACTTTGCTGTAGCGGTAGTGACCCTTGATCCTCGCGGCAAGGAAGCCTCCCTTGGACTCGGCGGCTTTGAACTCGTCGACTACATGCGAAGGAACGTCAAAATATTGGTAGGTGCCGCCACTATTAAATACGATCTCCAAGACCATTTGCTCGTCGTCAGATCTAATGGTGGCGATGTTGGATGAAGTGAATGGCGGAAAATCTTGCCAAGCCACTGCTATTCTCCTTTTGTTTCGTTCTTCGCGTTGATCATCGGATTTTGTGATAGCCACGTCTCGACGAAGGGTTGATAGTCAGGGTTCTCCAGCTTTTTGGTGTTCCATCCGCCGGGCGTCATAGATTCGTCAGGCGGCAACTCATCACAGACGACAGGGTCCTGGCTGTCAGGACGGCGATCCTTTGGAGGAGCATGAATCATCGTCCGCATAGGCAGTCCAACCGCCTCACCTAGAATGATCGCCTCTCCAGTCCTCAGGATCGGTAGCATGTTCGTCAATCCCTCCAGATTGTCGGGCAACGCTCCGGTCACGTGCGATCGGTCCGACGAGTTGCTTAGCCGCATGGCGAAGAAGGTTCCGCACTGGGAAAGAATGGTGGAGTTGATCTCGGAAGGACGTTGGCTGACAATCATCGCTCCGATCCCGTATTTACGTCCTTCTTTGACGATCCGTTGCGTGACGATTGAGGCGGCACCGTCAAAATTGTCGTTGAGATAAGCATGAGCCTCCTCCATCACGACCAATAGCGGGCGCTCCCGACCACCTTCCGACTGGTTCCTTGCCCAAAACAATCCATCGTAGAGAACTCGAAGCACATTGCCGATGATGTCGTTGGTCATAGTCGATGGAACACCGGACAGGTCGAGAATGGTGACCGGTTTCGGGCTCCCAAGCCATTCCTTCATGAGGACGGTTAGACCACTGACGACCTTACCATCGAGATCGGGATGCCAATGGCCGGCCCGAAGGAGGAAATCGTATCGTGAGATTCGCAGCTTCGACCCGAGGGATTCCAGCTGACTTCGA
Organism: Nitrobacter sp. 62-23; assembly: GCF_001897285.1. Classification (GTDB taxonomy): domain Bacteria; phylum Pseudomonadota; class Alphaproteobacteria; order Rhizobiales; family Xanthobacteraceae; genus Nitrobacter. Next base: position 6,079 of record NZ_MKSM01000081.1, read on the forward strand.
AGATTGAGCCCGTCTGGGATATAGTTGATCTTCTCCGGATCTTCTTTGACGTTTTTGACCTTCTTGAATCTCGGGGGAGTCCCGGCCTGAGCATCGCCAAGGATAGGCTTTCCATCGGCGCCGATTTCGTAGGCCCAATTCGCTGGGTCGGACGCACTACCTTTGCTGCTGTAGTAGGTTCCAAATTCGGTACAATATAATTCGTGCCAAAGCTTGTTGAGTGAGAACGGGACAGGGCTGTCAGCACTAACGGTGTCCGCCGTCACCCCGTCAATCGGATTGGTCCTCAGGGTCCTCGCTTTGGCCTCGATTACCCGCTCAAGAATGATGTTCTTGGCCTTGCCATCCGTCGGTAGCGAGCCGAAGGTAACTCGCACGAGTTCGTCGAAGCTTAAAGCCCAGAATGGGATGCAGAGCCTGCGCTCAGTGTCTCTGCGCTCGTCTGGGTTGACCTTGAAGACGTTGGCCCGATCCCCCAAAGCACGCGAGTATTCTCCGTGAAGATCCAGCACGACGATCCGTGCGGAGGGGAAACGTTCGGTGTCCGAAAGAACATTCAAGATGCCGGCGACGGTAGTCGACTTACCGGAACCGGTCGTGCCTACAATAGCAGAGTGGCGAGTAACCAGCTTGTTGATGTCGACAAGAGCGTCGATCGATTCGCTGCCAGCGATGTGACCTATTCTAACGAAGTGGTTTTGCCTGCCGGACCTTCCGTAAATCGAATGGAGGTCAGATTCGGAGACAAGATGCACCTCATCATCAATGGTAGGATACTGCGAAATGCCTCGTTGAAACTTTCCAGACCTGTAACCTTCGCCGATGAGCTGTACGGTCATCCAGCGTTGGCCATTCGGCATCACCTTGGCCATGCTTTCCGGCACGGCGCTCGCACCGACCTGCGAGACGATGCCGAACAGGTCTACATAGCCGATCGGAATCTTTACGAAGCTACCGATCTGGCCGATTCTATAACCCTGCCCGCCTACAAAGCTTAAGCCCGAGAAGCGATCTGCCCGTAAGGTCACGCTGACAGAAGTTCCGCTCACATCTTGAACGGCACCGATGACGGTAGCATCGCTCGCGCTGTTAGGTTTCATCCGACGGTTCCTGCTCACCAGCAACGCCACGAAGCAGGCTTCCTAAGATAGCGAAGTCGCCTAACCGGACCGATACCGTCGTCCCATCCGTGACCAGTACGTTTTGTGGTAGTGCAAGTTCATCGACGCCGTCAGCTCGCCAACCTCCCAGATTGCGGCCGATAATCGCTTTGTCAAAGGCCAGCACGCTTAGGTTGGGCGTCGACAGTGCGCATTTGCGGCCGCGATCGTATTTTGCGTCGTCCAGATCGCCGTACATAAACGCGAAAACGTGGGCGGTCGAATTGGTCTCCAGGCTCCGGCAAATGACGTCGTTGATATGCTCGTCAGCGAATGAGTACCCACATATGAACAGTAACGACGAAGGTCTCAGTAAGAACGCTTTGAGACGGTCGAGCATTGCAAGATAGGGCATTTTGCGGCTCTGATCGTATTTTAAATGCGACGGATAGATCAGGTAGGACCGGCTATCTTTTTTCTCATTGCTTCGGATCACAGCTCCGTTGGTATCAAGTCGCCAGTTTAGCGATCCGTGAATCTTCCAGAGGCGCGCCCAACGCGGTGGGAGAGCTTCTTCGTCTTCGACGGCACCTAGGTCGAAGAACGCCTTGCGCGTTCCGACGAAACCGTCGAAATACGGTGCCGAGCTTTCCTCCAAGGCTTGCTCAAGCAGCAAATCATAGTTGGTTGTAAACAGGTGAACTGGTTGCGCTCGACGGATCGAGCGGCTCCAAATCGCCAGATTGTGGTAGGGGGTGTCACGGTGTGGCAACTCCCTGTCGACCTGCTCCGAAATTACACCGCAAATTTGCTCGTCGAGACTCTTGAGCTCTTCGGCGGACATGCCGCGAACCATACCCTTGCCGGCCACACCGTTCAGTTGCCGAATCCTGCTGAGCAGCAGTTCGATGTTCTTTTCATCGGCGCCATCTTCCTCAGCCGCCTTTACGATCCTATCCCAGGCGGATGGCTCCCCGTTCTTCTTGCTCGTGAGGGTATCCGAAATGATCGCTGTCAACCCACTGACATCCTGGATCAGCGGTTCGTTCTTCGGCTGCCCGTCAACGACCTTTTCAATGCGCACCGACAGTGGACAGCCGGCACCGACGAAGAATGCGATTGGCTTCCGGTTCTGTGATAAGGCCTGTTGAATGAAACTGACCTGGCGGCCTGGGTCGTGGGACTGCATAGTCGAACATCCAATCTCTGCGTAGATGAGTAATTCTTTGGCTAACGAATACTAGGGGCGTCTCAATGGTTCGGACGTTGCAATACTCTGCTTTTATTGGATTTCACAGGAAGCGCGCGTCAGCTGACCAAGCCCTCGCTAGAATACCGTAGAAGCACGCTGTTGAGTGACCGCGCTCAAGCACATTGAGAATTGTCTGTCCGCACCAGCAACTGCCATCGGGTGCCTGCCTTTGCAAGCGCCTGAACCCGCCCTCGGGAAAGAAGACGTTTAACACCTGACTGGCGCTCAAATCGGGCGGCAATGCTGCTTCGTTTTGTATGTCATTACGCTTGCATTTTTGAGCAACGGATTCCACAGCCAGCAGCTTGATCACGCCTGCTAGCAAGCTGACAGCATGTGTCCAACACCGACGCTCCATCAGTTCAAGCAGCATCGAATTGACCAGATGTGGATGATCGGAAAGACCGATTTTCGTTTTGACGGTGATTACGCTTCTGCGGATCGTCGCCAAAACTCCAAATGCCAGAACCGCATCATAAGGGGACGCAATCCTTCCCAGCGAATTCCGCCAACTATATCTGCAACCTCGTTCCAAACCAGCCGCGCCCCGGTAGGATTGGACTTTATCAACACCGCATAGAAGCGTTCTCGCGCGCGCGCCAACTTCACATTCTTTTCCACCATATGGTTTCGATAGGCGTCGTACCCGCCACGGGCTGAGCGGGGCCGTGCTCCGGAGGCTCCAATCCAGATCTTCCGCTGATACGATTTTGGTTTCCATTCAGGCGTGAACTGTTTGGAAACAGGCCCTGGCAATAGCCTATGAAGCCGAAAGCGTGGTGCACCGGCCTTGCGTGCGGCTGTGATAACCTCGCCATCCAAGCCGAGAATCTGGCCACCGTTCCGAAGGTAAGTATCTTTGAAAGTGCGCCGTTCAAGCTGCTGCTCGAAGCCGCCAGCCGACTGTCCGGTACGGGCGGAAATTGAACGATAAGCTGCCGTTCGGCTGTTAACCCCAATTCCGCATTGATGCCGGTTCGCATGACAGTCGCCGTTCGTTCAGCACGTACTGGGGCGGGCGGGCCTGGAGCCAGAGGCAGACTGGCAACGGCTACGCTGTCCAAGGGCGAAGCGAACATATTGCCACCATGTGTCGAAATTTCCAGCCGCTCCGAACCAGACCTGTTCGATATGGGCCAGGAACAGATTGCCGATCATGGCTCTTTCGTAAACGAAGGGTGCGTCATCCCTGTCAAGCGCAACGCGCCGTTGAAGTTAGTGGCTTTTCAGTAGCCGGCGTTAACAACGACTGAATAAACTTGCTTGATCTGCCATCCTATTCAATAGTCCAGTTCATCCTCGTTGCCACAGGGACGCAGATCCTCAGGAGCAAGAGAAGGGCTTGGTGCGGGGGGGCGCAATTGCCATTCTACATTAGAAAATCGGTTTCGGCAGGCCCATTCCGCTTCAATTTCTCAAAGTCGGGGGTCGGTGTTTCCGTTGGCGTGAAAGGCCTGCGAATAGGAACTGGGCCTCGTGGGCACTACATCCATGGAGGTCGCGGGGGCCTCTATTATCGGGCGACGCTTGGTCGTGCTGGGCAAGATCGGCAGTCGGTAGTTTCACCGCAACAATCACCATTGCCATGGGCGATGTTAGACAACGATGATGTTGCGATGATCGAGATCGAGTCCGGCGATATTATGCAAATGCGCGATGAGTCGTTTTCGGAGCTGCTCGACGAAATAAACTCTAAGGCCAGACAAACGCGCATGTCTGCGGCATTTTTCTGGACCGCTCTCGCAATCAGTGGGATGTCGGGCCTTGCGACAGGCGGACCAGGACTGTTTCTTTGCGTCGCTGCGCTACCGGCGGCGGGGATCGGTAAGTGGCTGGACTCTTATCGCAGGACATCGGTGCTCTATTACGACCTCGAAGGGGACGCAGAGACAGCCTATCGTCGCCTCGTAGAAGGGTTTGACGGCCTCATTGAGTGTGCCGCCAAATGGCATATTGAAGCCGGAGGCGCAGTTCAGAGTCTAACGGCATGGAAGCGCAACGCGGGAGCCTCGCACCTCGTAAACAGAAAGGTGACCACCCTCACCTACAATCTCCCCGCGGTAATAAAGAGCAATGTGACCCCTCCTGCCCTACATGTGGGCAAGCAGATCATGTTCTTTATGCCCGACATTGTGCTCATGCAGGACGGTAGCCGCGTGGGGGCGGTCAACTACGCTGACCTAAATGTGCGGTGGCAGGATTCTAGGTTTATCGAAACCGAACGCGTACCACGCGACGCTAAGATCGTAGGTCATACTTGGAAACATCCAAACAAGAGGGGCGGACCCGACCGGCGCTTCAGGGACAACAGACAGATTCCGATCTGCCTGTATGAAGCGATGCACCTCACAAGCAACAATGGCGTACACGAGCTTGTAGAGTTTTCAAGGACCGGGGTGGTGGCGGCTTTTGTGGATGGTTGCCGAAAGCTTGCAGCGCTGCCGCGGCAACGTACGGTCGCGTTGCCATCGGCACCTACGAACGATGCCGTTGATGTTGCTCCCGTCGCCACGAATGCGAGAAAGCGCAGCCCTCTCAAAGTCGCAATATTAGCTGTTCTTGGCGTCCTTGTGGGCATTCCAGTACTTGCCGTCGTTTTCGGATCCGATAGAAAAAAGGCGGACACTGGATTGCCACCAACCTTAAGCGTGGAGATATCCAACACCATATCCGGAACAGAGAAGGGTGTTACTCCGACCGAAGAAATCGCACCCGATCCCGCCCGTCAAGTAGCGACAGTCGCTGCAGCCAACGTGGTGCAATCGGAACCGGTCACTAAGGAAGAAGCCGAACAAGCCACGATACGCTATACAAAGACTGCGGTGAACCTGCGCGATGGACCTGGCACCACATTCGCTGTAATTACCGTCGTCCCGGAAGGGATCGGCATCTCGGTTATGGAAGTCAAGGGAGCATGGAGTCGGGTAAGGGTAAACGAGAATACGGCCGGCTGGATGGCGAACTCTACGATCGCCGAACATTGATCGACGTTCTGCAAAACTCGCTGACGTTTAGACCCGCAAAAAGTAGCGCTGATAGTTAGCGATCATTGATTTGATTAACCCGACGATGGCAACTTTTAAGATCAACGTTTCGCCGGGTCACCATCTGGACTGAGAGGCATCGCCGCAACGGTTCGTTGACAAGAGTAAGGACAGTATTGCAGCCGCACCACCATAAGTACCGCACCGTATTCTCGAACTTGTTATGCCCAAGCAGAATCTGGATGGCGCACAGGTTGCCCGTCGCTTTGTAGATCATTGCAGCCTTTGTCCTGAGCAGTGAGTGCGTGTGCGCGAGCGGTCGATCGCCAAGCAATGGGACTAAAATGAAACCGTGCCGATGGCCGGACAGCCTTCACACCGCCAGCGCGCTTCCAGCGAGCAGAAACATTGCACGTCCCAGCGAGGCCACCATCCTCGGATCGCGTTCGCACAATGCCTCCATCACCACACGGACATTGAGAGCCTCACTCTCCGGCGTGAGGTAAGCGAACCCTGTCGCGACTTTTCCGATCTCGCGATAGTAAATCGCGAGATCTTCGTGGGCGGCGCATGCTCTCATCGCCAACAGCATAAGTGCCAGTATCTGATTGGATTCAGAATCGCCCGTCACCAAGCGAGTGCATCGTGTAACAACCGCGTCGGCGAGTGTCGCGCTTCTGGTTATGGAAGCAACGTAAGCGCAACATTTAAGTATCTGGCTCGCGCTTTTTGGCGAAGCAAGCTCGTCATTAGACCCCTCAAGCAGCCGCATCAACTCAGGAATATGGCTAGTGCCAACGGCTCCCGCATACGCGACGATCAAAAGACCGGGCGCTTCCTTGAACGAGTTACGCTCCTCAAGAAGTGCTTGGACCTTCTCCACATCCGCATCTCGTCTCTGCGCCCATGCAACCGCCGAAAATCCATCGTGTGGCCCGGGGAAGAACGCTGATAATTTTGGATTTAATCGGCTAAATGCCAGTTCGATTCGGGCCTTCCATGGGGCGGGGATTTTTCTCTTGCCAATCCGGCCAAGCGCGTTGAGACATCGACCAGTGATTTCAGCCGTGATCGACTTCGGCCCAATCCACTCTGATTCCCAACGAGGCTCTTCCCTTGCGTCAGGGATTGTCTCCCACGTATAGAGGCCGCTGGATCCATCGACAGCCCACTTCAGAAATTTCTTGGTATCCGAGATAGCTGACAGGGCATTCGTCAGCACCCCTGCGTGAGCAAGAGCAGCGAGACGGAACCAATAGAGGTTCGCCCCATAGCGATTTGAGAGCGGGCGAAGGCGAACACTCGATATCAGCGCGCAAGCCGAAAAAACCTCACATCGTTGCTCAAACCAGCTTTCGTCCTTGAAAATCCTGTCCAGGAACCGATGTCCCATTACCACGGCAGTGTTATCACCGGCGCGATAACGCTCAACGCAGATTTCAAAACCGAACAGTAAAGAAAAAGGATCAAGAGCATCCAGCAATGACTCGACATCGCTGAGAGGGATGCTGGCCATCCGTTGCAACGGCATTACGTTTGCAGAGAGGCACCCGAAGGCGAGCCGCCTAAGTCCGACAATTCCCTTACTAAGCAAAAAATCTTGAAATAACGTTGGTTGCTTTTCGTGGTACGGGACAATTGCATCATCAACAATTGGTCCTACAAGACGCTCGAAGTAACGCCGTTCACGAGGAACCATATTGTCGTTGTTTAGTTTTTGCGGCCTCGATAGCGCGGATGCAAAGGCTTCTGGCGTCTCTCTTAAAGCTTCCACCAGCTTTACGAACCGAACCTCATCAACCTGCCCTAATCTCAAGACCTTCTGCCAGTCCTTCTCCTCATCCGGCAGCAACGGATGTTTCTTGAGCATGCTAGCGAGAGTAACCGCCCGCTTTCGAGAAGAGGCACTAAATACGCCTGCCTCCGAAATTTTCATATTCAGAGCGGCGAACTCTATAAGCACGGAGCTCGACCGATCGACGGAAAGCTTGACTCTCGCACGCGAGCCGTCAGCCAGAACCAGTTGGGAAGAACGCTTTCCGACCAAGGCGTTTTTCACGCACTTCACGAAACTTGTCAGCTCCACCTCTCGAACGCCGTTAAGCGTTAATACGGTTCGTAAACGTATCCCAGCCGCAGCAGCAAACCCTTTGACATTTAGGATATCCCTCTGAGAATCAGCATGAAGGGCATGAACGAGGCGCCGGACCAGCATCTGTCGGATGCCCAAGGGCGGCCCATCCTTTTTCTCAATCAGCTCCCGCAAAAATCCTGCAGCCTGCTCGATTGCTGCCCCGTAGATTTCTGGTTGTGCTGACCGACAAGACCTCAGGAGACGATCTTCCACCCAAGTGCCATAGCGTTGCTCCATCTCAACGCGCGAAAATGGACTGGTCATCAAACTCGCTAACTGGATTATTGCCATTTGTTTCGCGGCGCTCCAGGCGCGTTCGTCAGCGGAATTACGCACCCATGCAAGAGGATTTGGGAGGAGACCAAGAAGCCAGTCTGCGCGCGCAATAACTCCAGTGGAAAACCGCCTGTCGCTCCACAGCATCCTAAGAACCTGGAAGATCACCAGTCTGCAGTGGTTAAACCAGGGAAGTTCGGCCTCGACAAATGTCTGGTTCTCGTATGCAACCGTGAGGCTGCGCCGAATAGCCGTCAATTCGGGCGTCTCTACCAGTCGTTTGTTCTCGATCCCTGCCCGGGCCAGTTCCCGTTTGAGTTCGTCCGTGTTAAACGGCACGGGATGATATCCTGCCGCTCGCAGCCGGTGGTAATTTTCATAGACTTGCATCTCGGAAAGCTGCCCGCGGCCATTAAGCGCCTGAATTAGATCAAGCGTCGTGGCACACGGCACGCTTCGCGTTCCATCAGACCAGCGGCCTTCATGAACAAGGTAGCGGTCATCACATACAACAGCATCCACTTGGGAGAGATTCGACATAATATCAATGGAGGGAAGTTTCACTTCAAACTTCTCAAGCTCATCGTCCTCTGTCGCTGAGCCGGTTAGCTGCCGACGCCCCGTGAATCTGACCCCGGAGCCTGCTTCTATGGATGCGTTGAGCGTCGCACAGATACGTTCAACTGCGGCCAGAAGATCTGCGGACGCTTCTGAGCCACGGATCACGTCATCGTAGTGCCTTTCAACCTCCCCGAGAACGAATACCCCCTTCACTGACTGCGCGAGAACATCGAGGAGGCCAACATGGTGAAGATAGACGACAGTCAACTGATCCAGGTAGAGAACGGACCGTTTTGTTATCCGCTTGGACTTGAAGGACCAACCCCGATCAACGTGCCTCAGATAGGTCTGCGCCCCTTCCGCTACGGATTTGGTAACCTTGCCGCTCAGGAAGCGCAAAACCTTAAGCGTATCGATCATACAATCGGAAAACGCGCTCATATCGACGGTTTCTTCCAGAAGTGACCGAAGTTTAAACACCGGGGCGCTACGCACCACGATCGCCTTGTTTTCTCGAGCGGTGTTTAGCAACTGGTGCAAATCTGGATCGATATCGAAGGACACACTTTCGGCGACGCTCATCCGCGCGGATTTAATAACCTTGAGTCGCTTTTTTCCAATCAGCTCCTTAATATGACGAGCTTTCGCCACCTCTGACGGCTGCTTGAAGCGAATGAACTGCTTGTCGATGAAAAGAGAACTCAGGGTGGAGGGCGCTATGCAGACCTGATCGAATGCACCAATAACCTTGCCCAGCAAGCCCAGATGATCGAGCGTAAAAAGAGCCGTTATGTCGACGGCGATGCGACGTATACTATCAAGGCTATTGGGTGCTCTGCCACCCGAGAAGGCAAGGATAGGAAACTGCCGCTTCGGGTTAGCTGATAGTTCGTTCCTTCTTGCCGTGCCAACAAACAACTCGACCGGCTGACGATTGAGGGCGCGGGCCGCAACATCAAGTGGGATTTTTGCCTGAGCCAACAGATCGCTGGTATTCTCCACTCTCTCATTCCAGCTAGGCGCCTTATTGACGATCTCCTGAAGCTTGACCGCTTGAATCGGGCCAGTTGGACCAGAAAGCTGAATAGCTCTTTGAAACCATTCGTGCGCGCGTGATTCCTGGTACTCTTCTCCTCTGTCCAAAGAAAGCTGATAGGCAGCGAGGTAGGGCTCCGGCTTGTCCGGCGCTGCAGCGATCGCGGCATCCCTGAACTGATCGACATACGTGCTCCCGCTTTCGAAGGCGAGGCGCGCAAGCCGCATAAGCGAGGCGGCGTCAAGTTGCGGAATCAGCGGCACCTCACGCGCAACGATCGATTGCATATAGCCCCAATCGCCCGTTTCCATCGCAGTATTGATGTCCAGTTCCCGGTCGTTGGCGTCGTGACGCCGACCAACGAGTTCTCTTGCGATACCTCTCGCCTCTAGGACTCGGCCTAGGTGAAAAAGCGCCCAGCCCTTAACCGATGAAAATTCATCCTTGCACGAATGAAGCTCGGGATAGGCGTCGGCAAGATCGACAACCTCTTGGTATTTCCGTTCAACGAAAAATGCTCTTTGAGCAAGTTCATAGTCTTCCTTCCGCTGGTCCTCCTTAACCAGTATGGGAGCGTACTTCACCAGTTCCGCGAAATTCTTCTCCCTAAACAGATTGGCTACCAAAAGCCGCAGATACGAGAGCTCATTCGTGGTCTCATAAAGATTGCGAATACGCTCTGTCTCGTTACCCTCCTCAACAGAGGCAATGAGGGCCTCTATAATCGCCGCAGCCTCGGCGCTCAGCACATCCTTACGATGTTCTTTGACCCGTGCTTTGGCATCCGAGAAGCGGCCAATTCGAGCTAATGCTTCTGCTTCGATCTGAGCGAGGAATTCAAGGGAAAGGTCCTGACGAGAAAAGACTTCCGCGCGGTGCTCGTCGAAATAGTCGACCAGCTTTCTAACATCGCGGCTAAACCAAGCGAACAAAAACAAGGTGTACTGGTCATCCGCTGTAGCCTGGCCAACTTCGTGCTTGGCATTCAACGAACGGATAAGCGCATCGCGATTAAACGGGATTTCGTAGGCAAGTGCCAACCGGACCCGGCGCAGGGTCTTGTCCGGATTTTTGATCTCTTCTTCAATCTGTCGCCGCGCGTTATCGGCGGTGGATGTATTCTCCAGACGCAACCAGAGTATCTGCTCTTCAAGATACGGATCGCAAAGTTCAAGATTCAGCGACTTGATGCTTACCCGCGCAGCTTCCAACTCTTGGCGCGCCCTGACGATATTGGCTTGCGTTTGAGGGATGCTCGCAAATTGAAGCATCCTCGGATTGATCGGCAACCCCTGGAAGAGCACCCCGCGCTGGTCACTGGGAAGCACGGCAGCAAGCAGAAGGCTGGCTCGAATGGTCCGAAGTGCAGGATAGTTCTCGAACCAATCTTCAGATAAGGTTTCCGCCTCGGCAAGGGCCGTCTGATAGTCGCCCATCTCCGTTCGACGTAGCAGCATGTTGAGCGAACCGGCTGCTCCAAGATCGCGAATAGTGTAGCCCTGTTGCGTCATCCAGGAGAGTGCTTCAGCAGCACCTTTGAGGCGAGCAGTCAAATTGAATCTGGCGGCGCGTGCATCAGGTCGGTCAATTTTGGCCAGACGCTTCTGGGTTTCGTCACTATTGCCCTCGGCATCGGGTAACAAGGCATCATAAAGTGACGAATCAGCTAGGCCGAGCTTGAGCGCCTCGCCGTGAAAACATTTTGCACGGTCGATAGTCTCGTGCACTAGATTCGCTCTGGCAGCGCGCTCCAAAGTGTCAGCGCGCAATTCAGGCGGCGCGTTCACCAAATCGCCAAGGGTGACCCGAGCGCTCACCTTAGCCAGCTCTTGCGCTGTCTCGGCTTCGCCGAATCCGCGTCTTTTGTTCATCCATTCCAACTCGGCTTTGAGCTGCCGCTCTGCCAATTCTGGAGGGAAGGCAAACGTCTGAATGGACGTTTGCCGCTGAATCTGTTCCGCGATGCCCTGGACTTGCGCCGCCGTGGGTTGCGTCCTCTGAACCCGGGCCACTTCTTCAAGCTGTGTTTGGACTGCTTGGAACGCCGGGCTCCATCCAGGATCAAATGCCTGTCTGGCACTGGAATACTCATCGATGCGCTCTTCCAGCGTTTCCCAACCCCAGACTTCAATGCGGATTTTTCTGCCCTTCTTGGCTTGCGCAAGTGAAAGCTCCTGCGCGAGCTGGTCCAGCTTCCTATCATTCGGGGCGCTCGTGATAATGATGTACTCTTGCAGCTTCGGCGAGTATTTGAGCGCCTTCCTCACCTCAGTTCGCACTTCATCGGCTGTTAATGTGCGCGTGGGAGCACGCTTCTTGCACTGGATACCGACGATCTTGCTGACCTTCCCGCCGCGGTAGCCAACTATATCAACACCGAATTGCTTCTGGCCGTCGCGGCCCAAGCGTTTCACTGAGGGGTCGTTTAAAATCTCACGGAACAGAACGACTGCTTTTCGCTCAAAATCCGCGTCATTTTTTGGAATAGGAATGTGGGTCGGCGCACTTCCTGCCATGGCTTGCCAGACTTCCCTAACGCGTCCTCAATTGAATTTCTTGTCAATTTAGTGCGGGCGGACCGGACTCGAACCAGCATAGGCCTTGCGGCCCCATGAATTTTCGTACCATTTCGGCTTTCGCTGCCGCCATCTGGCGTTTGCGGTCTGGACTATCCCTTCACCTGACTCGAGAGCTCTAGGTGCTGCCCGCCGGCCAAGCACGAGCTTGCAACCGCTGGCCGGGTCTCGCTCAAGCGACTAGCATCAGAGCCTCTAACCTGCCACACACCCGCGATTACTTCATGTCGCTTTTCCACGGATTACATACTCCGACTGCAAGTGGCTAGTTTACTTCGTCTACCATCCCTAAGGCGGGATTGAGAGCCAGCGCTGGACCAAACTCGACCGTTCCCTCAAAGCCCGCTTTTGGATCAGACGCTATCGGGCTGGACCACGGGGAAGCGACGCAAAGAGGCCATCCCCGAGACTGAGACCATCTGAGTACGTCTTTGGGTCGATTGTGTTGAAGAAGTCGCCTTTTAATCTGGCAAGACGTAGCGATTGAAGGCGGTCGTAAACGGCACGCTACGATCTAGAAGTATAACGGCGGAAGTCCAATGAGACCGCCTTCCCGCACTCGACGTGCTTAAGAATGCGTCCGACTCCCGCACCACCTTGAGCGGTGCTGGAAACTTCTGATCGAACTGCGTCGCATTCCAGTTCGCTTTCGTTAGTGCGAGTACGTCCTTCGCCAGCGTCAGGATTTTGCTGTCTGAATTCTCATGGGCACACAAATAGCAAAGAGAGCGGTCCGCGCAGGCCAGGGAATGTCCTGCCGCGCATGTACAGCGAGCGCTTGCCGTCCAAATCGACGAACGTGCCGCTCAAAACAGGATGATTGCCTTCCCGGAAGATGGCGATTGGGGAACTCCTCTGTACCATACGAGGTCGGACATCTGGATGCCGGACTTCTCGAGGGCGACGTCGATACCTGATGATACAATAGCCACGACGAGGCTTGTTGGTTCAAGGGGCCGGTAAGAAGAGTGTCGCCAAAGCCAGGAGGAGCGCCGTGACAACGATAGGCGCGCCCACTGCCCATTGAGATTAAAGTACTTCTATATCGACGAGCGACATTTCGTTCAGCGCAACCAAGACAAGTTCGGCACTCCGAGTTCGGACCGGTCGAAGAGCATATTGACATTCTTCGTCTATTGAGGACACGACGGATAAGACGTGGCGGTTGCAAGTACATCGAATCCGGGGTCGTGTATGACTATGGAAAGCCAGGCTGTAGCATCGAAGCTTTCGCGCGCGGCGATCTTCCTCGTCGCGACGCTGAACGATGGCGAGACCAACCTGAATTCCGTTCGCACCATGTGCGGCGATCTGGCTGGTTTCGTGCGCGCGGTCGGCTTTCGCGATCTCGACGGTGGACTTTCCTGCATTATGGGTTTCGGCTCGGACGCGTGGGACCGGCTGTTCGGCGATCCGCGACCGAAGGAACTGCATCCCTTTCGTGAAATTCGTGGCCGTCATCATGCGATGGCAACACCCGGAGATCTCCTGTTTCACATCCGCGCGCGGAGCATAGACCTGTGCTTCGAACTTGCGATGCAGATCATGACTCGGCTAGACGTCGCGATCACAGTCGTCGATGAGACGCACGGCTTCAAATTCTTCGACCAGCGCGACATGATCGGTTTCGTCGACGGAACCGAGAATCCGGTCGGACCGGAGAGCATCGATGCGGTGCTGATCGGCGATGAGGACCTCGCCTTCGCCGGCGGCAGCTACGTCATCGTCCAGAAATATCTACACGATCTCAAGGGCTGGAACGATCTGCCGATCGAGCGGCAGGAAGCGATCATCGGCCGCAAGAAACTCTCCGATATCGAACTGGAGGATGTTGTCAAACCCTCCTGCGCGCACAACGCTCTCACCTCGATCACCGACGAGGACGGAAAGGAACTCAAGATCGTACGGGACAACATGCCGTTCGGCGAGATCGGCAAGGGCGAGTTCGGCACCTACTTCATCGGCTATACACGATCGCCGTCGCGGATCGAGCGGATGCTCCAGAATATGTTCGTGGGCAATCCGCCTGGTGACTATGACCGACTGCTCGATTTCAGCCGCGCAACGACAGGGAGCCTGTTCTTCGTTCCGTCCGCCACGCTTCTCGGTGATGTCGGCCCAGCCGCGATGAGTTCTGCGGCGCCTGCTCCGCGATCTGCCAAATAGATGCTATTCTCCCGCGGTCGGCAAGATTCATGCTTACGTGAATAGCAATGGTCTGCTGGTACGGCTGGCACAGACACCGAGTGAAGACGATGACAGTCGCCTTGCGGGAAAGCCGAAAGCAATCGAAGATCTGATTTGGTTCAGCCCGTATCCTCTCCGTACCCGTAATGAAGTCGAACGGACATTGATAGGATCAAGCAATGTTGTCCGATCGCGAGGCGCTATGACCAGCTTTCCACCAACTATTTTGCTTTCGCCTCACTCCAGCCCAGTGTGAGCTGCTCGGACGGATAGATGATCGAGGTTCCATCGACTTGCGCGAAAGATGTTAGCTTGTGCGATCGATAACTGGCTTCCGATAGAATTTCGATAACTGGCACGCCACGCACGTCGAGCGCGTCGGCGACGAGCGAGCGATGGCAGCGCCATGGCACGGCCTCCGCACACATGATGGCTGTGCGCTTCTGCCGACCCATCCGAACGAGCGTCTCCACTGCATGAGAGAACTCCGCAGTCTGCATGTAATCGGCGTAGCCGCGGAAACTCTTGTTGCGCCAACCGTCATTTGGGGAATCTTTCCGGGCACGCCGCAAACCGCCCAATGTTCCCATATGTGCATACTCGATGTGGGCGGCCTTAAGACTGCCGGCGAGAGCCTCACTCCCAAACTGCGGATTGTGTCGCGAACCCGGTATCGTGCGGATATCGATGAGCTGCTCAATGCCGTAGATTTTCAGCAGTTCGACGAAACGCTCGATCGGCAAAGTCGAATGTCCGACGGTGAAGATCGTGCTTTTCGGCCAAGGCGCATCCTGTGGCGGAATATGGTCACTCATGATGGCAAATCGCGACAAAGTCCGTTCGTTAGACAAACTAACCCATCTTAGCGCAATCGATTTCGCGAGGCGATCATGGCTGCCAGCATTCGGACCCCGCGCAATCAGCATCGACTTCGCTGTCGCGTAATCGATAACCAGACTGGCGTAGTTCCGATCATATGCTCTCAACGTCGGTAGATTCTGCAGTAGGATCATTTAGTTGTCGGCACTTTCGCGTCCCCTCCTCGCTTTCGCGAATCCCCGATCCGTCGCGATAAATCGATCCAGCATAGGCACGATCAGTTTCACGGGATCGGTTGGCGGCTGCTGCGTATCGCGGGCCAGCACCTCGGCATAAAGAACGAGATCGCGATGGAGCGTCGCAGGCAGCTCCAGCTTGATGCTCACGGGTTTGTCGTTGGGGATGGGTCCGAGTTTCAGTTTGGTCATAGTCATCCCCTGTAGGGCTCGAGGACAAGATCTCGCGTCACGACGATCCTGACCGGGAAGCCCGGCCGGATGGTCAGCGTCGGTGGGACGTTGAGCTGGCGACGGACGATCTGCTGGCCGGCATCGTTGACGGCATACTGACCACCGTTGCGGATGGCGCGGAGCAACCCATCCTCATCATTGATCGCAAGCTCCGCTCCGACAGAGAGCAGCGTCGACAGGCCGGCGGCCTTGGCCAAGTCCCACCAGTGATAATCAACGCCATCCTCAAGCCCGGCATAGCCCGCGGCATCCGCGCCGGGCTGGCGCTCCAGCACGACGGAGCGACCATTCGGGAGAATGAGCCTGTTCCAGACGAGCAGCACGCGGCGCTGGCCGAACTGCACATTGTTGTCGTATTGCCCAATGACGCGCGTGCCCTGCGGTAGAAGCAGGATGCGCCCGGTCGGGCTGTCGTAGACGTTCTCCGTCACCTGGGCGGTGATCTGACCCGGCAGATCGGAGCGGATGCCGGTGATCAGCGCCGCCGGGATGACGGCCCCGGCCTGCAGCACAAAGGGCGAGGCCGGCGGCATGATGCGATCCGATGATGTGGTACGGCGATCGACGGCGGCGTTGAGGAAAGCAAGCTGCTTGTCCTGCACAGTCGGCTGGCTGCGCTGGCCGGTCACATCAAACCCACCGTCATTCGGGAGGGGCATCATGCCGGCCTGTGTTGCGGCTGTAGTCGCCGCGCCCGGCGCGGTCTGGAAAAAGACGCGGCTGGTGCGTGCTGCCTCTTCCTCGGCCAGCCGGCGCTGCTCGGCCTCATCGACCCTTGGTGCCGCAATCGTCGGCGGCACCACGGGCTGGCCCCGGTTCTGCGCATCCACGATCGGTCGCCCGAGATCGCCCGGCAGCGGCGGGCCGAGAATCGGCCCGGTGTAGTCGCGCGGCAAGCCCGCCAGACCATCGGCGGGTTGCCTGTTCGTCGTCGAGTAAAGCTCCTTGCCGTCATCGCCGGGCTTGCGGGTCTGAAGCGCATAGATCAGCGCACCGCCGACGCCGAGTGACACGACGACGACAATACCGGCGAGCATCTTGCGCGAGAGACGGCTGACGCGCGGCGGCCGGGCGCGAAGCCGCATCAGGGCAGCGGCGCCGGTCTGGTTCTGGCTATGGCTCATTGTGACGGCCTCCCGTCGGTGCGGACGATCCTGACGGTCTGCTGCCTGTCGCCGCTGCCAAGGCGCAGTTCGGCCGCGCCGAACAGGCGATCGACGATCAGGATGTTGCGAAAGATGCGGCTGTTGGCGATCTGCGCCTCGCCCTCCGGGCCGATGACGAAGATCGGCGGCATCTCGCCCTGCACGACGCCACGCGGAAACTCGACGTAGACGCGGCGGCCGTCGTCATAGACGGCAACCGGCTTCCATGGCGGATTGTCGCCGGTGAGGCCATAGCGATAGTTGCGCGCGGCCGCTGCCGGAATCACCGGCGTCGCCGGAATGCTCTGGCGCAACCCTGTTGCCGTCTGCGGATAGGCCCAGGAGACGGACGGCATGTAGGGCTTCTTCCCGGAGCGCAATTCGAGCAGATAGGTGCGACGATCCGTGGTGACGACCAGGTTGGTGGTGATGTCGGGACGCGACGGCTTCACCAGCACATGGACACGGCGGGTTTCGCCGGAGCCGGATTCGGTGTCGCCGATGATCCAGCGTGCGGTGTCGCCGGCCGCAATCGGTCCCGTCCCGGTCAGACTCTCGCCCGGCTCCAGGGCGATATCGGTGATCTGCCCGGGCGCGGCATAGACCTGATAGAGCGCGCCCTCGGACCACGGATAGATCTGGATGGCGTTGTAATAACCCTCGCGGCGTGGCTGGACGCGGGCGGCGTTGTTGGCGTTCTCGATCCGGGCGACGGGTGTGGGCGCGGCCGTGCCGCCTTTCGCCGGCTTCCAGACCGGCGGGATATGCAGCGACCGTAGCCGATGATCCGTAACGGACGCGGGTATGGCCGGCAATGGCGGGACATCGGCGTCGTAGCTGATCCGCGGCGGCTTCTGCGGCATGGCGCAGCCGGCGAGCATCGAGCCGGACAGCAGCAAGGCCGCGATGGAGGATTTACGGAGGGAGGCAGTCCCGCAGGCAAACTTCCGCGCGGGGAGAAAGATCCTCATTGGCTCATCTCCCGCGACCAGTTGATGGCGTTGACATAGATTCCGAGCGGATTGGCCTTGAGCCGGTCGGCGTCGCGCGGCGGCTGGATGACGATGGTGAGGATCGCGGTCCAGCGTTCGGTGGTGGCGAGCTGGCCGTTGTCGTAGTGCCGCTCGATCCAGGCGACGCGGAAAGAATCCGTGGACGCGCGAATGACGCTCGACACTTCGACCGCGACCTGTTGCTTGCCGACCTTTGTGAACGGGTCGTCCGACCTCGCGTAATCGTTGAGCGCGGCCGCGCCGCGATCCGTGGTCCATTCATAGGCGCGAAGCCATTGTTGCCGGACAATGACGGGATCGGCCGGAATCGAACGAACCTGTTCAATGAAGCGTGCCAGATGCCAGGCCACCTGTGGATCGGTTGGCCGATAGTCGGCCGTCGCCGGCGCGACGGCCTGCGCCTGGCCGAGATTGTCGACCTGAACGACCCATGGCACGACGATGCCGCGTGCCGACTGCCAGACCAGCGCCGCCGCAAAACCGGCGGACAGGATCAGCGATCCGAAGGCCATGATGCGCCAGTTCTTCGCCTGTACGCGCGCGGAGCCGATGCGATCGTCCCAGACCTGCGCCGCGCGCTGGTAGGGCGTCTCGGGCTGAGGTGTCTTGCCGTAATGCGGTGCGGGTCGTTTAAAGGTGCTCATGTGCGATCGCCTTGTGAGAGATTGACGGAAGAGCCGGAGCCATGACCGTCGCCGGAGCGCACGGCGTGAGCGGTCGTCTGGATCGCATGGCTGGAATGGCCGGATCGGCGCATGCGCTGCGCCCAGGCTGGCGGCCCTTGCGCGGCCGATGCCGAGGACGCCGCGCTGCTACCCGCGTTGCCGCCGACGGTGCCCATCGTGGAAGAGCCTCCGCTCGCACTAAGGCCCGATTGCATGCCGCTGTTGAAGCTGGTCTTGACGCTCGCGGCCGCACGGCGAAGCGGCGACATCGCGGCTCTGCCGGCAGCACTGCCGGCCGTGCGCGCGACGCCGCCGAGTCCTGCCGCCACACCGGCTGCGCCGGACTGGCCCATGGAGCCAAGCGTATATGCGGCGGAGGTGGCGCCCGCTGCCGTGGCGCCGCCGCGCACGGCGGCCCCGCCCGTCGAGAGCACGGCTCCGCCACCCTTCGCGGCGAGCATTGCACCGCCGCCGGCGGCGATCACGGCGCCACCGGCCGCGAGGCCCGTGCCGACCGCCGCGCCCGCGCCGAGTTGCGGACCGCCGGAGACGAGGCCATTTGCGATGCCGGGGCCGAATATCCCGAGACCCAACAGCGACAAGGCGGCAAGAACAATGGCCATCGCGTCGTCGATGGTCGGCGTGGCTCCACCAAAACCTTGCGTGAACTGCGAGAACAGCGTCGAGCCGATGCCGATGACGATGGCGAGCACCAGCACCTTGATGCCGGAGGAGATGACGTTGCCCAGCACGCGCTCGGCCATGAAGGCGGTCTTGCCGAACAGGCCGAACGGGATCAGCATGAAGCCGGCCAACGTCGACAGCTTGAACTCGATGAGCGTGACGAACAATTGGATCGCCAGAATGAAGAACGCGAGGATAACAAGCGCCCATGCGAACAGCAGGCAAACGATCTGGATCAGGTTTTCGAACACCGCGAGCCAGCCCATCAGCGGGGAAATCGCATCGAGCAGCGGTCGCGCCGCATCCAGTCCGGTCTGCGCCACCTTGCCGGGGCGCATCAGATCCTGTGCGGTGAAGCCCGTGCCTGACGCCTTCAGGCCGAGGCCGGCGAAGCTGTCGAACACGATCTTCGCAAGGCTGTTCCAGTTGGAAATCAGGTAAGCGAAGACGCCGACGAAGAGCGTTTTCTTCACCAGCCGCGCGATGATGTCGTCGTCCGCGCCCCAGCTCCAGAACAGCGCTGCGATCGTCACGTCGATGACGATCAGCGTGGTGGCGATGAAGGCGACCTCGCCGCCGAGAAGGCCGAACCCGCTGTCAATGTAGCGGGTGAAGGTGCCGAGAAACGTATCGATGACGCCGCTGCCGCCCATGTGCTCACCGCCCCTCATTGGCGGGCCGCGATGCGGGCGCAGTCGCAGGACGCAAGAAACGGGCGCGGGTTTCGGCCCAGACGCGCTGGCATTCCGCGTCACTGGCCGCCTTTTGCCCAAGCTCCTGACAGCGAAGCTGCCCCTCGCGGAGCGGATCGTCCACAGGCTGGACAGCACGCGCCGGCGGCGATGCCGGCGCGTCATCCTTGCGGGTCATCTCGATCGCCGTCGCCGTCAGGGCGATCGCGACGAACACGATGGCACTGAGGCGCGCCAGCATCCTGCCGTCCATGGCCATGCTCCCCCTTTTCTGATTGTCAGTTGCCGCTGTTGAACATCTGCGCGTTGCCGGGCATGTAGCCGCTGCCCGGCGTCAGGAATCGGCGACGCTGCTCGCGTCCCTGTTCGGCCGCAGCCGTGCGCTCGGCCTCGGTCAGCGCGCTGGCCCGGCCATTGGCGGAAATCACCGCGACCAGGTCGGAGAGCTGCTGCGATTGCAGGGCGAGAATCTGATTGCCGGCTTGGGTGGCTTGCAGCGCGCCAGTCGCCCCCTGGCTCTGCGTGAGGAGCGACGACATCTCCGTGCGGTTGGTGTCGATATTCCCGACAACACCGGCCTGCACGCGCATCGCGTCCTGCAATCCGCCGACGGTATTGTGCCAGCGCGAGCGGGCGTCAGTGATGAGCTGCTGGTCCGTCGCGGACATCGACACGCGGCCGTATTGGTTCTGAAACGCCTGGTCGATCTGCTGGACGTTGAAGGCGATGTTCTGCGCCTCACTCAGAAGCTGCTGGGTGCGCTGGACGTTCTGCTGAATCTGCTGGAGCGCGGAATACGGCAGGCTGGCGAGATTGCGGCCCTGGTTGATGAGCATCTGCGCCTGATTTTGCA
This sequence comes from Nitrobacter sp. 62-23, assembly GCF_001897285.1. Taxonomy (GTDB): domain Bacteria; phylum Pseudomonadota; class Alphaproteobacteria; order Rhizobiales; family Xanthobacteraceae; genus Nitrobacter. The sequence continues at coordinate 26,526 of NZ_MKSM01000081.1, forward strand.
GGCTGGTGATCTGGTGGGTGATCTGCTCCAGCGACCGCGCGGCGGTCAGCATGTTTTGCGCATGGTTCGACGGATCGAACACGATGATGGCGTAGGCTGACCCCGTTAAGATGGGTGATAGCGCGATGGGTGAGGCAAGCATGGTTGCCGCCATGAGGACGATGCGCGCGCGGGAATGACGGATCATCATGCCAATGTCTCCTTATTGGTGAGGCTGGGAATGAGATCGACCGCCCAGCCGACATCGCGGGCGTTGAGCCACGCTTCCAGAAAGCCGTCGCGGCCGTGCTCGGCGACGATGTTGGCAATCAGCGCCTGGTCGGACTTGGAAGACGCGGCGCAGAGTGCGAGGCCGACTTCGGACAGGCCCAGCTCGAACAGGCGGTTGCCACGCCGCGACTGGCAGTAATAATCCTGCTTGGGCGTTGCGCGCGCGAGGATTTCGATCTGGCGGTCGTTGAGGCCGAAGCGACGATAGATGGCGGTGATCTGCGGCTCGATCGCCCGCTCGTTCGGCAACAGCAGCCGTGTCGGGCAGCTTTCGATGATCGCCGCCGCGATGGCCGAACTGGCGATGTCGGACAGCGACTGCGTAGCGAAGATAACGGAGGTGTTCTTCTTGCGCAGCGTCTTGAGCCATTCGCGGAGCTGGCCGGCGAACCCCTCGTCGTCGAGCGCAAGCCAGCCCTCATCGATGATGAGCAGCGTCGGCCGCCCATCGAGGCGATCGCCGATGCGATGAAAAAGATAAGCCAGCACCGCCGGCGCCGCGCCCGTGCCGACAAGCCCCTCGATCTCGAACGCCTGGACGTCGGCGGAGCCGAGATATTCGGCTTCCGCGTCGAGCAGCCGGCCGTAAGCACCGCCGACGCAGTAGGGCCGAAGGGCTTGCTTCAGGCTGTTGGATTGCAACAGAACGCACAGCCCGGTGATGGTGCGTTCCTCGACCGGCGCCGTGCTCAGCGACGTCAGCGCCGTCCAGATATGCTCCTTGGCTTCCGGCGTGATGGTGACGCCTTCCCGCATGAGGATGGCGACGAGCCAATCCGCTGCCCAGGCCCGCTCATAGGTGTCGTGGATGCCGGCAAGCGGCTGGAGCGAGACGGAAGCGTCCGAGCCTTCGGTCAGGCCGCCACCGAGATCGTGCCAGTCACCGCCCATGGCGAGCGCGGCCGCCCGGATCGAGCCGCCGAAATCGAAGGCGAAGACCTGACTGCCCTCGTAGCGGCGGAACTGGAGCGCCATCAGCGCCAGCAGTACGGATTTGCCGCTGCCCGTTGGCCCAATGATGAGTGTGTGGCCGACATCGCCGACATGGAGGGAGAACCGGAACGGGGTTGAGCCTTCGGTTCTGCCATAGAGCAATGCGGGTGCACGTAAGTGCTCGTCCCTCCCCTCGCCCGCCCACACGGCGCTGAGAGGGATCATGTGGGCGAGATTCAAGGTGCTGACCGGTGGCTGGCGGACGTTCGCGTATGCGTGCCCCGGCAGAGAACCGAGCCACGCATCCACCGCGTTGACGGTCTCGGTCATGGCCGCGAAATCGTGGCCCTGGATGACCTTCTCGACCAGCCGCAGCTTCTCATCCGCAAGACGCACCTCTGTATCCCAGACCGTGATGGTCGCGGTGACGTAGGCCATGCCGGCGACATCTTGCCCAAGTTCCTGCAGGGCCATATCGGCGTCCGCCGCCTTGTTCGCGGCGTCGGTGTCCACGAGCACGGATTGCTCGTTGGTCATCACTTCTTTCAGGATCGCGGCGATGCTCTTGCGCTTGGCGAACCACTGCCGCCTGATCCTGGTCAGCAGACGCGTCGCATCCGTCTTGTCCAGAAGGATCGCGCGCGTTGACCAGCGATACGGAAACGCCAGCCGGTTGAGATCGTCGAGGATGCCCGGCGTGGTCGCGGTCGGGAAACCGATGATGGTGAGGATGCGGAGACTCTGGTCGCCAAGCCGCGGCTCCAGCCCGCCGGTCAGCGGCTGATCGGCGAGCAGCGCGTCGAGATAGACCGGCGTCTCTGGAACGCGGACGCGATGGCGGCTCAATGAGACGCAGGAGTGCAGGTAGGTCAGCGTCTCGACGTCATCGAGCCAGGCGCATTCGGGCATGAAGCCATCGAGCAAGGCCAGCACCCGGTCGGTGCGATCGACGAACGCGCGCATCACCTCATGGGGATCGACGCCGGAGCGTTCGCGTCCTTCGTAGAGCCATGTCTCGGCGCGCGCGGCTTCCTCGGCCGGCGGCAGATAGAGGAAGGTGAGATAGTAGCTCGATACGAAATGCGCGCCCGCTTCCTCGAAATCGGCCTTGCGCTCGGCGTCGACCAGCGCGGACGCCGGATCGGGAAAGGTGCTGTTCGGATAGGTCGAAGCCTCATGCCGCTGGGCTTCGACGAAAATGCTCCAGCCGGAGCCGAGGCGGCGGAAGGCGTTGTTGATGCGGCCGGCGACGGCGACCAGCTCGGCCGCGACGGCGGAATCCAGATCGGGACCGCGAAACCTGGCGCTGCGCTGGAAACTGCCGTCTTTATTAAGCACGACGCCGGGACCGACCAATGCCGCCCATGGCAGATAATCGGCAAGACGCGAAGCGGTGCGGCGGTATTCGGCGAGGTTTATCATGACGGGCGATTTCCTCAGACCGCCAGGAAAGCCGAAATGCGCAGATGCCGCCGCCCGACTTCCACGAACAGAGGATCGCGCTTCGCGGCCCACACGGCCGCGAAATGACCGATGGCCCATATCAGGAGCCCGACCAGCCACAGGCGCAGGCCGAGGCCGACCGCGCCGGCGAGCGTCCCGTTGAGGATCGCGATCGAGCGCGGCGCACCGCCGAGCATGATGTGCTCGGTGAGCGCGCGATGGACGGGAATTGAGAACCCCGGCACGGCGTCAAGCTGCTCGAATGCGACGGCCATCACACCAGCGCTCCGCCACCGAAGGAGAAAAACGACAGGAAGAAGCTCGATGCCGCAAAGGCAATGCTGAGACCGAACACGATCTGAATCAGCCGGCGGAATCCTCCGCTGCTGTCGCCGAACGCCAGCGTCAGCCCGGTCACGATGATGATGATGACCGCGACGATCTTGGCGACCGGCCCCTCAACCGACTGGAGTATCTTTTCCAACGGCTGTTCCCATGGCATCGACGAGCCCGACGCGTGGGCGGCGGGCGTTACGATGATGGTGATGGCGAGTGTGGCGGCGATGGTCGCGATCATGCGATAGCCACGCGAGAGTGTGTGGATCATTCTGGATCTCCATTTGAAGTAGCAGCAGGTGCGATGCGGTAGTCGCCGTCCGGCTCAAGCCCTTCGACGCGCGTGAGTTCGGCGAGCCGGCGCGCAGCGCCGCGGCCGGAGAGCACGGCAATGAGATCGATGGTCTCCGCGATCAGCGCGCGCGGGACGGTGACGACGGCTTCCTGGATGAGCTGTTCAAGCCGGCGCAGCGCACCGATGGCGCTGCCGGCGTGAATGGTGCCTATGCCGCCGGGATGGCCGGTGCCCCACGCTTTGAGCAGGTCGAGGGCTTCCGCGCCGCGCACCTCGCCGATCGGGATACGGTCGGGGCGCAGGCGCAAGCTGGAGCGCACAAGATCGGAGAGCGTCGCCACGCCATCCCTGGTGCGCATGGAGACGAGGTTGTCCGCGCGGCATTGCAGTTCGCGGGTGTCCTCGATGAGGACGACGCGATCGGCACTCTTTGCCACCTCGGCGAGCAGTGCATTGGTGAGCGTGGTTTTGCCCGTGCTGGTGCCGCCCGCGACAAGGATGTTGGCGCGGGACGCGACGGCCGCGCGCAACGTCATAGCATGATCGGCGGTCATGATGCCGGCGGTCACGTAGTCGTCGAGCGTGAACACGGCGACGGCCGGCTTGCGGATGGCGAAGGCCGGCGCAGCCACGACCGGCGGCAACAGGCCCTCGAAGCGTTCGCCGGTCTCAGGCAGTTCGGCCGACACGCGTGGTGAACGCGCATGCACCTCCGCACCGACATGGTGCGCAACCAGCCGCACGATGCGCTCGCCATCAGTGGCCGACATCGTCTCGCCGGTGTCAGTCAGACCCTCGGACAGCCGATCGATCCAGATGCGGCCATCGGGATTCAGCATCACCTCGACGACCGTGGGATCTTCGAGAAAGCGCGCGATCGCCGGCCCCAGCGCCGTGCGCAACATGCGTGCACCACGCGCGATCGCTTCCGGCTTGTTGTATGTGGCAGTCATCCCGGCCCCGCTTCATCACGGGGCGCATCACAGAAGTCCCCGGATGGGGATGACTAAAAGAGCCTGAAGTCGGGCTGATTCAACAAGTATCTCAGCGCGTGCGGAGATCGGCGGCTATCGGCGGCAAATAGGACAGTCAGAGTCTTTCAGGGACGGCAGATCACTGTGGCACGGGAGACCCGGCAAATCAGGCGTGGCCGATAAAGGGCTTCTGTCGCATGAAGCTGCTATTCTCCAGGCAGTCCAGAATAAATGCCTCCACTTCGGCGCGGGTGATGGAGCTAAGCTGCAATCCCGACGGGATGTCCGTGTAAACCTGAAACGGCCCTGACGCTGCGCGCGTTGAGAAGGGAGCCGGACGAATGATGGTCCAGTCCAGATCGCTCCGCTCGATCATGATCTCTTGCCGGTCCTTGTCGGCATAGCGATTGCGTGTGAACAGCGGGAAGGTGACGAAGTTGTAGAACCATCCACCGTGTCCTTTGGTGTTGCCTGCGCCGATTCCGGTAACGGCTATGAGACGTCTCACCCCGGTCGCCTGCATCGCGGATATCAGCACTTCGGTCGCAGCGGAAAACAGCGTGGTCTTGCCGATGCTACCGATGCCGACGCAAAAAACGACGGCATCGTGTCCGACGATGTTCTGTTGCAGGAATGCCCTGTCGGTCGGTAAGCCGGCAGCGACCTGTACTGCCGCCGTTTCCGTCACCTTTCCCGCCGTTCGGGTTTGCGCCGTCACGCGATGACCACGCGACACGGCTTGTTGTAGCAGGCTGGAGCCTACCCCTCCCGATGCTCCGAGCACGAATAGCCGCATGACAAAGTGCTCTCGTCACTACGCCGACTTGCGAGGACGCCCACCCTTTGCGCCGTTGGCGCGGGACGCGGCAGCCTTTGCCGGCGAGGTGGCGCGTCCAGCATGACCGGCCATCCAGGCTTTGGTACCGAAAATGCCAGCCATCAGACCCGGCAAGGACAGGTCAACGTCCAGTTCTTCCCAATGCAGGCCGTAACCCCGGCCAAGGATTTCCACTGCGGCGAGTTGATCGTCAGTGGCGGTCTCAAGCCCCTGCGCGAGATAAGGTGGAAAAGCGAAGGTGCAACCATTCTCCAGATCGACGATCACCCGGCTGGAGGTGCGATCGTATCGTGCGGCAGCAGCGCGCGGCTCATTGGCGTGCGCGACGCGGCCCCGCTTCAGCGCGGCGTCGATTGCGGCATCGGTCAAGTCAGCCATGTATCTCCCTCCATCGCACCAGAAACGCTTCGCTGTGCTCGATCACGACATCCATCGCGCGACGCACCTCGCTTCGCTTCATGTCCTCGGCCCAGACCAGTTCCGGCCTGCCATTGGGGTCGGTCAGGTTGATCTTGGCGTGGCCATCGCCAAACACATGCACATGGGCAGGCTCATGGTCGTCGGTGAAGATGACGATGCGGAACCCATGCGCGCGGTAGATCGTGAGCATGGAATAGATAACCTATCGCGATGGGTTTTTCAAGGAGTCATCGGCCGCGCTCTCGCCAGCCGGAACATCCTGCGTAGATTGCGCCGGCATGTCCCGCGACAGTTCCTTGAGGAACCTGTCTCCCGTCGCCAGCCGCCGACCGAGGGTCTGCATGAAGCCCTCGAACCGTTCGGCTCCCTTTGCGCGGGCGGCAGCCTGTGCGCTCTCCGGCAGCGGCGGCGTGGAAGCAAGCCAGATGTGGACGAACAGCGAGACGGTCTCGCCCAGGATGGCGAGATCTTCGTGGAGCGTGTCGATCTGGCGGCCGAGCCTGTCCAGCCGGCGTGACATCGCGGCTTCCAGTTTGTCGACGGAGTCGCCGGACAGGAAGGACGCAACTGCAGCCTCGATGATGGCGGATTTCGACACCTGCCTGCGCAGCGACAGTGCTCCGACCCGCGCCAGCAACTCCGGGTCGAAATAGACGTTCATACGGGTGCGTGTCGTCATGGTCGGACCTTAAAGTTCGATGCCATCGGCCGGGTCCAATGAGACTTGCCGCGCGACGATCCGCATCCGCTGGCGGATGGCGTGCGCCTTGGCGGCGTCGACATCGGGCTCATCGTCCAACAGGCCCAACTCCTGTTCGGGCGGTCGCGGCGGCGCGACGATGTCCTCATGCTCGGGCAATTCCGGCTCGCGACGGATGCCGGCATTGGCCGGGTCGCCCTCGACTCCGCCGGTCGGGAAAGGGGCCGTCGCATTCGCCGCGGCGACGACACGGCTCGACCAGTCGTCCGATGGCGGTTGTCTGGTGGCCGCCGGCTCCGGCGGGGTCAGAATGCGCTCCTTGAACCGCGCATCCTCGAAATACCGTGCCTTGGCGGCGCGGATTGGCGGCGTGCCCGCGACCATGACGATCTCGTCGGTCGGCGGGAGTTGCATTATTTCACCGGGCGTCAAAAGCGGCCGCGCGGTTTCCTGCCGCGACACCATGAGATGGCCGAGCCATGGCGCAAGCCTGTGTCCGGCATAGTTGGTGGAATCGCGCAACTCGGTCGCGGTGCCGAGCGCATCACTGACTCTCTTGGCGGTCCTTTCGTCGTTTGTGGCGAACGCGACCCTGACGTGGCAATTGTCAAGAATAGCGTTGTTCTGTCCGTAGGCGCGCTCGATCTGGTTGAGGCTCTGAGCGATCAAGAAGCTCTTGAGACCGTAGCCAGCCATGAAAGCGAGCGCGGATTCGAAAAAATCCAGGCGGCCGAGCGCAGGAAACTCGTCGAGCATCAACAGCAGGCGATGGCGCGTGCCGGATGTTTTCAACTCTTCGGTCAGCCGTCGGCCGATCTGGTTGAGGATCAACCGGATGAGCGGCTTGGTGCGGTTGATGTCGGAAGGTGGGACAACGAGGTAAAGGCTGACGGGATCGCGGCTTCCGACAAGATCGGCAATGCGCCAGTCGCAGCGCGCCGTGACGCGCGCCACCACAGGATCGCGATACAGACCCAGGAACGACATGGCGGTGGAGAGCACGCCCGACCGTTCGTTCTCGCTTTTGTTGAGCAACTCGCGGGCCGACGAGGCGATAACGGGATGGACGCCGGCTTCTCCGAGATGCGGCGTGTCCATCATCGCGCGCAATGTCGCCTCCACTGGGCGGCGGGGATCGGACAAAAAGCTGGCGACGCCGGCCAGGGTCTTGTCCTTCTCCGCATAGAGGACATGCAGGATCGCGCCGACCAGCAGCGAATGGGATGTCTTTTCCCAATGATTCCGTTTGTCGAGACTGCCTTCGGGATCGACGAGGATGTCCGCGATATTCTGCACGTCGCGCACTTCCCATTCGCCCTGCCGAACCTCCAGCAAGGGATTGTAGGCGGCGGACTTTGCGTTGGTCGGATCGAACAGCAGGACGCGGCCGTGCTTCGCCCGAAAGCCGGCCGTCAGCGTCCAGTTTTCTCCTTTTATGTCGTGGACGATGCAGCTTCCCGGCCAGGTCAGCAGCGTCGGCACCACGAGGCCGACGCCCTTGCCGCTGCGCGTCGGCGCGAAGCAAAGGACGTGCTCGGGACCGTCGTGTCTCAAATAGTCGCGCTCGTATCGGCCAAGCACGACGCCGTCGGGATCGAGCAACCCGGCGGCGCGGATTTCCTTGTCCTCCGCCCAGCGTGCCGAACCATAGGTCGCGATGTTGCGCGCTTCGCGTGCGCGCATGACCGACATCAGAATTGCGACAGCGATGGCGATGACGCCGCCCGATGCGGCAATAATGCCACCCTCAACAAAGATCGTTGGCGCATAGGCGTCGAACACGTACCACCACCAGAACAGCACAGGCGGATAGTAGACCGGCCAACCAGCCAGCTCGAACCATGGGCTACCGAGCTGCCCCTGAAAGCCGAGACGCCACGCGGTCCATTGCGTCGCCGCCCAGGTCGTCACCAGGACGATGATGAAGACGACAGCGATCTGACCCCAAAGGATTCGGCCTCCACGCATATTGGCTCCAATCGGCAAAGAGATGGAGCCGATCAGACAATAGGCGTTGGCGTGACAGGCAACAGGAAACATGATGCGGGAGGGCTGCCGGATACTATCGGCGGCAAATAGGACGGGTTGCGCCGACGGCACGTCTCGCTATGGAGGCTAGGGAAGACCGCGACGAAGCGCGCGGAGACTCAGTCCGCCCTGCTCGTCCGGCTCATTTGGCCGGCGAGATCAAGCAAGTCTCTCAGCGCAGCGGCGTGGTTGAATGGCGACCAGACGGCCGAGAAGGCGACGGGCTCGGCTTCGTCGGAAATGGGCAGGAAGGTGACGCCGGGTATTTGTTGGAGCGCCACGGATGCACCGACGATGCTGACGCCAAATCCTTGCGCGACCATTTCCAGCAATGAGCAGCGTCCCACATCGAAACGCAGGATCGACGGCGCAGGCCGATGCCGGGCGAGGCGTAGAACAATATGGTCATGGGCTTGCGGGCCGATGCCTCCGTGGCGGACAAGGAAGGTCTCATCCGCCAGAGCATCCCAGGTGACGGCGCGATGTTTCGAGAGGGAATGGTTCGCCGGCAGCACGACGAAAAGCGGTTCGGTCCACATCTGCCGGGAATGGCAATCCGGCGGATCCGTTGCGCCGGCCACAAACGCCACGTCGATCCGGTCGGTACGAAGCTGCATCAAGGCATCGCGCGCCGTGCTCTCCGAGATCTCCACGTTGACGCCGGGATGATCATCCCGATATCGCGCGATCAGCCCTGCGAGGAAGCTGTGTGGGATCAACGCATAGGTGCTGACGCGGAGATGCCCCTGTTCGCCGCGCGTGAAGGCGCCCACCGTTTTCACGGCATGGTCGATCTGGTCAATGCCGGCGGCAATCTGCTCGACAAAATGCCGGCCTGCCTCTGTCAGCCGAACGCCTTTTGTGTTGCGCTCGAACAGAAGGATGCCGAGGTCGTCTTCCAGCGTTTTCACCCGCGTGCTGACGCTGCCCTGGCTGACGCCGAGCGTGGTGGCCGCATGCCGGAAGCTCAGATGCTCCGCGACTGCGAGGACATAGATCAGGGAAACGAGCGGGAGACGTCCGCCAAGCGCCGGGGAGCGGCTGAGGCTGCTGCGTGCAAGTCTGTCGATGCCGGACGGACGACGCATTGGGGCCGGTCCTTCACTGGACGGATATGCAATGACCTCGATGCGACCGTCTCACTTCGTTCGCCATTATCTGGACTTCCGTTAGCGGGCGAGACACGCGTCGGAGATTTCGGCGTCGTTCTTGTCAGCCCCCTCCGCCAGTGAACATCCACGTTCTTCGAGCCAGAGCCGGATTTCCGAGGCCGTGACAGTGCCGACGCCGGGCTCGGACAACAATTCGTCCCAGGTGTAGGCGGTAGCGATCTCGACAAGACACCGGCTGCGCTTGGCAACGGTCCGGCCTCCAAGCGAGGCGTGGCGGCCATGGAGAAGCGCATCGAGGGCTCGTCGGCTGAGGTTGCGGCGCAGGATTTTCTCCCTTGGTTGCGGAGAGAACACCCGCACGTCATGTTCCTCGATGTCAAGGCGCACGGCGATCTCACGAACGCCGAGCCCAACGGCGCGCAGCACCGCCACCTCATCGCGCAGCCAGCCGAGGAAGCGGCGGCGGTTGTAATCGCTTCGCCGCGGGTGCGACTCTGATCGACGTTTGAGCGGCGCCGGGTGTTGATGATCCGATATATCCTCTATCAGAGCCAGCATCGGCATGTCCTCGCATAAAAAAGAGTGGCCAGTCTCTTGATCGGGGCTGCTACTTCACAAGTTTGCTCATTCGGTCGATCACCGAAGCGAAACCATCATAGCCGAGCGGCGCGCGCCCGCAGTCGGCACATTGGCTCTCACCATTGGGTTCGCCAACCACTCAACGCCTAGATCGACAGCACCAGCCAGCCGTGAATTACAAACCAGAAGCGAGCGTTCAAGACTTCCTTGTGTGGATCTCCACTTCTTCGCCTGTATGGGCACCTGATCTGGACCTCTGTACGGACTCGCGTAGCGGTCTTCCAAGAAGAGCATTGGAGCGCTCAACATTCCTAGAACTGGAACGTCGTCGACAGCAGGAACGTGCGCGGCTCGCTCAATTTCATGAACCATGTGTCTGAAGTTGCCCAGTAGTTCCTGTCGAGAACGTTGCGGATGCTGGCGCGGACGATGATCGGTTTCCAGCCCGGCTGCCTGATCGTATAACGCGCGTTCAAATCGATCCGGTACCAGCCATCGACTCTCTGGGTGTTCGGCGTGTCCCGGTATGTGAAGGACTGCCATTGCCCCGACGCGCCCACGGCCAGATCGTTGATCGGCGTATCCCAATCCAGGCCGAGTGTCGCGCGATATCTGGGCAAGCCCGGAAGCCACTTACCGACGTTGGTTCCGTCAGGGGTTTCAACCAGCGTGGTATCGAGGAACGTGAAACCGCTCATGAAGCGAAGCGTCTCGGTTGCCTCGCCGAACGCGGCCACCTCGATTCCCTGATAGCGGACCTTGCCGGTCTCGCCGAACATGAATGTGTTGGGATCCCGAGCGTAGGTCGGCCGTGTCGTGGTGAAGGCGGCGAGCGTCGCCGCGATGCGGCCGAAGTCGATCTTCGCGCCCACTTCCTGTTGTTTTGTCTTGAACGGCGCAAATATTTCGCCGGCATTGATCGCATTGCTCGGCGCGATCGCGCCGGCCTCCAGCGCTTCCATATAGTTGGCGTAGAGCGAAACGTTCTCCAGCGGTTTGATGATCAACGCCGCCGCTGGCGACAGAGCCTCAGCATCATAAAGGGTGTTGCTCAAGAAGGAGAAGCTCTTCACCCTCTGGTGCCTGATGCCCAGCATCAACTGGACGCGCTCGTCCAGGATCGACATGGTATCGGCCAGCGCGAAACCCAGGTTTTCGTTGCGGCTTGACCGCGGCACTTCCGCGGGCGAAGCAAATACACCGAAATCCGGCTGGGGAAAAAGGACAGGGTTATACAGGTTTGAATTCGGCAGAGGGACCGACGAAATCTTTCTGCTCTCGCTCCTGACCTCCTGGGTTGCCCATCCTGCCGCCAGCGCCAGAGCATGATTTACGGGGCCGGTCTGCACGCGCCCTCGCAGCCCGGTCTCCGCGACGCTACTTTGCGTGTAGGAACTGTTTGTATCAGGACCAGTGGAATTTGATAACGTGCCCGCGGCATCCAGAATCGTCCTAGGATTCCAAACTGCCCTCTCCTCCGCAATGCTGCGCCCGGCCGCGGCATAGGCGGTGAGGTTCTCGGTGATATCCCACTCGGCGCGCGTCGTGGCATACTTGCTCTCGATCCGGCTGAACTCCCATCGCTGGTTCGGATTAGTTCTGCTGTCAGGTGGCGCCGGAACCGGAATGTTGCCGTCGACCGACAACGAATTCCGAAGGCCGGTCACGTGCTGGTAGTGATAGCCGACATCGGCGGACAGCCGGACGCTCTCGCCCCTGTAATCGAGGCCGAGCGTTGTCAGCCGCGTCTCGCGCCACTGGTGGTTGATGGGAGTGTCGCCATTGCGATACACTCCGTTGAAGCGGATACCGAACTCCTTGTTGTCGCCGAAGCGCTGAGCCGCGTCCAGGTGCCCGCCGAGCTGACTGTTCATCGCGTATTCCGGCGTGAAGGCGATCAGCGGCTCGTCGCCGGCGCGCTTCGGCACCAGGTTGACGGTACCGAGGCTCGCGCTCTGATTTGGCGGGATACCGTTGAGCAGCGCGCTCGCGCCCTTCAGCACCTCGACCCGCTCCAGCGATTCCACCGCTACCGCGCTGGTCCCTGTCCCCATGATGCCGTAAAGGCCGCCGAAGGACGTGTTTCCGGAGTTAGGGACGATTCCCCGGATATAATATTGATCGCGACTGAACCCGCCGCTCGAGTCGTGCAGTTTGACCACCGATGGATCGTTGTTGAGCACATCGCCGATGCTTCTGGCCTGCTGGTCCTGGATCAGTTTCCGGGTGTAGGCGGTCTGACTGAACGGCGTGTTCATCATGTCCCGGTTGCCGAGCATGCCGAGTTGGCCGCCGCGCGCAATTTGCCCCCCGGCATAGGCCGGAGGCAGTGACATGGTTGAATTTGGATTTGCGGCTCCCTGCACGTCGATGGTGTCTAGCGCGATCGCGCCGGCCACGTTCGCGCCGCCACTACCTGCATTGGCTGTACCCGAAACTAACGCCGCGCTCGCCGGGCCTGTAATGCTGACCTTGACGCCCGTTCCGGCCACCATGGTTTGTAGCGCCTGAGCCGGCGTCATGGCACCCGAGACAGCGCGCGTGGTCGTCGAGCGGGCGATGTCGGATGAGTATCCGACCTGCCAGCCAGTGACACGACTGAATGCATCTACCGCGGAGGAAAGCGGCTGAGCGGGGATCGAGAATTGAACGGTGCGGGCCGTCTGCTGCGCCTGGGCGGGCGCGATGACGGGTGCATTCGCGGCACCATAGGCAAGGATCGTCGAACCGAGCAGAGCACCTGCGAGACGTTTCCTCCGTCCGCCCTTACTCGACACCGAAATGTTAGTCTGATCTACGATCCCCCGATCGTTCATCGCTCGCTGCCCTCAACGGATGCAGAGGGCTGTTTTCACACCTTGTGAAAACTCGGCCCTCACAACAAGGACGATGAGGGGTCGACCCGTCACAAAAAAAGTTGAGACGCTAACGCAAGACCAAAATTCCGCCCGGAAGTCGCGTGACGTCGACACCGGCAGATCTTGCGAGCGTCCTGATAGCGGCGTCAGGATCGTCGATACGATAATGTCCGCTCACGAGGCGATCCGACGCAAGGCTGCCGATGACGACGACCCGGCCGTCGAAATATCGCTCAAGGTCGCCCAATGCGGCGCGGAATGGCCGGTCGCGAAACACGATCCGGCCGTCGCGCCATGCAAGCGATTTATCGAGGTCCGCTGCCTCCACCACAGACAGGCCGGACGCGCTGGCGACAATCATCTGCCCCGGCGCCAGGAACTCGTGACCGGCCTGGCCGCTCACCTCAACGCGGCCACGTTCGAGCACGACAGTGTCCTGATCATTCTCAGTCCTGACGCTGAAAGCAGTCCCCTTGACCTCGACCTGCGCGAAATGGCCTGCGACAACAAATGGCCGTGACGGATCATGCTGAACGTCGAAATAGGCTTCGCCGTCGAGCAATGTGACCTGGCGGCGACCGCCAGAAAAATCAACAGCTATGGCGGTCGAGGTGTTGAGCGTCGCGGTCGAGCCGTCCGGGAGCGCGATGGTCTCCCGCTGGCCGGTTGCCGTTATATAATCAGACTGCCACCGCAGCATGATACCCGGCAACTGCTGCCAGCCTATCAGCAGCAGGAGGACGGCGGCGGCAGCGGCAACAGCCGAGATCCAGCGTCGCGGCGTCTTCTGTTCCCGCAGCGAAACCACCGACGCGGGCACCTCCAGTCCGAGCCGGCGGGCGTCAGTTTCGGTCGCCTTGCGCAATGAAGGCATGCCGTGCATCTCGGAGATACGCGCAAATGCCTGGCCGCAGCGCATGTCCGATCGCCGCCATGTCTCGAACTCCGCCAGCGTCGCCGGGTCGCGCTCTTCCTGGAGTCGAATGAACCAGTCGAGGGCCTGATCCGTCACGGGATCCGGATGCTTGTATTCTCCATCCGGTCCATAATCCTCTGTCGGCTTCTGTCCCACCTGGCTGATCCGCTGTTCGATTGTTCGGACGCTCGTATGAGTGAGACGTTTGACGGGAAGACCCGTCACAAATTTCCCCCGACGATACCGATGATGGCAGCTTGAGCGGTTCCGACGAGCCTCTCGGAACATCTTACCAGATTCGCTCTGTGCCCGTCGTGACTTCAATCCCGGTCGAGCCGCGCAAGCACATCCTGGCAATGTCCCATGACAAGTTTGATGTCGTTATAGACAGTATTGCGAGAAACGCCGAGATGTTCCGCGATCTCGGCGCATGTCCGTCCTTGCAACTGAGTCATGGACCATACGGTTCTTGCTCGCACCGGGAGCTCCGCCAGCGCGTCCTCAAGCGCCCGACACAACTGCCGCTGGATCAAATCGTCTTCGATCGATGGCTCCGCGGCGGCAACATTCTCAACGTCTTTCCTTGCCGTGTCAGACGCCTCGTACCGATTACGGACCGCCTTACGCCGCTGGTGATCCAACGCCAGATTCCGAGCGGTCTGAAACAGGAAGCCCTCAACGTGCTCGATCGGCCTTGTCTCAAGCGCCTTTCGGGCCTTCAGGTAGGTTTCCTGCGCGAGGTCCTCAGCCGTTTGAGGATCGCGCACGATCCTCATCACGGTCCAAAAGAGGGAGCGGCGGTGCGACTGGAAAATCGCGTTCAACGCTGCCGACATGATCGCCTCTGGCCGGCATGAGGGATAGCGTTCATGGCGCTACCCGATCCCATCGGTCTCGATCTGGTCGGTCGATTAGGATGCGAAGCCGCACCTTGCCACAAGGCGAGGCATACGACTGCTTCAGCAATCCCTTTGGTTGGCCCTCTTCCCAAGGCTCCCGAACTTTCCATGCAACTGCGTAAGGGTCGACCATCGTCAATCGACTTCACTACCAGATGAAAATTCACGTGCAACCGCAATGATTTAGACTTGTTCTAGAAATCTGATCAGTATACCGGCGTTTTACGGAACCGGATTCTGCAAAAATCTTGAGTTTTTCGGAGCGATAGCGGCGACCTCGGACGCCTTCCAGAAATTCTTCCGAGCTACCGATCCGGACGTTGCTATGCATCGTTGTGGCAGCGCGGCCACAGCATCGGGCGGGTATCTTCACGCCGGCTCTCATAGCCCCAGCCCTCTCTGGCGTCCCAGCTGCCACGACACCGAGCCGCCCTGCACTACACCCGTCACCTCACGGCCAAGCTGGCGGTCTATGACCGGCCGCCACGGGACAAGGGTGAACTCGTGCGCCTTCTCGACGATGGCAAACTTGCCGCTCGCTAGCTGCACCGTGCCGGTGAATTTGCCGCTGACGGTCTCGCCATCGCTGACCGCTCGGAACGGCAGCGCCTTGCTCGCCGCCATCTCCGTCCCGACGCTCGCCACCTGGCGCTCGCGCAGCGTGGCCAGAAGATTGCGACGGTAGAAGACGCGCCCGTCCTGCCGGCGCGTGGCGTCGCCCCGGTCGATGTGATGCTCGCCACGACGCTCCATCGCCTCGCGCACCTGCTGGCCGAAACCGGACTGCGCAATGTCGGAGGTTTCGGACGACACCAACCGCCGGTCGAGCCAGGTCGCGCCGTCCACGCCGATCTGTTTCTCAAGGTCGAGTGCCGAGAGGACATGGACGCTGGCCTGCCGGTTGCGACCGGCGTCGTAAGCTGCGGCGCGGTTCTCGAAGGCGTTGGGGATGCGCCATTGGTCGGCGTTGATCCGCTCGACGATCCCGGCGCGACGCAAAGCCTCCAGCCGGCGCACATGAGCATCGACATAGCCCTCATAGTCGCCGCCCGGAACGCGGCCCTCGAACTTCGCCTGCTCCAGATGGCGGCTCGGACGATAGATGCCGCCCTCAGTGATAGCGGCAATGGTGCGGTCAGATGAACGGCGTGCGGTATCGGCCGGCCCGATCTCGACGACGCTGCCGATCCGCGCATCCTCCAGCCGCTCGGACGCGATGCCGGACACATAGTGCGTCCGGCCGTCGATGCCATCCACCACGACGGTTAGATTCTCGCCCAGTTCGTCGGACAGGTATTTGTCGACGACACGGCCGACAACGGGCGTCTCGGGCGCGGCATCGTGAATCTGGAAGGTCATGGGATCGCGCTCCAGACCATCGGCCTTCAGCGCCTTGTGCATGTTGCGGATGATGTCGCCGCGCTCGCCCAGCTCACGCAAGGTCGGCTCCAACCGCGCGCTCAACTCCCACACGCCGGGCGCGTGCTCGCTCGCAAGCCTCATCTTCTCCAGCCTGGCCAAACGACGAAGGCGCAGCGCGCGATTGAACTGGCGCTTCGGGTCGGCCGGGCCATGGCGAAGGTCGAGGAATCGGTCGTTGGCTTCTTCGGTCATCGCCCGGTCGATGCGCGTGAACCGGTCCTGATCGATTTCGGCCGAGAGCTTGCGGGTCTGTTCGATCTCGGTCATGGGGCCAAGTTCGAGCGCGGCCAACCCGCTGGCGCGCTCGCGAATGCCGTTGGCGAGATAGTCGCCGTTGATGACAAGGTTGTCGCGAAGATCGTCCTTGCCCCGGACGATGACATGCACATGGGGATGGCCGGTGTTGTAGTGGTTGAGCGCGACCCAATCGAGCCTGGTGCCAAGGTCGGCCTCGATCTGGCTCATCAGGTCGCGGGTATAGGCCGTGAGGTCCGACAGGTCCGCGCCGTCTTCGGGCGAGATGATGAACCTGAACTGATGGCGGTCCTCCTGGCCGCGCTCAAGGAATGCGCCGCCGTCTGCGCGATCCTCGGTCGCTGAATAGAGCTGCCCGCGCTGGCCGTCACGCGATGTCCCGTCGCGCTGGATGTAGCGCAGATGCGCAGCCGCCTTGCCGTTCGTCCCTGCGTTCTGGACGTAGCGCGCCTTGACGACGACACGGCGCACGCCGGGTGCGCTGTGACGCCAGCCGCCCGACAGCGTGCGGGCGCGCACGAATGCGGCGCCGCGCCCGCGCTGGACGCCCGGTCCACGCGGAGCGCGCAAGGCTTTGCCGCTCGTGGCTCCGGTGCGTGAGCCAGGGCGTAGCGATGACCGCAAAGACGACCGGGACGGGCCGTTGCTATGCTGCCGGGCGATCGTCTTTGCCTGAGTCAGAAAGCTCTTGGGTCTTCTCGTTCGCGGCGTGTCGGAACGGATGCGGCCGGGTTTCGGCCGGAAGCGGTTTTCGTCGTCGCCGCTCATGACCGGACTCCCGGTCGAGAATGCCGACAATCGGGGATTCGGCGGCCATGGTGCCGGTCAAAACACAGCACAGCCAAGGCTTTGCGCAATATCGCGGCACGCGAGGGCGAAAACCACGGTGCCGCGCGCGGCCCGCTAATACAGTGTGCAGACAACAACAACTTCACAAACCGGCCCGACATGGTGCCAGTTTGCTTTATCTTGCGCTCCACCTTCGCTGCCCTGTCTGCCCTTCCGGCCTTCATGATCTTGCTCCGTCCGCCCGTCCTTGCTGCACACTGATGGGGCGCGCTGCCGCGTCATTCCGGCTCTGGCAATGCGAATTTGAGGCGCCAGGTGCGCCACGCCGCGGTGACAGCACCGCTGCCGGGAAACAGGTCGTCGAGCGTGTCGTCAGGCCGCGCGGCGACCATTTCGAAAGCCCAATGGCAAACCGCTTCGGGCTTCGCGCCAGTGAGGTCGCGGCGCAGCGTGATGCTTTCCTGAATCCAGTCCCGCATCACCAGCCGCTTGCTGACGACGGGTTTTCGCGCAGCCTTCACGATGACCGGCTCCCACGCCCACGCGACAGGGATATTGCGCTTGAACGCCGCAAATCCCTTCACCCACGCCATCCATCGTGCGTCCGTCCGCTCGACGAGCGGAGCCAGCGCTGCGATCGAGCGCGGCGTTGCTGCGGCGTGCGGTATCCAGCCGTCGTAGTCGCGTTCCAGCCGCTCGATCAGGCGCGCATGATCGACCTCGCCGGCATAGTCGGGACGGTCGCGGTAGAGGTGCGCGCAACCGATATAGGGCGGGTCGGCATAGGCGATTTTCATCGGCGATCTCGCTCCGAAGCCGCGGCGAACAGACCGCCGGATTGCGCTTCGAATAACTGTCCGATGGTCCCTCGGCTGCTGTTCGGATGCAGAACAAAGAGCGGCGCGGCACGCCAGTCGCGCGGCGATGTCGGCTTTCCGGCTGGCGTGTCCGATGCCGCCGCTCCGCCAAGAACAGGCGCAAGCGTAGCGATGTATGCGCGCGTCTCGGCCGGCAGAGGACGGCCGGTCGCGCGGTGCTCGTCATAGCGGTCGGGGCCGGCATTGTAGGCCGCAAGCATCGCCGCGACATTGCCGTAGCGGTCCCACATCTCGCGCAAGTAAGCCGTGCCCGCGAGGATATTGTCGCGCGGCTGATACGGATCGCGGCCGAGCTGGTAACGGTCGCGCAGATCGGCCCAGGTGTCGGGCATGACCTGCATCAATCCGATCGCGCCGGCCGTTGAGATCGCGCGCACATCGCCCGCGCTTTCCGCGAGCAGCATAGCGCGAATCCAACGTTCGGGTATGCCAAACCGCTGCGAGGCTTCGGCGATGTGAGCGGCATAAGGATCGCGCGGCGACAGTCTCGCGATCGGCGCGCCCTGCGCCATCGCAACCGCCGGCATGACGCCGGCGAAGGAAAGGCCGGAAAGGAGAAGGAGAGCCATGCGCCGGGCAGCGCAGCGCGGCCCGGACGCACTTGAATGGCTCGTCGATTGGCGGCGAGCAGGCATCGCTCAATCCTTCTCGCCGCGATCGCGCGGACGCGACCATTGCAACGACCAGGCGTTGCCGGCCTCGTCGTCGCGGAACAGGTTGGCCCGGATCGGATGCGGGAAAGTCGGATCGTCGATCAGCAGCGCGACATATTCGCCCGCCTTCTCTCCGGTGCGTTTCCAGCCTGCGCCGATCTCCGGACCTGTTTCGTTGTTCATGCCGTCGAAGACGTGAACGCGATAATCCGGTGCGTTCTCCGCGTCGGACGGTTCTGCCGGGATGATGATGATGTCCTGTTGCAGCAAAAGCGTCGCGAGGTTTCCGATAAGGCCGGCCTCGTCGCGCGTGAATTGACCTATTTGCGGCATGACTTTCTCCTTGGCGGTGAGGTTGGGAAAGCCGTCGGCGGGCACCGCTCCCGCCGATGGGGAAGCGGTCAGCGCGTCGGCGCGCGCCATTCGAAGCGGCCGTCGCCCTCCTCGTCGGTCAATAACGGGACCGCGCGGCCAATGATCTGGTCGGTGGAGATCAGCCCGAAATATCTGCCGTCGAGACTATCGCGGGCCTGCCAGTTCATCAGGAAGATTTCGCCGGTATGGACGCGCTGACAGCCCCGCCAGACGGGAAGATCGCGGCCGATCCGGTCGCGGTCGAGCGCGACACCGGCAATCATGCCATCGACGGTGATGATGTGGCCAACCCTGCAAACAGTTTGACCGGAGACGGCGCGCACGCGCTTGAGAAGCGGCACGCCCTTCGGCAAATAGCCGCGATCCGCGAGAAAAGTCGCGAGCGGTTCGGGCGCATCGACGGCAACGAGATCGGTCACCTCGAACGGGCCGTCGAAGTCGATCGTATAGAAGCCGATCGGCGCGCTGGCCGATGCGTTCCAGATCAGTTTGATCGGCATCGGCGTTAGGCCGGGATAGCCGACACCAGCTGCTGCGAGCGCGGTGGCGACAAGGAAGCCGGCGCGCGTCATGGCGCGATCCTCTGGCGATGGAGCCACGCCGCATGTCGCTCCGCTGTGTAGGCGTGCGGCTCAAGGCCGGCGATCAGTCGGTTGTGGACGTGTCGCCAATGCTCCGGCGACACGTCGGCCGGATCGAGGCCGAGCGTCTCCACAGCGTCGATAGCGGCGAGCGCGCTCTGTACCTTCGGCCAGCCGCTGAGACGCAGCAGGATTTCGCCGCCGGGGCGCACGAATGGCATGGTCTGGAATGGCTCGCCGCGATGAACGGTGCGCACGATGTCGATACGCGAGATGACCGTGCCGAAGTCGTTAGCCGCCCATCGCACGAATGCGAAGATGCTGTTCGGTGCGAAGCCGACGACGCTGCGATGGCGGTCGAGAATCTGTTCGTAGCTCTTGCAACCAAAGCGTATCCAATGCTCGATCTTCTTCTGTCGCCACGTCAGATCGACCAGTGTGGTGAAGGGTGCAGGTCCGTCCGGCAGCGGACGGTCGTGCGCGCTGCGATGTGCGCGACGGATCATGGCTGGTCCCCGGTAATGTCGTGGATGGCGCGAGAGAGCACCGCGTCGAGCGCGACCTCGGTGCGCAGGATGGCGCGGCCGATGGCTTCGGGAATTTGCGGGAGAACGGCGTCGCCGAACGCTTCGACAATCAGGTTGGCGGCCGCCCGCTGCTCGCTGAACAGATCGAGGGCGCGCATCATGGCGCACCTCGCCGCCGCTGGGTGCCAGCACCATGGCTCGCGTGCTCGCGCGTCAAAGAATACTTGTTAGAGTCTCTGTTAGATTCTTCTATAAAGAACGCCGCGCGATTTGCGCCTGATGTCCCGATAATCCGTGCGCCTGATGTCCCGATGCCATTCACATGGTTTTCAACAGGCACTGTGGATGAGTTTTCGGGAAGGAAACGCAGCAGTTCGCGGCCGTTCTCCCACTCGATCTGGAGGCGATAACCGGGCAGCGGCTGACGCGCCGCGATGCGGCGCAGGTCGAGCGCGAAATCGGACGGCCGCGCAAGGCTGCCGGACTTTAAATGAAGGTGCGCGATCTCGAACAGCCAGCCGTCGCGCTGGTGGCCGGCGTGCTTGCGCGCGACGCGATAGAGCCACCGTTCGATGCCGCCCGTTAGCCGAAAGTACGCCGGATCAATGGTGAGCACCAGCGAGCGGTCGATGACGCTGTTGTAGAACCACTCGGGCAGGACAAACTCGATACCCTCGACGCGGCCCGTGCGCGTCGTCATTTCTTCCCATTCATTGATCCAGGAGAACTGACGGCGGCGCCAATGCGGACCGTTGCGGATCGTGGTGGCGATGACGGTCGATTGCAGGCGCGTGAGCGCGGCCTTGAGCAACAGATAGTCGCGGTTGCCCGTGGCTCGGCCTATGCCGCGCAGAAGCTGATAAGGTGTGAAGCGAAAGAAGCGCGAAGTGCGCAGGCCGTTGTTCTCGGCCGAAACGATCTGCGAAGCGGCCCAGATCAGCACGTCGGCGTCCCAGATTGTCGCTATGCCATGCTCGGGCATACCGAGCACCTGCACTTCAACATCAGCAGCCTTGTAGAGAATCGGTTTGGTGCGCGGCGTCTTTGCCAGCGAGAAGAATGGCCGTTCCATCAGATCGCGCTGGTCGCGTGGCGCGGCATCGCCGGTCGCGACCACGAACGGGTCGAGGCGACTGCGTTCGCTTGCGCCACGCTGCGCGGACTCATGATCGTCGCCGCGGCTCATTCAGAGCCGATCCTGTTCTTCCGGCGTCAGCGGGCGCGCGGGGAAGACGGTACCGGCCTGTCTGTCCTTCGGGGATTTCCGGGCGCCAATCTCGGTCCAGGCTTCGAGATCACGGATCGCATAGAGGACGCGCCCCCCGATCTTGCGGTAGAGCGGACCCGTGCCATAGGTCCGATGTTTCTCAAGGGTGCGGAGTGAAATGCCGAGGAAATGCGCAGCCTGCTTGGTGCGCAAGAATCTCGGCGGCAAATCCGGCAGCGTGTCGGGCATGAGATCCCCTCCGGTTCGTCAAACATGCGGCTGTCGGCGGTGACAGCGGGCTGTGGCGAACCATGGCGGGGGATCGGCGGCCTGTAGCGTGCCGCATTCGCGCCTATGCGCTGGCGGCACCCCTCGGGAGCACCCGGAGGCTGAAAAGAGGACGAATTTCAGCCTGTCGGTGCAGGCCGCACCGATTTGGCGGCGACATTCAAACGGGGGTCGGGTAAGACTGAAAGTGGAGCAGACGCGCTGCTCTGGGGCTTAGTAACCCCTGTTGGCGGTTGGTGTCGGCCGTGACGGCACCACACTCCTTGACCCTATGGTCGGGTCTCTAGCCGCGCGGGTGTCAATCTTCTTCTTGTTTCTTACATCGTCTCTGATTTTGTTGGGCTTTCGGT
>NZ_MKSM01000082.1 GCF_001897285.1 Nitrobacter sp. 62-23
CGACATCCGGAAATCCTCCCGGACACAAGGAATCAGCCCCAATCAATCACCGCAAGAACAATTGAGTATCGAGCCTAGAGCCTTCCGCTCCTGATGGAATCAGAAGCGGGGCACTATGATTTTGATCTGACACGTTCTCTTCACGCGAGCCGGATTCCATCCTCGGGTCAAGCCCGAGGACATGCTTCGGTCGAAAACGCTCTGAGATGTCGCTTCGGCAGTCCAACGCCTTGCGGGGTCAGCGCGATGGCCGGCGCGTCGGCGCGGACTGCCGCCATTGTCGCGACAGGCTTATCAGCCGATCGCGGGAAATCGTGCCGCCGTGGTAGATGGCGCGCGACACCGCACCCGCGCCAAGCACCGCATCTCCAAATTCGTGCCGCCGCAGGAACGGATGATGCGGCAGATAGGTTCGGACCATTTCCCTGTATTTTTCCATCTCAGAGGGAGGCAGCCGGACGCGGCCCGCGCCATCGAGCGGCTTCGACTCGATGTACTGCGCAAGCAACGACAACTGCTCCTCGACGTCATAAACCGCATTCGGCAGCGCGGATTCGCATTGTTCGCTCAGCCGGTCCCGCAACTTGTCCTGTTCGCGGCCCAGGATCTCGTACAGAACCGCTTCGACCATTCCCCAGGCTTCGCGCCCGCCGTTTGCGCTAAGGTTTCTGGCGACGTTTGCGAAATCATCGATTACAGCCAGGATGGATCCCACAGCCGCAAGCACCGGGGCGTATCCGGCGAACACTTTGCCTCGCTCGTTCTGCCAAAGCTCTCCCGCCGGCAGACCCAGCGCCGCTTCGATTGCGTCAAAATAAACGGTGATGAAATCCTGCGCCTGTTCGGGATGTTTCAAATAGTGCGAACCGGATCGCGCGGCTGATGCGGCATAGGCGTGGATCAGTTGGCGCGCGCCCTCCTTGTCGAAAAACTCGACATTCGCCGCGACGTGCGTAATCCCGTGCTCGTTGAGTTTGAGCTGCTGCCGCGCCAATTCGATCGACTCGAACCTTCCCAGCAAGATCAGCTTAGGTCGCGAGGTAACACGTCGGTCGCTCCGCAGAAATTCGGCGCTGGATGCGAGGAACTGCTCGATTCCCGTTTCGCCCGACAGCAGCCTTCCTTCATCGAGAGCATCCACAATGACCGGAATCTTCCCCTCGTGAAATGCGGCGAGCGGGTCACTTTTGTCGGCGGCTTGCAGATCAGCCAGCATCGCACCGAGAGAGCCGGCCGAAACGGCGACTTTGGCCAGGTCGAGGATCGGCGCCTTGAGCGTCGCGGACAGTTGCCTTGCCAATGTGCTCTTGCCGATCGCGGCGGACGCCTCGATGAAAACGATCTCCTTCTCCAGGGCAGATGCGCCGCCCTCCTTGATTTCCAAACTTGGCGCCACGAACGGCGTCGGCGCCTCCCCGATGAAGAGATATCCGCTCTGATCGGATTTCGGGAAATGAACGGGACGATTCAACACCCGAGTGAGTACGTCTAGTGCAGTTTCCGGCATCAGGATGACCTCTTCGAAGGCCGCACGTTTACAATCGCGAAACCTCAGGTTCAATGGGCAACGTTAAGGTGTGCGGACGACATGCTCGAACCAGCGGTGACCGGTTAACGCACGGAGCGGACGACACCGCGCACCCGCGCATGACCGTCTGGAGGCGCGCTTCCAAAGCCGGACCGTCTGTCTATCAGTTCGGGATCACGAAACTCGCTGTGTTGCCCGCGGAGGGAAGATCGGCAGCACAATGAGTTGTACACGGAGCAGATGTCCGATGCTGCACCGCAATGTGCCTGAGCAGCGCCTGTCCATTGAGAATTCGTCGTTCGTTGAACCAAAAGCTGCGAGGCAACGCGGCGCGGAACGAGCAACGATCGTCAAATCGCTTATGTACGCGGGCAGGAATCCATGCCATAGGAAGCTATGCTAAAAGGTTGGAAAATCAGTTCCGTAAGACCCGGCAGAGGGGCCAGTGGTGCATTGCGCCACGAATTCATCCTTGTCGCCATCGCCGACCAGGCAGCGGCGATCCGGGCGGTCAAGGAGTGCCTTCCTGACGCAGAAATCACGGTCGATTCCGAAGCCAGTCCGGAGCTTCTGGCCGAATATCAGGTCATCGATGGCGAAATGGTCGTACTTGCCGATTGATCCGGATGCAGTAGATGGTTGTCATCGACCCCGTCTATGGGCGGTTCACTCCCGGCACGATCTTCACCATGTAGTTGCGAACGGTGCCTGACGCGCAACGTCCCTTGCCAGCCGCGATGGGCGGAAGCCATATTTCAGTCGACAGGGTCGAAAATTCTTCATAGCAACTGCTGAAGCGAGCTATCGGCGGGCGAGGTATCGGGACGAACGGCCCGGATTGGCAACAACGAAATCCGGCGCTATTCGAACAGGTCCCGTGCACCCACCCCTACCCTGGTCGCGTCATGAAGAAGCGGTGGCCCAAATACTGAAGACGCTGAGACGGCGGCCTAAGGAGAGAATATCAATGCGATACCGTACCAATCAGGGGCTGTTGATCGAGGCCGCCTCATCGGCTGAAGCAATTACCCGTCTGCGCGAGTCAAGCTGGAACGAGCAGAACCTCAGCGATCATGCCTATATGGAAGCGGTTGCCGATCGCATGTTCCAGGAAGGAATTCACGTCTCGACCATGAGCCCGGACATTTTCATCGCCGGGTTATTGGGCGCCGGTCTGCTGACGCGGGAGGCGGACGACGCCCAGCCGGATGCGGCGCAGCAGAAAACAGAGCGATAACAAAACAGAGCGATAACCAGGTCAGGCGGCTGCGACAGCCGTCAAACTCGGCGCCGGAGAGCGAGTCCTCGCGGCAATTGATGCAAAACGGCTGGATGCCTATATAGCTGGACCAGCGGAGAAACCAAATGACTGAAAAAATCCCGGTCACCGTGCTGACAGGCTATCTCGGCGCCGGCAAGACCACACTGCTTAATCGCATCCTCTCGGAGGAGCACGGCAAGAAATACGCCGTCATCGTCAACGAATTCGGCGAAATCGGCATCGATAACGACCTCGTCGTCGGCGCCGACGAGGAAGTGTTCGAGATGAACAACGGTTGCATCTGCTGCACCGTGCGCGGCGATCTCATGCGCATTCTTGCCGACCTGATGAAAAAGAACGGCAAATTCGACGCCATCATCGTGGAGACGACGGGGCTCGCTGATCCGGCGCCGGTGGCACAGACCTTCTTCGTCGACGAGAACGTTGGAAATAAAACCAAGCTCGACGCGGTCGTCACCGTCACCGACGCCAAGTGGCTCAACGACAGGCTCAAGGATGCTCCCGAAGCCAAGAACCAGATCGCCTTCGCCGACGTGATCCTGATCAACAAAACCGATCTCGTCTCGCCGGACGAACTCAGCGAGATCGAAGCGCGCATCCGCGGCATCAACCCTTACGCAAAGCTGCACAGAACCCAGCGGGCTCAGATCCCGCTCAACGAGATTCTGGAGCGCAATGCCTTCGACCTCGACCGCATTCTCGATTTCGAACCGGCTTTCCTCGAAGCCAAGGACCACAGCCACGATCATGACCATGGCCACGATCATCACCACGACCACGGCGATGACCACCATCATGATCACGATCATGACCATCACGATCACAAGCACGAAGAACACAACGGCGGGCTCAAACACTATCACGACGAGGAGATGCAATCGCTTTCGTTCCGGACCGACAAGCCGCTGGACGCGGATAAGTTTTTTGCCTGGATCGAGGATCTGGTGCAGGTCGAGGGTCCGAATATTTTGCGAAGCAAGGGCATCCTTGCGTTCAAGGACGAGGATCGGCGCTTCGTATTCCAGGGCGTGCATATGATTCTGGACGGCGACCATCAGCGCCCCTGGAAAGAGGATGAGAAGCGCGAAAGCCGCATGGTCTTCATAGGCCGCAACCTGCCGGAAGAGAAAATCGCCGAAGGATTCCAGAGCTGCATCGCCTGATGTGAGCAATGGCCATAGCCGACTGATATTGTGAACGGCCGAGAGCTTCACGGTTTCACGGAAACGGTGAAGCTCTCGTTTTGATTTTGACACGTTTTCGTCGCGCGAACCGGTATCCATCCTTGGGTCAAGCCCGAGAACACGTTTTGCCCGAAAGCGCTGTAATAATCAGACTCGACGACAGATCCGGGTGTCGGCCACACAGCCAATCCGACCTCGCATTCCAGGAAGATGCTCCATGGAAGCGCGACGACCACATACACCGCGCCATTTGAACAGCAGTAAGAGCGGCCAAAGACTCAGCTCAAAGAGCTAGACTAGATGGAATCAGAAGCGTGGCTCTGTGAGTTTGATCCGACGCGTTTTCTTCACGCGAACCGATATAACTTCGCTCGAAAACGCTCTAGCTCTAGCTCTAGCTCTAGCTCTAGCTCTAGCTGCGGAATTCGACAGGCTTTTCCTGCCATCACGAAACTGCTGACCGCTTGATGTAATCAGGATCGTTCGAAGAAGCCGCATATCCGTCCAAGGAAGATAGCGCGCTCGCCATCGCTGGAGACTTCGGTTGGCCGTCAGCAAGTATCGAATTCCGACGTCTCGACCTGCGCTGGGCGCGCACCTTAGTCGTAAGCATTCTCAAGGAAGCTCGGCATTCGCGTTCAGCCGCGGGTGATGCTGGCATGCTTACGGTTAGCCATCCCGAGCCTCTCCGGAAATGACCGAGTGTGCCTTCGCCTATAACGGTCTTGGGCATAGACATTACACGGGTAACGACGACACCGAGACCGTCGCCGGAAGGACGATGGCGGATGCCATCGGCCTGCCCGCGCGACACTCCGGATTTCTACGGCTCCTCAGAGGGCCGCGAGAAAATGATGAGCAAGAAGCCCACAACGGCCATTCCCGCGCCGTAATAGACCCACTCGGTATGCCTGACGAGGATGCTATCGGCGGGAAGGTTGTAAAACCGGAAGCCCTGTCCCATGAAGCCCAGTCCGGCGACCAGGGTAATAACCCCGACGATTCTCAATAGAGCGTGCATTCTAAGGCGTTATCCCGGATGTTGTTGATGTTATTGAATGAGGCCAAGCAGAGAGTTCTTTATACTATGCGTCCTCGGGTTTCGCTTCAACTCCATTTGCACGCTTGACGATATTCCATCATTGCTAATGCGGCGAGCATGCGCTGAGGGCGGAAACAGTCCTGTCAGCTTTTCAATCGACAAGGCTCGCTTGCTTCTGTATCGCGTCGAAGCGATCATGTCATTGTGCGCCGCGATTTTCTTTCGCGGCGCGGCAGGCCAACAAGAAACAATAGTCGCAGTTTTTTGACGACCAGGTCGAGACTCAGTTTGCACTCCACAAAAAGTGTGTGCAGAGGGAAACCAGCCGACATTATCGGCGCGTCTGCCTTTAGCGCATGGCCACGCGGCGGAAGTCCTTAAAACGGCGGAACGTGCGCTCGATGAGGTTTCGCCTGCAACAGGGTCGCAATCACGCGTGCGGGCGCTTGCGCGTCGGATTAGGCGGGATGACCGCTTCCGTTTCACCGTTCAGCGGACCAATCGCGCAGACGTGCTGCATCACAGGCACGCTCGGTCAGCAGCTTGTGGGAGGACGGCGTGCAGCCGTCTTGGCACCAGCTAGAGTCTTTCACCGTTTCATGGAAACAGTGAAAGACTCTAGGCTCTTGATTTGACGCGTTTTCTTCACGCGAACCGGTATCCACTTCGCTCGAAAACGCTCTAGGTCAAAAGCATTTCCGACCTTCACGACAAAAACGAATCCGGCCTCAATCGTCGCTCAAACGCATGGATTTTCGTCGTGCGCAGACAGTACGGCTCCTGGCGGCAGAAACGCGCGACAAGACCCTGGCGACAAGTGTCGACTCCTGCGGATTGGAAGGAAGCCGGGCTCAACTTCAAAAGAGAAAACACGGGTTCAAGCTTGGATCGGCCGATCTTCGTGCGAAGACGTAAGCAATGGTGAAGGCATCAAACGATCTGCGAGGGTTCGTCTTCCTCGATGAAACCGGGCCACGGCCGATATGGCGGCCTGATGCGGGGCTTCGCGCGAACCGGTGTCCATCCTCAGGTCTCAAGCCCGAAGACATGCCTATCCTTGCCCGCAAGCAGCGGGCCGCAGCGCAAATACGGCCTCAGCTAACTGGAGCATACACGAGGGTGATGGAATGGCAGGACGGATCGAAAGATTTCGGCTTCTGATAGAATCAGAAACAAGCCTCAATTGCTTTGCTTCTTCGTTTCTTCGCGCGACCTAGTCCCCCCGAGTCGAGCCAGAAGCGGGCGAGGCTAAAAAAAGCACTGTACCCAAAGTACTATAAGTGCATCATCCGATAGCTGAAAATGCGTCGACCGCGGTACGCGCTATCCTCATTTCCGAGGGTGGCGCGTTTAACCGCGGTCGTCGACGAATAGGCAGCTTAGCGAAAGCTAGGCGGCAGAAGCTGACTTGGTCTTGACTTCGTTCTCCGGCTTCTGAGTCGAAGGTCTCGTCTTCACCGTGGGCATGCCGTTCTGGAAACTTACCTCGACATCCCCTGCACCGATACCGGCAGCCATTTCAGCTTCAAGAATAGAAGGCTGCTTGGGGGCTGTGAGCCGCTGGAATGATTCAGCGAGTGCCATCGAAAAATCAATGGCCGTGCCGCGGAACGTATCCCACAACATCACCGCACCCTGACTCGGTACAAACATTCCCTGCTTGCCCGAACTCCGGTTCAGAGCGAGACGCGAATCGCGCGCGCGCCGATGCCTGGCATGCGTATGATCGTGCTCGTCTTCCTGAGCGTTGGCGGGCAACTGCAGCACGGTAGCGGTCTGCCCGCTGACGAGCTGCGTGATCTTCAGAACCTGCCCATTCGGAAACTCGAGGGCATCGTGCTGAACGTGGGGGTTATCCACATCGACTTTACGGAAGCTCGCGACCTTGTGATCGACACGAGCCTTGCCCGAGAACTTTATGCCAAGAAAGCTGCGGGGGCACTCATACTGAACGTTCTCGTCAAAAGCGAGTTCCGTTCCTGGAAGCAGGCAGACCGCCAATTCGGGCGGGCTGTCGTGAATCACAAGCTTGGGGCCGAGCTCGCCAACGGCGGCAAAGCCGCGCACGTTTGATTTCGCAAGCTCCATCGTAACCAGCTTATCGGCGACCTTGGCAGGCCGCGACGCCACGTGATGCAGACTGTAGTCGCACATGAAGGGCTCCTCTGGTTGGGACTACGCACTCCCCACATCAATAACAATACCCGCGATGCGAACTCGTTCCGCCTGTTTTTCACTCGTGGATTGCTCACTCGCGAAGGCGGTTGCGTATCTTAGTCCAACGATCCAACCATGCTAAATTGGTGTAGTGAAAACCTACCATGGCAATAACGTTCGCGTCAACTCCATTCCGTGCAGATAGCTGGTGACATGAGGGGCAATTCCCTTTTGAAATCGGGCCAAAATCCGCCATATCCGAGCCGATCCGCTCCAGAAAATCCAGGCCACGGCTAGAATTGCTCAAACCGGCAGGTCCGGGGATCACGGGACGTCCCGACCACCCGCTTGCATTATCCGCCCTCGCGCCGATATCGCCGGGACGGATCGAGGGGCCGGCGCGCTCAAGCCCGGCCGCAAGCCAGCGGAATGGCATCGGAGGTCTCCCTGTTGACGCTTGGAGAAGACCCGCAACTGCGCTATGTAGAGCAGATACGCCGCCTCAAGCTGAAGGCTGCATCGACGAACGCTTTGACGACGTTCGGGCGGACAACAAATCCGAATCCGCACTCATCCTGACCGCGCTGGCCAAACCTGGTGCGGCCCGTTCGCCAAAGCGCAGAGGTAACGCGCAGGAGTATTGGCTATGACCGACGAGGCGAACCTGGCGAGAACCGAAGGCGTTTCCTCGGTTGACGCGGATGCGACCGATTCGTCATCGAGCGTCCCGGCTGACGAAATGTCGCGCCTGGGCGAAGACATCGTCGGCGCGCTCAAGACGGTCTATGATCCGGAGATTCCGGCTGACCTCTATGAACTTGGTCTGATTTATAAAATCATCATCGACGACGACCGCAGGGTCAATATCGAGATGACGCTGACGTCGCCGAATTGTCCGTCGGCGGCCGAACTGCCTGGCCAGGTGGAGCACGCGGTCAAGAGTGTATCCGGCGTTCAGGATGCCAAGGTGGCGATCGTCTGGGAGCCGGCCTGGGATCCCAGCCGCATGTCGGACGAGGCGCGCACCGTGCTCAACATGTGGTGATGATCGGAGCTTCAACCGGTCGCATCAAATTGGGGTTGCATTGCTGACAGCCGGCGCCACCAACCCAGCCCATGGAAGCCTGTGGACCAAGCCCCAGCCGCGATCAAGTCAAAGTCCCCGACGAACAAAAAAAGCCTGACGATGTTCCGAGCTTGCCCGGTCGTTGCCGCGTGATTTCCGTTTAGGGGGGCGCCGATAGCTTCCGGAGACAGGTCATGTCAGACAGGTCATGTCCGGATAGGCTGCTGAGCGCCGTTACACCCCGCGGACGAACGTCCCGCTCGGAAATCGTTTGACGAGATGTATAGCGTTTTCGAGCGAAGGATGCCCTGGGCTTGATCCGGGAACGGATACCGGTTCGTATCAAGAAAACGCGTCAAATCAAAATCATAGAGCCGCTTCAGAGATCCTGGAGGGCTCCGGCCTTAGAACCCCGGCCTTAGAACCCCGGCCTTAGAACCAAAGGCTCGAGCCTCAGACCCCTGGCATCTTCAGCTTGACTTGAACACCCGCCCCGTGATGGCGAACGCGAGCGGACGCTCGCGAACGCCATGGGGCGCGTGGCACACTCGAAATCAGCAAGCCGGTCTTGCTGTCGGCTTCCGTTCGCAGGCCTATGACCTGCTCACGTCTTGCCTGCTCACTTCGGCAGCGGCGCCGGGTCCTTCGAGAGCGTGTTGAGATACGCGATCAGGTCAGCGCGCTTGTTCTCGCTCTTCAAGCCCGCGAAGCTCATCGACGTGCCCTTAACGTAGGTGCGCGGATCTTCTATCCATCGGTCAAGCTCGGCGAAGGTCCACTTGCCACCCTTTGCCTTCAAGGCTGCGGAATAGTTAAAGCCCGCAACCGAAGCAACCGGCCGATTGACAATGCCGAAGAGGTCAGGACCGATCTTGGGGCCCTTGCCTTCCTCGGTGTTGTGGCAAATCTGGCACTGCTTGACGAGCGCGGCACCGCGCTCGGCGGAAGCGCTGGCAAGCAACTTGTTGAACGCCGCCGGATCGGTGGCGGCGGCAGCTGGCGCGGCGGCGGCTTCCTTCACGTCCGCTTTATGGGAAGCTTCGGCGTGCGGCTTCTCCGGCGCGCTGAACGACTCGTCGATGATCCGTACCGTTTGAACAAACAACAATGTTCCCAGCAGCGCGCCGAGAATAGCGTTGGTCCGGTTTGAATGCACTGTATCACTCCCAGAGGTCATTACTGAAGTACTCCCAGCGGTAGAGGAGCCAAAAAAACCCGGGAATACCCCGGACGAACTGAAAGGATCGATGGCGGCGGCACCCCCCAGATCATCGATCTTGGAACAGCCCCACTATAGCCCGTTTTGCGTGCCTAAGGGGAGCGGCGCGCACACCCATATCAAATAGATGTTTGTCGCGCAACGGTTCACCCCGAAGCCTGACGCGCCGAATTTTGCACTGCGAATGCTATCGTTTATAGTGCAGCGCACTGAGTTCGCGAATGGTGAACGCGGCATCTCTAAGGATACGATCACAGCCAGGGCGCGACCGCATCCATCGCAATGAGTTGCTCGATCTCAATGCGCGGGCGCACCACAGCGTACTGATCGTCCTTGACCAACACCTCTGGGATCAGCGCGCGCGTATTGTAGGTCCCCGATTGCACCGCGCCGTAAGCGCCGGCGGTCATGATCGCGAGAAGATCGCCGGATTGCGGCTCCGGCAAGTTGCGTTCGAGCGCCAGATAGTCTCCGGTCTCGCAGACCGGTCCGACCACATCGGCAACCAACACCGGCGCATCCTTCGACGCCGCGCGCACCGGCATGATCTGGTGATAAGCCTCATATAGCGTCGGGCGGATCAGATCGTTCATGGCGGCGTCGATGATGACGAAATTCCGCGCGTCGCCACGCTTCACGTAGATCACGCGCGTGACCAGAATGCCGGCATTGCCGACGATCATGCGGCCCGGCTCAAACACCAGCGTGCAGCCGAGATTGCCGGTCACGCGCCTGACCATGTCGGCATAGGCACGCGGCTCGGGCGGAGCGGCACGGTCTTCGTAATAGGGAATACCGAGACCGCCGCCAAAATCGACGTGGCTGATCGTGTGACCATCGGCGCGCAACGTAACGACGAAATCGGCAAGCAGGCGGAAGGCCGCCTCCATCGGACCAAGGTCGGTGATCTGGCTACCGATGTGCATGTCGACACCGGTAATCGCAATGCCTGGCAGCTTTGCCGCGCGGGCATAGACCGCGCGCGCCTGCGCAACAGGAATGCCGAACTTGTTCTCCGACTTGCCGGTCGAAATCTTGGCATGCGTGCCAGAATCGACATCGGGATTGACGCGCAGCGAGATGCGCGCCGTGCGCCCGGTTTCTGACGCAAGGCTGGACAGCAGATCGAGTTCGGGCTCGGATTCCACGTTGATGCAGAGAACGTCCGCATCGAGCGCTGCGCGCAATTCGGCTTCGGTCTTGCCGACGCCCGAGAACAGGACCTTGCCCGGCGGAATTCCGGCCGCCAGCGCGCGCTTGAGTTCGCCGCCCGACACCACGTCCGCTCCGGCCCCAAGTTTCGCCAGCGTCCGCAGCACCGACTGATTTGAGTTGGCCTTCATGGCATAGCAGATCAGATGGTCGACGCCTGCGAAGGCGTCGGCAAACACGCGGTAGTGCCGCTCCAACGTCGCGGTCGAATAACAATAGAACGGCGTGCCGATGACGCCGGCCAACGTCGACAGGTTGACGCTCTCGGCGTGCAGCACGCCGCCGCGGTAATCAAAGTGGCGCATGGACCTGGTATCCCGAATCCGAAGTTCGCCTCGCGATGCAGCACCTTCCGTAGCGAACTTCGGATTCGAAAGGACACTCGAGCATGATCCCGAAAAGTGGGAATCATGCTCAACAAAAATATAAGCGACGAGTCTGAGGCTAACGCAGTTGAGACAGACTCGTGCGAATTTACAGACTCTAGCGAATATATAGTGTGGTCTGGGTTCAGAAGTTCGCTTGAAGGGCACGCTGAGATGATGAAGCGAACTTCTGAATTACCAAACTAGGGCGTTTTCAAGCGAAGTGGAAACCGGTTCGCGTGAAGAAAACGCGTCACATCAAGATCATGGAGCCCCGCTTCTGATTTTGTCAGAAGCGGAAAGGCTCCAGCGCCTCAGTGGCTATCGAGCAGCGGATCGAGGATGAAGGATTTCCTGGCGCCCTTGGACGCCGCCGGATCATTGTTCATGCCGTAGGACGGGTCGAACAGGCTGCCCTTGGCCGCCGCCTCGCGCGCGCTGTCATCGGCCGCCGCCGTGGCACGCGACTGCTCCGACGCGGTCGGCGGCAGATCGAGGCCACCCTTGCGCCCGCAACCGGCCAGCGCCAGCGCGGCAGCCGTCAGAAAAAACAGGACCCATCTCGTGGGCACCGGGCTCGAAGTGCTGTTCACGGCGATATCCCCAATCGGCGGCACACTATACAAACAATGTCCTGGTCTGACGAGAACCGAAAGTCCGGAAAAATTCGAGACGGCGTTTCGGATCAGCCCAACTTTTGCTCTTTTTCCAGACGCCTGAGCCAGGCCTTGGCTTGAGCGCTGACGTTTTTCGGCGCGGTCCCGCCATAGCTCGTGCGGCTTTTCACCGACGCCTCGACGGACAGCATCGCAAGCGCATCGCGCGTGATGCGGGGCTCGACCGCCTGCATCGCGGACAGCGGCAACTCATGCAGCGCGACGCCCTGCTTCGAGGCGGCCGCGACGATGCGCCCGGTGACATGATGCGCATCGCGGAACGGGATCTTCAGCGTCCGCACCAGCCAGTCCGCGAGATCGGTCGCGGTGGCATAGCCCTCCCCCGCCGCAACTTTCATTCGCGCCTCGTCCGGCACAAGGTCGGCGACCATGCCGGTCATGGCGCGAACCGCCAGCGAGAGCGCGCCGAACGCTTCCATCGCGCCCTGCTTGTCCTCCTGCATGTCCTTTTGATAGGCTAGTGGCAGTCCCTTCATCACGATCAGCAGCGCCGTGAGCGCCCCGACGACACGGCCGGTCTTGGCGCGCACCAGTTCGGCGGCGTCCGGATTGCGTTTCTGCGGCATGATCGAGGAGCCCGTGGTGAACTTGTCCGACAGCCGCACGAGGCCGACCAGCGGCGAGGTCCAGATCACGATCTCCTCGGCGAAGCGCGACAGATGGGTCGATGCGATCGCGGCGGCCGAGAGCGTCTCCAGCACGAAGTCTCGATCGGACACCGCGTCGAGCGAATTCGCCATCGGGCGATCGAAACCGAGCCCCTTCGCGGTGGCGCCGCGATCGATCGGAAAGGATGTGCCCGCCAGCGCCGCCGCCCCCAGCGGGCTCTCGTTCAGGCGCTTGCGCGCATCGGCGAAGCGGCCGCGGTCGCGCGCCGCCATCTCGACATAGGCCATCAGATGATGGCCGAAGGTCACCGGCTGCGCGGTCTGCAAATGCGTGAAGCCCGGCATCACCGTTCCGGCATGCTCCAGCGCGCGGGTCGCCAGAACACGCTGAAAGTCCGCGAACGCGGCGTCGGTCTGGTCGATGACGTCGCGGACGTAGAGACGGAAATCGGTCGCAACCTGATCGTTGCGCGAGCGCGCCGTGTGCAACCGTCCGGCGGCGGCGCCGATCAATTCCGCGAGCCGGCTCTCGACATTCATGTGAATGTCCTCAAGCGCCCGCTTGAAATCAAAGGAGCCCTTGCGAATCTCTGACAAAATCGTGTCTAGACCCCTGCCTATGTTTTTTGCATCATCCGCCGTGATGATGCCTTGAGCGGCCAGCATGGCAGCATGGACCTTGGACGCGGCGATGTCCTGGGCGTGGAGATGGCGATCGACGTCGATCGAGACGTTGATTTCTTCCATGATCGCGTCGGGACCTTCGCCGAACCGGCCGCCCCACATCTTGTTGCTCATGCCTTGACGCTCATGCCGCACGTTCATTCCATGTCTGCCGGAGGATCGATCCACCTGGTTCGTTCCAGCCTTTGGATTCTTTCACCCTTTCACCGAAACGGTGAAAGAATCCAGATTCCTGATTTGACCGTTTCTTCACGCGAACCGGAGTCCATCCTCGGATCAGGCCCGACGACATGCTTCGCTCAAAAACGCTATAAGGCCGAAGCCTGCATACCCGCATCTTATACAGGATGACAAACGATATGACTGAAACCACCCCGCCGCCCCGCCGCACCCAAAGCAGGCTTCCCGTAGGCCCGCTGGTCGCGGTCACCATCGTCGTCGCGGTCACGGCCACGCTTCTGGGAGCCGGGCACCTCCGATATGCGAGATCCGCAGCGAACGCCGGCGTACCCTGCAGTCCCGCCGTGGAACTATCCAGGAAGCTCGCTCCCCGCGCCATCGGCGAAGTGGCCGCCCTGACGATGGCCTCAAAACCGCGCCAGATGCCGGACCTCGCCTTCATGGACGGCGACGGTCAACCCCGGAGGCTTTCGGACTGGAAGGGAAAAACCGTTCTCCTGAACCTGTGGGCAACCTGGTGCGTGCCCTGCCGCAAGGAGATGCCCGCGCTGGATGCACTTGAAGGCAAGCTCGGCAGCGACAAGTTCGCTGTTGTCGCCATCAACATCGACACCCGCGACGCCGACAAGCCGAAGGCCTTTCTGAGAGACGCCAACCTGACCCGTCTCGGCAATTTTCATGATGAAAAAGCGGAAGTTTTCCAACAGCTTAAATCGATCGGCCTGGCGCTAGGCATGCCGACTTCCGTGCTGATCGACGGGCAGGGATGCGAGATCGGCAACTTGGCGGGGCCGGCGGAATGGAACAGCCCTGACGCAATCGAACTGATTCAGGCATCGTTGACGCAATAGGCGCAGACGATGCCGTTGAAAGCGGCTAGAGTCTTTCCGCTTCTGATGGAATCAGAAGCGGGGCTTTATGATTTTGATTTGACGCGTTTTTTCTTCGCGCGAACCGATCCCTATCGCTCGAAAAACGCTCTAAACTGAAATGTCGAGATTGCCGCCGATGCCCAGCGCGTTGTTCGCCGCCGGGCCGGTTTGCGACGGGACCAGCAACTGAAGCACCTGCGCCTGGGCGTCGAGGTTCATCTTCAGCGCGCGAGTCGCGATCTGCGACTGCGTATTCGCCGCCATCATCCCGGCGGCGGCGGCCACCAGACTCATATCCATGCTTGGAACTCCACGGCACGTTCTAACGGCTATGGGTTAACGAATGCTGGAGGAAGAGGACGGATCAGCGCGTCGGAACCGGTTTCTCGCCGCGGTAATCGTAGAAGCCGCGCTGGCTCTTGCGGCCGAGCCATCCGGCCTCGACGTATTTCACCAACAGCGGACAGGGCCGATACTTGGAGTCGGCCAGTCCTTCGTGCAGCACCTGCATGATCGACAGGCAGGTGTCGAGGCCGATGAAGTCGGCGAGTTCAAGCGGTCCCATCGGATGGTGCGCGCCGAGCCTCATGGCGGCGTCGATCGCCTCGACGTTGCCGACGCCTTCGTACAGCGTATAGATCGCCTCGTTAATCATCGGCAGCAGGATGCGGTTGACGATGAAAGCCGGGAAATCCTCCGATACGGCGATCTGCTTGCCGAGCCTGCCGACAAATGCCTTGGCCGCATCGAAGGTCGCATCGTCGGTCGCGATGCCGCGGATCAACTCCACCAGCTCCATCAGCGGCACCGGATTCATGAAGTGAATGCCGATGAACCTCTCCGGACGGTCGGTGGATGAGGCAAGCCGCGTAATCGAGATCGACGACGTGTTCGAGGCAATAATGGCCTCGGGCTTCAGTACCGCGCACAGATCATGGAAAATCTTGCGCTTGACCTCCTCCTTCTCGACGGCCGTCTCGATCACCAGATCGCAATCGGCCAGCCCATCGAGAGATTCAGTCTGTCCGATCCGCGCAAGCGCCTTGTCGCGAGCATCCTCGGTGATGATCTTCTTCGACACCTGACGCGACAGGTTGCCGTTGATGATCGCCATGGCCGCCTTTAACTGGTCGGAGGACAAATCGTTGAGGACAACGTCGAACCCGGCAAGAGCCGCCACATGCGCGATGCCGTTGCCCATCTGACCCGAACCGATCACGCCGACTTTTCTGATCATTGCCGCCATCTTGCCATCTCACCGGGCCTGAACCGCGCAGACTTCGGTTCGCCCATTCTTGCACAAACACCCGCCGAAGTCCGTCGCCTGGCGAGCATTCTTTAGTCGTCAGCGGCCGAGCTTACCCAGTTCTTCGGTGAGTTCGGGGACCGCCTCATACAAGTCGGCCACCAGGCCGTAATCCGCAACCTGGAAAATCGGAGCATCCGCATCCTTGTTGATCGCGACGATCACCTTGGAGTCCTTCATGCCGGCGAGATGCTGGATCGCTCCGGAAATGCCGATGGCGATGTAAAGCTCCGGCGCCACGACCTTGCCGGTCTGGCCGACCTGCCAATCGTTCGGCGCGAAGCCTGAATCCACCGCCGCCCGCGATGCACCGACGCCGGCGCCGAGCCTGTCCGCCAGCGGCTCGATATACTTGGTGAAGTTGGCGCTGCTCCGCATGCCGCGGCCGCCGGAGACGATGACCCTGGCCGAGGCCAGCTCCGGGCGATTGTTCCTGGCGACACGCTCGCCGACGAAACTCGACAGGCCCGGGTCGGCGGCTGCGGCGACGGCCTCCACCGGAGCGCTACCGCCTTCCCCGGTCGCGGCGAAAGTCGAACTCCGAACCGTGATGACCTTTTTGGCGTCCCTGGACTTGACCGTCTGGATCGCGTTGCCGGCATAGATCGGCCGCTCGAACGTATCGGGCGCGACCACCTTGATGATCTCCGAGATCTGCATCACGTCGAGCAGCGCGGCGACGCGCGGCATCACGTTCTTGAAGCGCGACGTCGCGGGCGCAACGAACGCGTCGTAACCCGGCGCCAGCGAGCGGACCAGCGCGGCGAGCGGCTCGGCGAGATCGTGGGCGTAGGCCGGGGCGTCCGCGAGCAGCACTTTCGCGACCCCGCTCAGTTTCGCGGCCGCCTCGGCGGCACCCCTGGCGTTTTCACCGGCGACAAGCACGTCAACCGGCGCGCCAAGCTGGGCGGCCGCGGTCAGCGCCTTGGTGGTCACATCCTTCAGTGAAGCGTGGTCGTGTTCGGCAAGCAGCAACGTGGTCATCAGATCACCCCGGCTTCGTTCCTGAGCCTGGACACCAGTTCGGCGACGTCCTTGACCTTGACGCCGGCCTTGCGGCCCGGAGGTTCGGTTGTCCTGAGGACTTCGAGGCGCGGTGCGAGA
Source organism: Nitrobacter sp. 62-23 (assembly GCF_001897285.1). GTDB lineage: Bacteria > Pseudomonadota > Alphaproteobacteria > Rhizobiales > Xanthobacteraceae > Nitrobacter. The sequence goes on from NZ_MKSM01000082.1 coordinate 16,487, forward strand.
TCGACGCCGTACAGTTCGGCGGCCCTCTCCACGATCGGCTTCTTCTTCGCCTTCATGATGTTCGGAAGGCTGGCGTAGCGCGGTTCGTTGAGCCGGAGGTCCGTCGTCACGATCGCCGGCGCCTTGAGGCGGACCGTCTGCAGACCGCCGTCGATTTCGCGCGTCACCTTGAAGTAGGCCCCGTCGACTTCAAGCTTCGACGCGAAGGTCGCCTGCGCCCATCCGAGCAGTCCCGCCAGCATCTGGCCGGTCTGGTTCGAATCGTCGTCGATGGCCTGCTTGCCGAGAATGATCAGACCGGGGCCTTCCTCTTCGACAACGGCCTTGAGAATCTTTGCAACCGCCAACGGTTCGACCGGCGCCTCGGACCGAACCAGGATGCCGCGATCGGCGCCCATCGAAAGGCCGGTGCGGATCGTTTCCGCGGCTTGGGCGGGTCCGATCGACACCAGCACGACTTCGCTCGCCTTGCCGGCCTCTTGAAGGCGCAGGGCTTCCTCGATCGCGATCTCATCGAACGGATTCATCGACATCTTGGCTTTGGCAATGTCAACGCCAGAGCCGTCGCTTTTGACCCGGATCTGCACGTTGAAATCGACAACCCGCTTGACCGGCACCAGAATCTTCATCGCCCCTCTCTCGAACCGAGCTTTGGCTGGATCAACTAGAGCATTTTCCGGCGAAGTGGATACCGGTTCGCCGCGAAAAAATGCGACCAGACAATAATTTCTGGAGCATGGTCCGATGCAACTTGATCGGATCATGCTCCAGAAATGTGTGCTTCGGCGCGGAACCTAAAGGTCCCGTTTCCGGTGGTCAACGCGCGACGGGCAAAAATCGCAGTCCTGATAGCGTTTTCGAGCGAAGCGCCGACCTGGGATCGGCCTGATCCGCGTCACGACAACGTGTCACCTGTTTTGTCCGGGGACCCAGAGCACATCACGCGCGCCCTTGTCATTCATAAACCGGCTGGCCACGAACAGAAAATCCGACAACCGATTCATGTATTGGACCGCGGCATCGTTGACCGGCTCACCCGGCCGCGACGCGAGTTCCACCATCATGCGCTCCGCGCGGCGGCAGATGGTTCGCGCCAAGTGCAGATATGCCGCGGCGGGCGTCCCTCCCGGTAGCACGAACGATGTCAGCTCAGACAGACCGGTGTTGAGTCTGTCGATATCATTTTCCAGACGCACCACCTGGCTGGATAATACACGCAACCGTTCGGCTTTGCCTTCGCGCTGGGGCACTGCTAGGTCGGCGCCGAGGTCGAAGAGATCGTTCTGGATGCGGCCCAGCATCCCGTCCAGATCAGGCGCGCCGGAAAGATGAAGCCGTACCACGCCGATGGCGGCGTTGGTTTCATCGACGGTTCCGTAGGCGCCGACGCGGAGATCGTATTTCGGGCGGCGCTCCCCGGTGCCGAGCGCGGTGGTGCCGTCATCGCCGGTACGCGTATAGATGCGGTTGAGAACGACCATCAATCCTGCCCGTGCCGGGCTATCAATCCGTCACTGTCCCATCATCCAGATCGTCACCATGGTGATGACAATCGCAACGAACTGCAGGAAAACCCGCATCCGCATCAGTTTCTGCGAGCGGTTGGGACTACCGCCGCGCATCATATTGACCAAGCCCATCAACAATACGGCGGCGACCGAGGCCACCGCGACGGGGACCAAAACCATGCTCAGGAATATCGTCATGGGTCATACATAACACCGCAGCCACGGCTGCGCCATGACCTCGCGAAGAATTCGACCCCACGCAACGATCTGGCCTTTTATGTATTGATATCAGATAGTAACCGGTGTCGGCGAAGCGCCCTCCGACCTTGACCGGGGTAAAACGTGAGACAAATCCGCTACGCCTACCGGATCGGAACGGACGCCTTCTACACGTTCCTTGCCGACGATGGCTGGGCGATCGCAAGCCATATCGCGCTGTCCACACTGATGGCGCTATTCCCGTTTCTGATCGTTCTGACGTCGCTGGCGGGCTTCTTCGGGTCCAAGGAGCTTGCAGACCAGGCGGCCGAACTGATGCTCCAGATCTGGCCGGACCAGGTCGCCAAGGCGTTGTCCGGCGAAATCCACGACGTGCTGACGACGACGCGAGGCGACGCGCTGACCGTCGGCGCCGTGCTGGCGGTCTATTTCGCATCGAACGGCGTCGAGAGCCTGAGGGTGGCGCTCAACCGCGCCTATGCGGTGATCGAGCAGCGCCGTTGGTACTGGCTGCGGCTGGAATCGATCGGCTATACACTGGTTGCCGCGGTGACGGCGCTGGCGATGGCGTTCCTGATCGTGCTCGGCCCGCTGATCATCGCTGCTGCGAGGCGTCACATCCCGCTGATCGTCGAATCGAACGAAAGCCTGCTCAACATCGCCCGCTACGGCATCACCGTGCTTGCGATGTTCATCGCGCTCGTGATCCTGCACGCGTGGCTGCCGGCGGGCCGGCGATCCTTCCTTCAGATCATCCCCGGCATCATTTTCACCATGCTGGCGTCGCTGGTCTCGGGCGTCGGCTTCGGTCTTTACCTTGCCCGCTTCGCCTACAACTACGTGACGATGTATGCGGGCCTGGCCTCGGTCGTCATCGCGCTGGTGTTTCTCTACTTCATCGCCGCGATCTTCGTGTTCGGCGGCGAATTGAACGCGGCCATCATCAAGTCACGGCTGCCGCGCGGCGTTTCGCTTCAAGCAGCGCAGTCGCTAAAGCGCGGGGAGAAACCGGTTTGACGAGGAACGCATCGCCGCCGGCCGCGCGCGATGCCGCCTCGTCGTCGCTTCTGCCGGAGACGCCGATGATGGCGACACGTCCCGACGGCGCAGCAAGAGCCCGGATCCGCCTGATCGACTCGATCCCGCTGATGCCGGGCAGCACCATATCCATCAGCACCGCGTCAAAGCCCCCTTGAGCGATGCGCCCGACGGCATCCTCCCCTCGCCCGACGAACTCGGCCTGATGGCCAAGCTCGGTGAGAATCGCGTTGAGCACGACGCGGCCGAACGGATTGTCCTCGACGCTGAGAACCCGCAGTCCGTCCGAAAAAGCCGATGCCGCATCGAGGTCGTCGCCAGGGGCTGTCACCGGCCCCGCGGCCGACGCCAGCAGCACGGTGAGGGTGAAGGTGGTGCCGCCGCCGCGCCGCTGCGCCACAGTGACGTCCCCGCCCATCGCGCGCGCCAGTTGCTTCACCGAGGACAGCCCGAGGCCGGCGCCGCCAAAGCGCGACGCAATCGAGACGTTGGCCTGCGAGAAGGGGCGGAACAACCGCTTGATCTCGGCGAGCGACACGCCGATGCCGCTATCGGAGACCGCAAAGGTGACGCCGATTTTTCCTTTCGGACGCGGCGACGCCGTGGCCAGAAGCACGACATCGCCCCGCTCCGTGAACTTGACGGCATTGTCGATCAGATTCTCCAGCGCCGCGCGCAGGCGAACGGGATCGCCGGTCACGAACGCCGGCAGTTCATCGGAAATTTCGACCGCCGAACGCAAGCCCCTGGCGGTGGCGCGGCCGGCGAGCGAATCCCCGGCGTTGCGCGCCAGCGCGCGCAGATCGAAGAAGTCCTGCCGCCCGCCCGGCGCGGACTGACGGCTTCGCGCCGCATCGACGAAGAGCGTCGCCAGACTGGCGAGATGATCGGCGCCGGCCTTGATGGTCTCGACCCAGCGCCGTTCGCGCTCACCGAGATCGGAGGTGGCGAGCAGGTCGCTGACGGCGAGGATTCCGGTGAGCGGGGTGCGTACTTCATGCGCGAACGCCGCCAGCGCGGTCTCGACGATGCCGGACGACGACTGCGCCGGCCGTCGCCTGACCTTCGCCGGCTCTGCAGCCTTCTTCGAACCGTGCGTTTTTGCCGGTCGCTTTTTAGGCTTGTGCGGCTTTTTCGGCTTATGCGGCTTGCGCGAGGCACGCGATGTCGGCGCCATGATGTCCTTCCCCCAACCCGCGCCAGCATGCCACGGCCCGGGCGCAGGAGTCACGCGGGCGGGTGTTGAACCCAAGCAAGCATTGCGGCATGCGGCAATTTCAGGGCAGGCCGATCAGTCTCCTGACTTCCCCGGCCGTCATCCCCCGGACGCGCAATTCCCGCAAGCCCGTCGCCGCCGATGACTTCGACAGCTTCTTGCCGGCCCCGTCCCGGATCAGATCATGGTGGCGATAGACCGGTCGCGGCAGGTCGAGGAGCGCTTGCAGCAGCCGGTGCACGGCCGTCGACCAGAACAGGTCCTGCCCGCGCACGACGTTGGTGACGCCTTGCAGGGCGTCGTCGACCACCACCGACAAATGATAGCTGGTCGGCGTATCCTTGCGCGCCAGAATGACATCGCCCCAGGCTTCCGGCCGCGCGACGACCTCGCCGGTCTCGCCGCCGGGACCGGAGCCCCGCTCGGTCCATGTAAGATTTCCCGCGAGCCTGCACGCCGCGTCCATGTCCAGCCGCAGCGCGAAGGGTGCACCGGATCGCAACCGCCGTTGCCGTTCACTGGCGGGAAGCGACTTTGCCGCGCCCGGATAGAGCGGCGCGCCGTCAGGATCGCGCAGCCAGATCCCCTCCGCCTCGCGTGCCTTCACCAGGGCCGCAATCTCGGCGCGACTCTCGAAACTCGGATAGAGCAACCCAAGCGCGGCCAGCCGGTCGAGCGCCGCGCGATAATCGGCAAGATGGTCCGACTGCCGCCGCACCGGCGTCTCCCAGGTTATCCCGAGCCAGCCGAGGTCTTCATAGATCGCCGCTTCGAATTCGGAGCGGCAGCGGGTCGCGTCGATGTCCTCGATCCGCAGCAGGAAACGTCCCCTGCTCCGCCGCGCGGCGTCGTAATTCAGCAGCGCCGAAAAGGCGTGCCCGAGATGCAGCAATCCGTTCGGCGATGGCGCAAAACGGAAAACGGGTGGCGGCATGACTTGGTGTTCCGTCATGGCCGGGCTTGTCCCGGCCATCCACGTCTTCGTACAATACGGAACGGACACGAAGGCAGATCAGCCACAAAAATTCCGGACCGCTCGAGGAGTGGATATGTTGCAAGACGTGGAGGGCGGGACAAGCCCGGCCATGTCGCGCTGTTTAAATGAACAATGACCGTCCACTTGCAAACCCAGTCCGACCTCGACGACGCCATCCGTGCGCTGGTGAAGCAGGACCCGCGATTGAAGCCAATCCTGGACCGCACCGGCCTGCCCGCCCTTCGGCGGCGCCAGCCGGGCTTCGAAGGTCTCGCCGCGATCATCTGCGGCCAGCAACTGTCCACTGCAAGCGCCGGAGCGATCTGGGGGCGGCTCAGCGCGGCGTTCACGCCTTTCGATCACGACGCGATCCGTAAAGCCCGCAATGACCGTCTCGGCCAGCTGGGGCTGTCGGCGGCGAAGATCGCCACGCTGAAACTTCTTGCCAGCGAGATCGCGGCGGGACGCCTCAACCTCGACGTGCTGGCCGAGGAGAATGCCGACGCCGCCCATGCCACGCTGGTCCGGCATCGCGGCATCGGACCTTGGACCGCCGACGTTTACCTGCTGTTCTGCCTCGGCCATGGCGATGCCTGGCCCGCCGGCGACGTCGCGCTTCAGGAAGCGATCAAAATCGGCCTCGGCCTGACGGCGCGACCTACGCCGCAGCAGATGGTCCCGCTCGGAGAACCGTGGCGACCCCTGCGCGGCGCCGCGGCGCATCTATGGTGGGCCTATTACAAGGTCATCAAGAGCCGCGAGGGCGTGGGTGCCGGGTCGAAGTGAGCCGGCCCGCCGCAGGACCGCAACCGTGGCCCGCCCGAAATGCCGGGCTTGTGCTCTTCACAATCCCGCCACGCTGCCTGTAGTATGCCGGCGCTGGCCGCCTCGGAGCCGAAGCGGCCTGACATTCAACTCGGGTGCGCTCGGCGAAACCGTTTGCGATCAGGGCGAGCGCGGTCATAACAGGATATTGGATGCATTTCCCGGTGTTCACCTGACCGGAAAAATGCTCTGGAGGCGCTGCTTGAACGCGCATGTCTCGCAAGGCGGCTGGCCGGTGCTGGTCCTGAACGCGGACTTTCGGCCGCTGAGTTACTATCCGCTGTCTCTCTGGTCGTGGCAGGACGCGATCAAGGCAGTGTTCCTCGATCGCGTCAACATCGTCGAACACTACGACCGCGCAGTGCGCAGCCCCTCGTTCGAAATTCAGCTTCCGAGCGTGGTGTCACTGAAATCCTTCGTCAAGCCGTCCATCCATCCCGCCTTCACCCGGTTCAACGTGTTCCTGCGCGACCGCTTCCATTGCCAATATTGCGGCGCGCCCGAGGATCTCACCTTCGACCACATCATTCCGCGCTCCAAAGGCGGCCAGACCACGTGGGAGAACGTCGTCGCCGCGTGCTCGCCTTGCAATCTGCGAAAAGGAAGCCTGACGCCGCACCAAGCGGGAATGTTTCCCCGCCAGGCTCCGTTCGCACCGACCGTGCATCAGTTGCATCGCAACGGCAGGCTGTTTCCGCCGAACTACCTGCACGAGAGCTGGCTGGACTATCTCTATTGGGACACCGAACTCGATCCATAGGCCTGCGCCGGAGTTTCTGTTAGGCGCAAGTCCTTCGAATTTCAGCGATGTCTCTCACTTCTCTTCTTTTTCGCCGCTGACGCTCTCGCATCAACCTCGCCAGGTTTCGCGATCGTACCAATCGTCGGTGGGGCTAAACACCTAAGCTGTATGGCCGGGATCAATATTCTTCGGAGTGTTCTTCTCCTGCTGCGGCACCATCCGCGCCGGGTCTTGCTGACCGGGAACTCCTCTCGGGCCGAACTTTTCCCGTTGAATATCATCCTCGCTCAGACGCGGCTTCCCATCGTCCAGTTGTCCGCTTCCCTTGTGACTTGTACTCATCGCTCGACACTCCTCAAAGAAAGGGCCGACCGCCGGTCACCGCGACCGTGGCACCCGAAACGTAGCTGGAGAGAGGATCGGCGAGCATGACATACGCCGTCGCAAGTTCCGCTGGCTGCCCTGCGCGTTTCATCGGCGTGTTCTTGCCGAAATTCTTCACCGCCTCCGGCGGCATCGTCGACGGAATCAACGGCGTCCAGATCGGCCCCGGTGCGACCGCATTGACCCGAATGCCCTTCTCAGCAAGCAATTGCGCAAGTCCGGCTGTAAAATTATGGATCGCCCCCTTGGTGGTCGCATAGGGAAGCAGCGTCGGATTGGGATCATCAGAGTTGATGGAGGCGGTGTTGATGATCGACGCGCCGGGTTTCATATGCGGGACGGCGGCCTTCGTCAGATAGAACATCGCATGGATGTTGACCCTGAAGGTCAGATCCCACTCCTGATCAGTGATATCCTGAAGGTCTTCGAACGTCGCCTGATGCGCGGCATTGTTGACGAGGATATCGATCCCGCCAAGCTCTGAGACAGCCCGCTCGATGATTGCCTGACAGTGCGCCGCATGCTGGATGTCGCCCCGGACCAATACCGCTTTCCGTTTTGCTTCTTCGACGAGTCTGGCGGTCTCGCGCGCGTCCTCGTCCTCATCGAGATAGGCAAGCAAGACATCGGCCCCTTCTCTGGCATAGGCGATCGCAACCGCGCGACCGATACCGCTATCGCCGCCCGTGATGACTGCTCGCTTTCCTGCAAGCCGGCCAGAACCTTCGTAAGTCGTCTCTCCATGATCCGGCGCCGGATTCATGCTTGAAGTATGGCCCGGCATTGACTGCTGTTGAGCCGGATAAGGCGGAGCGGGATAGGTGGTTTGCAGCATTGCAGCTCTCCGATTTCTCAGAATGAAGAAATCTTGTCCCGGCTTATCGTTCCCTGCGTGCGTTCCACGGCCCTTGAGTGCAATCGATCTCGTTACAGGGTCATCATAGAATGCTTTGTGCAGTTCGTCGGATAAAGCACACGATGCCCGCCTCGCTACGACCCTTTGAACAGCGTTATGACTGCCCAGATCGAACCGGCCGAAGCAAGCGAGGTGATGGAGGTCTGGTCTCTCTCACCAAACACCGCAATTCCCTGGCGCTGGAACCCTGAACCGAACCGCGAGTTGCAGATGGGCAACGAAACGACCTGAGGACTTCCCATGGCGAGGAAAGCGAAAAAGGCCACCAAGCGCCGCTATTCGAAAAGCTCAGGAAGCGATGTCGAGAAAGAGGTGCGCCGCTACAAAAAAGGGACCGCCAAAAGCGGGCCAGGCGGCAAGGGCGGTAAGGTGAAAAGTCGCAAGCAAGCAATCGCTATCGGCCTGTCAAAGGCCCGAAAAAAGGGAAAGAAAGTACCCAAGAAGGCGGCATCCAAGAAGAAGGCTTCAAAGAAGAAGTCGTGATCTGATGCTGCACGCTGTTAGCGAGCTAACCAGTATTGGTCTTTTTTCGACGCGCAAAAGCGTCAGTTGACGCCTTGCCGGGATCTTGCTCATTCTCCTCGCGCCGCTTCGGGGGCTCGTTTGTTCGCTTCATTGAATCCGCGCCGGATGGTTCCGGCATCACCTTTGCCGGGGAACGCTCGGCGGATTTTCCGTTGTCCGAAGTCGTCAGCGCATCCATCAGTCCGTGTAGCGATGGCGGTGCGGCGCCCGACCCGATTTCAGCCATATGGCTGTAAGCATCCGCCATCCGGTTCAACCGGTCACGGACTTTCGGATCCTTTTCCCGTTTCGCAAGTTCGTGCAGGTCATCCGCCTGGCGGGTCAGTTCCTTAATTTCGACCATGGCCCACCTCTCAGGTACACCTCTGACTAACGTGACTAACGTCGGGGATCATGGAGCGGTTGCTTCGATTGGTAGATTTGGACCGTGACGTCGGGAACATAAGTTGGTCTCTCCGGCCACCGTTTGTAATGCATTGGCGATGTCGATACCGCCGCGCCCCTTAACGCCGAAACGTCGCGAAGGAACACCCGGGGCCGCACCGAATTGAAGTTATCGCACCTTTTGAAGTTATCGCATCCTCGGAGAATGCATATGGCAGCCTCTCATGCTCCTCCGGCGACGGCCATGGCGTCAGGTCGGAGCGCATCGCCCATGCAGAAGGTTTCCGTTGCACTGCTTATCAACGGCGACAGGACGCAACTGGAGATCGCACCCTGGACGACGCTGCTGGACGCGTTGCGCGACCGGTTGCATCTTACAGGCACGAAGAAGGGTTGCGACCATGGTCAGTGCGGCGCCTGCACTGTGTTGCTGAACGGGCGACCGATCAATGCCTGCCTCACGCTCGCGGTGATGCATGATGGCGCTGAAATCACCACGGTCGAGGGTCTTGCTCGTGATGGGGTCCTCCATCCGGTGCAGCAGGCCTTTATCGATCACGACGCCTTTCAGTGCGGCTACTGCACGTCGGGACAGATCTGCTCGGCGGTTGCTCTACTCCGCGAGGGCAGGGCCAGAACGCGTGACGAAATCCGCGAGACAATGAGCGGCAACATCTGCCGCTGCGGCGCCTATCCCAACATTGTGACGGCCATCGAAGAGGCAATGAAGGCGACATGAACAGCTTTCAGTATTCGCGGGCACAGGACATCGCCGACGCCGTGAGACAGTCCGCCGCCGACAGTTCGGCCAGGTTTATCGCCGGCGGCACCAACCTCGTCGACCTGATGAAATACGACGTCGAGCGGCCGACCCGACTGATCGATATTTCTCATCTGCCGCTGCGAGCGGTGGAAGAGACGTCGAACGGAGGACTTCGCATCGGCGCACTGGTGCTGAATTCGGATCTCGCATGGCACCCACAGGTAAAAGATCGTTATCCGCTCCTGTCGAGCGCCATTCTCGCGGGTGCTTCGACGCAGCTACGCAACATGGCGTCGACGGGCGGTAATCTGTTGCAGCGAACGCGTTGCCTGTACTTCTATGACGTCGCGACGCCGTGCAACAAACGCAAGCCGGGCAGCGGATGCTCGGCCATCGGCGGCGTCAACCGGATCAATGCCATCCTCGGAACCAGCGAGGCTTGCATTGCAACCCATCCGTCCGACATGTGCGTCGCGCTGGCGGCGCTCGATGCTACTGTTCATGTCACAGGCCCTCACGGTGTACGCACGATCCCGATGGCGGATTTCCATCGCCTGCCCGGCGATACGCCGGAGCGCGACACAAATCTCGAATCCGGAGAGATCGTTACCGCGGTCGAGCTTCCCGCGCACGGCTTCCGCACCAACTATACCTATCTGAAAATCCGCGATCGGCTGTCATATGCCTTCGCGCTGGTCTCTGTCGCAGCCGCGCTTGAGATCGATAATGGCGCCATTCGCCAGGCGCGACTGGCGCTCGGCGGGGTCGCCCACAAGCCCTGGCGCGATCCGGAGGCCGAGGCAGTTTTGGCGGGACAACCCGTCGAGCAGGATACGTTCGCCAGGGCGGCGAAGGTCATCCTGCGTGATGCAAAGGGATACGGCCATAACGATTTCAAGATTGATCTCGCGCAGCGGACCATCATTCGCGCGCTGAATCAGGCTGCGCAAGGCACGCCGCAATCCCAATCGGACAAGAGAATCGCGTGAGCGAAAACACAATACATCCGGAGTGGAAGGCATGCGGATCGCCAGAACTCGATCGCCGCACCCTGCTCCGGGGTGCCGCCGCATTCGGCATTCTCGGAAGCGGAACATCGCCCAGGGCCGCAATCGCCGAAACGATTGAGCCGATCAGACAAGCGAGTGCATCGATGACCAACTATATCGGTACGGCAACATCCCGCGTCGACGGACGGGACAAAGTCACCGGTGTCGCGCGCTATGCGGCGGAATTCGGCGCACCCGATCTTGTCCACGCCAGCATCGTGACTTCTCCAATCGCAAAAGGTCATATCAAGCGGATCGACAGGGCCCGCGCAATGGACGTTGAAGGCGTCATCGCCGTGCTCACGCACCAAGATCGTCCGGCGATGGCCGATAGCGACAAAGCCTACAAGGACGACGTTGCGCCGGAGGAAGGCTCCCCGTTCCGACCGTTGTATGACGACCGTATCCAGTTCAGCGGCCAGCCGGTCGCGCTGGTGCTGGCCGAGGATTCTGAAACCGCCAGCTACGCCGCGTCCCTCATCGATATCACCTATGACGAGGAGCCGCATGTCACCGACTTCGCTCGAGCGCGCGACAAGGCCGTTGCACTCGATGCACCTGCGAAGCCACGGGGCGATGCGGCGAGCGCCTTCGCGACGTCCGATGTCCGGCATCACGCCGACTATTTTGTCCCCATCGAGCACCACAATCCGATGGAGCTGTTTGCCTCCACCGCCATCTGGAACGATGGAAAGCTGACCGTCTACGACAAGACCCAGGGTGTGCAGAACGTTCATGGCTATCTGTGCCGCGTATTCGAATGCGATCCCGACGATATCCGCGTCGTGTCGCCTTTTGTCGGCGGCGCGTTCGGATCGGGCTTGCGCCCCGCCTATCAGGCGGCTCTCGCCGTGCTGGCCGCCCGGGCGGTCCATCGCTCGGTGCGGCTCGTGCTGACGCGTCAACAGATGTACGCACTCGGCTACCGGCCGGCGATGATCCAGCGCATCCAGCTCGGGGCAACGGCGGATGGCGCCCTGAATGCGATTGCCCACGACGCGGTGACTTCGACATCCCGATATGAGGACTTTCATCGGAACGAGACGACCTGGTCGAGCCTGCTCTACAAGAGCGAAACGGCCAGCTACCAGCACAAACTCGCCCACCTCGATCTTGCCACCAGTTGCGACATGCGGGCGCCAAGCGCCGCGACCGGCGTCTATGCGCTGGAAGCAGCGATGGATGAATTGGCGGTTGCGCTCGGGATGGACCCGGTCGAACTCCGGCTGACATGCTATTCCGATCGAGATCAACGCACCGGGCTGCCCTTCAGCAGCAAGAACCTGCGTGAATGCTACCGCCGGGGTGCGGAGGCTTTCGGCTGGGACCGACGTAGCGGAGCGCCGCGCTCAATGCGGGAAGGCCGGGAGTTGATCGGCTGGGGCATGGCGACCGGCGTGTGGGAAGCCTTACAAATGCCGATCACCGTCCGCATCGCTCTTACATCGAACGGCCATGCCGAAGTGTCATGCGCTACCGCCGACATCGGCACCGGAACCTACACGATCATGACGCAAGTGGCCGCCGACGTGCTCGGCCTTCCGATCGAGGCGATCTCGATCAAGCTCGGCGATTCCACGCTCCCGCAGTCGCCGGTGGAAGGTGGATCGTGGATGGCGGCCTCGGTCTCGAATGGGATTGTCACCACCGGCAAGGCGATCCGGGACGACCTTCTGAAACTGGCGCAACATATCCCCGGCTCGCCGTTCAAAGGCTTGAGCAACGACGAGGTGATGCTTGTCGACGGCGCAATCACATCGCGCGCCAATAGGCGGGACGCCATTGCGATCGCCGACGTGGTGCGTGCGGCATCGATCGACCGGATTGAACGCAAAGAGCAGACCACCTTCGCCAAGGACAAGGCCCACGCGCACAATACCCACTCGGCGATCTTTGCGGAAGTGAGGGTCGATGAGGACATCGGCGTGATCCGCGTCGCCCGTATCGTCAGCGCCGTGGCGGCAGGACGCATCCTAAACCCCAAGACCGCCCGCAGCCAGATCATGGGCGGAATGGTATGGGGCATCGGCATGGCCTTGCATGAGGAAACGCTGATCGACCATCGCCTGGGGCGGATCATGAATGCCAATATCGCCGAGTATCATGTCCCGGTGAATGCCGACGTTCACGACATCGATGTGATCTTCGTCGACGAGCAGGACGACTTCGTCAACCCGATGGGAATCAAAGGGCTTGGAGAGATCGGCATCGTCGGCGTCGCAGCCGCGATTGCCAATGCCGTTTATCACGCAACCGGCGTGCGCGTGCGCGATCTTCCGATCACGCTCGACAAACTGACACGAACAGCCTGAGCCGCCGGCCTCTTCCGGGGAGATTGATCGGTCCCGAGACCGAATAGCAGGAACATCGCGATGGCGAGGATTCGCATCGGTACGTCAGGCTGGCACTACACATCGTGGCGCGGCGCCTTCTTTCCCTCCGGATTGATGGTGAAACACCAGCTTTCCTACTATGCCTCCCAATTTGGAACGGCCGAACTCAACGGCGTGTTCTACCGAACACCTTCAACGCAGACGGTGGAATCCTGGCATGATCTGACCGGATATGATTTTGTCTTTGCCTGGAAGGCCTCCCGCTTCATCACCCATTGGAAGCGTCTGTCGGATGCCTCGGCGGACAGCGTGAAGCTCCTTGAGCAACGCCTTTCCCTGCTGGGTGGAAAAGCCGGGCCCGTGCTATTCCAACTCCCTCCAAATATGAAAGCGGATCAGGAACGATTGGCGCGATTCCTCAAACTCCTTCGCAGGAAACGACGATATACATTCGAATTTCGTCACCCGAGCTGGTATGCGCCGGAGACCATGCGGCTGCTGGCCGATCGCAATATCGCGCTTTGCATTTCCGATCATCATGACGCGCCATCGCCGTGGGAGCGCACGGCCGATTTCCTCTATGTTCGCGGGCATGGGCCTGAAGGACGCTACAAGGATCACTACAGCCAGCAAACGTTGCGCGACTGGGCCGCCAGCTTCCTGACATGGAAGCGGAGTGGCTTCGATGTCTATGCTTACTTCGACAACGATCAGAAAAGCGCGGCTCCCGCCGATGCGCTTCATCTGAAACAACAATTATGACGATCGCACGTCTCCCACCGCGATCCTGCTTCTTGTCTGCCAGCCCACCTTCACATGATCACAGCCGGTCCCGAAGCCCCGAGATACCATCCTTGGATGCGCAGTGGTCACAACAATAGAACACGCCCTCTTGCTCCAGGCCATGTCCCACTATTCGTGTCCCGCAATGCTTGCATGCTGGCGCTAGTGCGTGAATCGCGCATTCAAAGCTGTCGAACGTATGGGTCTGGCCATTCATAGTGACCTGAAAGGCCTTGTCATAGTCATTGCCGCAAGTTTCGCATGTCGTCATCTAAATCTCCTCAGGAAAGCATGGACGGAGCTTCCGCTGCTCCCGGCAACATTCGAATCGGAACGTGCGGACCGCCAGCATGTTCCCGAAAATCGGAAAACCTCGGCTTCCCCCCCCCCCCCGCTATCGTTCAGGTCTCCATACCAATGAGAGCAGCGCCGGAATCCATGCACCGCAGTTCGACATTGCTGAGCGCACCGATCGCGGTGAACTGCGCGGCTCGGATGCCGTTCGCCTCAATAAACGTCTTCGGGCAGGCCGTGCACTTCATCGCCAGTTTCGGGGGAATGACCGCAGCGGTTCACTGCCCGTTTGCCATCATTCAAAGTCGAGGGATATCCGGTTTCCGGAGCGCGTGCTTTCGACCCCCCGCGTCCCGATCTCGCAATAGCGAGATCGGCGGCGCTGCGCAGGCGCTCGAGCCATGCAATAACAGCGGCCGCCCGACTGCGTCATGATCGGGCCGATTGATCAGCCAGGGCGCCCGAACTGAAAGCGCCGGCGTCTCGCTTCGTCGTTTCATTCCGACGGTAGTTATGTAAAGCTGCCGCCTCCAATTGAGACGTTTGTCAGCCGTGACCGACCAGGCCGTGACCGACCAGAAGGCGGAAGACCCGGAAAACAACAACGAAGCTTTTCCATTTCACGGAGGTGAAATGGGAAAGCTTATTCGCGCATTCGATTGGTCCACAACCAGCCTGGGCCCGATTTCGAGCTGGCCTGCGCATCTGAAGTCCGTCGTCGGCTTGATGTTACCCGCGAAGGCAGAAATCGTGCTGTTTTGGCACCCCGAACTGGTAGCGTTGTATAACGATGCCTACGCTCCGACCATCGGCGACAAGCATCCAAGGGCGCTGGGACGACCAGCGCGGGAGAACTGGGCCGAACTGTGGAACGATCTTGAACCGTTATTGAGGCGGGTTCTAACAACCGGCGACACGGTGTCGGCGAAGGATCGCCCGTTCTATATCGAGCGACGCGGCTATCCGGAAACCGTTTACTTTGATATTTCCTACTCACCGGTCCACGACCCATCCGGCACCGTCGATGGCGTTCTGTGTATCGTCGAGGAAACAACACAACGGATTGCCGCCGAGAAGGCATTGGCGAGGACAGAAGAACGCCTCTCCTACGCCCTCCACGCTGCCGGCATGATCGGGACGTTCGATACCGACCTCCGAACAGACACCGTCTATTCGGATGCCCGTTTCGCGGCCATGTTCTCCTTGGATCCCCAGAAGGGCGAAAGCGGCGCTCCGCTCGCCGACTATCTCGCGGGTATTCATCCGGATGACGTTGAGCGGGTGAGCCAAGCTATACAGCAAGCGATTGCCACGGGAGAAAAATGTCTCCTGGAATATCGCGTCATAAGCCAGGACAAGACAATCCATTGGCTCGAAGTGCACGGTCAGTGTCTTTACGATGAGGCCGGCGAGCCCTGGCGGATGTCCGGCGTCGCGGTTGATATCAGTGACCGCAAACGAGCCGAGCTGGCGAGCGCGCGCCTCGCTGCCATCGTCGAATCGTCCGGCGATGCGATCGTCAGCAAAAACCTCGATGGCATCATCACCAGTTGGAATGTCGGAGCCGAACGGCTGTTTGGCTACCAGGCTCAAGAAGTTGTCGGCAAACCCATTACCATTCTGATCCCGGACAACCGACAGGACGAAGAACCCGCTATACTGGCGCGACTTCGCAAGGGCGAGCGGGTCGAGCATTTCGAGACAATTCGAAGGCGGAAAGACGGCAGCCTGGTCGAGCTATCCCTGACGATCTCACCGATCAGGGACAATGACGGCCGCATCATCGGCGCTTCGAAAATCGCCCGCGACATCACCGAGCGCAAGGCGGCCGAGCGGATGCATACCACGCTGCTGCGTGAAATGAAGCACCGGCTGAAAAACAACCTTTCGACCGTGCTGGCGATCGCGCGACAGAGTTTTCGCGGCATTGGGGCTGAAAGCGAGGATTTTCGGAAATTCGAGGCGCGTCTGCTTGCGCTGTCGAACGCTCACGATCTGATTACCCGGGAAAATTGGGATAGCGCAGAACTGAAGGATGTCGTGGCGCAAATGCTGACGATGCATGGACGCCAGCGGTTTGAGATCGATGGGCCGGACCTGCGGCTCTCGCCGAAATCCGCGCTGGCTCTCACGCTCGCGCTCCATGAATTGGCGACAAACGCCGCCAAGTATGGCGCGCTTTCGGTCCCCACCGGCAGGGTCATCATCAAGTGGAGCATCAAACACAAAAGCTCTCCCGAGCTTATTTTCCGTTGGCAGGAGCAGGATGGTCCGGAAGTGTCGCCTCCGAGCCGAAGGGGATTCGGTTCGCAGCTGATCGAGCGTGTGCTGGCCATCGAGCTCAAAGGTGAGGTTCGAATTATTTACGATCCAGCCGGAATTATTTGCGAAATCGACGCTCCGCTATCCGCTGAATGGGAGGAGACTCCGCAAATATAGTCGGCATCTGATCGCCGGCCCGGCACATCGGACGCGGGGTGCGGGGCGGTTCCCCAACATGCGGAGCCGATCCCGCCGCTTTCACAGCGAACATTTGAGGTCTAGGATCGTTGTGCAGTGACTTCTGTTCAACAACAGACCGTCGCCCGAATTCGCGTGGAACGGAGAATTCGCATGGCCTCATTGACGGAATGGAAGGTGCCGGCCGCCGCGCAGCCGCGCCGCGACGACTACCAATTCGATCTGGACCGCGCATTGTCCGCCGTGGTCGGACTGCATTCGATCATTCCCCCCGACGCCTTCACCGCACACACCCTCGGCGAGGAGCGCGCGGGCAACGGTGTCGTGATCGACGACGGCCTGGTTCTGACCGTCGGATACCTCATCACCGAAGCTGACAGCGTGTGGCTTCACCTCGCCGACGGCCGCGTGGTGCAGGCGGACGTCCTCGGCGTCGATCGCGAGAGCGGCTTCGGTTTGCTGCAGGCGCTCGGCCGCCTCGACCTCGAACCGCTGGCGCTGGGTTCGTCCGCCGCAACCGCAGCGAATGACAGGGTTGTGGTGGGCGGCGTCGGCGGCAGGACCCGCTCGCTCGCCGGCCGTATCGCCGCCAAGCAGGAATTCGCCGGCTACTGGGAATACCTGATCGACGACGCCATCTTCACCCACCCGGCCCATCCCAACTGGGGCGGAGCCGGGGTGATCTCGGCCGCGGGCGAACTGATCGGGATCGGCTCGCTGCAACTCGAGCGCGAGAACGGCGGCCAGACCGAACATCTCAACATGAGCGTTCCGATCGATCTGCTGAAGCCCGCACTCGACGACCTGCGAAAATCCGGGCGGGTCAACAGGCCGGCCCGCCCCTGGCTCGGCATCTACGCCGCCGAGATCGAAGACAAAGTCGTCACGGTCGGGATTGCGCCGAAGGGACCGGCGGCCCGCGCCGAACTCCGCACCGGCGACGTGATCCTCGCAGTGAAAGGCGACAAGGTGTCGGACCCGGCGCAGTTCTACCGGAAATTATGGGCGCTCGGTCCCGCGGGCGTCGACGTGCCGCTGACGCTTTATCGCGAGGGTGACATCTTCGACGTGGTGGTGGCGTCGATCGACCGCGACCGGATGCTGAAGAAGCCGCGATTCCACTAAAGCGTTTTCAAACGAAGTGGATGCCGGTTGGCGTGAAGCAAGCACATCGGATCAAAATCAGAGGATTCAAAATCAGAGGATTCCGCTTCCGATTCGATCACAAGCGAGGCTCAACGCGTCGCGACGATGACCCTCAGTGCGATGGGATCGGCCTCATCCCGCTTTATTGCGGCGACGCGCCCGGCGGAATGCCGAGCAAACCCGCCAGACGCGCGCGAGGTGCTACGAGGTCGGCGAGCGTATATCCTTCAAGCACCTCCATGAACGCATCACGCGCCCGTTGCAGCGCGCGCTTGAGCACGCAACTCGGGTTGATCGTGCAAGGCACGTTGGTCGGCTTCAAGCACGACACGATCGCCATGTCCGGCTCCGTGGTGCGAATAACCTCGGCAAGGCTGATCGCCTCGACCGGCCTGGCGAGGCGCAACCCGCCGCCCCGGCCGCGCACCGTCTCGATGTATCCGGCCACGCCGAGCTGATGGACCACCTTCATCAGGTGAGCCTCGGAAATATCGTAGCTTTCGGCGATCGCGGCGATAGTCGACAGCCCGTCGGACTTGAGCGCGAGGTACATCAGCACCCGCAATGCGTAATCCGAATAGGTGGTGAGGCGCATGCATGTCTCCCGAAAGAGCGGTCACGCAAAAGCTATATTTTAAATATTGCTTTTAGGCAACCACGGATGTATAGCGGTGACCATCCTTTGAACGGAGGGCTCCATGAGTTCGGGTCACGCCACAATCAGCGATAGCATCGCAAAGCCTTTTCTGCTGCCGGGAACCGTTGTCTGCAACGTTCTCGGAATCCACGGCAAGAACCCGGGCGATTATTCCAACCTGGTCCGCATGTTGATCAATTCGTTGATCTGGACTGTGGCCGGGGTCATCGTTATGGCTTTTCTCGCATGAACAGCGCACCGCAAAAAATGGATCATGTGTCAGAGGACGGCATCGTCCAACTGGTCGACGCCTTTTATACGAAGGTGCGCGCCGATCCGGAGCTGGGGCCGATCTTCGAAAACAAGATCAGGGACAACTGGCCCCATCATCTGGAGAAGATGTACGCGTTCTGGTCGTCGGTGATGCTGACTACCGGCCGCTACAAGGGTAATCCCATGATGAAACACATGGTAATCCCTGGCCTGAGGCCGGAGCTGTTCACCCAGTGGCTCGCGCTGTTCGACGAGACCTGCCGCGAGTTGTGCGAAGATCCGATCCGCGCCGCTTTCATGGAAAAGGCCGAACGCATCGCCGAGAGCCTGAAAATCGCGGTATTCTACCGGCCCGACCGGCCGTGGCCGCCGCAGGCGTCGGCCGGCCTGACCTGACGCCGCGTCACTTCCTGTCGCGGGCCGCCTTGCGCGCGTCCGCGATGGCCTGGTCGAACTGGACCATGGTCAGCGGGCCGGGAACACGGAATTTTCCGATAATGAACGCCGGCGTTCCTTTGAATCCGAAAGCGGTCGCCTGAGCGTTGTTGCGCTTCAGAATGGCATCGATCGCGCCGGCGTTGGCGGCCATATCCTTGAGGGCGCGGTCGACGTCGATCCTTGCACCACTCAGCAACTCGCGAATGCGCGGCTCCGTCAACCGTGAACTGGTGCTCATCAGCGCCTCGTGCGCGGCGGCGAACTTGCCCTGGTACTTCGACGCCAGCGCCAGACGCGACGCATAGACCGAGACGGGCCCGAGAATCGGCCAGTCCTTGAAGATCATCCGGACCTTGCCGTCGTCGTAAACCACCTGCGCAAGCTCCGGCGCGAGCCTGCGGCAGTACGGACAATTGTAATCGAAAAACTCGACGATGGTGACGTCGCCGTGCGCATTGCCCGCCGGCGGAATCTCCGGATCGCGCAATACGGCGGTCTCGGTCAGAACTTCGTCGGAGGTGACGGCGCGCGCGGGGGCGAGCCCCAGACCCGCCATCGCCGCGCCAAAGCCGAAAGCGCCGAGCATCCGGCGCCTGGTTGTCGGGGTGCCGATCCCGCCTCGCGATTCGAGCATTCGGATCAGACGCCCTTCAGCCGCTTGGTGCATTCGCTGTAGTAGCCGCCGCCCTTCATGATCCACTTCAATCCGCCATTGGCATTGTTGGTCTTGTTGGTTCTGTATTGATCGAGGCAGGTATGCTCCCGCGCCTTGCCCGCGGACTCGTTGGCATATTTCGGCGACACCGCCGACGGGAAGACTGCGTTGCCGGCCGGCGCGGCAGGCGCCGCCGCGGTCTTCGGGGCAGGCGCCGACGCGGCCGCAGGTGCCGCCGGAGCCGCAGCAGGCGTTGTGGCAGTGGCGGCGGTGGCTCCCGCTCCGCACTCCGCTTTGCGGAAGTCTTTCCACTTCTGGCCATTGAGCGTGCCGGCGGATTTCGCGGCCTGATATTTCGCGCTGCATTCCTGCACGGTCAACGCACTGGCGGGCAACGCCGAAAGCGCAAGCAGGCCGGACGCCGTCAGCGCGCCGAGCAACTTCAAATGACTTGTCATGTCTGTCCTCCCGGGACATCGAGGTGGGACCGATATCCTAGCGCATGATCCGCTAAAGTGTGAGTGGTTTGGCGAAAAGATCATACGCATTCCCAATATTCGGACGCGACCGGCAGTCGTTTCAACGGCGCGCCTGAATCCGCGAAAAAAATGGCTGCGTGTTTCAGTAAACCCGTAGCCATTCATTCACCGTTCAGTCGGGCTCCGCGACGGTGATGGTCTCATCAACCCGAGGACTTCCCATGACCCTGTCTTCCCGTATCATCGCGATCGCCGCCGCATCGCTGCTGCTTGGCGGAACGGCTTTCGCACAAATGGCTGCGCCCACGACGCCCGCACCGGCATCAAAGATGGCACCCTCCGCCAAGAAGGCCGAGAAGCCGCGCACCGCGGCTTCTCTCGAATGCTCGAAGGAAGCCGACGCCAAAGGCCTGCACGGCAAGGAGCGCAAGAAATTCCGTTCCGAATGCAAGGCCAAGGCTGCCAAGCCAAACTGATCCGGCGCGTCCGACGGTGTCGGCCGGTCACCGACCTCCGACACTGTCGGGCTTGCCGTTACGCAGGCGGCGCGCGCCGTTGAGCCGTTTCAGGGACTACCTCACCTTACCTGCCAGCGCTGCGACGCCCCATCCAGCGAGCGCCGCCATCAACAGCGATATCAGCGCGTTGTATCCGGCAAGCGACAGGCCGAGAAAGCGCCACTGCACCTCATCGCAACGCACGACCCTGACATTATCGAGGTTATCGAGCAGGCCGGCCTTGCCGAGATCGAGCACCGGCCCGGTGCAATCGGTCGGTCCCGGCCAGTAGCCCCATTCGACGCCGGCGTGATAGGCGCCGAGCCCGGCATTGCCGAGCGCCACCAGCGCGAGAACGACGAGACCGGGCATGATCAGGCAGCGCGGCGCGCCCTTCGCTGCGATAAACGCCACGAACAGACTGAGGGGAATCGCAAGATAGTAGGCATAACGCTGCTCGAGGCAGAGCGGACACGGCAAAATCTTCAGCACCAGTTGGAAATACCACGCGCCTGCGATCGTCGCCGTGGCGATGAAGGCCACCGCCAGTGATACCGCGAAGGCGGTTTTTTTCCCGCGGGCCGCAGGGGTGGTTGTCGCGGCGGCGTCGGGGGTCATGGCGGGGCTCCGGCTGGCTGCTTCGCTTGCGCTCATCACGATGATCGATCCAAAATCATGAAGGTGATCGATTCCAATATTCTCAAGCGGGATGCGGGAGGAGAACCGCACCACACTTTGCTCATCCCACTCAAGACGTCGTAACCTCGCGCCTCGGCTCTGTCGAGCGGACGGTCGTCATGCCGCGTGGTTTCGGCTATCCACGCCTGAGCGACACGCACGCCGGGTTGACCGGAAGGGAACGCCCGCTATAGTCCGCCCGCTTCGTGGCTCGCCCTTTCGGCACGGCTCGCGAATGCCCCTGTGGCGGAACTGGTAGACGCGCTCGACTCAAAATCGAGTTCCGCAAGGAGTGCTGGTTCGATTCCGGCCAGGGGCACCAGTCCCGAAGTCGCATGACGGATTGTTTTTTCCTGCTTCAGATCAGCGAAGCCACCGCCTCCAGCCCGATGATGCGCGCGAGCGAGCGCGCCTCGCGCTTCTGCTCCTCGCGCAGCCGCGACAGCAGCGGTTGGGCCGCAACCTTGATCTGCTCGATGTCTGCCGGACTGAAAGCAGCCTGCCGTCCTGGCGCTGCACGCCGTTCATGGATTTTCCGGGCAACGTCGCGCAACGCGCTCTCCACAGCCGGCCAGTAGGGCTGTTGCGCTGCCGTCAATTGCAGCCGCTCCTTCAGCGCAGCGATCTGCATGTCGCTGAGCAGCGAATAGTTTTTCTGAACGAGCTGGTTGGCAAGCCGGGGCCGCGGACGCGGCAGCGGCGGCCCGTCGACCGGCGCGGCCGGCAAAATCTCGGCATCGACAGAAACGTCCGTCGTAACCTCCTGCGCCGGCGGTTCGGGTAAGGTCGAATTCTCGCCGGTGTCGCGGGCCGCGGTCTGCACCTGCGTCGCGACCGGAAGCCGGTCGGTCTTTCGCGCGCGATTGGCGACCGGTTCGACCTCGGCCGGTTCGGCTTCGGCAGGCGGCAGTGGCGCTGCGGAAAACCGGACCATCAGAACGTTGCCGCGTCCGAAGACCCCCGCCAACGTCACCCCGGTGACGACGCAGCACGCAAGCGCCAGAACCGTCATCGTCCGCGTCAAAAAAGATCTCCGGGTCAGCCGACGAGCGGCCGCCGATTGTCCTCACAAATCGATACGAATTAAGGCTTGCCGGCGCAAGACGGGCGTTTCACGCCGAGATTTGACGCATTTTCTTCACACGAACCGGATTCCATCCCCGGGTCAAGCCCGCGGACATGCTTCGCTTGAAAGCGCTTTTGCCTGGAAGGCTTATCGCATCAGCAAAGTCAGGTCCGGCTGCACCCGATCATGCCCTAAAACATTGATCGGGCTCATGAATCTTTACCAAAACCGCTTTCGGCTGGGGCGAATCAGGCGTCAGGCCGCCAGAATGTAGGCGTTCTGAATGTCGGCGACGAGTTCTGAAGCTTCCCAGATCGCGTCAGGCGGAATCGCGCTCATGCTGACGGTCCAGTTGGCGCCGCTGCGGGTCTTGGGCGTGCTGACGACATCGAACCGCACCTTTCGGCACAGCGGATGCCTGCCGAAGGCGGCGGCCACGCGAGCCTGCAGTTCGTTGATGGTCGCCGGGATTTTTTCCGGCGCGATGTCGCAAGCCATCGCTTTATGCCCGTTCCGGCTGGTATCTGACGCCGCTCGCGGCAGATACATACCGATCCGGGAATTAAAGGTACCAAGTTATGGTTAATGGACCGTAAACTCGGAAACCCGTTTTTTTTAACGGGCGCGGGGACGCGTCCCGACCAACCCGCTCACTTGATCCGTTTGAGCTCCGCCAGCACCTCGTCGATGGTCGCGAACTCCGTTTCCACGGCCTGGCGAACCAGCGTGTAACGTTTGGGGCCCTCCGGATCATCGGCATGGCGAACAACCAGCCCGAGTTTGAAGGCCAGCGCCCTGGCCTGCCTGAATTTCTCCAGCTCCTCGTTCGTCGTCATCATATCCTCCGTGCTCCCTGAGCTGAAAGGTTCGTTTTTGTTCGTTGGAATTGTGGTCTTTCGTCCGTCTATTCCAGCTCCGGCCTATCCATCAATGTCCCTAGATCAGGCGGAACGCGACCACAAACCCAAGGACGATCACGGCGGCGCCAATCGCCACCCACAGGCCGAGCCGCTTCTCGATCTCGTGCCGGATGACGTCGCCATAACGATTGAGCAGCACCGCGACGATAAAGAAGCGACCGCCCCGGGCGATGATCGAACACAGGATAAACAGCCAGATATCGTATCCGGCGAAGCCCGAAGTGATGGTGACGAGCTTGTAGGGAATCGGCGTCAACCCCTTGCCGATGATGATCCAGGCTCCCCATTGCGCATAGGACGCGCGAAACGCCTCGACCTTGTCGCCCAGTCCGTAGAGATGAATGAGCCACTGGCCCAGCGAGTCATAGAGCAGCGCCCCGATCGCATAGCCGAGCACGCCACCAGCAACCGAGGCGACGGTGCAGAGCGTCGCAAACAGCCAGGCGCGTCGCGGCCGCGCCAGCGACATCGGCAGCAACATGACATCGGGCGGCACGGGAAAAAACGAACTTTCCGCGAAAGCCACGGCTCCCAGGATCCATAGCGCGTAAGGCTTGTCGGCGGCGGCAATGCACCAGTCATAGGTCCGTCTCAGCATGGCGCGATCAACCACTGCGCAGCCGATTTGTCCATGGCTGAGGGGAGGATTTCAGCGGCGCTTGCGTAACCGATGGGCCCCGAGCGCGGCGGCGATCGGTTTCGGCGACGGCCTTGCCGACGGCTTGAGAGCCTGTTTGAAAAGTTTGCTTTCCGGGTCCCGGGCGTGCCGCGGCGCGAAGTGACGCTGCGCAGAACCGGGACCGTTGCGGGACATCCCGCAAAGACCCCGCCTCAGCAACGCACCGTTTCACGCGGCGCGGCGTCCGGGGAACGGCCGGGAGGTGTGGCTCGGTGACTGTCCAAACAGGCTCTTAAAGCGACGCTGGCCGCGACCGCGGCCGGCGTCTGTCGCCCTTCTCACTTGGCCTCAGTAGGGCACGTAGTATCGTGGGCCGCCGTAGTAATAGCCACGCGGCGGGCCATAATATCCATACCCGGGACCATAGTACCGGGGGCGATAATACCCCGGGCCATAGTCATAATAGGCGTCACGGCGCGCCTGGCTGGCGGCGATCGCGCCGACGGTGCCGATGATGCCGGCGAACGCGGCAGCGGCGGCTGCGTCACCACCGCGGCGATAATGATAGTGCCGGCGCGCCGCGCTGAAATCCGTGATTTCCCCGGCAGATCCCTTCACTGAGGCTCCGCTGGAAGCGGGCGCGGAGGATCCGGCGAAAGACGGACCGGCTACTGTCAAGGCCATCGCTGCGACCGTCGCAAAAACGACGCTCCGGCCGATCGAAGATTTGAAGTTCCTGCGCGTCCACATCATCTGACATATCCTCTGCTGATGTTTCGGGCTGATGTTTCCGGCCGGTTTAGGCCGTTCCCGAGATAACCCCCCGGGTCACATCGAGTTCCATAGTCAGAATGCAAGTCTCCCCGGCTGCGGCAAATCGTGGCGGACATCGCGCGTTCAGGTTATCTCTGTTAGACTTTTCGCTCTGAAACTTGCGGGCGTTCGCGCAAATCCCGCAACCTGTTGTCATAATCCCCATGCAAGTCTCTCCGATGCGTCCTTTCTGGTTTATCCTGCTGGTGCTCCTGGGCACGGTCGGCGTCGCGCGCTCCGGCATCGCGGACGACCGCGCCCAAGTGGCCGCGCCCACCCAGATCGAGTTGTCGCTCGATCGCCCGATAGACGCCGCCGTCGCCCCCATCGTGCTGGCAGCGACCCGAGGATTGTTCCGCGCCGAGGGCCTGAATGTCACGACGACCGCCGCCACCGACACGGCCGACGCCATTGCGCGCGTCGCGGTCGGCACGAGTCAACTGGCGCTGGCCGACATCAATGCACTGATCCGCTTTCGTGACGAGCCGGGCGCGCCGCCGGTCAAGGCGGTGTTCGTGCTGTTCGACAAGGCGGCCTATGCCTTTATTGCGCGCAAGAGCCGGGGCATCAACGCGCTTGCCGACATCGAGGGCAAGACGATCGGCGTCACCGACGGCGACCTGTCGATAAGGCTGTGGCCCGCGCTTGCCCGGCGAAACAAATTGCCGCTCAAAACAGTGAAACTGGCACAGGTCGGTCCCGCCGTTCGTGAACCGATGCTCTCGGCGGGCCAGCTCGACGCCATATCAGGCCTGTCATATCTGTCGGGGGTGGACCTGCGCAATCGTGGCATCCCGGCCGACGATCTCACCGTCCTGCGATTTGCCGACTACGGCTGCGTCGCCTACGGAAAGGTCCTGATCGTCAACCCGGATTTCGCCGCCGAGAAGCCGAATGCGGTCAAGGCGTTCGTGCGCGCGGTGATTGCCGGTTTGCGGCTGACCATCAAGGCGCCGGAGCAGGCGGTCGACGATGTCGTGGCCCAGATGGATAACGGATCGCGCGCTGTCGAGCTGGAGCGCCTGCGCGCGGTGCTGAACGACAACGTTCTGACCAGCGGGGTCAAGCACAACGGCATCGGGGCCATCGACCCGGTCCGATTCGAAACCGCGCTCGACCAGATCGCCGAAGATTTCAAATTCCGCCATCGTCCGACCGCCGCTGATATTTTTGATGACAGCTTTCTGCCGCCGGCCGGCGACCGCAAGATCACGCAGGCCGAATAACATCGGCAGAAGCCGCTGTATCTCCCGGCCGGTCCCTGATTATAGCGTTTTCAAGCGAAGTGGACACCGGTTCGCGTGAAGAAAACGCGTCAGATCAAAATCATAGAGCCCCGCTTCTGATTCCATCAGAAGCGGAAAGGCTCTAGAATGCCATGGTCTCTCCCCTCCGGCGCATTCCTCATTCGCGTTGCCGGGCTGCCGCCGTTGCAATCCGCCAGAGCATTGTCCGATGTCGATGGTCCGCCTCTATACGCGCGTTCTTGAATTGCTCGGCAAGGAAGCGCGGCTTGGCTGGATCCTTGCCGCGGCCAATCTCCTTCTGGCCGGCGCGCAGTTCGCCGAGCCGGTGTTGTTCGGCCGTATAGTCGACGTCCTTTCCGGCAATCCCGCCGCCGGTCCTTTCGGAACGACTTCGACGTCGCCGTGGCCGCTGCTGGCGGTTTGGGTGGCGTTCGGCCTGTTCACCATCCTGTGCGGCGTGGTCGTGGCCTTGCAGGCCGACCGTCTTTCGCATCGCCAGCGGCAGGCCGTGCTGACGGACTATTTCGAGCACATCCTGCAGTTACCGCTGACCTATCATGCCGGCACTCATTCCGGCCGGCTGATGAAGGTGATGCTGCAGGGCACCGACGCGCTGTGGCGGCTGTGGCTCGGATTCTTCCGCGAACATTTCGCGGCGATCATGTCGCTCGTGGTGCTGCTGCCGCTGTCGCTCTATATCAACTGGCGGATGGCGATCGTCTTGTTTGCGCTCTGCATCGTGTTCACGATGCTGACGACGCTGGTGGTTCGCAGAACCTTCGACATGCAGAACGAGGTGGAGGCGCATTTCAGCGATCTCTCTGCGCGCGCTTCCGACGCGCTTGGCAATGTCGCGCTGGTGCAGAGCTTCGTGCGCGTCGATGCCGAGGTGCAGGGCCTGCGCTTCGTCGCCGACAAATTGCTGGCGGCGCAGATGCCTGTGCTGTCGTGGTGGGCCGTCGTCACCGTGATGACGCGCGCCTCGACCACCATCACCATTCTGGCGATCTTCGCCGTCGGCATCGCGCTGAACCAGCAGGGGATGACGTCGGTCGGCGAAATCGTGATGTTCGTCTCCTTCGCCACCATGCTGATCCAGCGACTCGAGCAGGTCGTCGCCTTCATCAACAGCGTTTTCATGGAAGCGCCGCGGCTCAAGGAGTTCTTCGACGTGCTCGACGCCGTTCCGGCGGTGCGCGACCGGCCCGACGCCGTCGACCCCGGACGGTTGCAGGGCCTCGTCGAATTCGACGACGTGTCGTTTTCCTACGACGGCAGGCGACCCGCGGTGGAAAACCTGTCCTTCCGCGCATTGCCCGGCCAGACCATCGCGCTGGTCGGCCCGACCGGCGCAGGCAAGTCCACCGCTGTCGCCCTGTTGCACAGGGCGTTCGATCCGCAATCCGGCGCCATCAAGGTCGACGGCATGGACATTCGCGGCCTCGCGCTGGCCGCGTTGCGCCGAAACATCGGCGTGGTGTTTCAGGAGCCGCTATTGTTCGACCGCTCGATCGCGGAGAACCTGCGCGTCGGCAAGCCCGATGCCACCGAGGAAGAAATGCGGCTCGCGGCCGAACGCGCCCAGGCGCTGGACTTCATCGAACGCGGCGAGAAGAAATTCGACACCCATGCGGGAGAGCGCGGACGCATGCTGTCCGGCGGCGAGCGGCAACGGCTGTCGATCGCCCGCGCGCTGCTCAAGGATCCGCCGATCCTGATCCTGGACGAGGCGACCTCGGCGCTGGACGCCGTGACCGAGGCCAAAGTCAATGCCGCGCTCGACGAGGTGATGAAAGGCCGCACGACCTTCGTCATCGCGCACCGGCTGTCCACCATCCGCAACGCCACCCGCATTCTGGTTTTCGAGAACGGACGCGTGATCGAAAACGGAACCTTTGACGAACTCGTGGCCAGCGGCGGCCATTTCGCCCAGCTCGCGAAAGCGCAATTCATGATCCCGGCCGGTTCCCAGAGCGTCGAAATTCGGCCCCTTTCGTCGGGGAATTAAGCAGCGACCTACTGTTCCCGCTTGCCGAGCCGGTATAGGCTGGTGCCGCCGCGACCGACGGCGCCGGACACGCTTGAACCCCAGCGCGCATTCCGCAAAAGTGGATACTGGCTTTGCGATCAGAACACGCGCAGTTACTGCAGTTACTAACGAGAGCATTTTCTTACGGTTAACCGAACGCCACTTAGCCGGAAAATGCTCGAAGCTGGCCTCCTTGCAAAGGCGGGTCTCAGAAGGACCGGAGCGATCGTGCATTCTTTCATTCTCCTGCTTCGCAAATCCATCGCCCTCGCCCGCGCATCGTTGCCGGCCTTGATGATGCTCGCGGCGGCCGGATTGATCGTTGCGGTCGCGCCGGTGCGCGCGGCGCACGCCGCCGAAGCGCATCTGCTGATCGAAGCCGACACCGGGAAAGTCCTGGAAGCCGAGAACGCCACCTATCCATGGTACCCGGCGTCGCTCACGAAATTGATGACCGCATACGTCACGCTGATGGCTGTCAAGCAGGGGCGCATCACGCTCGACACGTTGTTCACGGTGTCACCGACCGCAGCCGCCCAATCGCCTTCGAAGATGGGTTTCCGACCGGGCACGCAGGTCACCGTCGACAACGCGCTGAAGATGATGATGGTCAAATCGGCGAACGACATGGCCGTGGTGCTCGCGGAGGGCGTTGGCGGTTCAATCGACGGCTTTTCCGCCGAAATGAACGCCGCCGCGCAGCGGCTCGGCATGACACAGACCAGCTACGTCAATCCGAACGGGCTGCCGGCCGACGGCCAGATCACCTCGGCGCGCGATCTCGCCATTCTCGCACGCGCGATCATTCGCGATCTTCCCGAGTACGAATATTTCATGCACATCCCCTCGATCCGCTACGGCCGCAGGGTGACACATAATTTCAACAAGCTGATCGGACGCTTTCCCGGCGCCGACGGCTTCAAAACCGGCTTCATCTGCGCGTCCGGCTATAATCTCGTCGGCTCGGCCACGCAGAACGGCAAACGCCTGATCGCGGTGGTGCTCGGCGCGTCGTCCGGCACCATGCGCGCGGTGCGCGTCGCGCAGATGCTGGAGCGCGGTTTCGCCAACAACACGCTGTCATGGCTACGCCCTGCGCTCGGCACGGTTGACAATCTGGCGCCGATCGCGGCTACGCCACCCAATCTGCGCGACGAGATGTGCGGCCCCAAACGCAAGCACCCCGCCAGCGACGAGGACGACGATGTTGCGGCCAACACGACGACGACCGGCGCCTCCGTAATGTCGTTCTTCGCGACCGGCGTTCAACCGCCGGCGTTGCGTCCGGTGGACATGATCGCTGCCGCGCCCGCCCCGTCGGATCCGGTCATCGTCTATACCGGACCGACACGAACCGGCGCGGCCATCGCCGCCGCAGCCGAAGCCGATGCGGCGCGTGACGCTCCGCCAAAAGCCGGGAAGCGCAGCAAGGTCGCCCACGGCAAGCCCAACGGCGCACCTGCGGCCAAATCCGAAGCCGGCACCGATGCGAAACCCAAACACCGCGTCTCGGTGACGATCAAACCCGGCGCCACCGTGAAGCCATCCGCAGCGCAGGGGGACGGCACCAAGGCTGCGAACGCCAAAGCTGCGAACGCCAGGCCTGCTTCCTTCAAGGATGCCCACGCCAAAGGCGTCCGCGCCAAGCAGGCTGCCGCCAGTGCAGCCGCCAAGCCGAAGCAGACGGAAAACGCCAAGGGCGAAGCCAGGCAATAGACGTCGGCACAGTCGCTTGCCTTGGACAACCGCCTTGCTCAATACTCCCTGAACAGCACCTTCCTCGCTTCAATGCGGGAAACCCGGGGAGTCGCATGGATCGCATCTGGCTCAGCCAATATCCCGCAGGCGTGCCTGCCGACATCGACGCGTCGCAATACGCCTCGCTGATCGCGCTGCTTGAGGAGAGCTTCGCCAAATTTCACGATCGCAAGGCGTTCATTTGCATGGACAAGGCGATCACCTATCGTGAACTCGACGAGGCGTCACTGGCGCTCGGCGCCTGGTTGCAAGGCAGGGGACTGAAAAAGGGCGCGCGCGTCGCGCTGATGATGCCGAACGTGCTGCAATATCCGGTCTCGACAGTGGCCGTGCTGCGCGCGGGCTATGCCGTGGTGAACGTCAACCCGCTCTACACGCCGCACGAGCTCGAGCATCAGCTCAAGGATTCCGGCGCGGAAGCCATCATCGTGCTGGAGAATTTCGCACCGACGGTGCAGCAGGCGATCGGCAAAACCGACATCAGGCATGTCATCGTCGGCAGCCTGGGCGACATGCTCGGCTTCAAGGGCGTGATCGTCAATTTCGTGGTCCGCCACATCAAGAAGATAGTGCCGCCGTCATCGATCCCGGGCGCGGTCAGGTTCAACGATGCCCTCGCCGCAGGACGCGGCATGACGCTGGCCAAACCGAACCTCGTGCCCGACGACGTCGCCTTCCTGCAGTATACCGGCGGCACCACCGGCGTCTCGAAAGGCGCGACGCTGCTTCATCGCAATATTCTCGCCAACATGCTGCAGAACGACGCCTGGCTGCAGCCGGCGCTGAAGAAGCCGCCGGTGGTCGATCAGCTTTTCATCGTCTGCGCGCTGCCGCTCTATCACGTCTTCGCGCTGACGGCGTGCTTCATGCTGGCGATGCGCGCCGGCGGCGTCAATCTGCTGATCCCGAACCCGCGCGACATACCCGGCCTCATCAAGGAACTGATGAAGTATCAGATCAACTGCTTCCCGGCGGTGAACACACTCTACAACGCCCTTCTCAACGCGCCCGGCTTCGACAAAGTCGATTTCTCGAAACTCAAGGTCTCGATCGGCGGCGGCATGGCAGTCCAGAAGACAGTCGCGGAGAGGTGGCTGAAAGTAACGGGGTGCCCGTTGCTGGAAGGCTACGGGCTTTCGGAAACCTCGCCGACGCTGACATGCAATCCGGCCGACCGCGACAAGTTCACCGGCTCGATCGGCCTGCCCATGCCCTCGACATACATCTCCATCCGCGACGACGAGGGCCGCGAGGTCCCGCTCGGCGAGGCCGGCGAAATCTGTGCCAGGGGTCCGCAGGTGATGCCAGGGTACTGGAATAGACCGGACGAGTCCGCGAAGGTGATGACGGCAGACGGCTTCTTCCGCACCGGCGACATCGGCGTGATGTCACCGGAGGGCTACACGAAAATCGTCGACCGCAAGAAGGACATGATCCTGGTTTCCGGCTTCAACGTCTATCCGAACGAGGTCGAGGAGGTGATCGCGAGCCATCCGGGCGTGCTGGAATGCGCAGTGGTCGGCGTCAAGGACAGGAAGTCGGGCGAAGCAGTGAAGGCTTTCGTGGTCAGGAAGGATCCGAACCTCACGCCCGAGGACGTTATCAAGTTCGCGCGCACGGAACTGACGAGCTACAAGGTGCCAAGGCTGATCGAATTCCGCGACTCGCTGCCAAAAACCAATGTCGGCAAGATTCTCCGCCGCCAACTGCGCGAGGAGAGCAAGACAGCAGCATAGCGGATGCTGCCCGGCTGATTGATCCCGATCCAGTATTGAAGCGCCGTCCGCCTGCCGCGGGGCGACCCGGAGGCATTCGTATGATAAACGTCGATAATCCGCCCGCGTCCCTCCCCCTGCCCGCCGATGTCCTCGCCTTCTGGCGCATGGCCGGCATGGCCAACTGGTACACCAAGGACGAGGCGTTCGACGCCGAGGTGCGCCGCCGCTTTCTGGGGCTTTGGGAGGCGGCGCGCGCCGGCGAACTCGCCGCGTGGGAGACGACCGACGACGGCGCGCTGGCGCTCGTCATCGTGCTCGATCAGTTTCCGCGCAACATGTTCCGCGGCGACGCCCGGACCTTTTCGACCGACGATCAGGCGCTGGCCGTCGCCGCGCGCGCCATCGCTCGCGGAGCCGACACCCGCATCGCGCCGGACCTCGTCGAATTCCTTTATATGCCATTCATGCATTCCGAACGGCTTGCCGACCAGGACCGCTGCGTCGCGCTGTTTCGCAGCCGCGGCCGGCCGGAAAATCTCAAATTCGCGGAAGTGCATGCCGACATCATCCGCCGGTTCGGCCGCTTCCCTCATCGCAATGCCTTGCTCGGACGCATGACGAGCGCGGAGGAACAGGCTTTTCTCGACGCGGGCGGCTTCGCCGGATAGCTGCTTTGTCTTGTCGCGCGTTCTGCTTCGCCCGAAAACGCGTTAATGACGGTACGTTGAATGGCTGCCCATTGCCGTTTCGCATCCGCGTCATATTGTGCCGATGCCCGCCCCGTCCACACCCGAGCTGAATTTCAAGGAGATACGACGATGACCAAAGTTGGCGACCGCCTGCCCGACGCGACGTTCCGCATCATGACCGAGGACGGGGTTCAGACCAAAACCACCGCCGATATCTTCAAGGGCAAAAAGGTGGCGTTGTTCGCGGTGCCCGGCGCCTATACCGGCACCTGCCACAAGCAGCATCTTCCGAGCATTTTCGCAAGCGCCCTCGCCATCAAGGACAAGGGCGTGGATCAGATCGCCATCGTCTCCGTCAACGACGTCTTCGTCCTCAACGCGTGGAAGCGCGACACCGACCAGCGCAACGAGGCGGTGTTCCTCGCCGACGGCAACGCCGAGTTCGCCAAGGCGCTCGACATGACGTTCGATGGTTCGGAGAAGGGTCTCGGCATCCGCTCGAAGCGCTATTCCATGCTGGTCGAGGACGGCGTGGTGAAGAAGCTGAATGTCGAGGACTCGCCCGGCAAGGTCGAGGTTTCCGGCGGCGATACGCTGCTGGGGCAGTTGTAAGGCCATCGGCGCGAAGGGGGACGATCCAGTACCTGCCAGCGCTCGATAGGGCCGGCATATCGGTGATTACTGGATGCCCCGCCTGCGCGGGGCATGACCGTGCAGAGGGGGTGCCTCAAATCTTCCCACTCCCCTTTCGGGAGAGGGAAGTCACTTCAGCCGCGCCATCGCCACGCCTTCGCGCGCGAGCTGATCGGCGCGCTCGTTTTCCGCGTGGCCATCGTGACCCTTGATCCAGTGCCAGCGCACCTCATGAGGCTTCAGCGCATCATCGAGCCGCTGCCACAGGTCGGCGTTCTTGACCGGTTTTTTATCGGCGGTGCGCCAGCCGTTGCGCTTCCAGTTGTGAATCCAGCTGGTGATGCCCTGGCGCACGTACTGGCTGTCGGTGGTGAGATCGACCAGCGCCGGCCGCTTCAGCGCCTCCAGCGCCGAGATCGCCGCCAGCAACTCCATGCGGTTATTGGTGGTGTGCGGCTCGCCGCCCTTCAACTCCTTCTCGATATCGCCGAACCGCAGGATCGCGCCCCAGCCGCCCGGCCCCGGATTGCCGGAGCAGGCGCCGTCGGTGAAAATTATGACATGAGGAAGCGAGGACGAATTCACGCCACCGTCCCCGGCGTCACGACGCCGTAATCGCGAATGCTGCTGATACTTTGCTGGAAGCGCAGCTTGCGGACGTATTCGAGCGGGTTCTTCGGCTTCACCAGCGCGCCCGCAGGCACGTTGAGCGCATCGACCAGCCGCGTCAGCAGAAACCGCAGCGCGGCGCCCCGCGCCAAAAGGGGCAACGCCGCCTGTTCGGCCTCCGACAGCGCGCGTTCACGATTGTAGGCGCCGAGCAGCGCCCGCGCCTTGGTGGCGTTGAAGGAATGATCCGGCTCGAAACACCAGGCGTTAAGGCAGATCGCGACGTCGTAAGCAAGAAAGTCATTGCACGCGAAATAGAAATCGATCAGCCCCGACAGCCTGTCGCCGAGAAATAAAACGTTGTCCGGAAACAGATCGGCGTGAATCACGCCCGATGGCAGATGTTTCGGCCAGTGCTGTTCGAGATGATCGAGTTCGGCCTTGAGAAAATCGTGCAGGCCATGCTGCACGGTATCGACGCGCGGCGCGGCCTGGTCGAACAGCGGCCGCCAGCCCCGCACCGACAGCGCATTGGCGCGTGTCATCGGGAAATCGCGGCCGGCAAGGTGCAGCTTCGCCAGCGCCTCGCCGGTAGCCGCGCAGTGGGTGACGGTCGGCTTGCGCGGCCACACGCCCTCGAGGAAATCGATGATGGCGGCAGGCCGCCCCGCAAGGCGGCCGAGCGTTTCGCCGCCGCGCGTCTTGACCGGCTGCGGGCATACGATGCCGTGCGTGGCGAGATGACCCATGAGGCCGAGAAAAAACGGCAGGTCGCCGACCGCCACGCGCTTTTCATACAGCGTCAGGAAAAACGACCCGGCGGTGGTGTGCAGCAGATAGTTGGAATTCTCGACGCCTTCGGCGATGCCCTTATAGGACAGCAGTTCCCCGATATCGTAGGCCTTCAGGAAATCCGCAAGCTCGTCGGCGGCGACGTCGGTATAGACCGCCATCTCATGTCCCCATTCCCGGCTTTCGCGGGTCCCGGTAGCGTGTCGCGTGCCCGATGAAGCACGTCCTCGGGCTTGACCGAGGACGGATACCGGTTCGCGTGAAGATCAAGAATCGTGGAGCCCGCTTCTGATTCCGCCAGAAGCGGAAAGGCGCTAGGCCGCGTCAGACCGCAACGAGCGTGGCAGCGGGAAGAACTCGTTCTCTTCCGCCGCCGAAACCGTCTCGACCTCCAACTCGTAGCGCAGCGCGAACGCGCCCATGATTTCCTCGACGATCACCTCCGGCGCCGAGGCGCCCGCGGTAATGCCGAGGCTCCTGATGCCCTCGAATATGCTCCAGTCGAGATCGGCCGCGCGCTGCGCCAGCACCGAAACCCTGCATCCCTCGCGCTCGGCGACCTCGCGCAGCCGCTGCGAGTTCGACGAGTTCGGCGCGCCGACAACGATCAGCGCGTCCACGACCGGCGCGACCTTCTTGACCGCGAGCTGGCGGTTGGTGGTGGCGTAACAGATGTCTTCCTTATGCGGGCCGTTGATACTTGGGAAGCGCCGCTTCAGTACCGCGACGATTTCAGCGGTGTCGTCGATCGAAAGCGTCGTCTGGGTCACGAAGGCAAGATTATCGGAGTTCTTCGGTGTGAAGGCTTCGGCATCCTCGGCCGTCTCGATCAAGGTTACGGCTCCCGCCGGAAGCTGGCCCACGGTGCCGACGACTTCCGGATGATGCGAATGACCGATCAGCAGAATCTCGCGCCCGCGCTTGAAATGGATCGCCGCCTCGCGGTGAACCTTGGTAACCAGCGGGCAGGTGGCGTCCAGCGAGAAGAAATTGCGCTTCTGCGCGTCAGCCGGCACCGATTTAGGCACGCCATGGGCTGAGAATACCACCGGCGCTTTGGTATCGTCGGGGATTTCCGCCAGTTCCTCGACGAAAATCGCCCCCTTCGCGCGGAGGCTGTCGACCACATAGCGGTTATGGACGATCTCGTGGCGCACATAGACCGGCGCGCCGTACAGCGTCAGTGCGCGTTCCACGGTATCGATCGCCCTGACCACTCCCGCGCAGAAGCCGCGGGGCGAGCAGAGCACGATTTTCAGGTTCGGTTTGGCATTCATGGGGTGATCCGGGGGCCGAATCCCCCACCCCGGCGGGGCGGGAACGGCCAATTTAAGGAACGACTTTGGACGGCTTTGGCGCGCTGTCAAGCTGTTCCATCAATCCATGGGCCGCCGACAGCAAACCATTGCGCACCCGACCCCCGCCGGCTTATATAGACCCAATTCCCGTCATCGCTGATGACCAAAAAAGCTCTGCCCCGGAAGGGGTGGGCAGAGCACAAAGGAGATTTGCCATGAGCAATGCACCGCTGATGCCGAAGGCGACTGCCGTGTGGCTCGTCGACAATACCGCCCTGTCGTTCGATCAGGTCGCCGATTTCACCAAAATGCATCCCCTGGAAGTCCGCGCCATCGCCGATGGCGACGCCGCCCAGGGCATCAAGGGCATGGACCCGATCTCGACCGGCCAGCTCACCCGCGACGAGATCGAGAAAGGCGAGAAGAACCCCGATTACCGCCTCAAGCTCAGCGAGAGCAAGGTGGTGCTGCCGCCCGCCGCCAAGAAGAAGGGTCCCCGCTATACCCCGGTGTCGCGCCGTCACGAGCGGCCGAGCGCAATCCTCTGGCTGGTGCGCAACCATCCGGAATTGAAGGACGCGCAGATCATGCGGCTGGTCGGCACCACCAAGACCACGATCGCCGCGGTCCGCGACCGCACCCACTGGAACGCCTCGACGCTGACGCCGATGGACCCGGTGACGCTCGGCCTCTGCTCGCAGATCGAACTCGACTTCGAGGTGCAGCGCGCCGCCAAGGAGAAGCCGACC
Source organism: Nitrobacter sp. 62-23 (assembly GCF_001897285.1). Lineage (GTDB taxonomy): Bacteria > Pseudomonadota > Alphaproteobacteria > Rhizobiales > Xanthobacteraceae > Nitrobacter. Next base: position 52,645 of record NZ_MKSM01000082.1, read on the forward strand.
GAACAGCAATATGGCGGCGCCACCCTGCTGCCGGCGTCAGAGACCACGCGCAAGGACGCCGAATTCGAGCCGACCGAGAAGCAGCGTGACGATCTCAACGTCGACGCCGTGTTCGCCAAGCTGAAGACCATCGGCGGCAAGAAGCAGGAGGACGAGGAGGAGTAAGGTCGCATCCTCTCTCCGCCCCGCAGCGTGCTGTCATCTCCGGCTGCGAGTTCGATGGATCATGCTGCGCCATCACCGTCGTCCCCGGGAAGCGGAGACCCCGTATTTCCGAAGCGTCGGCAATGTAACTGGGTACCCGCCTTTGCAGGCGTGACAGCCAGACTGCATCGCAAGCGAGGCGCCGAACGCCCGACGACGTGTCGGAAGCCATACTGCCGCTCGCCGCTCGTCATGGCCGGGCTTGACCCGCCATCCACATCTTGCTCACGCAAAATAAGTAAGGCGTGGAATCACCGCGACAGGCCCGACGAAAACGCTCTATTGCAGCTTCGTGTCAAATCCGAGTGCAATTGTCAGAGGGCACGCGCGCCGCCTACTGCCCGTTCAGCATCCGCTCGGCGAGATCACGGTGGGTGCGCTCCATCCGGTCAGAGCGGGTGGCGGCGACATCGCGATCCTTGCGGCAGGCGGTATAGGCCGCGGAGCCCTGCGGCCCGCCATGCGTCTGGCAATACGCATCATCATCGGCCTGCGAGACGGCGCTCGGATTGTGCCGCTCAAGATTGGCGCAGCCGCCGAGCCACAGCGCAGCCACGGCGAAAGCCGCAAGGGGCATGAGTGTCTTTGGTTGCATCGTCGTTCCCGGATTGCCGCAGCTTGTTCGGCCTCAATTGCGGGGATTGTAAGTCCGTGAATATGCGACGCGGCCGGCTCACGCCCGGTTTTGCAGCGCTCCCCGAATCTCATCGAGCACCTTGGGATCCTCGATGGTGGCGGGCATCGTCCATTGATCGCCATCCGCGATCTTCTTGATGGTACCGCGCAGGATCTTGCCGGAGCGCGTCTTCGGCAGCCTGTTCACGGTGACCGCGAGCTTGAAAGCCGCCACGGGACCGAGCTTTTCACGGACCAGCGCCACGACCTCCTTTTCGATCTCGGCGGGATCGCGGCTCACGCCGGCCTTCAGCACCAGCAGGCCGCACGGAACCTCGCCCTTGATCGCGTCCCTGACGCCGAGCACCGCGCATTCCGCGACATCGGGATGCGATGCGAGGATCTCCTCCATGCCGCCGGTGGACAGCCGATGGCCTGCGACGTTGATGATGTCGTCGGTGCGGCCCATGACGAAGATATAGCCGTCCTCGTCCTTGTAGCCGGCATCCGAGGTCTTGTAGTAGCCGGGAAATTCACTGAGATAGGCTTCCCGGCAGCGCTCGTCCTGCTCCCACAGCGTCGGCAGGCAGCCCGGCGGCAGCGGCAGCTTGATGACGATGGAGCCCATCGTGTTCGGCGGCAGCGGTTTGGCCGCTTCATCCACGATATCGACCTGATAGCCCGGCATCGCCACCGTCGGCGAGCCGTGCTTCACCGGCAACATGCCGAGGCCCACGGGATTTCCGGCGACGCACCAGCCGGTTTCGGTCTGCCACCAATGATCGACGACGGGCACCTTCAACTGCTGTTCCGCCCATTCCACCGTCGGCGGATCGGCGCGCTCACCGGCCAAAAACAGCGTGCGGAATTTTGACAGATCGTATTCGCGGATGAAGGCGCCGTCCGGATCCTCCTTCTTGATGGCGCGGAAGGCGGTCGGCGCGGTGAAGAGCGCCACCGCCCTGTGCTGCGAGATCACGCGCCAGAATGCCCCGGCATCGGGCGTGCCGATCGGCTTGCCCTCGTACATGACCGTTGTCGCGCCGTGGATCAGCGGCCCGTAGACGATGTAGCTGTGGCCGACCACCCAGCCGATGTCGGAGCCGCACCACCAGACCTCGCCCGGCTCGACGCCGTAGAGGTTGAACATCGACCATTTCAGCGCGACCAGATGGCCGCCATTGTCGCGCACCACGCCTTTCGGCACACCGGTGGTGCCGGAGGTGTAAAGAATATAGAGCGGATCGGCGGCGAGCACCGGGACACAAGGCGCGGACTTCCCGGCCGCCATCGCGGCTGCGCGTAAGCCTGCCCAGTCGTGATCGCGGCCCGCGATCAGTTCGCAGCGCTGCTGCGGCCGTTGCAGGATGATGCAGGCCGGCACCTTATGCGCGGCAAGGTTGATCGCCTCGTCGAGCAGCGGCTTGTATTGCACGATGCGGCCCGGCTCCAGGCCGCAACTCGCCGAAAACACCAGTTTCGGCTTGGCGTCGTCGATTCGGGTCGCAAGCTCCCTGGCGGCAAAGCCGCCGAACACCACCGAATGCACCGCGCCGATCCGCGCGCAGGCCAGCATTGCAACCACGGCCTCCGGCACCATCGGCATATAGAGAACGACACGGTCCCCCTTGGCGACGCCGAAATCCTGCATTATCGCGGCGAGCGTCTCCACCTCCTTGAGCAACTCGGCATAGGTGAAAGTGGTGATGACGCTCGGCCCACCCGGATTGGCCAGCGGGGAATCATGGATCAGCGCCACCTGATCGGCGCGGCCGTTCGCGACATGGCGGTCCAGCGCATTGTAGCAGGTATTGACCACCGCTCCCGCGAACCAGCGGCCATAAAGTCCCATCGACGGGTCGAAGGTCTTCTTTGCCGGCTGGATCCAGTCGATCTCGCGCGCGGCGTCAGCCCAGAACCCCTCGGGATCGCTGAGCGAGCGGGCGTAAATCTCGCGGTAGCGGCTTTTTTCCTGAATGTTCATGGCACCTCTCCCGTTGATTCATTGTCACGGGATGCGATGCCCATTTCAAGGGCGGCGGCCTTGTTCTTACGGATCATGCCTTCTGAGGACAGCCTCCCGCTCCGGTTCCGCACCGGAAACGGTTGGTCGCATCATGCCGCCTCGGCGTATGGCCAAGGCGGCATCGCCACTTACTTCCGCTTCTCTTTCAGACGCTCGACGTTATCGGCTGCCGGCTCCGCAAACACGCGGCTGGCAAGAACGTCGGACGCCACCACCGATTTGACGTCATCGGCGGTCAGGATCGCATCCTCATTCGCGACGAGACGGTTGGCCTGACGCAAGCGAATACGATCCAGCGCATTGCGGATCGAGCGCGCGTTCGAGAACAACGGCTGGGCCTTGCGCAAGGCGATGTAGCGGACAAACGCATCGCGGGCGTCGGAGGTGAACTTATAGTTCATGTTCTGCAGCATGACTTCCGCGATCGCGAGCAGTTCCTCGTCGGAGTAGTCGGGGAAGTCGATATGATGCGCAATGCGCGAGCGGAAGCCGGGATTGCTGGAGAAGAACTTCTCCATACGGTCGGCATAGCCTGCGAGAATCACCACCAGATCCTCGCGCTGCGATTCCATGACCTGAAGCAGGATCTCGATGGCTTCCTGGCCGTAGTCGCGTTCGTTGTCAGGCCGATGGAGGTAATAGGCTTCGTCGATGAACAGCACGCCGCCCATCGCCTTTTTCAAAATCTCCTTGGTCTTCGGCGCCGTGTGACCGATATACTGTCCGACCAGCTCGTCTCGCGTGACCGACACGACATGGCCGCGGCGCACGTACCCCAACCGGTGGAGAATATCGGCCATCCGCAAGGCAACAGTGGTTTTGCCGGTGCCGGGATTTCCGGTAAACGACATGTGCAACGTCGGGGTCTCCGACGTCAGTTCCAGTTTCTTCCGGATTCGCTCGACAAGCAGGAGCGACGCGATCTCCTGGATACGCGTCTTGACGGGCTTGAGGCCGATGAGCTCGCGATCGAGCTGCTTGAGGATGTCGCCGATTCCGACGGCCTCGAGTTCCGCGCGAAGGTTGACTTTTTCTTCCATCGACGGTGGTCCTGCTAACTTCGCCTGGGAGCTTGTGGTTGCTTGGGGAGAAAGGCTCCGTCGTCATGCAAGACGACGGAGCAGTGCATCCGGAGCCGGACAACCGGGAGGACGAATCGTCCGAGCTTTGACCGGATGTAGGTTACGAGCAGCGCTGACTCTTATGAGTAGCGCTGACCCTCGGGATGTTCAGCCACCGCATAGGACGTCGTCGTATACCGGATGTTGCGGTTTTCGGACTCCTGGCGCTCGAGCCGGAAGCCCGGCTCTTCCTTGGGTCGGTTGACGATGAAGGACAGCTTCACCGACTCCCAGCCATGGCTGGAATCGAACGCGGAAATCCGGATGTAGCGGTCGCCATAGACCTTCCGGCACTCCTTCAGTTCCATCAGCACGCCCGCCGCATCCGGCAGGTCGAACATCGGCAGGTTCCACATGTCCCAATAGGTATTGCGGGGATGCGGATCGTCGGTGAACTCGATGTTCACCGCCCAGTTCTGGCTGAGGCAGTACTGGATCTGCCGGGAAATCTGATCGT
>NZ_MKSM01000083.1 GCF_001897285.1 Nitrobacter sp. 62-23
AATGTGACATTCGCCTGACAAGTTCGCTGCAAAGTGAGTAGCGAATGTCAAATTCACTCCACTAGCGACCCGCCTGCTCGCGTTGCAGGATGACGAAATGATCGAGCTCCGCCGATAATGCGTCCTGCCAGGCTGGCGTGGTCACTCCGAACCGGTCTTTCAAGCGCGACAGATCGAGCCTCGAATTGCCAGGCCGCCTGGCCTTTGTCGGGAAATCCGCAGTTGCAATCGGGGTGATCGTCTTGACTGCGAGCTTCACGCCGCGCGACTTCAACCCCGCGACAATAGCGCTTGCAAAGCCGTGCCAACTGGTCTCGCCGGCGCAGGCGAGATTAACGATACCGCTGCTGCGCGCGAACGACTGCTCGAGATTCGTCGCGTTCGGCAACACGATGGCAGCAACGGCGTCGGCTATTGCGCTTGCGGTGGTCGGCGCGCCCACCTGGTCGGCGACGATACGGAGGTCCTCGCGTTCGCCGGCAAGCCGCGCGATGGTCCGTAGAAAATTGGCTCCGCCCGCGGCGTACACCCACGAAGTGCGCGCGATCAGATGCGCGCCGCCGGCCGCCCGGATGGCGAGATCACCGGCGAGCTTGCTCGCGCCATAGACCGAGAGCGGGCCCGTGTGACTATCCTCGCGCCACGGCCCCTCACCCGATCCGTCGAAGACATAGTCGGTTGAAAAATGGACCAGCGGTACGCGATGACGCGCCGCCCACGTCGCGATCACGCCAGGCGCCTCGGCGTTGACGCGAAAGGCAAGCTCGCGCTCGTCCTCGGCGCGATCCACCGCGGTATAAGCCGCGGGATTAACGATGAGATCGGGTTTGAAAGAGTCGAGCGTCCTCGCAAGCGTCTCGGGCTTCGACAGATCGAATTCGGCGCGCAGCGGTGCGACGACCGAGCCGTCCTTATCCAGCACCGGCCGCAGCGCACCCCCAACCTGCCCGCTGGTGCCCGTCAGTAATATCCGCATCAGACCTGTCCATAGACCGGAAGATTCTTGACGTCGGCCAGCAGCGGCGCGTCCGCATCCTTGGCCGACAAAGACGGCGCCTCCACGCCCCAGTCGATGCCGATCGCAGGATCATTCCAGCGAATCGAGAGCTCATCCTTCGGACTGTAGAGATCGTCACATTTGTAAAAGAAGTCAGCGGTCTCGGAGAGAACGACGAAACCGTGCGCAAAGCCCCGGGGGACCCAGAGCTGGCGCCTGTTCTCCTCACTCAGTTCGACCGCAACGTGACGCCCGAAATTTGGACTGCCAACGCGCACGTCGACGGCGACATCCAGCACCCTGCCGCGTAGCGCAGTCACCAGCTTTCCCTGTGTAAGCGGATTTTGCAGGTGAAGCCCGCGCAGCACGCCCCGTGCGGAGCGTGACAGATTGTCCTGGATGAACGGGCGACTGACGCCGTGCTCGGCGTAACGAGGGAATTGATAGGTTTCGAGAAAAAAGCCGCGCTGGTCGCCGAACAGCCGCGGCTCGATGATGATGACCTCCGGAATCCCGGTCTCGATAACATTCATTTCATGTCACTTCGGGTTTATTAACTTACGGTAGCCGCACATTGATAACAACCTTGCTGACATAACACTATATGTTATAACGCCTGCGATATAATGCGAGGGGCCATGAAGGGGATTATTCTTGCCGGCGGGACGGGCTCGCGCCTTTACCCGGTCACGACGGTCGTCTCAAAGCAACTCCTGCCCGTCTTCGACAAGCCGATGATCTATTATCCGCTCTCGACGCTGATGTTAAGCGGCATCCGGGAAATTCTGATTATTTCGACGCCGCAGGACGCGCCGCTGTTTCACCGGCTGCTGGGCGACGGCAGCGAGATCGGCATGCGGTTCGCCTATGCCGCGCAGGCGACGCCGCGCGGGCTGGCGGACGCATTTATTCTCGGCCGCGACTTTATCGGCCCGGACGCGGTCGCGCTGGTGTTGGGTGACAACATTTTCTACGGCCACGGTTTACCGCCCATGTTATCCGCCGCCGCCACCCGCACGAAGGGCGCCACGGTGTTCGGCTATGTCGTGAACACCCCTGAACAATACGGGGTGGTCGAACTCGACGACACCGGGCGCGCGCTCTCCATCGAGGAGAAACCGAAACGACCGAAATCCAACATCGCCGTCACCGGACTGTATTTTTATGACAATGACGTCGTCGAGATCGCGGCCGGCATCAAACCCTCTCCGCGCGGTGAAATCGAGATCACGGACGTCAACAACGCCTATCTCGAGCGCGGAAATCTTTATGTCGAGGTGCTCGGGCGCGGCTTTGCCTGGCTCGATACCGGTACGCATTCTTCGCTCGTCGAGGCCAGCCATTTCGTTCAGATTCTGGAGCAGCGCCAAGGCTTGCGCATCGCCTGCCCAGAGGAGATCGCGCTGCGTCAGGGCTACATCTCGCTTCAGGCATTCGAGAAGGCAGCCGCAAAGAACGCGAAGAGCAGCTACGGCGAATATCTGAAGTCCGTTGCCCTTTCATACGAGTGTTGATTCCAGTTCACGAAGGCGATCACGATGCGCTTCAAGGCTTCGACCATTTTCGTCACCGGCGGCGCGGGGTTCATCGGCTCGGCGGTGGTTCGTCATCTCCTGCACACGACCCACGCCCGCGTGGTCAACATCGACAAGTGCACCTATGCCGCGAACCTCGACTCCCTGCCCGGCGCCAACGAAAACCTGAACTACGCTTTTGAGAAGCAGTGCATTTGCGACGGCTCCGGCCTGCGGTACCTTTTCGAAAAATACCGCCCGGACGCAGTGATGAACCTTGCTGCGGAGAGCCATGTCGATCGCTCGATCGATGGCCCCGGCGAGTTCATGCAGACCAACATCATCGGCACGTTCACCCTGCTGCAGGAGACGCTGCGCCACTGGCGCTCGCTCTCGCCCGAGAAACGCGGAACATTTCGTTTCCTTCACGTCTCCACCGACGAGGTGTTCGGTTCACTCGGCGACAAGGGCATCTTCACGGAGACGACCGCGTATGCGCCGAACTCGCCCTATTCGGCAAGCAAGGCCTCATCCGACCACCTTGTCCGCGCCTGGCGGGAAACTTACGATTTGCCGACGCTCGTAACCAACTGCTCAAACAATTACGGGCCCTACCACTTTCCGGAAAAGCTGATTCCCCATATGATTATCAAAGGCCTCGCCGGTGACCCCCTGCCCGTCTATGGCGACGGCAGGAATATCCGCGACTGGCTCTATGTCGAGGATCACGCGAAGGCGCTGGCGCTGGTGCTCGAGCACGGCGCCATAGGCGAAACCTACAACGTCGGCGGACGTAACGAGCGCACCAACCTGCACGTGGTCGAAAGCATCTGCGACCTGCTCGATGAGATTGCGCCGAAGACAACGGGCAGGCACCGCGACCTGATTACCTTCGTCGCTGACCGCCCCGGCCATGATCGTCGCTATGCCATCGACGCATCAAAGCTCGAGCGTGAACTCGGCTGGCGGGCGGAGGAGAATTTCGAGAGCGGGATCGAGAAGACGGTCCGCTGGTATGTCGACGAGCAATCATGGTGGCGCGCCATCCTGGCGCGAGGTTATGCAGCAGAACGCGTTGGCCTCAGCGGGTAATACGACCGCAACTGGTCAGGAAACGGCACGGCAGGCGCACGAGCACCTGCATCGTGGTGGTTCAGCGAGGAAGCAGCTTCTTCAACTCAGGCAGGAATTTCAGGATCGTCAGATCCTCGACATCGTTCCGGTCTCGAAGCGTAAAGAATTCCATCGCGCGGATGCGCTCGGGGTCACCTTCCCCTAGCGGCCTTCCCCGCTCCCGCTTCTTCAGAAGCTGCTGTCGGGATTTTGTGTAGTAATGATTGATGGCCAGCTTCCGGCACTTCGGCGCTGAACATCGTCCGCCGATCGGGAAAACCGGGACGCCGTCTTCCTGAACATAACATCCCAGCACAAGGGACTGATGGGGATGCAGATAGGCGACGATCATATCGGGCCGCACGATTGATTTCATTACATGGTGATCCGGAAAATCGTCAGGCGCCCGCCGCGTGAACGCCTCGATGCTGAGACCTTGCGGCCTCGTCTCGTGACCGTTGGATCCGAAATTAAGCCAATGAACCGCGACGGCCGGCGCGGCTGAGACCTCATCCAGCACATCCTTGATGCTGTTGCCCGCAACGGGATAGAGAAACTCGTCTGCATCGATAAAAGCGCACCATTCGGAACTGTTTCGATAGCTGTCGATCGCGTGATGAAATGCGCGTGCCTGACCGAAATCGCCCTCCACATAATGATACGTGATCATGTCCGACCAGGGGAAGGATTCAATGATCGATCGCGTCTCGTCGGTGCTTTCATTGTCGTACAAATAGAAGTGGTCGACGCCGACCAGCCTGTGAAAATGCAACCACTCGAGCAGATCGTCGGCTTCATTCTTAATCGCACACACGACAGACAATCGGTGTTTCTTCCCTTTCACGCCGGCATGCAGCTTACTGGCATCCATGACCCGCAGGAGACCTGCAAGTTCCCGGCGAAGATTCTCGCTCTGCGGGGCGAGAGCGAGGGCGGCAAGATAGGTGTCTTGTGCCTCTTGAGCGGAATCCATATTCAAATACGTTACCGCAAGCCGATGCAGAACACGGGAATCCGAAGCAAGCTCTCCGGCGAGACGCACCAGAATGTCGCGGGCTCGTGCAAAATCGCAGGCTTGAATAAGAACAGCGGCCTTCGCGAATTGATATTCGCTGAAATCGCCGAACTGTCCTTCCAGCTCCTTGACCGAGCGGATCAGTTCATCCGGATTCGGGTTGGCGATCCGGCCGGAAAAGAATTCTTTCAATATGCACTCAATCTCGTTCGCGGGAAGCGCATCGAGATCCCGGTCCAGTTCGAGCCTCGGCCGCGTCGAAGTTTCCGTGTTCACCCTGCAGCGCTCCACGCTTGTTCAAAACCAACATCGGCATGCCGGAAAATTCCCGCGGAACAGCGTGGTCCCGCAGGGGTGCGGTATAATCTTAACAAATATGTCCGACGACCTCACTCATTCCTGTGTGGATACACACTCCTGATGTTGTAAGGGTATTTGGAGGAAGATCAACAAATTCGTTAATGCCGCCTTCGCAAATGTTATGATGCGGGGGCGGGAGAGCGGAATGCAGGATGGCCGGTGTGACGCTGCAAACAATAGCTGCATCCGGCCCTGCCGAGCCATAAGCCGGCGCTCTGCTAAGCTGACGGAAACTGGCAGTGTCGGTCATCGCCAGGCGAGCGGCATGGTCCATTCGTTCCAATCCACAGTCCGATGGTCGGGCTGATACGGCGCGTATAATTGCTTCATCCAATAATTGAAGTTCGGATGGAGCTTGATGAATTTGTAGAATGCTTCGCCGAAATTGATCGGACTGAGGCAAGCTCGATTGACTGGCCGCCGGGCGATCGCATGGACACAGTACGACGACATGCAGGCTTTGGTCTCGTTTTCGGCGACATGGCTCAGGTTCCGATAACTGTTCGTCGAATGGAGCCGATACATATAGCGATCTGATTCCACATACCGGGGCTCGACCATGGTTACAGCGCGCAGCGCATATTCCCAGTCGTGGCAGTACTTGAGATCAGACAGCAATCCGACCTTCCGCACCAACTCCCGGCTCAGTACGAAATTGCCGGTCGAGGCGGCGATCTGCGAATCCAGAAATGCCCAGGATAGGGGGGACCCCGTTATCCGGGCCCGGTCGATGGCGTAGCGAAGGCTTGTCGGATATTGATGGGTCGTTATCCGCCCGCCCGCTTCATCGATCGGTTCGACGGCTGAAAAGCCAAAGAAAAGCTTCTCGTTGCCATGCTGGCTGGCGAATATGCGGATGCGATCCTTTGAAAACATGTCATCGGAATTCAGGAAGAAGATCATGCCTCCCTTCGCCAGCGACAGCGCCCTATTCCAGGTGCAGTGCGCTCCCAGATTGAGAGGATTCCTCACGAGCGTGCACGACACAAACCGCCTGGCGAAGGATTTCTTTCTGACGATGCGCCGCGCGATTTCAAAGCTCTTATCGGGCGAATGATCGTCGACGACGATGAGCTCGACGTCCTGGAACGTCTGTCCATAAACAGTCTCCAGGCATTCTTCGATGTAGGCTTCGTGCTTGTAGCAAGCGACGACGACGCTGGCCAACATGGGGGGCCTCAGCTCAACGGCGAACAATAATCGAATGATTGGACCTGACGAGCGCACGGCTCCCCTCGCCCACTTCCAGAATCGCGACCTGATATTCGCCGTCTGGCATATCGCGCACAAAAAAGGAAAGCTGGAAACCGAAATGGCAATCCCTGCTTTTCGTTTGCATATAGTTCTTGACGTCGAAGCGTTCGTGCCAGTCCACGACCAGGCAGTAACCGCTATGATCCTGCTTTTCAGCGTCCACTGAGAGGAGGAGCAGGAACGCTATTCTGTGCTTCGTCGCCTCAAACGTTCCGCCGGCACACACCCATCCCCGCACGAGGACAGTCGATCGCGGGTCGACCACCACCCGCTCGCTCGTTTGAGAATTGATATTCTCAATCACGAGCAATGATTCTGGCGGATTCTCCAATGCGCCTCGGGCTTCCACGGGAATCCCGCTGCGCGTGTGCTGCGAGCCCGAATGGACCAGTTCCGATCGATGAAGAGCAGCAAGCAGTTGAACATGGGTGGCCGATTCCTTCACCGCCACCTCAAGCTCCTGCCGGCTCAGGCAATCCAGCAGATCCGGATTTGAGCGGACCTGGGTCGAGATCGGCTCGGAGGATGCCACCCTCCTCACCGCCTCTAGAAATGCTCGTCCGTAGCGCGAGTCCGGCTCCAGGTGCGCTCCCTCGGCCCATTCGTTCCAGGAATTAATGAAAACGAGCGGCTCGGCAAATTGGCCTCTTCTTGCCCGACCAGCGGCATCCCTGAGCCAGACTTCGAACGCCTCCGGGCTCGACCTGTTGAAGATATGCGCGCGCGAACCCTTGCGGGGCGTATTGTCCCAGCGCGGCATGACGGCCGGGAAATAAGGAAATTCGTATGTCTTGCCCAACGACGAGCGTACGGCATCAACATAGTCGTAAACCTTTCCCGTAAAGCTCGCTGGCGCGCCCAGCTCCGGCAGAGATTGCTCCATCGTCGAGACGGTGTGCGGAGGAAACTCCACCGCCGCATCGCAATCGAGGTCGCGAGGATCGAACTCCCCGAACGTCATGGCGTTGCAGATCAGAAGCTCTCCAATTCCCAATTCCCTTGCTCTTACGCGCCAGATCTCGAACAGGCGCTGCCTGTCCGGCAGAAGCGACGGCCGATAGATGACGACAATCTTGCGACCGTCGACCGTGATGTAACGTTCGTCGAGCAGGAGCTTCGCCATATCGTCGATAAAGCGAACATCGTCGTCAAGTGAATGATTTTGCCCCAGAAGCAACTCGGCATCCGAGCCGTCCCAACGGCGCGACCAGTTTTCATTCGCCCAGCATATGCAGAACGGCAGATCTGGTTCGCCGTCTTCCAGAAGAAGCTCCAGCGGCCTTTCGAGAAGTCTGCGCCCCTGGAACCAGTAGACGTAATAGCAGAAGCCGTGGATGCCGTAGCGGCGCGCCATCTCGGCCTGTTGCCGGCGGGTGTCCTTCAACCTCACGTCATAGAAGCCGAGGTCAGCCGGAAACCACGGAGATTGATGCGTAGGAAACTGGGGACGCATGCGTGCGATATTTGTCCATTCGGAGAAGCCCGGTCCCCACCACCGGTCGTTCTCCGTGAACGAGTGGAATTGCGGCAAATAGAAACAGACGTGGCGCACCTGTTTCCCGGCCGGATCCACCGCTCCCCCGACTGTCTTGTTGTTGTTCGGAATCAGCAAGTCAGTGCAGTCATCGCTCGAAAATCCCAGTGCAACGACCAGTTCGTCGGGCGCGATATTGTCAAAGAGCGGAATCTCGAAAAATTCGCCGTCGTCCAGGCTGACGCGAAGATGGATCTGCGGCTGGCTTCGCTCCGCCAAAGCATGTCTGAGCGCGCGCGCCAGACGTCGACGCGCGCCCGCGGTCGCCAGATCAATACAGAAACCAGGTCTGCCAATTGTTTTGGTTGAACCAATTGCAACCGGAGCCGCGCGATCGGTTTTCGTCTCTTCGATCGCATGGGACCCAACAAAAAGAGAAAGAGAGACAGATGCCGCGAGCGATCTGGCATCGACGATCCAGCCCGAAATTTCCCGGCCGGAATATTCAAGTATCGCGCCACGCAGACGCGTGCCCGACTCCAGATCGCTCAGGTCCGGATCGAGGAACACGCTTTGAACGTTCTCTTCTTGCGAAATGGGACTGGCGATGGGCCGCATGCCCTTCACATTTCTGACGTCGCGCTCCGCAATCTTATTCATCGCACCCCGATCTCCTGCCAGCCGTCCCCGGCTCATGTTTTCCCGTCACGCGCTGCCGCAGACCTGAAGACAATTCCACCACATCCTTCGGGCGAGATCTTTGTCTTGAAAATCATCAGGAGCCGCACCAAGCCTTCAACGATCCATCCAGCCGGAAATGCTCAATCGTCGACCAGCGCCACGCCGATCGCGGCCAGACGGCGCGCGGCTCCTTCATGGTTTTGCCGCGCCGCCTGCCGATACCAGTGCGCCGCCGCGTCGCGGTCTTGAGCAACGCCGCTTCCCGACATCAACGCATCACCGAGCGCAACCTGCGCTGCCGCCATATCCTGCTCGGCCGCCTTCTCGAACCATTCGGCCGCCTTCTGTGGATCGGCCTCGCATCCCTGTCCCTTTCCAAGCATCACTGCGAAATTGAATTGCGCGACCTTGTGCCCCTGGCGCGCCGCCGCTTCGTACCAGCTCGCACCCTGGGCTACATCCTTGGCGACGCCCGCGCCGGTGCAATACATCACCGCGAGATGAAATTGCGCGCCCGCATGGTCGGCCTGCGCGGCTTTTGTCATCCATGCCGCCGCTGCCTTCGCATCGCTCATTGCGCTATTTTGATCGAGATACAGCAGCGCCAATGTGTACTGAGCCTCGACATGACCGGCACCAGCGGCGCGGGAGAACCACGGCACAGCGGCTTCGACATTTGCGGCACCGCCAAACCTGCCCATTTCCAAAACACCGAGTTGAAACGCAGCCGGCGCATGGCCTGTTTGAGCCGCCTCGCTCAACAGCGAGCGCACCTGCTCAAGCCGTTCAGCCGGTCCTTCTTCTTGATGCAGCAGGAAAAGCGCATAAGACAACTTGGCGTCCGGGTCCCCTCCCGTGGCTGCCTTGCTGAGCCACTCTCCCGCGCGCTTGTGATCGCGCGGCACTCCGTTGCCCGCCGAATACAGCTTGCCGAGTTGCAACTGCGCGGCGCGGATGCCGCCTTCGGATGCGCGCTCAAACCACTCGATAGCGGCTTTCACGTTGCGTTCGACGCCGGAGCCGTTGAGATAGAAGATGGCGATGTTGAACGCGGCGGTCGCATGGCCATTGCCGGCCGCGCGCTCGAACCATTTTGCAGCCTGACGGATATTCGGACCGACGCCGGTCCCCGTCGCGTAAAAGCGGCCCATGAAAAACTGCGCCTGCACGTCACCGCGCTCGGCTGCTTTTTCGTACCAGACGGCCGCTTCCCTCAAATCCGGTTCGGCGCCCGCGCCGTGCGAATAAAGATCAGCTAAAGCCTGGATTGCGGGAAAGTAGTCCTTGCGCGCCGCCTTGCGCAGCGCAGTTTCGGCCCGGTCGATATCCTTCGCAACGCCATGGCCTTTCAGACGCAAAAGGCCGATATTGTAGAGCGCGATCGCATCATCATGCCTCGCAGCGTTATGGAACAGGCGCGCGGCTTCCGTCGGAGCCTCTGGCATGCCCGTTCCTTTTAGGTTCATGAACGCGAGCGCAACCTGTGCCCTAACATGATCCCGTTCGGCCGCCTTGCGATACCAGCTTGCTGCCTGTTCGAAATCGACGGGAACGCCCTTGCCTTGATAATAGACGTCGCCAAGCGCGAATTCCGCGGCGGCGCAGTCCTGATCCGCCGCGGCCAGATACCATCCGAGCGCCGCATCAAGATCCTTCTTGCAACCGAGCCCCTCGCAATACATGTTGCCGAGAACCGTCTGCGCTTCTGCTTTGCCTCCGTCGGCTGCAGCCGATATCCAGCCGAAGGCTGCCTCGACATCCCTTTCGACGCTCGTTCCATATGGAAATACGAGATGATGGAGGTCCGATGCTTTTTCGCCCAGCCGCACGGCGGAAGACATGCGCCACGTTTCGTGGCGATAAGGACCAAGCAGCGGCTTGTCCCCCTGCAGAAGGATCAAGCCAAGTTGAAACTGCGCCTCGACATTGCCGAGCTGCGCCGCCCAGTCGTACCATGCCACGGCATCTGGCACGTTCCTGACGACTCCCTCGCCCTTCACATAGAGCATCCCCATTCGGTAGCCTGCTTCGGCCTCGCCGGCCTCTGACGCCAGCTTCCAGCACCTGATCGCTTCCAGGTAACGACCGCGCTCATATGCAGCCACTCCCTGCTCGAAAGGACCGGCGCGGGGCATTACGGACACTGGACGAATCCAATCCAGAAACGATCGCGGTGAAAGCATCATGGTTCACGCATAGCCTCGTGAATGCCCTTCAGCATTCCACCCAGCAGATACATCGCGACGGAACGCGTGCCGACATTAATATCGCCTTGCAGGGTCATGCCCGGAATCAGACGGAAGTTGCCTGGCACGCCCTTGAAATTATATGCGTCCACCGAGCACCGCGCCTTGTAGTAGGTGTAGTCAAGCGGCTTGCCGTCATCGTCGGTTGTGAACGCGCCCTCGCTGATCCAGCGCACATTCCCGCTCGCCGTGCCGTGCTCCGCCGCATTGAAGGCGTCAACCTTGATGGTGCATGGGTCGCCGGCCCGGATAAACCCGACATCGCGCGAGGAAATCCTGATTTCCGCTTCGAGCTTGGTGTCGATCGGCATCAGCGTGATGAAGGGATCTCCCGGCTTGAGCACCGAGCCGACCGAAAGCCTCGCCATCGTCAGCACCACCGAGGGTTCGGCAGCTGTCCAGCGCACCAGGTTTTGATGCTTGAGCGCCTTTTCGTAGGTCGCCCTCGCTTCGTCGAGCTTGTTGCGCGTCGTCACCAGATCCTGGCTCAATTGCGCGAACCATTGCTGTTTGAAGGCATCGCGATCGGCGATGACGGATCCCAAGGTATTCTGCGCCACGATCAGGCCATTGTGCGTATTCTCCAGTGTCCGCAGCAATTCAAGCCGGGCGTCCTGGGAGACGTACATGTTGAGCTGCGATCCCGTGCCATGCTCCGCGAGCGTCGTGCGCATCTTCTCGATTTTTTCCAGAACATCGTCGCGCTGCCGATATCGGGCATCGTCGCCGCGAAGCTTCTCGATCGTTGCCTGGGTCTCCTTGATCTTCGACTCGAAGCTGTTGATCTGGGCGGTATACTGGGCCACGCGCTGTCCGTAGAGCGCTTTCTGCAGAGCTGCATATTTCTGGAAATCCGGGTCCGACTTGTTGGCGAATACGAGTGGCTTCTGATTCAACTCGGCCTCGTCCCGCGCCACCTGCGTCTCCAGGCTCGCGATCTGCAACTTCGCCTGCGTCAGGTCGGCGGAGGTGAAGGTTGCGTCAAGCGTGGCGAGCAGTTGACCCGTCTCCACCTGCTCGCCTTCGCGCACGTTGATCGTCTTGATGATCGATGGATCCAGCGCCTGCAGGACATTGATATGACCGGCCGGCACGATATTGCCGGTCACGCTGGTGATGACGCGGTCGATCCGCGTCAGGCACAGGATTGCGATAATCGAAACGAGGAATGCGGAAAGTACGAACAGCGTGGCACGCGTGGCCAGCGGCTCGGCCGCCTCCCGGATTGCATCGGTCTCCGACTGGAATTGACGAACGGTCGCGAGCGCAGCCTGGCTATGGGACAAGGGTCGGGCTCCGGAGTTTCGGCCTGTCGCTGCGGACCGTCGGCGCGAGATGGGTGTTCTGCTGATACCAAAGCGAACTGTAGATATCGTTCCGCTCCAGCAACTCCGTGTGGCGTCCGATATCGTCGACCACTCCGCGGTCGAGCACGAGGATGGCGTCCGCCGCCGTCAGCGAGGACAACCGGTGGGAGATAATGATCAGCGTGCGGCCATTCGCTATCCGTGTGATGTTGCCGTTCACGATGGCTTCGCTGTCGGCGTCAAGCGCACTCGTGGCCTCGTCGAGAATGAGAATGGGTGGATCGACGATCAGCGCTCGCGCGATCGCAAGGCGTTGCCGCTGCCCTCCGGAAAGATTGGGCGATCCTTCATAGACACGGGTTTCATAACCGCGCGGCAGTTTGTCGATGAACTCCTCGGCGCCCGCCAGACGCGCCGCCTTGACGACGTCATCAAAAGTGGCGTCCGGCACGGCCGCACAAATGTTCTCGCGTATCGTTCCGCTAAAAAGAAAATTCTCCTGCAAAACGATGCCGACGTTCCTGCGTAGATGATCGACATCGTATTCACGAACGTCGATCCCGTCGATCTTGATCAGCCCGTCGTAATCGGAATGCAATCGCTGCAGGAGTCGCGTGATCGTGGTCTTTCCGGAGCCGCTCTTGCCCATCACGCCGAGCGTCGTTCCCCGGTTTACTTCAAAGGAAACGCCATTCAGCGTCGGCGAGACGGCGCCCTTATATCTGAAGGTGACGTTTGAAAATTCCACCCTGCCCTCGATCGGCGAGCGGACGCCATGCCCGGAACGCCCCTCTTCGGCAGGCTGGTTCACGAGATTGCGGACGGTCGCGACCGCGCTCCGCGCTTCATCGTATTGATTGATCAACTGAGCCATCTGCATCAACGGCGCCGACACCCGCTGCGACAGCATCAGGAACGCAAATAGCGCTCCGATAAAAACAGGGTCGCTGTTCGTCAGCGCGAGATAGACACCGACCGCATAGGAACCGCTCACCGCAAGCCGTTCCAGCGGTCGCACCACCGCCTGGATCGCGTTTCCGGTCATCCCTTCCGCCAATCTTGCCCTGGCGACCCGCGCAACCAGCACATCCCAGAAATGGCGCTGTCGCGCATCGAGCGCCAGCGATTTCACCGTTCGGATGCCGTTGAGCGTTTGAACCAGAAACGCGCCCTGTTCGCCTTCCGCGACCAGGACTGCGTGTGACGCCTTGCGATATGCCGGCAGCATCAGGATCAACCACCCGACAATCACCCCCGACAGCGCCAAAACGATCAGAGTCATGACCGGGCTGAAGAAAAACATCACGGGCAAAAAGAAAAACAGCGTCGTCGAATCCAGCAGCGTGCCGAACAACTGGCCCATCAGAAACGAGCGGATGCGGAACACTTCCCGGATGTCGCGCGCGACGAGGCCGACCGCCGTCTGCTCGAAATAGTCGATGGGAAGATTGAGAACCTTTTCGAAGACGTAAGTGGACAGCTTGACGTCAAGCCTGGTTGTCAGTTGATGAACAAGGACTTGCCTGAGGAACGCGAACATCGCTTCGAATGCGATGATGATCAGCATCGCAAGGCAAAGCACATAGAAGGTATTGTAAGCGTGATAGAAGAGCACCTTGTCCGACAGCAGGCGCCAGAACATGATCGGCGCAAGGCCGAGAAGTCCAAGAACCAGCGCAGCGATCGCCACATCCCGGACAATGCGTCGCTCGCGAAATATCAATGCCGCGACAAGACCGAAACTAAACGGCTGGGTTTCGTCGGAGATATCGTAGTTGCGCTTGGCGAGAATGACATCCCCGGACCAGATATCCTCGAAACGCGGCCGATCAATCACAAGCAGCGCATCTTCCGCCGCGTTCGGGTCCCTCAACGCGACCCGCGTATTGTTGGCGTCACCATCAACGCGCAACAACACCATGTAGCTTCCATTGCGCAAACCAACGATCGTCGGCAGCGCCTTTTTCAGATGAGAAAGCCCGTCCCAATCGAGTTGAACGTGCTTCGATCGCATGCCGGCCTTTTCGGCGCAGCGGACGAGCTGGCCGGGAAGCACCTCTTCGCCGCCGAGAAGATTGTCCTTGATGAGTTGCGTCGAGGTGAGATGCAGCCCGTGCTGCCGCGCGACGATGACCAGACATTCGAGTCCGGACGGAAGCAGCGGATCGATATCGGCACTCTCGGCGACGGATTGCGCGATCATGAAAACCCGGTCTGTTGTTATTACTTATCGAAGCGTATGTATCATTCCAGCCTGAACGATAACATGCTCCCATCAATAACATTAGACACAATAAAAGTGACGGAAACACGAACATTGGAGTGATAGCTGGACCTGCTGGCGGGGCGGCCCCATTGTTTCTCGTCGCCGGGCGGCGTAGCAGAGAAAGGCGTGAGCAGAAGCGCGCAGCAGCTTCTCTAGAAATTACGTAAAAACAAATGGATAGCGTATTGAAGGCGATTCTGCTTTCGCCGGATGGCTCCAGACGGCTGGGTTTCGATGCCTCGCACCGCTGCTGAAATGCCCCCGTGGTGTTCGAAGACAAATCGGCAGAGCGCGGTCATAGCGTTTTCGAGCAAAGCTCGTCCTCGGGCTTGACCCGAGGATGGATACCGGCTTGCGTGAAGAAACGCGTCAAATTAACAATTTAGGGTCGTTGACCGTTTCAGGCCACCACTTCCTGAAAGTTAAAGCCGCTTCCTAACAAAGCCTTCTTGATAGCCACGTCATCGGCCCCCGGCATCAGCGCCAATGCGCAGACCTCGAAATTTTCAGTCGCCACCGAGATGGTGGGAAAGCCCGCCATCAATAACAGATTTCCGAGCCGCTCGGCGGTGAATCCGGTGCGATGGGCCATATGCACGTGGCCTTCCTCGATTGCGCGGGAATGGCCGTAGAGCATGTCGAGCGGCCTGATGGGGCCTGCCGGAGAATGATAGGCGACGGCTGCAATGCCTTGCGCGACGATAAAATGAGCGACGGCTTCGATATCCGGAGTCATCAGCAAGGCGAATCCGTCCGGCTTCAGGATCCGCTGGAACTGGCGCAGCGTGGGAAAAACGTCGTGCGCATAAAGGTGTTCAAGGACATGCGACGACCATATCACGTCGAACGACTGCGGCTCAAAAGACTTCTCGAGTTCGAGGACCGAACCGACGACATCGGGTTGGACGCCGGGATCGATGTCGAACCGCACTTCTTTCAGATCCTGCTCATGGATCATTCGAGCAATTCGCCGCGCTGGTCCAGGCCCGGAGCCCGCATTGAGCAGTTGCTTGATACCGGACAAGATCGGCTCCTAACAACATCCGATCGGAGCTATCGGAAGCGAGTTGAACGGCTCCGGCCGACCTACCATCATCCTATCGATGTGGCCTCACAAAGGCATAAATTGTCTTTCAAGGCGTCTTCATATCACGAATTCATTTTACTAAAATTGAAGCATGACATGCTTTGACGCCTGGAAACGTCATTGCCGCATAGCCGCTTGAAAACGGCATCGTGCGTGCCTGACAAAGTAGGGGATGCGCCTCCACACATGACGGCGAAGCCGCCAAAAGCAAAAGCCCCGCCGGAAGGCGGGACTTTCGCATGTTGCGTCCTTCAGCGGCCGAACTACGAAAGTTTCGGCAGGGTGACGATCTGATCGCTAAAGTGAAGATCCTCAACTCCACTGACCGCAATCGTCTGGTCATCGCTGAAGTGGAGCGTGTAAGTGTTCGTGCTCGAATCGACGCCGATCTTGTCTACGTCGAAGAACGAACGACCGGTGAAGTCGACGGTATCCTTGCCAGCGCCGCCGAAGATCGTATCGTTGCCATGATGCGTCTGGATATGGAAGGTGTCATTGCCGGCTCCTCCCTCCAGCGTCGAATTGGCACCCGAAGCGCCGCCGTCAACCAGCCAGAACTGGTCGTTGCCCGCACCGCCCTGCATGACATCGCCTTGCACGCCAACCAGCGTGTCGTTTCCAGCGCCGCCGAGCAGCGTGCTGTGCCCCTGCACATTGCCGCCGGATCCTTGATCACCGCCGCCACCGGGTCCCTGACCACTACCCTGGTCATCTCCGTGACCATGACCGTGACCGTGACCGTGGCCATTGCCGTGCCCCTTGCCATGGTCATTCCCGTGCCCTTTGCCATGATCATCCCCATGGCCGTTGCCCTTTCCGAAGACCTGGTTGTCCGCGCTGGCAACACGCTGATTGGCATCGTGCGGCTGGCCTCCGCCGCCCGCGCCTGACGCCACCGCCCCCGACACCAGATAGTCGTTGCCCGCACCGCCGTCCAACGTGTCGTTACCGGTGCCTCCGAAGATGCTGTCATTACCGGCGCCGCCGAACAGCGAACTGTCACCGTGGCCTCCGCGGATCTCATCGTTGCCGCTGCCGCCATAGACCGTATCGTTGCCGCTATCATGCAGGTTGATGGTGTCCGAGCCCCTGCCCGCCGCGACGAATATGTCGTTGTCGCCTCCGTTCACGTCCAGCTTGGCGCTATGGTCATCCAGGATGATCGCTTTCAAGTTGGGATTCGTCTGGACGTTCGTCGATTGCGACACGTCCAAAATCTGAATGACCGGCGGAACCGGTCCGCCAGAAAACGGCCCCGACTGCAACCAACCCCTCGTGCTGTCATCGGTGTCGTGGAAGACACCGCTTTGTTCAAGCGAATCGATCAGCGCTGATCTTACGCCCGCCTCAATATTCCCGTTATGCTGGACGAAATGATCCAGTTCGGTCTTCGTTAAGTAGGAAACGGCCATGGCACCCTCTGACTGGATTCCCCAAGATCTGTGGCGAAGCAGATACCTCGGTCGACGCCAATCGACGCTAATATGCTGCGGCTCGAATGTGCTGTAGCTTGAAGCAGAACGAAACGGTCACGCCGTACGACAAAGACATCATCCCATTGTGTTAATGTTATGATGCACCGCGACATTTGTTATTCGTACGTTAATGTCGGGCGACGGATAGTGTCAAGGGTCAAATTCACGCGCTGTTAACGCACATTTGACTGATATTATCCCTGACGGGGTCGCACCGAGGGCGCCCACGCGTCCCCTGGGAGGATTATCCAGGTTGTTTTGCCGTTTTTTTGCTCGATCGAGCGGCGGATATTCGCAATTCGGGACCGAGGAACTCATGCGACGATTGCCAGGGCCCGGTTCGGGCTGATTGTTGATTTGTTATGATCGGTTAAGAGGGAGGTAACGCTGGCAGGTGTTTTGCAAGAAAATGTGAGATCATGTTATTATGACGACCGCATGAGCTTTCCCGGACCGATGCGGAGGATTATCACGGTTACCCAACGCAAAGGCGGTGTCGGCAAGACCACGATTGCGGTCTGCGCCGCCGCGGCACTCGCTCGCCGCGGACATGACGTTGCGCTGGTCGACAGCGATCCTCAACGCTCCGCTTCGCAGTGGGCGGAGCCAGGCAATCTCGAATTTCCCGTCTACGAGATGGCTTTGGAGCAAACGTCCGTGTCCGCCTGGGCCCAGGAGGTGCGCAGCATCCAAGCCGGCGTCGTGGTCATCGATACCGCTCCCAATGCGCGTGAGATGGGCGCCTCAATCGCCCTCGCCAACCTGATCCTCGTGCCATGCACGCCGTCCGGCCTCGATCTCGACGCGACACTGCAGACCCTTGCGATCATCGACGCGGCGCGAAGGCACCGGCGCGATCGAATCAAGGTGATTCTTGTGCCCAACAGGCTCGACCGCCGCACGCTTGAGGGACGGCAGTTGATCGATGAATTGAGCGGGCTTGGCGAGATCGTTGCACCGCCGGTCGCCGCCCGCACAGCCTTCGTCCGCTGCTTCACCAACGGTCAGTCGGTCACAAGCTTCATGCCGGGAGATGCCGCCGACCAGGAAATCCAGCAACTGGCGGATGCGATCGAATACGCCGAGCGAGAGGAATAGCCAATGCCGATACCGTCGATCGAAAATCGCCCGCCGACGACCTGCTACCTGGAATCTGCGGGACCGAGCAACGCCTGGATCGCGCCTTGCGTGCCTGACTGACGGGACGACGCGGTAACCGCCGCTTCCTCCAGCCTCATTTTCTCAAGCAGGAGATCCGTCACTATCTTTCGAAGCCGCTGGTTCTCCAGCTTAAGTTCCTCCAGAACATGGCGCATCTCATCCATCGCCGGCGGGCTGGTGAGCGCTTTACCGTCGTCGGCGCGATTCTGGAGAATATCCGGTTCAGGCTTGGACAGGGGCAGCTTTCTCCATCGGTGAAGCGTCATGACGCTCACGCCCAGCGCCTTGCAAACGTCCACCTGGGAATTGCCGGCGCGAGCAAGCTCGTCCGCCCGGGCCAGCTTCAAAAGAATTTCCTCGTGCGAATGCTTCTTCATCTTCCCGTCCAAATACGCCCGGTTCACTGTCCATCGACGAGTCGCCTAAGCCGACGCCAGAACCAATATAAATACACTCATCATAGAAAATAACACTATAATAGCAATATTTGGTGATTTAGTGCTAACCAGTGTCGATCATCGTCCGGTATTAGCGCAAGTTAGCCATTGGTGTTAGTTGCAGTGCAATGTAAACTGCGAACGAACAGCCAGCCGGTCCCCAGCCGGCTAATGGCTCACGTCCCGATCGAAGACGGCCAAATATCAGCCGAGCGACATCATCGCCGCATTCTACGGCGAGGCATGCCATGGGGCAGACCTGCTTCTAACAATATATCATACTCGATATCATACTCGCTTGCACATCGGGTCGATCGATGCGATTTCCCCATGCAGCGGACGCGCACGCCGGGCAACCTCCTGCAAGACTACCTGGCTGCGTCCTGGAGTCTGATCCTTTTGATCAAGCGTGATCTTACCCGAAAGCCGGTTTTCATTTTTCGGGATCATGCTCCAGGGTAGTTGCCGCAGAGCAATTGATCAGTTCGGACCGAGACGCTGTTGCGCCGATTCATATCGCACCGATCTACGCGAGGGCGGCCAGCGGAAGACGCCGCTCCTTGAGTGGCCATGTGCGAGCGACGCCGTTCTTCGAACGGGTGTGGCCGGCATGATCCGTTCCGCGAAGGCTCTCATGATAGTCATGACCAAACGGGATTCCGTGATGAAGTCAGTGGCGCTGGCTGGCAACGCATCCGCACCCCGCGCCTGGCCAGCGCTTTGAGCGAGTCTTCATGCTTCATTTTGCGCCAGGACGAGACTGCTTGGCGTAGTACAGAACCAAACCGGTGAGGCTCTCGGGGTTGGTTTCCGGCATGGCATGTGTCGGGCGCAACGTCCACGACTGAATAATCGCCTGTTGCGGACGGAACTTATATTCCTGCTCGAACAACCTGATATGACTCTTCGCGCTATCGATCCAATCTTTGTCCGTGCGATCTTTCGCCATGCCGTTATAGATAATGCCGATATCTCCTATCAGATTTTCTGCGCGCAAGACCTCCAGCTGATGGAAGAAACGCCGCGCGGCGGTCACCTGCTGCGGGCCGGCTGCAAACGGCACGTCCAGGTGCATGAATGCGAGGCTCGATCCGAGTCGATCGTGAAGTCCGCCAAGCCATTGTCGTAACTCTTCCTGCCATTCCGGCTGATACGCAACGCCACTCGGTTCGATGTCTCCGATCCGCACCGCCGGGAATGCCTCGCGATAAGCCTGAAGCACAGGCATCACGAGGTCGATGACCTGCTCGACCGGAAGGCGACAGCCCGGTTGCTTGCCCGGACGCCCTTTGTAATATCGTCCGAACCAGAGAGGCTCGTCCATGGCGATGTAAGCGATCGATCCTCCGGCGCTCTTTATCTTTTTTGAAATCAGTTTCGCACGAGCCGTCGTCGAGTAGCCCTCTACAGCGGGCCCCCCACATGCCGGATTGATCCTCTCCGGGCTGTTCATAACTCCAGCCTCGACAGCGATCGCGATATGACGTTCATTCAAGTTCTTTACGATCTTGTCGACCTGATCCTGTGGGGCGTGTTCGAGATATGAGCCGTAAAGCTGGAAGACAGTGACGGCTTGCGCTGCCTTTCGCCAGGGGGCGTCAGCATCGAACATATCAAGAAAATCAACCGCCCGATGCAGG
The DNA here is from genome assembly GCF_001897285.1 of Nitrobacter sp. 62-23. GTDB lineage: Bacteria > Pseudomonadota > Alphaproteobacteria > Rhizobiales > Xanthobacteraceae > Nitrobacter. Next base: position 20,028 of record NZ_MKSM01000083.1, read on the forward strand.
GGAGAGGGTGGGACAGAGGCCTGAGGCGCAATCCAGATTTCGGTTGCCGACAGGCTGCCAAAGCTCGCCGAGAGCAGCAGCAGGTGGATTGAAATGATTAACCCAAGGAAACGACGCTGCTTCCTCATTTCACTTTTCCGGCGATCAGGATCGTTCCCAATTTGTGTCTGGCTGAAGCGTTTAATACCTGTCGAGTTGCGCACGCAGGTGATCGACCTTGTTCTTCATCGAAGCGATCGTATCACTGTCGATTTTCCTCAGATAACCCTTGATGTCGGTGGTGGAAATATTCGACGTCCGACTCACATATGTAACGATGCAGCCGGTCTCGGTTGACAGATGATCGAACTTTCCGACCCAATCGTCGCCCATGGCGAATATTCTGATCTCGTGCTTTCGAATATCACTCGTTTTTTGTTCCCAGGTGTTTTCTGGTATCACCAGGTCGACATATTTGCAGCTTGACAGGATTTCAGCCCTCTCCCTGTATCCGATGACCGATTTCTTTCCCTTGATTTCGTTGAATTCATCAGTGGAACACCCAACAATCAAGCGATCTCCGAGACTGCGGAGGCGTTGCAACAGGCGAACGTGGCCAACGTGAAATAAATCAAAGGTTCCGTAGGTGATAACGTTTGTCATGTTGAACCACCCTACCCCGAGCTAAGAGTGACATCGTTGGCGAGCATGAAATCCTCGTAGATTTTACGAATTGCCGGGTCAGAAAATTGTAGACCGTCGATAAAGCGCCGCAGGTGAACTGCCCGTTTCGCTTCTTTCTCGGTACCGATCAGGACTTCCAGCTTCACGCCCGGGAACAAGCGCTTCAGATCCAGGACCCAGAAGCTCTGGTCAGCACCGGTCAAGGTCACCTGGCCGAGATTGCCCTCGCAGATCATCTTCGCAGTCGCGTCGAAGTTCGCATCCGGTCGCATTTCGCACCGTCGATCCGCATCGGGAACGAATTCGGCAAGCCGCCCACGATTTAGGCTCGGCGGCAGACTTCTCACTCGTGTGGACAGCAGGGCATCATAGTCGAACTCGAACCTTTCCCAATCGGATCCCATCAGCTTAAGCGCGACCTTATCGTGCGAATGGACCACAATATTGGAAGCAACGTTACCGTATTCGTGCCGGATATCGTCCTCGTAATGACTGAAGACCCGCGCACGAAACGAATCGAGGTGAACGAAAGTGCCGGGCCGGACCCACGTCTCGGGAATTTGTTTTGTGTGGTACATGCCCCAGTTCGACAGATTCCTTATAAATCCTGATGCATCGACACTTGTGTAGAAGACGTCGATCTGCGCCCACGGCACCACAACGCGTATTCCGTCCGCAAGCTCGATGGAGGCATGGCGAGAATTCCCATCCTGTTGGAGCGCCAGAATGTGATATCCGCCGCCCGTGTATGGCGCAGCCACAGGCCAGCACACGTACCCACAGTCCCGCAGCAACGGCAGCACCACGGTCTCGAAGAGTTTAATCTGGTCTTCGAAAATGATCACATCCAGATCGTCATTCCACGGCGGCATGCGACCGTTTCGGACGTAGCCGACGATCGCGCCAGCGAATAAAAAATACTCGAGCTTATGGCGTTCGAAGACGCGCAGCACCTGTTTGTAGATCTCCCTGGATCCATCGGTTAGCTGCGCGTATTTCGCGTTGGATATCCCCGCTATCGACGTACGAATTGCCGGGAGCGAACTGTCGAATAAGGGTGTTGCTAGATTCACCTGTGAACTCGCTCCTCACACTCGCCCAGACGATTCCATGATTCCGTTGACCTCGCGGTCTGATTCAAACCACCTGAATTCAGACTGTAGCCTCATCTTTGATCGAGCATGATCGGTGGCCATAAAGCGCGCGCCCGGAGGTACCGGGCGAAAACTCTCTCCACAGGCTCAGATGAGCGTCCAGCATCTCGTCTTCGGTCCACGGCTGCTCGATAGACCGGTTAGTCGCGATCCATTGCTGTTCATTCCCGACCAGCTTCAACAGGAGTTCCGCCAATGATCGACCATCGCGCGGCAGGAAGGTGAACCCGTTTTTCTGCGGAATGACCCTTTCCTTCAGACCTGCAATTGAAGAAGCGATGACCGGTCTGCCGAACATCCACGCTTCAGAAACGACGAGACCGAAAATCTCCCACCACGTCGAGGGCACGATAACCCAGTCAATCGAGGCCATCCTCTCAGCCAGTTGATCGCGGGCGTATGCACCGTTCTCGCGCACGGTAATCTTGCCGGATTGAGATTTGCGCAGTTCCTCGACCTGCTGATTGATTTTCTCCAGATAGGGGCCGGATGCGTAATGCTTGTTACCGCCATTTATCTCGATCACGATGCCCGCCGCCGGAAGCCGCTGCTCTTTTGCGAGTAACAGCAAGGCGTCCAGTATGACGTCGACTCCCTTGTTATCGATGAATTGACCGAAGAAGCCGAAGCGATTGACCTGCCGGGAATGCTGATTGCGGTCAAACGCAGCACCCAGGTTTGCCTGACCGTTTGGTATGACGACACACTTGTCCTGGGGTAATCCCCATTCCACGTATCGCTCGGCGATAAACTCTGACGGAAAGACGAAAACGTCGCATTCCGCGAGAGCCGCTTTCAGACGCGTGGATCGGAGCGTAACGAACTCCGGACGAAGATCGGGGAAACACTTGTTGCACGAGACAGGAGAAGACGATCGGCAGAGATCGCGCGAGCCGCGCTTCACCATCTGCCCGTCAGCCATGCATATGGCCATCATTTCATGGAATGTAAAACAAATGACCGCATCCGGCGCTGCGATCCTGGCCGCCCGGATCGATTCCACTCCCACCCGATGATAGTGATGAAAATGAATGACATCCGGCTTGATCCGTTCGATCAGTTCTCGAAAAAACTGGATCGAGCGCCAATCGCCTACAGAAAGATGCAGAAAATCATAGTACTGCGGGAAGTAAAAATATTGCCGCTCTTCTCCCTGCACAGGAACGATGGGCGCACCGGGCTTGCCGTAGATCTGATCATGATTGGCCTCGAGTGCGGCGATAAAATAGGCTTCGTGTCCTTGCTTCAGGCTGGCCTGAAACATTTCAAACGCGACCTGTTGAGCGCCACCTGGTGCTACCGAAGGATGAAGGTAGCTAACGTAGATAACTTTCATGGCGCCCGCCTGCTCACCTTGGCGAGATGCTTGTCAAAGTACTCGCCATGTTCCACTGTGAAAAAGTAGCGATTTGCCATGGAGGCACCGCGGTATTCCTCGCCTCGGGCGCGTGAACCCTGTCCCTCCAGATGCACGAGGCGGATCTGGGGGTGTATGCAAACGGGCCCGTTCGATGCGCTCCAACGCAAAGATAAATCGGCATCTTCGTAGTGGCCATAGATGTAACGCGTGGAGAACCCGCCCAGCTTTTCGAACATGGGCTTTTCAAAGCCCATCACCGCGCCGGTTATCGCCGGCACGACCTTGGGTTTCTTCCACTCCCGTTCGGAGAAAGGCACTCCCTTGTCAAAATGCTCGACACGTAGCAAACGTCCGGATGGAGCGAGCAGGGAGTCGTCCGTCCGGTTCAGAGAATTGCGTCGCACGAACGAATCGTTATCGATGAACATGCCCGAATGCATGAGATTGTGATCATCGTAGAACAGCAATCCGCCCCACAATGTTTTTCCCAATTTGGCCTCGGCAAGCACTTGCTTCATCTGCCGGGCGTAGGCCGGAACCGCATATACATCGGGATTGATAATGAAGATCCGGCTGCTTGCAGCGTGATCGATGGCGACATTGTTTGCTGCGCCAAACCCCGCATTGTCACCCAGAACAATGACGGTGATCATCACGTCGTACAGGTCCGACATCAGGCGCGCGTATCGCAACACCTCGTCAGCGTCCTCGGGCGAGTTGCAGACGTAGATCCACTCGCCGAAGTCTATTCCGGCTGCACGAAACAGCATCGGCTGAAGCTTGATCGGTTCGGTCGAACCAAACAGCACCGTCACGAACGAGCTGAATACCTTGCGCGGCCTGAATCGCTCGACGTACGAGCTGGAAATAGCCGATGCCACGTGAGACCGGAAAAGCTGGATGAGGGCTTTTCCCGAAGCTCCACAGAGAAAGCCATTCAGAGCCGCTGGTTTTCCAGAATGCGATTCACACGTCGCGATGATTTGCAACAACGTATTAAGAACGCGCTTGTCGGATACGATCTCAGGAGTAACCTTTGTCTGAAAGGTTCCGGCCAGCGAGGCGACCTGGAACAGCAGCGACTGCTTCAGCAGAGTCTTTGAAGGCGATTGCCCAAAGGCAATAAATCCGTAGTCGTAAGCGCCGTCCCGGACGTGTTGCTCGACATCCTTCCGGGCCTGCCTGAAACAGGCCGTTCGCGGCAGATCGATGGTGAACTCCCCGCCGATAAGCTTCATGCGCGGGGTCTCGCAACCTTCATCGGCAAGCCATCCGATAATCAGGCAAAAGCCCGACTCCGACACCAGGTACCGCTCGACCGAACAAGCCACGGCCCCGGTTTCGCGGCGAATGGTAGAATGCTTGTTCTCGTCGATGCCGAACCGAAGATAATGGTCCAGCGCGCTGACTGCTTCACCCGAGGTCAACGCGGTGCGCGCGAGCGGATTGGATTCGAGGTAGCGGGACTCGTCAAAGTTACGAATGGCGACAGGAAGCAGCGGCACTTCTAACATGTTCGTTCCTCAACCAAAAATCAGCGAGGCGCAGCGGGGAGCGCCAACCCGCGGTATCCGCGCCTGACAAAATCGTCATGCGCGTGTTTTTCTTCGACCGTTTGCCGAACGCGCATGTAGCGACGCGCGTACCATTTGGCGTCGACACCCGGCTTGGATGGCAACCTTCCTTCGGCATATCCGAAATTTTCGAAGTGCTCCGCAGCGCTGGCGATTTTTCCCTCGAGCATCGCCTGTGCAACGTCGGGATAAGTTTCAAGATACCATTCGCTGTCTACGATCGGTCGCGAGCCAAGGCGCCCCTCAAGATATCCGATCGCTCGAAAGTGCGCCCATCCCGATGGAAACCGACTATTGCTGACAGCATCCGCGATATCAGGGTAAGTCGTGAGATACCAATCTTCGTCGAAATCCCATGAGGAAATGTATAAATCGAGAAGCCCCACCAGTATTTTCCGAGGGAGTCTGACCTCGTCTGCATCGGTTTTGAATTGATCAGGCAAATCACCAAAAGCAACCCGGGGATGCGGGATATTCACCATTCGTCCTCGTCCTCATTAGAATTCCTCAACATGTGCTCCGCGCCCCCCTCAGGTCCACGGAAGCATATCTCAAGGCAACGACCCTTGATGCGTTTCTCCCCTTTGTCGGCAATGGTGAAATTCGGCATGTCGTTGAACTGCTGTCATCGATAATTCGCACAAGCTGTTTTTCCGTTCACAAAATACGAGTGCTTTAATTACAATCCGAACCTCGATGCACCATTCATGTAACGACATCTGCGAGGGGATATCTCGTCTCGACCCTCAGGCGGTGTATCCGCGCTATCTATTGCGCGCCGTATGCGTAAAGCGATTTAGGTCAATCAAGAAGTCGCGCGACAGGTTTAGACAATCTTCGGATGTGGACCCGCCCTTGAATCAAATTGCAAAAAGCGGACCTGGCTCCCTTGATGTCGAGTATCCCAGGATGTGTTCCGAGTTTTCAGAGGCGGGCTCAATCCATTTCATCGTTATCGATTGACGACATCTCGAAGGCCTTGACGCCTGGCATCCGGGTCGCCTTTTCGTCATTGATCTGGTGCGTCAGCGGCGCAACAGTTCGGATCGTGCCGCTTTTCGATTTACGTGCGCGCGATCCCCCAACGTGGTCGGCACTCATAGCTGGCGAACTCGACTTCGGTTTCAAGCTGCGCAAGAGCATCCATCAGCAGATCGATGACACAGGGCGCAGTTGAGCAGCCGGACGAGAAAAGGATGGACGGAGCGAAGCGCTCAAAGGCAAGCGCAGCACGCACACAGATTCTCGCCGAGATCAGGACGAGTGCCTACGCCGCACATGGGATCAAGCTGTTGTCGGGAGAAGCCACAAGTTGCGATAGCGGCCCCAGGCTTTGACGCACGCAAACTCCTCAAGCTGCCGCAGCCTATAGGCAGCATGGCAGCCTGGAAACGAATTCGGATCCAGCCCCCGAGTCGAACAGCATCAATTGCGCGCGGGCTGAATGACATCACAGGTATTCGCAGACAAGCAGATGGCGCATAGCAGCGTCGCCAAAATGACGCTAACTCGAATGGTTTCTTCTCGGATATGCTCTGCTGGCCGGTGTCAGTGTCGCCGGCAAAATGGGGCTGCCGGTCTTACGTACCCGTTGACTGGCAGCCCCGATCAGACCTGCCGTGCTGTACGCTGAACATCGGATCGGTCCGTTGGGATGTGGTATACGAGCCCGGCGATCGGCTGTGGGGCTATTGAAATATCGCGCTGATATCGGTGTGCTGGCAGTGATTGGTTTCGCTGGTCCAGGGATAGTCTTTGCCAGGTTGGGTAAGGCTTCAAGGCAGATTCACTGGTGTTGACGTGTTTTCCGTCGTCTCGGGTTATTTGATCACTCCGCAGTTCTACCGCTGACATCGGAAACAGCGAATTCTCCATCTTGAGATTTCACGACCGGCGCGACAGCCATATGGGCGTTGTCTAGCAGCACCGATCCCGCTATGCGCCTGCAATCGCGCGCGCCACCATACGGTCATGTTCGATCGGCTTCGCGCGGTTGGCCTTCGATGAGATGCAGGCCGTGATGCCTCGGGCCACGAGCGCCTGGCGGAGCCAGTTGGCGTCGTAGCCCTTATCGCGAAGCAACTGCTTCGCGGGCGGCAGCGCATCGGTCATCAAAACCGCGCTCTTACACTCGCTCATCTGGCCTTCGCTGAACAGCATGACGACAGGGCGGCCTGGACCATCGCACAGGGGCAATTGCTGGAACCGACCCGTGCGGAACCGCGCAGACTGATCAACGTCCGCGCCTGAAAGGCAGATGGAACAAGCAAGGATCCGTAGATGTTGATGAGGTCATGAGATATCATGTTTCAGAAGGGCTGCGGTGAATAGCTTTCGGCCCGGCGGCAAGGCGAACTGCCTGCTTTCCCTAGCTGTAAAGTGAACGCCCGGTCTCGAACCCCTGCGATGCTGATTGGCAACGGTGCGTTCGCATGACCAGTTCAACACCAGCGTCTACAGCTTCAACACCAGCGTCTATGGCTACGACGATGGCGATCGCTGCGTTTACAGCGGCCATGCAGCGGCATCGACGGAGCGTTATTTAACGAGGAGAGACGGGGCTTTGTAAAGGGAGGAGCGGCAATGTTGCCTGAGATTCTCGACCCCGTAACTCTCTCGCGCGCGCAATTCGCCTTCACGGTATCGATCCACTTCATTTTCCCGGCTTTCTCGATTGGACTCGCAAGCTATTTGATGGTGCTCGAGGGGCTGTGGCTCGCGACGGGTCGGGATGTCTACGCCCATCTCTTTCGCTACTGGCTGAAGATCTTCGCAGTGGTGTTCGGCATGGGCGTCGTTTCCGGTATCGTCATGTCTTACCAGTTCGGAACAAACTGGTCGGTGTTTTCGAACAGGGCCGGGCCGATCATCGGGCCGTTGATGGCCTATGAGGTTCTGACGGCATTCTTTCTCGAAGCCGGCTTTCTGGGCGTGATGTTGTTTGGCATGACGAAGGTCGGGAAAGGCCTGCATTTCTTCGCGACCTGCATGGTGGCGCTCGGAACACTCATCTCGGCGACATGGATCATCGCGGTCAATAGCTGGATGCAGACGCCGGCGGGCTTCGCGATCAACGACAAGGGGCAATTTGTTCCGGCCGGATCGTGGCTGCCGATCATTTTTACGGCAAGCTTTCCCTACCGCCTCGTCCACACGGTGATCGCAGCCTATCTCACGACCGCTCTTGTCGTCGGCGGCGTCGGTGCCTGGCACTTGCTCCGGGACCGGACAAATCCAGGCGCGCGCAAGATGTTTTCGATGGCGATGTGGATGGTGGCCATCGTCACCCCGATTCAAATTCTGGCGGGGGACGCGCACGGGCTGAACACTTTGGAGCACCAGCCAGCGAAGGTGCTTGCAATGGAAGGCGATTTTGAGCCGAGCCCCAATGGAGCGCCGCTTGTCCTGTTCGGCCTGCCGAGCAATGAGGCGGCGCGCGTGCGCTACGCGTGGTCGGTGCCGCATATCGGTTCGTTGATCCTCAAGCATGATCCTTACGCGCCGCTTCAGGGGCTCAAGGACTTCCCGCAAGATCAATGGCCTCCGGTGGCAATCGTTTTCTGGTCATTCCGGATCATGGTCGGACTGGCGATTGCGATGTTCGGTCTTGGCCTCTGGAGTCTGCTTGCTCGCCTCCGGGGAAGGCTTTTCGACTGGCCCTGGCTGCACCGCGCCGCGATACTGATGGGACCAGCCGGCTTTGTTGCAGTGATCGCAGGCTGGGTCACGACGGAAGTCGGCCGCCAGCCTTTCACGATCTACGGCCTGATGCGCACCGCCGACTCTCATTCACCCATCGCGGCACCGGCGGTGGCGGCCTCGCTGATTGCCTTTATCCTGGTCTATTTCGCCGTCTTCGGCGCAGGCACCTACTACCTTCTGCGGTTGATGTCGAAGCCACCCGGACCCGGAGAGGAAGAACCGGCTCGTATGCCGCTGCGCGCTACGGGGATCACGCCAGCAGCAGGCGTTATCTCAGACCCCATGGTGTCGGAGTAAACACGATGGGCAGCATCGATCTTACTCTCATATGGGCCGGCATCATCGGGTTCGCGGTCATGGCTTATGTCGTGTTGGATGGTTTCGACCTCGGTATCGGCATTTTGTTCCCGACCTTGGCGGTCGGGGATGAACGCGACCAGGCGATGAACTCGATCGCACCGGTCTGGGACGGCAACGAAACCTGGCTTGTCATGGGCGGAGGTGGGCTCCTTGCGGTCTTTCCACTGGCATATGCAATCATTTTGCCGGCAACGTATCCGCTCATCATCGCGATGCTGCTCGGGCTTATCTTCCGTGGCGTCGCCTTTGAATTCCGTTGGCGTCATCCACGTCATCGACCACTCTGGGATTTTGCCTTTTCGCTCGGTTCTCTGGTTGCGGCTTTTGCACAAGGCGTCACGCTCGGCGCGATCCTGCAAGGAATCCCCGTCGAGAATGGCGCGTATGCGGGAGGCTGGCTCAACTGGCTAAGCCCGTTCAGCATGCTGACAGGCGTGGCCGTGGTGATCGGCTATGCATTGCTCGGCGCGACCTGGCTCATCTGGAAAACGGAGGGAACGAACCAGAGCCACGCCCGGCGCGCAGCGTTTTGGCTCGGCATCGGAACACTCGTCGCGCTTGCCGCGGTCAGCGCGGCCACGCCATTTCTGAGCTATGACTACTGGCGACGATGGTTCGCCATGCCCGGCGTGCTGCTCACCGCGCAGGTCCCGCTGCTCGTTGTGATCTGCGCGGCGACGTTCTTCTGGAGCCTGCGCGCCAGGTCTGAACGACTGCCCTTTCTGATAGCGCTGGCTCTATTCCTTTTGAGTTTCGTCGGGCTTGGCATCAGCGTCTATCCGTATGCGGTCCCGCGCGCGGTGACGATCTGGGATGCGGCTGCACCACCCCAGAGCCAGTTTTTCCTGTTGGTTGGAACGCTCATCATCATCCCGCTCATACTTGCCTACACGAGTTGGGCATACTGGGTGTTCCGAGGCAAAGCCGGTCGAACGGGCTATCATTGATGAAAACAGCCTCACCGCTTTGGAAGCGACTCGTCTGGATGGGCGTAATCTGGATCGCGAGCGTCGCCGCGCTCGGCGTCGTTACCGCGGTGATCCGGTTGTTTCTGAAAGGCTGACTTGCGGCCGGCTCTTTGATCGTTTCAGGCGGGAAGCATAGCTGCGCATTCAAATTCCAATTGACGAGGCCGGCATGTCCGACAACACGAAGGCGGTCGTTGACCGAACGCTGCTGAAGACATGCGCCGTCAGCAGACAAAAAGGTGAATCCGTACACTTTGAACAACACGCCCTCATGAAAGCGGATGTGCCAAACGAGCTTGGGTGAACGGGGTCTCTGCACACCGGTGCGCCGCGGGTGGATATTCCGGCGCGTTACGCGCCCGAATCCAATCTTGCTTCACTGTCAACTTGGGACTGTCAGCCTCGCCGAGCCTTCTTGATCGCCGCGACGTCGATCTTCTTCATGGTCATCATCGCGCTGAACGCGCGTTTCGCTTCGTCGCCGCCGGCAGCCATCGCTTCGGTCAGCACGCGCGGCGTAATCTGCCAGCAGATGCCCCATTTGTCCCTACACCAGCCGCACGCGCTTTCTTGACCGCCATTGCCGACGATGGCGTTCCAGTAGCGGTCAGTTTCTTCTTGATCATCAGTGGCGATCTGGAATGAGAAGGCCTCGCTGTGTTTGAACGCGGGACCGCCATTGAGACCGAGACAGGGTATGCCGGCGACCATGAATTCGACCGTCAGCACATCGCCCGCCTTGCCGGACGGGTAGTCGCCTGGGGCATGGTGAACGGCGCTCACCGAACTGTCAGGAAAGGTCTCGGCGTAGAAGCGGGCCGCAGCCTCGGCGTCCTTGTCGTACCACAGGCAGATAGTGTTCTTGGCAATTGCCATCGCTTGTCCTTCCGCCCTGGAAGTTAATTCCGACCCAGTTTTTTTCGCACGTGGGGAGCCTCGATCATCTGTCCACTTTAGGTCAAACCGACGGCGCCTCAAATACTACTCAAGAGTGACTTTCCCGATCAGATCTCGCCAATGCAGTCGCAGAGCACGCTCGCAACCGGATCGAGCGATTCATTAGCCAGATCAAGCGCGGCCCCTCGGGCACCAAGTTTACGACAGGCGCGGCGCCAATTATGCCTCGGCGATGGCCGTATGAATTAATGATATCCACGCCCCAAACAGACAGGAGTCCATCATCGCAGGAATGGACTGCCACCGTCCGGTGGCAGTCTGGATCGAACGATGTCTCCGGCCTCGGCCTCCCAAAACGGGGATATCCCGAACGTCAGCCGGAGACTTTTGGCATTTCAAGCGCCTCCAACCATGAAAGGGGGTGCACGGAGGCGAAAGCTGAATGCACAAAACCCGCCATTGGCGGGGCCTTTCGCTAATCTTTTGGAGATTTCAGAAAATATCAGACCGGCTGGCTGGGGCGGGAGGGATCGAACCTCCGAATGGGGGAATCAAAATCCCCTGCCTTACCGCTTGGCTACGCCCCAATGGCCCGGAACGCGCGGAGCGCAGTTCTTGCGGAGTCCTCCGGCCCCGACGGTCTATAGACAGTATCCTGTTTTTTCAACCGGCCGAAGACGCCCGAAGGCGGTTTGGCACGCTTCAAACTTCTTCGGAAAGCCGCCCGGTTGAAACCGGCCTGAGGGCCCAAAGCCGGATCACTCCCAGTTCCGCGGGATGTGGGCTCATCACCCATAGTATATGTAGTATGACGGAGAGCTCGCCCCTGTCGGCCATTGCTCGCGAGGCACGCCATGACCTATCGCGCACCGATCAACGACATGCTACTCGCTCTCAATTACGGTGCCGGGCTAAAGGCCGCGGTCGAAGCCGGCCATTACGGCGACTACGATCCCGAAATCACCGCTGCGGTGCTTGAGGAAGCCAGCCGGTTCGCGAGCGAGGTGCTGGAGCCGCTCGACCGCATCGGCGACCAGCATGGCGCCAAACTGGAAGATGGCCACGTGACGACCGCGCCCGGCTGGCCTGATGCCTACCGGCGCTGGACGGCCGCGGGCTGGAACGCCGTCTCAGGGCCGGAGAATTTTGGCGGACAAGGGTTGCCGCTCGCGATCAACGCCGCCTGCACCGAAATCTGGAGCGCGGCGAATGTCGCGTTCGGTCTGTGTCCGCTGCTGACGCTCAGCGCGATCGAGGCGCTCGCCGTACACGGCAGCGATAACCTGAAAAACATCTATCTCGCAAAACTGGTATCCGGCGAATGGACCGGTACGATGCAACTGACCGAGCCGCAGGCGGGCTCGGACGTCGGCAGCCTGCGCAGCCGGGCCGAACGGGCCGCCGACGGCAGCTATCGCATCTCCGGCACCAAAATCTTCATCACCTATGGCGACCATGACATGACCGAGAACATCGTGCATTTCGTGCTCGCGCGCCTGCCCGAAGCGCCGGCGGGCACCAAAGGGATTTCCCTTTTTCTCATCCCGAAATTTCTCGTCAACGCTGACGGCTCGCTCGGGGCGCGCAATGACATCCACGCCAGCGGCATCGAGCACAAGCTCGGGATTCATGCCTCGCCGACCTGCACCATGACCATGGGCGACGACGGCGGCGCCGTCGCCTTCCTTGTCGGCGAGGAAAATCGCGGCATGCAATGCATGTTCACGATGATGAACCAGGCCCGGCTCGGCGTCGGGCTCGAAGGCGTCGGCATCGCCGAGCGCGCCTATCAACGCGCGCTGGCTTACGCGCAGGAGCGCAAGCAGGGCCGCGCGGTGGGCAACTCCGGCGACGGCATGGACGCCATCATCGTGCATCCCGACGTCAAGCGAATGCTGATGCAGATGCGCGCGCGCACCGCCGTCGCCCGCACGATCTGCTACGCCACCGCCGTTGCGCTGGATGTGGCGGCGCGTGCGCGCGATCCTGACCTGCGCACGGCCGCCGCCGCCCGCGGCGCGCTGCTGACGCCGGTGGCAAAGGCGTTCTCGACCGACATCGGCAACGAGGTCGCCTCCCTCGGCATTCAGGTTCACGGCGGCATGGGCTTCATCGAGGAGACTGGCGCGGCGCAGCATTATCGGGACGCCCGCATCACTTCGATCTACGAAGGCACCAACGGTATCCAGTCGATCGATCTGGTGACGCGAAAGCTCGGCGCCGACCGCGGCGCAGCGGTGTTCGCGCTGCTCGACGAACTGTCGCAGACCGTCCAGCGCGTGGAGGCTTCGAACGATCCCGCGTTCGGCACCACCGGCATGAGACTGCGCGACGCGGTCGGGTCTCTCGAACGCGCCAGCAAGTGGCTGCTGCAGCGGCTGGCATCGTCGCCGAATGATGCGCTCGCCGGCGCGACACCCTATCTGCGGCTGTTCGGATCGACGCTCGGCGGTTGCAAGCTCGCCGAAGAAGCCCTCGCGGCGCATGACGCCGGCGAGGAATTCGGCGACGCCAGCCGCTACGTCACGCTGGCGCGCTTCTTCGCCGAGACCGTCGCGGTGCAGGCTCCGGCGCTGGAGCGCACGGTGATCGATGGCGCCGATACCGTGAACGGCGCCGATTCGGTGTTGCTCTCCTAGAGTCATTCCGCTTCTGATAGAGTTCGAAGCGGGGTTCTGATTTTGATTTGACGCGTTTTCTTCACGCGAACCGGTATCCACTTCGCTCGAAAACGCTATAGATCGCGCGACACGGGACAACGAAACACATCATGACCGGACATGTCATAGTCGCCGACGACAACGCCGTCCGGATTATTTCCATGCGCCGTCCGGAGAAGAAGAACGCGATCACCCGCGAGATGTATCGCACGATGAGCAAGGCGATCAATGCTGCGCAAAACAACCCGGCGATCCGCTGCATCCTCATCACCGGCGGCTCGGGCGTGTTCACGGCGGGCAACGACCTCGACGACTTCCCAAAGGACAGCGCATCCGGCAGCAGCGGCGGGCCCCGCGCGTCCGACGCCGTCACATTCCTTCACGCGCTGGCGCACAATACAAAATCGCTGATCGCAGCGGTGGAAGGCCTCGCCATCGGCATCGGCGCCACCATGCTGTTCCATTGCGACCACGTCATCGCCGGCAGCACGGCGACGTTCTCGACGCCCTTCATCCACCTCGGCCTGGTGCCGGAAGGCGGGTCCAGCCTGCTGGCGCCGCGGACCATGGGATATCAGCGCGCCTTCGCCATGCTGGTGCTGGGCCGCGCGCTCGGCGCGGAGGAGGCCCGCGAAGCGGGTTTCGTCACCACCGTGGTCGTGCCGGGCGAGGCCGAAGCCGAAGCTAAAAAAGTCGCCCGCGAGATCTGCGCGCTGCCCGTGGAAGCCGTCGCCATTTCGCGCAAACTTCTGAAGCCGCCGCCGGAGGAACTGACACGCAGGATCGATCAGGAAGCCTGCCTGTTCGCCGAGCGGCTGCGTTCGGAGGAAGCGATCGCCGCGTTTCAGGCGTTTTTCGCGCGCAAAAAGGAATGACAGCCAAGTCCGTGGGACCGCCCGACACCTCCCGTGATCCGCCGAAGTGGATCTCGCCGGCGGCATCAGGACCGCGATACCTTTCGGAACCTGGCATAACCCGGTAGATTGATCCTTCGCTGTCGCGCGCGATGCTCGCGCGGCGGTCAGGATATAGCATGACAACGCTCGTTCTCACCCATCCCGCCAGTCTCGATCATCTGACGCCGCCCGGCCATCCGGAGCGGCCGGATCGGATTCGCGCCATCGACAAGGTGCTGACCGAGGATCGTTTCAAGGGTCTGGCGCGCGGCGAGGCGCCGAAAGGATCGCTGGATTCGGTCGCGCTCTGTCATAGCGAGCACTATATTGCCGAACTCCGGCATAGGTCGCCAACGGATGGGCTAGTCTATCTCGACGGCGACACCTCGATGTCGCCCGGGACATGGGAAGCCGTCATGCGTGGCGTTGGCGGCGCGATCGCGGCGACCGAGGCGGTCATCGCCGGCCGCGCCAGCAACGCGTTCGTCGCCACGCGCCCGCCCGGACATCATGCCGAGGCCGGCCGGGCCATGGGCTTCTGCTTTTTCGACCAGGCGGCGATCGCGGCGCGTCATGCCCAGCGCAAGCACGGTATCGACCGCGTGGCCGTGGTCGACTTCGATGTCCATCACGGCAATGGCACACAGGACATCTTCTGGGCCGATCGAACGGTGATGTATTGCTCGACCCATCAGATGCCGCTGTTTCCCTACAGCGGCGCGACCGACGAACGCGGCGATCACGACACCGTCGTCAATGCGCCGCTGGCAGCGGGCGATGGCGGGATCAAATTCCGTTCCGCGTTCGAGAACCTGATCCTGCCGCGCGTTCGGACTTTCGCGCCCGAACTTCTCATCATTTCCGCCGGCTTCGACGCCCACAGGCGCGATCCACTGGCAAGTCTCAATCTGGAGGCGAGCGATTTCGGATGGGTGACGCGCAAATTGATGGATATCGCCGATTCGACCGCGGACGGCCGAATTGTCTCGGTGCTCGAGGGCGGCTATGATCTTCAAGGCTTGCGGGAATCGGTGGCCGCGCACGTCGCCGCATTGATGGGTGCGTGACATTCTGCCGCGCTAAGGCCGAAACGCTCCCATAACCTGCAAGCAATCGATTCCGGAAAACATCAGATGGCCGAAAATACCCTCGCCAACACACTTGCCGACGTGAAGAGGCTGTCCTTCGAGCATGCCATCGCGGAGCTTGAATCCATCGTCAAGCGCCTGGAGGACGGCAAGGTCCCGCTCGAGGAATCGGTCGTGATCTATGAACGCGGCGAAGCGCTGAAGCGACGTTGCGAGGAACTGCTTCGGCAGGCCGAAGCGCGGGTGGAGAAAATCACCACGGACGCGTCCGGCCGCCCGACGGGGACGGAACCGCTGGATGTGCAGTAGAAAACTCCACGCCGGAATGTTCCATCGACGGAGGCCGATCCGGAACCCGTGAGGGCCCAAGGCTTTAATTCAAATTAAGTATCCTTGAACTAATTATCCTTGATTATTGTGCAGTCGCGGTTCCGCAGGGCTGCAACTTCAGCCCGTTGGTGGCGTTAGCTTTCCACTTTCCGGCAGGCCGGGTTGCGACATTGAACCTTCGGCAGGGCCAGCCCAACCCAAAGGCTGCCCGTTGGCTTTGGCCGCAGGTTTGGTGTAATGCTTTTTGAACTGCGCGCTGCCGAACCTGCTCCGCGACCGGCGCTGAAGCGGGTAAGTGCCTTAAGCAGCTCACAAAAACGATTTGGATCGGTGATACGATATAAAGAGTGACGTCTACTACAGTTCTCGGCCGGAGCGTCAGCCAAACTTCAAGCATGTCAGCGCCTGAAGTTTCGCGACCCTGGGGACGTCTGTTGCGCGACGGCGCCGCTGTCCTATCTCCGTCTGAGGCTCCCGGACATACAAAATTGGAATGCCGCAGTGACTGATTTCAGTAAGACCCCGCTTCTGGATACCATCCGCACCCCCGCCGACTTGCGCAAGCTCAAGTTGGAGCAGATCCGGCAGGTCGCGGACGAGTTGCGCCAGGAGACCATCGACGCGGTGTCGGTGACGGGAGGACATTTCGGCGCGGGCCTCGGGGTGGTCGAACTGACCACCGCAATCCACTACACCTTCGATACTCCGCGCGATCGGCTGATCTGGGACGTCGGCCATCAGGCCTATCCTCACAAGATCCTGACCGGCCGCCGCGACCGAATCCGCACGCTGCGTACCGGCGGCGGGTTGTCCGGATTCACCAAGCGCACGGAGAGCGACTACGATCCGTTCGGCGCCGCGCACTCCTCGACATCGATCTCGGCCAGCCTCGGCATGGCGGTGGCGCGCGACCTCTCCGGCGGCAAGAACAACGTCATCGCCGTGATCGGCGACGGCGCGATGTCGGCGGGCATGGCGTACGAGGCGATGAACAACGCCGGCGCGATGAATTCGCGGCTGATCGTTATTCTGAACGACAACGACATGTCGATCGCGCCGCCGGTCGGGGCGATGTCGGCCTATCTGTCGCGGCTCTACTCGGGCAAGACCTACCGCTCACTGCGCGAAGCCGCCAAACAGCTCGGCAAACACCTGCCGAAAATGATCGCCGACCGCGCCGAGCGCGTCGAGGAATATTCGCGCGGCTTCATGGTCAACAGCGGCACACTTTTCGAAGAGCTCGGCTTCTACTACGTCGGTCCGATCGACGGCCACAACCTCGACCACCTGCTGCCGGTGCTGAAGAACGTCCGCGACATGGAGAACGGCCCGATCCTGGTTCACGTGGTCACGCAAAAGGGCAAGGGCTATCCACCCGCCGAGGCCGCAGCCGACAAGTATCACGCGGTGGTCAAGTTCGACATTTCCACCGGCGCGCAATCCAAATCCAAGCCGAACGCTCCCGCCTATCAGAATGTGTTCGGCCAAAGCCTCGTCAAGGAGGCCGAAAAGGACGACAAGATCGTCGCCATCACCGCGGCGATGCCGTCGGGCACTGGCGTCGACATCTTCAACAAGGCGTTCCCGAAGCGCACCTTCGATGTCGGCATCGCCGAGCAGCACGCGGTGACCTTCGCCGCTGGCCTCGCCACCGAGGGCTACAAGCCGTTCTGCGCGATCTATTCGACCTTCCTGCAACGCGGCTACGATCAGGTGGTGCACGACGTGGCGATCCAGTCGCTGCCGGTGCGCTTCGCCATCGATCGCGCCGGCCTCGTCGGCGCCGACGGCGCGACGCATGCCGGGTCGTTCGACAACGCCTATCTCGGCTGCCTGCCGAACTTCGTCATCATGGCCGCCGCCGATGAGGCCGAGCTGGTGCACATGGTCGCGACACAGGTCGCGATCAACGATCGCCCGAGCGCGGTGCGCTATCCGCGCGGCGAAGGCCGCGGCGTCGAGATGCCCGAGGTCGGCGTCCCGCTTCCGATCGGCAAGGGCCGCGTCATTCGCCAGGGCAACAAGGTCGCGCTTTTGTCGTTCGGCACCCGCCTCGCCGAGTGCGAGAAAGCGGCAGACGAGCTTGCCGCGCACGGCCTCTCCACGACCATCGCCGACGCGCGTTTCATGAAGCCGCTCGACGTCGATCTGGTGATGAAGCTCGCGCGCGACCACGAGGTGCTGATCACCATTGAGGAAGGCTCGATCGGCGGCTTCGGCTCGCATGTCATGCAGACGCTGTCGGACAACGGCATGCTCGATGGCGGGTTGCGGATGCGCGCGATGATCCTGCCGGACGAGTTTCTCGATCACGACACGCCGGCGGCGATGTACGCCGTCGCCGGGCTCGATGCCAAGGGGATCGTCGCCAAGGTGTTCGAGGCGCTCGGCAAGGACGTCAACACCGAGACCGTCAAGCTGGCGTGATCCAATCGGGACTCTTGGCCCGCCTTGCCTTTGGCCAACTTGGAGCCGGATGTGGCTAGGGGCTGATAATGGCGAAGCGCGAGAGCACCATGTCCCCTCCTCGCAAGCGCGCCGACGTGTTGCTGGTCGAGCGCGGCCTGTTCGAGAGCCGGGCGCGGGCACAGGCTGCGATCGAGGCCGGACTCGTGACCGCCAACGGCAAGGCGGTGAGCAAAGTCTCCGAGACCATCCCGGAGAGCGCCACGCTCGAGGCACATCCTGCGCACCCCTACGTGTCGCGCGGCGGCGTCAAGCTCGCCGGCGCGCTGGAGCGCTATCCGATCGAGATCGAAAACCATGTCTGCCTCGATGTCGGCGCCTCGACCGGCGGCTTCACTGAGGTACTGCTCGCGAACGGCGCGAGCCTGGTCTTCGCCGTCGACGTCGGACACGATCAACTGCATCCAAGCCTGCGCGACCATCCGCGCGTGGTGTCTATGGAATCCACCGACATCCGCTCTTTCGAGGGCAAGCGTCTGCCGCAGCGGCCGGACGTGGTGGTGATGGATGCGAGCTTCATTTCGTTGAAGGCCATTCTTCCGGTCGCGTTATCGCTGGCGGCCGCGCCGATGCATCTCCTCGCGCTGATCAAGCCGCAATTCGAGGCGCCGCGCGCCGCGATCAAGAAAGGCATCGTGCGCGACGCGGCGGTGCATCGCGCGGTGTGCGACGACATCGCGGCCTTTGCGGCAACGCTCGGATGCACCGACATCGATGTCTTTCCGTCGCCGATCGCCGGCGGCGACGGCAACGCCGAATTCTTCCTCGGTGCGCGCCGTGGCTAGAGCGGGATGGGTTTATTTTGAATTGATTGAGATTCCCAAATCAGAATGCATCTGATTCAACATGCTGACTGGGAAGGAGGCCAGCATGGATGGGACAAGCCTATTCGAACGACCTTCGTGAGCGGGTAGTGCGTGCTGTCGTTAAAGGTGGCCTGTCGCGGCACCAGGCTGCGGCCCAGTTTGGGGTGGGCATCAGCACGGCGATCAACTGGGTACAACGCTTCCACGAGACCGGCAGCGTCGCGCCAAGCCAGATCGGCGGCTACAGGCCAAAGAAGATTGCGGGGCCGCACCGCGAATGGCTGCTGCAACGGTGCCGAAAGGACTTTACCGTGCGCGGGCTGGTGGCCGAACTTGCCGAGCGTGGCCTTAAGGTCGATTACCGCACGATGTGGGAGTTCGTTCACGCTGAGAAGCTCAGTTACAAAAAAAGACGCTGATTGCCGCAGAGCAGGATCGTCCCGATGTCGCCCGTCGGCGAGCGCAATGGACCAGGTATCGAGATCGGATTGATCCCACTCGGCTGGTGTTCATCGATGAGACCTGGACCAAAACCAATATGGCGCCGCTGCGGGGCTGGGCGCCGCGCGGTCAACGCATCAAAGCCAAGGTGCCGCATGGCCGCTGGCAGACCATGACCTTTATGGCCGCTCTGCGCCACGATCGCATCACCGCGCCGCGCCGTGGTTCATCGAGGGGCCGATCAACGGCGAAGCCTTTCTTCTCTACATCGAGAAGGTTCTGGTCCCGACCCTGCGGCACGGCGACATCGTCATCATGGACAACCTCGGCTCGCACAAGGCCAGCGCCGTGCGTCGCGTCATCCGTGCCGCCGGTGCCCGGCTCTTCTACCTGCCGAAATACTCGCCTGATCTGAACCCGATCGAGCAATTCTTTGCCAAGTTCAAACACTGGCTACGCAAAGCCGCCCAGCGAACCACCGAGGCCGTCTACAATGCTATCGCTCCGATCCTCGAAACCGTTGCACCGGCTGAATGCGCCAACTACTTCGTCAATGCAGGATACAACCAAATCTAAACTCATCATGCTCTAGCGCATGATGATTTTTGATCGAGATCGGTCAAAAATCATCGACGTGGTCGATTCAATGTCTTGAGAAGCGGGATGCGGGCGGAAAACCGCACCGCAGTTTTCTCGTCCCGCTCTAGAAGGTGGCCTTCGCCTTGAGATAGAACGTGCGTCCCGGCTGCGGCAGACCCCAGGCCAGTTCGTAGTTCTGGTCGAACAGGTTCTTGACGCCGCCCGCCAGCTCGACGTTCTCCATCAGCATATAGCTGACGTTGACGTTGGCGAGCGTATAAGCTCCGGTGCGGATATAGGGGGCGGGAAAGGCGTTATACACCACTCCGCTCCCGGAGGTGTTGACCTCGCTCCAGCGGTCGCTGGCGATCTCCAGGCTCGGCGTGACGGTAAGCAGATCGATCGGCCGCCACGATGCATAAAGGAACGCCTTGTGTGTCGGCACGCCACCCGGCTTGAACCCGGGAACGGACACGTCACTGACGTCACGCTCGATGAAAGTATAGTTGCCGCCGACCGTAAGCTGCGGCGAAAGCTGCGCGTCCAGTGACATCTCGAAGCCGTAGAACTCGCCTTTGTTGATGTTGCGCGTCTGTGACTGCGTCGAACTGACACGAACCGCCTGGATCAGATCGCGCACGTCACTATAGAAGATCGCAGCCGAGCCCTTCAGGTTGGGAGCGATGCGACCCTTCCAGCCCAGTTCGTAGTTGGTGGCGCGCTCGGGGCCGAGGTTGGGGTTGGGAATCGCGGTACCGAACCGCTGGCTGTAAAGCTCGAAGATGGTCGGAAAGCGCGCGCGGTCGGATACGCTGAAATGAACCTCCGCGGTGTCGCTGTAACGCCAGATTGCCGCCGTCTGCCAGTTGAAGGAATTGGCGCCCCCTTTGGGGTATTCGTAAATCCCGCGAGCACTGTTGTATTCCTGGGCCTTGCTGATCCAGTAATCGTCGTAGCTGATGCCACCGACCAGATCGAAGTCCGGCCTGACGTGGAACGTGTTTTCCAATGCGAGCGAATACGTCGTCTGCGCCTGATTCTGCTTCGGCTCGACAAAGCCTCCAGAGGGTAGCGTCGGCTGGTTGTGATTCCATTCGGTGTGGGAATCCTCACGGTAATGAAACGCCGCCTTCAGCGTGTTCATCGGGATCAGTTCGGTGCCGGCCTCGACCGAGCCGCCGCGCGCGTTGTCGTCATAATAGCTGTTAAAGCCTCGGCCAAGCGCCTGCTTCGTATAGGTGATGTCGTCGAAGGCCGAGAGCAGGTTGTAGAACGTGTTGTAGTAAAGCTTGGTCTTGACGTAGGAGGCGTCGCCGAGTTGCGTGCTCGACATGAACGACAGGTTCTGAATATCCCACGCCGGCCAGAGCCAATAGTTCTGTGGCTGTGGCGGATTGTTGTAAACGTTGAGCGGCGCGCCCTTGGAGCCGGACTGCTTGATGAAGTTGATGCTATATTCGTCGGTGGCGTTCGGAGTAAAACCAGCCTTGAGGTTGACGCGCCAGTCGCGGCTGTCCGAACCGTCGCGCCGGCCGCCATCCTGAAGCGAACCACGATAGGAGCCCTGCGCCGGGAAGGGACGGTAGTCGCGCGACAGCGACCAGAAGTCCTGGTCGAGATAGTTGGCGCTGCCCTGAACGTAGAATTTTTCCTGACGCGAGCCGAGCATCGCGTAGCTGTTCCAGCCCTGGTACGCGCCGCGATTGTCGAATGCGGCGCCGCCGCTGAATTCGCCCTCGAACGGCTTCACCGGTTTGCGCGAGACCAGGTTGATGGCGCCGCCCATGCCGCCGGGGCCGTCGAGCACCGAGGCGTAACCCTTCTGGATCTGAATTTCGGCGATGTCGTTGGTGAGAAAGCGGCTGAAATCGAGCCGGTTGTCGGCGGGCAGATAGACCCGCACGCCGTCGATCATCAGCGGCACCTGCCAACGGCCGAAACCGCGGACGAAGATGTCGGTCTCGTTGCGCTGGCCATTGGGAGACAATGTACTGACCACGCCGGGCACCAGATTCACCGCCTGGTCGAGGGTTTGCTTCCCGAACGTCCACATCTCCTCGCGCGTGATCGTCGAACCGCCGACGCCGGTCTGGCCCTGCCCGGCCCCCGAAACATAGATCTCGCCCAGTTGATAGACCCCGTCACGATCCTGCGCTTCGGCGCCGACCGACATCGCGACAATGGCTACCGATGACAGGAGCACACTCCTGCCCGCAAACCTCGTTGATCGTCTCACGCCTGCCCCCTTGCCCCTTACGATTCGTTATATTCAACTGAATATATTGATATCGAAGAACGCGAGGTTTCGGCATAGGTGACATATTGACGCATATATAACGCAAGGCAATGACCCAGAAATAAAGGTGTCACCCTGCGGATTGACCTGACCGCCGACGCCGCCGCTTCCATGTCCGCGCCGGCCGAAAACCGGCGGCGTTTGCCGGAAACGTTAACCCTTCGCTAACCATACACCGGGCAAATTTTGCCGGGCGGAATCCGGGTGACGTGGAGCGTCGCTGGCTGCGCGAACGGGAGGAGCCCGTGGACGCCAGCGCGGCACTTCACTTACGCGGCGCAGACGGCTCGGGACGCGCGGACAGCATTCGCGGGGGAAACGGCAACCACAATGAGCATCACGGCGGGTCAGGGCGCGGGCGCGCAAGTCTCGGGTTTTCCGAGTTTCAGCGAAATCGTAACCATGCTGCGGCGCGGCGATCTCGCGCTGGCCTTCGGCATTCTCACGATTCTCGTCGTCCTGATCCTGCCGCTGCCCTCGGTGGTGCTGGACCTGTTCCTCGCCATCTCGATCACGCTGTCGATCCTGATCCTGATGACGTCGCTGTTCATCCAGGCTCCGCTGGAATTCTCCGCATTCCCGACCGTGCTCCTGATTTCGACCATGCTGCGCCTGTCGCTCAACCTGGCCTCGACCCGCCTGATCCTGTCGCACGGTCACGAGGGCACAGCCGCCGCCGGCCATGTCATCGAAGCCTTCGGCAACTTCGTCATGGGCGGCAACTTTGTGATCGGCATCATCGTGTTCGCGATTCTTGTGATCGTGAACTTCGTGGTCATCACCAAGGGTTCGGGCCGCATCGCCGAAGTCGCGGCGCGCTTTCAACTCGATTCGATGCCCGGCAAGCAGATGGCGATCGACGCCGACCTCTCCGCGGGTCTGATCGATGAAAAGACCGCAAAGGAGCGGCGCAAGGCGCTCGAGGACGAAAGCGGTTTCTTCGGCGCCATGGACGGCGCCTCGAAGTTCGTGCGCGGTGACGCCATCGCCGGCCTGCTCGTCGTCTTCATCAACATCATCGGCGGCATGATCATCGGCATCGCCCAGCAGGGCTTGAGCTTCGGCGACGCGGCGCACAGCTACACCGTGCTCACCGTCGGCGACGGTCTGGTGACGCAGATTCCGGCGCTGATCGTGTCCACAGCCGCCGGCCTTCTGGTGTCGAAAGCCGCCGTCACCGGCGCCGCCGACAAGGCGCTCATGAAACAACTCTCCGGCTATCCGCAGGCGCTCGGCATGTCGGCGGGGGTGATGCTGGTGCTGGCGATGCTGCCCGGCATCCCGATGCTGCCGTTTCTCGCGCTGGGAAGCGGTGCGGCGGCGCTGGCCTGGACCTCGCGCAAACGTCACAGCATCGCGGCTGCGGAAGCGCAAGCGGCGGCATCGTCCGAAGCGAAGGCCGCGACGGCCCAGGCAGCCGCCGAGGAGCCGATCTCCGCGGCGTTGAAGATCGACGACCTGAAGATCGAACTGGGTTATGCGCTGTTGCCGCTGGTCAATGGGCCGGACGGCCAGGATCGCCTCACCGAACAGATCAAGGCGCTGCGCCGCTCGCTGGCGATCGAGATGGGATTCGTGATGCCGGCGGTGCGGATTCTCGACAACGTGCAACTCGAAGCCAACACGTACATCATTAAAATCAAGGAGGTCGACGCCGGCTCCGGCCGGATCTGGCCGAACCAGTACATGGTGATGGATCCCACCGGCGATCAGGTCGATGTCCCCGGCATCCACACCACCGAGCCGACCTTCGGCCTGCCGGCAACATGGGTCGATGCCTCGCTGAAGGAGGAGGCTTCGCTGAAGGGCTATACCGTGGTCGATTCCGCAACGGTGGTTTCGACCCATCTCACCGAACTGCTCAAGACCAACATGTCGGACCTGCTCTCCTACGGCGAGGTGCAGAAACTTCTGAAGGATCTGCCGAAGGAACAGGGCGAACTGGTCAAGGACATCGTCCCCGCCCAGATCACGATCTCCGGGATCCAGCGCGTGCTTCAGCTTCTGCTTGCCGAGCGCATCTCGGTCCGCGATCTCTCCACCATCCTCGAAGGCATCGCCGATGCGCTGGCCTTCTCGCGCAATCCGGCGACGCTGGTCGAACATGTGCGCGCCCGCCTCGCGCGCCAGATCTGCGCCCAGAATACGTCGGGCGCCGGTTACCTGCCGCTGGTCGCGCTTTCGGCAAAATGGGAGCAGGCCTTTGCCGAATCCATCATCGGCCAGGGCGAAGAGCGCAGCCTTGCGATGCAACCCTCCAAGCTGTCCGAATTCATGACGGCGGTGCGCGACCGTTTCGAACAGGCTGCGCGCGAAGGCGAGGCACCGGTGTTAGTGACCTCAGCCGCAATCCGGCCGTTCGTCCGTTCGCTGGTCGAGCGGTTCCGCGCCCAGACCCCGGTGCTGTCGCAAGCCGAGATCCATCCGCGCGCCCGGCTCAAGACCGTCGGAAGCATCTGATCACCATCGAATCACGACGCCGTGGATGCGGCATTTTGGCATCAGACAAGTGATTTAAGTCTGACACGACAGGAGCGGCCCCCGATGGCCGGATCGAACTGGAATTTAACGTTAAAACGCTGATATAATTGTAAAATCATGGATTCACCGGCATCTTTCAGGCTGACCTGATCGCGCTGCTTCACACCTTTTCACGGCCTTGTGATGGCCTCTTCGGAACGGTGAGGACACTTCCTACGTTTTCAGGGCGCGAAACCATGAACCTGTGGGCAGACGACGGAGACAAATCTCCAAAGGAAGTTAACGGCAGGAGGGCTTCCAATGAACCACTCGATTTACAGCGCGGATCGGACGACCCACCTGAAGATCGTGGTGGTCGCTCTCATCGCAGGGATCGCGGTAGCAGGCTTTGCTGTTTCGGCGCGCATAAACGCAGACGACGGCTATACGCAGACCGCGCGCGTTATCAAGGCCGGCAAGCCGATGGCGGTCACGAGTTCCGACGCAATGGTGGTTCGCTGATGAATTTAAGGAATCACGAGGCTTCTTTACTTTGCCCCCCGAAGTCGCCGCGTGAGTCGTAGAGTACCCCACTAACCCCAAGTGGACTACGATGGAAAACGCCCGCCCCCCACGGGCGTTTTCTTTTGCGCCTTTTCTTTTGCGCCAATGAAACGTGCGCCGACGAAACGCGGCGTCCCAGTCGTCGATCCGGGGCGGGCCGCCTGAGCATTATCCGCTTTCCGTCGTCGGCGCAGCTTCGAGCACATGAGCTGCGCAAAAACAAACCCGGGCCAAACAGCCCGGGTTTGTTGAATGTGAACTCTCGATCTGTTGTTCAGGCGATGGCGGCGTTCATGCGCGCCCGCATCTGACCGATACTGTCGAGATCGGCCTGCTCGCGCGCACTCTCTTCCGCGCGCTCGCGTGCCTGGTCGCGTTCGTCCAGCAATTCGACCTTCTTCAGTTCCTCAAAGGCTTCCGCCAGGTTAATTTTGGCCTCTTCGAGCTGGACACGCAGTTCGTCCGCCGAGCGGGTCAGGTTTTCGCGACGCTGGATCGCCGCCTTGGCATAGGTCGGATAGGCGAAGTGCGCTGGATCGTTGATCCCGGCGCGCTCCTGCTCGATTTCGATCTCACGCTCCAGATCGACCGACATGCGCTGAAAGTCAGCGATCATGCTCTCGATCTGGGCCACCCTCCGTCGCTTTTCCTCGACCTGGAATTTCCTCAGGCGGATCAGCGTTTCACGCGACTTCATCGACTCGTACTCCCTCCAGAAGTCCCCATCCGAGCAGGACACACTGGCCACCGCTTGCGGGCCTCGCCGGCACCTCTCCGATAACAAGCAGATGATGACCCGACAAAGTTAGCTTTCCGTTTCCAAGGTCTTAAGGATTTGCTGCAACCGCAGATAGCCGTCCTCGATGCTGGTCACCTCGTCCTTGGCCTGACGCAGGAAATCTTCCAGGACGGGATTGAGCCGGATCGCCTCGTCGACCTCGGCGTTGGAACCGCTCCGGTAGGCTCCGAGGCGGATCAGTTCCTCCATGTCGGAATAGGTGGCCATCACCTGCCGCCCGCGCGTGATGACCGGGAGGAAGGCCGGATCGGCGGATTTCGGCATAGTGCGCGACACCGATTTCAGGACGTTGATCGCGGGATAGCGGCCGCGCTCGGCGATCGAGCGCTCCATCACGATATGGCCGTCGAGAATGCCGCGTACCGCGTCGGCCACCGGTTCGTTGTGATCGTCGCCATCCACCAGCACCGTGAAAATGCCCGTGATGGTCCCCTTGTCGGAGCCCGGACCGGCCCGCTCCAGGAGTTTGGGCAGTTCGGTGAACACAGTCGGGGTGTAGCCTTTCGTGGTCGGCGGCTCACCGGTCGATAATCCGATTTCGCGCTGCGCCATCGCAAACCGCGTCACCGAATCCATCATGCACATGACATCCTTGCCCTCGTCGCGGAAATATTCCGCGATGGCGAGCGTCAGATAGGCAGCCTGCCGCCGCATCAAGGCGGGCTCGTCGGAGGTCGCGACCACGACCACGGATCGCGCAAGCCCTTCCTCGCCGAGATCATCCTGCAGGAATTCCTGCACCTCGCGGCCACGTTCGCCGACCAGCCCGATCACCGAAACGTCGGCATCCGCGTTACGCGCCAGCATCGACAGCAGCACCGATTTGCCCACGCCGGAACCGGCGAAAATGCCGAGCCGCTGGCCGCGGCAGCAGGTCAGGAACGTGTTCAGCGCGCGCACCCCGAGATCGAGCGGCTTGCCAACGCGCTTGCGCGAATGCGCGGGCGGCGGCGAATTGCGAAACGGCATCGATACCGATCCCTGTGGCAACGCCCCCTTGCCGTCGACCGGTTCGCCCATGGCATTGAGAACACGGCCAAGCCAGGCGGCGGACGGGCGCACCTGACCGGAGGCATTGGCGATCACGGCGCGGCAGCCGCGCCGCACCCCCTCAAGGCCGCCGAACGGCATGACCACCGCATTGTCGCCGCTGAAGCCGACCACCTCCGCCGGGATGATGCGGTCGTCGCCGGTCTCGATCACGATGCGCGCGCCGACCGACATGGCATGGATGGGTCCAGCGACCTCGACCATGAGGCCACGCACCCCCACGACACGGCCATAAATATTGACGCGTTCGATATCGCCGACCTGGTCGGCGAGGCCCTTCATCGCGAAAACCTTAAGTTTCCGCGCATTAGCAGACCCCCTTTAACCTCGTGTTTACCCGC
>NZ_MKSM01000084.1 GCF_001897285.1 Nitrobacter sp. 62-23
GTTCTCTTTACGGTGTTCTAGTGCGCATGTCGCGAATGTGGGAACCGGTTTTGCGGCAACGCGCGCAGACTAAGATGAAGGATTGAGCCATGTCACGCATTGGCAAGAGGCCGGTCACGGTGCCGTCGGGTGTGACCGCGACCGTCGAAGGGCAGACCGTCAAGATGAAGGGGCCGAAAGGCCAGCTTCAGTTCGTCGTCCATGACGATGTCGAGGTGAAGCTCGAGGACGGCGCGGTGAAGGTCGCGCCGCGATACGAGACCAATCGCGCGCAGGCGTTGTATGGCACGGCGCGCGCGCAGGTCGCCAACCTCGTCTCGGGCGTTACCAAGGGTTTCGAGAAGAAGCTCGAGATCGTCGGCGTCGGCTATCGTGCCGCCTTGCAGGGCAAGACCTTGCAGCTCGCGCTCGGCTACAGCCACGACGTCAATTATGCGATTCCGGAAGGCATCACGATCGCCGTGCCGAAGCCGACCGAAATCACGATCACGGGCAACGATGCGCAGCGCGTCGGCCAGGTCGCGGCCGAGATCCGCGGCTATCGTCCGCCGGAGCCCTACAAGGGCAAGGGCGTGAAATACGCCGATGAAAAGATTTTCCGCAAGGAAGGCAAGAAGAAGTAACGGAGCCGGTCATGTCGAAATTGAAGATTACGAATGCCCGGCGCAAACAACGCGTGAGGCTGTCGTTGCGCCGCACCGCCAACGGCCGTCCGCGGCTGTCGGTGTTCCGTTCGTCCAAGCATATCTATGCCCAGGTCATCGACGACCAGAAGGGCGAGACGCTGGCGTCGGCGTCATCGCTGGAGAAGACGATGCGCGAGGCGGGCAACACCGGCGCCAACATCGAGGCCGCCAAGGCGGTCGGCAAGCTGTTGGCGGAGCGGGCGGTGAAGAACGGTGTCAAGGAAGTGGTCTTCGACCGCGGCAGCTATCTCTATCATGGTCGCGTCAAGGCTTTGGCCGATGCGGCCCGCGAGAGTGGATTGAGCTTCTAATGCGTAGCCCGCAAAAAGCGGAAACGGGTTTTGCGACAGGAATACGCGTGTTGAAATTGGTATCGAACGGACAGGACGGGGCGGAAGCCTCACAAGGATCGGAAAAACACCATGGCAGGTGAACGCGAACGCGGCGGACGCGAACGGAGCAGGGATCGCGAGGAGCGCGACAGCGAGTTCGTCGACAAGCTCGTCCACATCAATCGTGTGGCGAAGGTCGTCAAGGGCGGCAAGCGTTTCGGCTTCGCGGCGCTGGTTGTGATCGGAGACCAGAAGGGCCGCGTTGGCTTCGGCCACGGCAAGGCGCGTGAGGTGCCGGAGGCGATCCGCAAGGCGACGGAATCGGCCAAGCGCAATCTGACGCGCGTGGCTCTGCGCGAGGGTCGGACGCTGCATCACGACATCGCGGGGCGTCATGGCGCCGGCCGCGTCTACCTGCGCGCCGCGCCGGCCGGCACCGGGATCATCGCCGGCGGCCCGATGCGCGCCGTGTTCGAGACGCTCGGCATTCAGGACGTGGTTGCGAAGTCGGTCGGCTCGTCCAATCCCTACAACATGGTTCGCGCGACCTTCGACGCGCTGAAGCATCTGGATTCGCCGCGCTCGGTCGCCGCCCGCCGCAACATCAAGGTTTCCACCCTGCAGGCGCGCCGGGTCGGCGGCGACGTCGAAGCGGTTGCCGAATAACGAGGCTGAGCCGGAGCGGCTGACGCCGGGCCGGTCAACCAGCCGGACAGCATTTTGGAGTGAGGACGATGGCCAAGACTGCGAATGGGGCCGGAAAGACGATCAAGATCGAGCAGACCGGCAGCGCGATCCGCCGCCAGCACCTGCAGCGTTCGACGCTGGTCGGGCTCAGGCTCAACAAGATCGGCCGGGTCTCCGAGTTGCAGGACACGCCCGAGGTTCGCGGTATGATCGCGAAGGTCCGGCACATCGTCAGGGTGATCGACGAGACATAACGATTTGCCGTCACGGCCGGCCTGGTGCCGGAACGAGAAACGTGGATGGCCGGGAGCCCGGCACGGCGGACATGACGAGGACGCGACAATGAAACTCAGCGATATCGCCGACAACGCAGGTTCGCGGAAGAAGCGGATGCGGATCGGCCGGGGTATCGGCTCCGGTAAGGGCAAGACCGGCGGCCGTGGCGGCAAGGGCCAGACCGCGCGCTCGGGCGTGCGCATCAAGGGCTTCGAGGGCGGCCAGATGCCGCTGCACCGCCGCCTGCCGAAGCGTGGCTTCAATAACATTTTCCGGCTGGCGTTCGCCGAGATCAACCTCGACCGGCTCCAGGCCGCGATCGATGCCGGCTCGATCAACGCGAACGAGACCGTCAACGCCGAGTCGCTGGTGAAGTCCGGCGTGGTGCGGCGCGCCAGGGACGGGATCCGCCTGCTCGGCCGCGGCGAGATCAAGGCGAAACTCACCATCGAGGTCCATGGGGCCTCGAAGTCTGCAATCGCGGCGGTCGAGAAGGCCGGCGGCTCGGTGAAAATCCTTGCGCCGAAAAAGGACGAAGGCGAGGCGGCGTAACATCTGCGTCATCGCCTGCGTTGGCGCACGATGCCAGACTTGCGAATGGTAGATTTATCGACAGCCGAGCACCACAAGAGGTTTGAGGTCCGGGTGCCCACTATCGCGGAGCATGACGGCAAGGTTGGCGCGGGAGAAAGCTGAATATGGTCTCAGCGGCGGAACAACTGGCGGCGAACCTTAACTTCTCGGCGTTCGCGAAAGCCGACGAACTGAAAAAGCGCATCTGGTTCACGCTGGGCGCGCTGCTCGTCTACCGGCTCGGCACCTACATTCCGCTGCCCGGCATAGATCCCACGGTCTGGCAGAAGGTTTTCAACTCCCAGGCCGGCGGCATCCTCGGGATGTTCAACATGTTCTCCGGCGGTGGCATCGACCGCATGGCGATCTTTGCCCTGAACATCATGCCGTACATTTCGGCATCGATCATCCTGCAACTGTTGACCAGCGTGTCGCCGAAGCTGGAGGCCCTCAAGAAGGAGGGCGAGGCCGGCCGCAAGATCATCAATCAGTACACCCGCTACCTCACCGTGGTGCTGGCGTTCTTCCAGTCCTATGGCATCGCCGTCGGCCTCCAGGGCGCCGGCAACGTCGTCACCAACCCCGGCATGTTCTTCCTGATCTCGACCGCGATCACGCTGACCGGCGGCACCATGTTCTTGATGTGGCTCGGCGAGCAGATCACCTCGCGCGGCATCGGCAACGGAATTTCGCTCATCATCATGGCGGGCATCGTCGCCGAGTTGCCGTCCGCGCTCGCCAACATGCTGGAGCTTGGCCGTCAGGGCGCGTTGTCGACCGGGATCATCCTGATCGTCCTGATCATGGTGGTGGCCGTCATCGCCTTCATCGTGTTCATGGAGCGCGCCCAGCGCAGGCTGCTGATCCAGTATCCGAAGCGCCAGGTCGGCAACAAGATGTTCGAGGGGCAGTCCTCGCACCTGCCGCTGAAGCTCAATACCTCGGGCGTGATTCCGCCGATCTTCGCCTCGTCGCTGCTGCTGCTGCCGACGACGGTTGCGAATTTCAACGCCGGCAGCGGACCGGAGTGGTTCCAGTGGCTAAACACCCAGCTCGGTCATGGCCGGCCGCTGTTCCTGTTCCTCTATCTCGCGCTGATCGTGTTCTTCACCTTCTTCTACACCGCGATTGTCTTCAACCCCACCGAGACCGCCGACAATCTGAAAAAGCACGGCGGGTTCATTCCGGGCATCAGGCCGGGCGAGCGCACCGCCGAATATATCGATTACGTGCTCTCGCGCATCACTGTGCCGGGGGCGATCTATCTCGCGGTCGTCTGCCTGATTCCGGAGATTCTGATTTCCTACGCCGCGGTGCCGTTCTACTTCGGCGGCACCTCGCTCCTGATCGTCGTCAGCGTGACGATGGACACGGTGTCGCAGGTGCAGGGGTATTTGCTGGCCCATCAATATGAAGGGCTGATCAAAAAATCCAAATTGCGGGGGCGGCGCCGATAATTCCGATGTCGGCCGGCCGGTCACATTCGCGCTCGGTGCGCCATGGCGACGCGACAGCGTGGCTTATGAACTTGCGTGAGGATCGGTGCCCGTCCCCAATACCGAAACGTGGGTGCGCGGCCGCTCGCGCGCGCAACCGGCGAGGGGGCATTTCGTCATGAGACTGATTCTTCTCGGACCGCCAGGCGCAGGGAAGGGAACCCAGGCGCAGCGCCTGATCCACGATTACGGAATCGTTCAGCTCTCCACCGGCGACATGCTGCGCGCGGCTGTCGCCGCAGGCACGCCGGTCGGCCTCAAGGCGAAGGACATCATGGCGAGCGGCGGGCTGGTTCCCGACGATGTCGTCATCGGTATCATTTCCGATCGGCTCGACCAGCCTGATGCGGCCCGCGGGTTCATCCTGGACGGCTTTCCACGCACCGTGCCGCAGGCCGAAGCGCTGGACCAGTTGCTCGACTCAAAGAAGCTCAACCTCGACGCCGCTATCGAACTTCGGGTCGATGAGCGCGCGCTGTTGCAGCGGGTGGAAACCCGGGTGGCGGAAATGAAGGCGCGGGGAGAGCAGGTGCGCTCCGACGATACGCCCGAGGTGCTCTCGAAGCGCCTGGCGAGCTATCGGACCCTCACCGAGCCGCTCATTCGCTACTATTCGGAGCGCGGCAAGCTGCTGACCGTTGACGGCATGATGGCCGTCGAGGATGTCACGCGGGATATTCGCCATGTCCTGAGGCGGTCGGGAGTGCCGACGTCGAAATTCGGCGTCCGCAGGTGGTAAGGCTGCCCGGAAATCGATCCCAAGAAGCATGATCGCCCCAATAGTTTGTCATGCCGGATGGGAAACCGGCAGGAGACAACGAGCAAAAAGGCGGTCAAAAAAGTCACGAAAAAGCGAGCAAATGGCTTGAAACGGTTGACGAAACGATACTCAATCCCTAATAAGCGGTCATCCAGCGGATCGTTTGAGACGATGCCGGACCCCAGGATTGCGCGGGTCGGGCGTCGTGTTCGTGTTTGAGGATACCCGCCTGAAATATCGAAGGAAAGGCCGGCCCGTCGAAGGCCGGTGACAGGAGAAAAGTCTGTGGCCCGTATTGCCGGCGTGAATATCCCGACCAACAAGCGCGTCGTCATCGCGCTTCAATATATCCATGGCATCGGTCAGAAGAATGCCGCCGAGATCATCGAGAAAGTCAAGATTCCGGCGGATCGCCGGGTCTCGCAACTGACCGATCAGGAAGTGCTTCAGATTCGTGAAGTCATTGATCGCGACTACCTCGTCGAAGGCGATCTTCGCCGTGAAGTCGGCATCAATATCAAGCGGCTGATGGACCTCGGCTGCTATCGCGGCCTGCGTCATCGCCGCGGTTTACCGGTGCGCGGCCAGCGCACGCACACCAACGCGCGCACCCGCAAGGGACCGGCCAAATCGATCGCCGGTAAGAAGAAGTAACGAAAGCGATAAACGAGCGGGGACCAGCGGATAGTCGTTTCTATCGCTGCCTTGTCGTTCGCTACTCGCTGGTGGAGCCGCTGGCATTACGGCGGCGTTGAGATCACAGGAAAGGCTGACAATGGGTAAGGAAGCTGCGACACGCGTGCGCCGCCGCGAACGCAAGAACATCGCGTCCGGCATCGCGCATGTAAACTCGTCGTTCAACAACACCACCATCACCATCACCGACGCGCAGGGCAATACCATCGCCTGGTCGTCGGCCGGAACGATGGGCTTCAAGGGATCGCGCAAATCGACCCCTTACGCGGCGCAGGTTGCTGCGGAAGACGTTTCAAAGAAGGCGCAGGAACACGGGATGCGCACCCTCGAGGTCGAGGTGGCAGGTCCGGGTTCGGGACGCGAGTCGGCGCTGCGCGCATTGCAGGCCGCGGGCTTCACCGTCACTTCGATCCGCGACGTAACCGCGATACCGCATAATGGTTGCCGTCCGCGCAAGCGCCGGCGCGTGTGATATTCGGCCGCGGGCGGTTTGGTGCCCGCGCAGGTTCAAGACCTACTTTATCGCGCGGGTTGATCCGCGCCCTCTAACGCCAGAGATCTTGACGGCATGGGTGATACAGTGACGATCCAGAAAAATTGGCAAGAGCTCATTCGGCCGAGCAAGCTGCAGGTCGTTCCAGGCAGCGATCCCTCCCGCTTCGCGACCCTGATCGCGGAGCCGCTCGAACGCGGCTTCGGCCAAACGCTCGGTAACGCGCTGCGGCGCATCCTGCTGTCGTCACTGCAGGGCGCCGCGGTACAGTCGGTGCACATCGACGGCGTGCTGCACGAGTTCTCCTCGATCGCGGGCGTTCGCGAGGACGTCACCGACATCGTGCTGAACATCAAGGACATCTCGATCAAGATGCAGGGCGAGGGTCCCAAGCGCATGGTCGTGAAGAAGCAGGGACCCGGCACGGTCACCGCGGGCGACATCCAGACCGTCGGCGACATCGTGGTGCTCAACCCCGAGCTTCAGATCTGCACCCTCGACGACGGCGCCGAAATCCGCATGGAATTCACCGTTGCTGCCGGCAAGGGTTACGTCGCCGCCGAGCGCAACCGGCCCGAGGACGCACCGATCGGACTGATCCCGGTCGACAGTCTGTATTCGCCGGTGCGCAAGGTGTCCTACAAGGTCGAGAACACCCGCGAGGGCCAGATCCTCGACTACGACAAGTTGACGATGACGATCGAGACCAACGGCGGCGTGACGCCGGAGGACGCCGTGGCTTTCGCCGCGCGCATCCTGCAGGATCAGCTCAACGTCTTCGTGAATTTCGAGGAGCCGCGCAAGGAGGTCTCCGCCGAGATCATTCCCGATCTGGCGTTCAACCCGGCCTTCCTCAAGAAGGTCGATGAGCTGGAACTGTCGGTGCGCTCGGCCAACTGCCTGAAGAACGACAACATCGTCTACATTGGCGACCTGGTGCAGAAGTCGGAAGCGGAGATGCTGCGCACGCCGAACTTCGGCCGCAAGTCGCTGAACGAAATCAAGGAAGTGCTGGCCCAGATGGGTCTCCATCTCGGCATGGAAGTTCCGGGCTGGCCGCCTGAGAATATCGACGAACTGGCCAAGCGCTTCGAGGATCATTACTGAGTTGTCTGTCATTCCGGGCGAGCCGGAGGCTCGCACCCGGAATCAGGAAATTTGAAATTTATCGGATCTGTTTTCCGGATTTCGGATCCGCTGCCTGCAGCGTCCGGAATGACGGAAGCAGCATCACCGGGCGAACGCAGGATGCCCACCTGCATTGGATGTCCGGCCCGCGGCCGCGACAAGGATTGAGGAAAGAGACATGCGTCACGGCAAGGTTCACCGCAAGCTCAACCGCACCGCGGAGCATCGCAAGGCGATGTTCGCCAACATGGCGGCCTCGCTTATCAAGCACGAGCAGATCGTCACCACGCTGCCGAAGGCGAAGGAGTTGCGTCCGATCGTCGAGAAACTCGTGACGCTCGGCAAGAAGGGCGGTCTGGACAAGCGCCGTCAGGCGATCAGCGAGATGCGCGACGTCGATCAGGTGAAGAAGCTGTTTGACGTATTGGCGTCCCGCTACAAGGACCGCCAGGGCGGCTATACCCGCATCATCAAGGCCGGCTTCCGTTACGGCGACAACGCGCCGATGGCGGTGATCGAGTTCGTCGATCGCGACTTCGATGCCAAGGGACAGGACTCCGGTCCGGTGCAGGAGAAAGCCGCCGAGGAGGACTGACCTTCCGCGGCATCCAGAAGACATCGAAAGCGGCGCGTTAAGCGCCGTTTTTGTTTATGGCCGGCGATTTGATATAGCTGGCGACGTCATTCGGTCCATGACTGCCGGCGGCGCTTGACCCCGAATCGCGAGCTTTATCGAGTCGCGCTGGAACTTCGATTGCGCCTTGCGGTCGAAGGCCGAAATCGGGGCGCGTCATCTTCGGCGACCGTTCCGCCTCAGGCGAAATCAAAAGCGACTACATGACTTTGATTTGAGGTGTTTCTCCGCACGAGCCGATGCCCACTTCGTTCGAAAACGTTATATTGCATCGCCGGACGACTTATATTCCGTTCGTTTTCCGAGAGGCCTCGATGTTCCGAATCAGTGCTTTGCTTGCGGCGGCTCTGTGCGCCGCCGTCGTCACCGGCAGCGTCAGCTCTGCAACGGCGCAGGATCGCCGCGTGCCGGCGTCTCAGGCTGAACTCCGTCTGTCCTATGCGCCGATCGTGCAGCGGGTGGCGCCGGCGGTGGTCAACGTCTACGCCGCCAAGGTGATCCAGAACCGCAATCCGCTTCTCGACGACCCGATCTTCCGCCGCTTCTTCGGCGTTCCTGGCCAGCAGCCCGAACAGATGCAGCGTTCGCTCGGCTCCGGCGTGATGGTCGATCCCTCCGGCCTGGTCGTGACCAACAATCACGTCATCGAAGGCGCCGATCAGGTCAAGGTCGCCCTGGCGGACAAGCGTGAGTTCGAAGCCGAGATCGTGCTCAAGGACACGCGAACCGACCTCGCGATCCTGCGCCTGAAGAATGTGCATGAGAAGTTTCCGACGCTCGATTTCGCCAATTCGGATGAGTTGCAGGTCGGCGACGTCGTCATCGCGATCGGAAACCCCTTCGGCGTCGGACAGACGGTGACGCACGGCATCGTGTCG
>NZ_MKSM01000085.1 GCF_001897285.1 Nitrobacter sp. 62-23
TGCTTGCGCAGGGTCTGCATCTGGGCCACCGTGAGGCCGGAATAGTGAGCAACGATCGCGACGCCCGTAGACTTGAAGGTCTCGTTGAGCTGTTCGACCGCTTCTTTTTTTGCCGCTCGTTCCACAGCAAGCTCTTTCTATTTGGCGGCCTTCGCCTCGAGGCTGGGACCGCCGGGTTATACCCATCGTCCAGCCCGCAACCTGATCCCGAGACCTCGGCTTCAAGATACCGGGTCTCAAGACACGCCGGGCGTGACGACATTCAGTAGCCTGCCCTCCCGCGTCCAGCAGCCTTACGGCCAAAAGGGCACGGGGTGTCGAGGTTCGAACCCAATCTGCTGCCTTCCGCTCGTGGCGCGGAAAGCGAAATCCGGTCTTCACCCGTCTATGCAGGTCATGCAATTAAGCCGTTGGACCAACTTGCGTTTGCCGCGGGCACCTGCAGTCTCGGACAGGATGGGGTCGACAACGTCGCCCCTGAGGGGACGACCGAAGACCCCGTTCGCACCATTGACCCAGCAAGATTGACGCCTCGTCCTCCCGAACCATCCGAATGGACATGCGGGAAGGCAAGACTCCTATCTCGTTGGATTTTTGGAATGCGAACACGGACATGCGAGCGCAAGCCAGCACGTCCGGAGCGCGGTGTTTAACGAATCTTCGCTGCGTTGCCAAGTCCTAAATCATGCAATTTTCCGGCCAGCTTTCGATCCGGACAAAATATCGCATCCGCATCCCGCGGCCGGCACCAGCGACGCCAAGGGCGGCGTGGCGGGCGATCCCGTCACGCATCGCACGCTTCGCAAATAAAAAGGCGGGTCCCGAAACTCCGAGTCCCGCCTTTATTCGTCGCAGCGGTCCCGGCCTCAGCCGAGCACGGTTCCCGGCTCGACCTTGACGCCCGGACCCATGGTCGAGGACACCGCAATGCGCTGGATATAGGTGCCCTTGGCGCCGGCGGGCTTCGCCTTCGCCACCGCGTCCGCCAACGCCTTGATATTCTCGACGAGTTTCTCCTCCGAGAACGAGGCCTTGCCGATACCGGCCTGCACGATGCCGGCCTTCTCGACGCGGAATTCGACCGAGCCGCCCTTGGCGCCCTTCACGGCCCCGGCGACGTCCATCGTCACGGTACCGATCTTCGGATTCGGCATCATGCCGCGCGGGCCGAGCACCTTGCCGAGCCGGCCGACCAGCGGCATCATGTCCGGCGTGGCG
>NZ_MKSM01000086.1 GCF_001897285.1 Nitrobacter sp. 62-23
AAGGAATATATCGATGGCTGATCTGCAGAAGATTGTTGACGACCTCTCGGCGCTGACCGTGCTCGAGGCTGCCGAACTGGCGAAGCTGCTCGAGGAGAAGTGGGGCGTGTCGGCCGCCGCGGCTGTGGCTGTCGCCGCTGCGCCGGGCGCCGGCGGTGGCGCTCCGGCCGCCGAAGAGAAGACCGAGTTCACCGTCGTGCTCGCAGCCGCGGGCGACAAGAAGATCGAGGTCATCAAGGAAGTTCGCGCCATCACCGGGCTCGGCCTCAAGGAAGCCAAGGACCTCGTCGAGGGCGCGCCCAAGCCTGTCAAGGAAGGCGTGAACAAGGACGAAGCCGAGAAGATCAAGGCCCAGCTTGAGAAGGCCGGCGGCAAGGTTGAGTTGAAGTAATCGCGGCGCAGCCGGCGATTACGAAATTCCATCCCCGGACAAGCGAGGCGAAGCCGAGCGCGATCCGGGGATTGCCTAAGGACGTGATGGCCGGGTCAAGCCCGGTCATGACGGAAGTTGAAGGGATGAAATCCGGACAAGCGAGGTGAAGCCGAGCCATCCGGAGATCGCCCCAAGGGATCGCACAAGACTTGGGTCTGACATAGGCAAGCGGAAGCGACACCGTTCTTCGGACCCTATGCCCGGCCTTGACGAGGAGAGGCCGACTCACGAAATCCGGCGTCTCTATCGTCAGGCTTGACGGGCGCAGCGGGTTCGGGAGGACGAAACGTGGGTGGCCGACGAAGTCCGGCCATGAGCGGGTGAGGTGACCGGATTACCCGGACCGCGTGCGATTGCAATCGCGCGCACCGGGTGCGACCGCCGGGCCCGATCCGGGCGGTTGTACACAGGAAAGTGTGGAGAGTTGGGTGAACTACCTCTCGAATCTCCACGATTGCTATCCCATATCGGGACGGCAGCACGAAAGCACGGCGGATGGCGGAACGGCGGCGTTCTCCCATAAGCTGTTGGGAGAGCAGCGATTTCGGGCTTTTTAGGTCCGTTTTGGAGATAGTTTTGACGGGCTGGGTGTAGTTCCTGCACCCCGCGCGTCGTTTTGCGTTCTGCGAGCCTGGCGTTCCGGTTCAGGATTTAAGTCCTGACGTTTGCGTTCCGCTCTTGAGAGCGTTCCGAAGATTCACCCCGGGGGCGATGCCAGTCGCGCTTCGGAAGGTTCGCCCCTCACGGGCGACGACATGAGAGGCCACGATGGTGCAGCAGACGTTCACCGGTCGCAAGCGGGTTCGCAAGTTCTTTGGGCATA
>NZ_MKSM01000087.1 GCF_001897285.1 Nitrobacter sp. 62-23
TCGGTCGACTTCAGCGTGCTGCATCCGGGCGGCAAGCTCGGTGCGCTGCTGAAATACACCCGCGACCTCATGCACAGCGGCGATTCCATCCCGCTGAAGCCGCTCGGCACCAAAATGTCCGATGCGCTGGTCGAGATGACCTCGAAGGGCTTCGGTTGCGTCGGCATCGTCGACAGCCACGGGCACCTCGTCGGCATCGTCACCGACGGCGACCTGCGCCGTCACATGCGCCCGGACCTGATGACCGCGCGCGTCGACGATGTCATGACCCGGAATCCGAAGACGATCGGACGCGACCTTCTGGCCGGCGAGACGCTGGAAATCCTCAACTCGTCGAAGATCACCGCGCTGATCGTGACCGACGACAAAAAGCCCGTCGGCATCGTGCATCTGCACGACCTGCTGCGCGCCGGCGTGGCGTAATCGCCGCGAGCCGGATCGCTACGCCGCCGCCACAGTCAGGCGCGCGCCGTCGGCCTTCACGACCTTCACGCGGCTGCCTGCCGGCGCATCCGGTCCCGTCACCCGCCAGATGGTATCGTCGATGCGCACCGTGCCGCTCCCGTCGACGATCGGCTTTTCCAGGGTGAAGACGCGACCGACCAGCGCGTCGGCGCGCTTGTTGAGGAACGGACTGTCGGCGGCTCCCGGCTTTGCCCGCGCCATGCGCCGCCACAACGGCACAGCCGCGACGGCGAACACCGCGAACATCAGGATCTGCGTTTGCCACGCCGGATCGAAGGCGAACGACAATAATCCGGCCAGGAACGCGGCGAGGCCGAGCCAGAACAGGAACACGCCCGGCGTCAGCAATTCGAGTCCCATCAGGATGAGACCGAAGATGAGCCAGTTCCACGTCCCCAGCGAAACGAACATGTCGGTCATAGAAAACGCTCCCGGATCCTACCCCTGCGGCGGGATCGGCTGGGCCGGCGCGCCCGCA
The DNA here is from genome assembly GCF_001897285.1 of Nitrobacter sp. 62-23. Taxonomy (GTDB): domain Bacteria; phylum Pseudomonadota; class Alphaproteobacteria; order Rhizobiales; family Xanthobacteraceae; genus Nitrobacter. The sequence goes on from NZ_MKSM01000087.1 coordinate 944, forward strand.
TTCGGCACGGCTCCGCGCCGCGCGGCCGCCGCCGGCGCCGCGCCGTCGCCGAAGGTCGCCTTGGCTATTTCGCCGATGCCGCCCAGTGAGGCCAGCATACTGGTGGCCTCTAACGGCAGCATCACCACCTTCTGGTTCGGCGAATTGGCAAGCTGGCCGAAGGCCTTGATGTATTTGTCGGCGATGAAGTAGTTCAGCGACG
>NZ_MKSM01000088.1 GCF_001897285.1 Nitrobacter sp. 62-23
GGATTGAATTTGATTGATTTTTAACACGTTCGGCTCACCCTAATTCGGCGGATTCAGCCGAGTTCGCTGGAATCTTACCCTCATTCGCTGGATTCGGGCGAGTGCAAAGGACGGCGACGTGCGGCCCAATCGAGACAAGCTCGATATTGACGACGTCAAGTGGCAGGACGCGGTTGCGCGCGAGGCGATCGTCAGGCCGCTTGCGAGCGTGACGCGTTTGTCACCGCTTGATGTCGCAACGGCCTGCCGGATTCTGGGGCTGCGGCGGAGCCGGCTCTATGCGCTGATCGAGCGGTATCGGACCGCTCCGGTGACGAGTTCACTGGCGTCGGCGATACCTGGCCCCAAGAGAGGATCTCGACGTCTTAGCGACGAGATGGAAGCCCTCATCGAGGAAGCGATCAGCGATACATATCTGACCCGTCAGAAGGCATCGGTCAGCGCACTACATGACCATGTTCGACACCTGTGCCGGGCACGGGGGCTGGCTATTCCATCGTGGAAAGCCGTGCGCGCGCGGGTCGACCGGATTGATCGCCACAGACTTGTCAGCGGGCGCGAAGGCGGCAAGGCGGCGCGCGATCGCCTCAAGCCGGTCGCTCAGGAATACCGAGCCGATCACGCGCTCCATATCGTCCAGATCGATCATACTCTTGTCGATCTCTTCGTGGTCGATGCCGTGCATCGCCGTCCAATCCAGCGGCCGTGGCTGACGCTGGCGATCGACGTGGCCAGCCGCATGGTGGCGGGGTTCTACCTGAGCCTGGAAGCGCCGTCGTCGGCATCGGTCGCCCTGGCGATGCACCACGCCGTGACACCGAAAGCCCGTTGGCTTGCAGCCCACGGTATCGATCTCGATTGGCCGGTGTCGGGCTTGCCGGACATCGTCCATGTCGACAACGCGCGCGAATTCCGCGGCCGGGCATTGGCGCGAGGGGCGGCCGAGCATGGCATTTCGCTGATCCATCGGCCAGTGGCGACGCCGCACTATGGCGGCCACATCGAGCGCATGATCGGCACCGTGATGGGCGCGGTCCATATGCTGCCGGGCACCACCTTCAGCACGATTGCCGCGCGCGGCGACTACGATCCCGAGCGTCACGCCTTGATGACGCTCGACGAGCTCGAATGCTGGCTCGCCCTCGAGATTGTCGGCCGCTATCACCTCGATATCCATGGCAGCCTGCACCTGCCGCCGAATGTTGCGTGGCGGGATGCGGTGGATCGTCGCCGCGTGCCCTTGCGGCACCCGCATGATGAACAGCGCTTCCTGTACGACTTCTTGCCGTTTGAGGAGCGCAGCATCCGCCGCGATGGGCTGCATCTCTTCGGCCTGCGCTACTGGGACGACGTGTTGAGCCCCTGGGCGGGGCGTCTCGATCGCCGGTTGCGGATCAAATTCGATCCGCGTGATCTGTCCTGCGTGTTCGTTGAGGGACCCGACGGGGTGCATTGGCCCGTGCGCTATGCCGATCTGAGGCGCCCGCGCATCACGCTGGGAGAGCATCGGCACGCCTTGGCTGCCCTGAAACAGCGGGGCGTGCGGCTCACCGACGAGCAGTTGATCTTCGACACGATCGAGGCCCAGCGTGGCCTTCTCGAAGCCGCCGCGGCGAGCACCAAAGCGGCGCGCCGGCAGGTCGAGCGGCGCAACCGATCGCTGGTCGCCGCGGAGCGGCATCCGCCATCGCCTACGGTCTTTGCTGATCGTGAGGAAGAAGCCACGCCTCTGCCCCTGCTGGCGGTCGAGGAATGGTCATGAGCGACTTTGTCCATCTCCTGCCGCCCTATCGGCCTCACGCCGCGCTGTCTGACGCGGAGCGGATCGCCTGGATCCGGGCGGATCGGTGGCTGGACCTCGACCAGGCCCGGTTGGCGCTCGCTCGCCTCGAAGATCTTCTGGCTTACCCGCCACGCGATCGGATGCCGTGCCTGCTGCTTTACGGCGATACCGGCATGGGCAAGACCAAGATCATCCGCAAGTTTTTGCGGGATCATCCCGCGTGCTTCGACAAGGGGACAGGGGTCACGACCATGCCGGTGGTCGCCATGCAGATGCCGGCCGAACCGGTCGAGCGCGACGTCTACAGCGAATTGCTGGCCGCGCTGGGCGTGCCGGGGCCGCTTGACGGCGCGGCGCATCGGCAAAAGGAGATCTGCCGCAGCCTCTTGCGCAGCATGGGCGCCCGCATGCTGATCATCGACGAGATTCACGCCATGCTCGCCGGCAGTTTCCGGCAGCAGCGGATCTTTCTCAACGTCATCCGGTTCCTGGCGAACGACCTCAGGGTGCCGCTCGTCTGCGCCGGAACGGATCTTGCCCGCCAGGCGCTTCTCACCGACCCCCAATTGGCCGAACGCTTCGAAGCCCTGCACCTGCGGCGCTGGACGAATAATGGGCATCTGACGCAGCTGCTGGCCAGCCTGGCGACGATCCTGCCGCTGCGGCGCCCTTCGGCCCTGGAAACCACCGCCATTCGCAAACGCGTGCTCGAATTGACCGACGGGGTCACGGTTCGAATCTTCCGGCTGATCGAGACGGTGGCGGTCGAAGCCATCCGCTCCGGCGTGGAGTGCATCAATCCGGACAGCTTTGACACTGAAGAGCTGGTGCTGCCGCTGGTTGCGATGACGCGCGCGGCCGAGAGAGGGCTGCAGCGGCGAGGCGTCGGATGAGCGAGGACCCGCGCGTCCTGCCGATTGCGCCCCGGCCGATGGAGGGGGAACTGCTCTCGTCGTGGCAGAGACGGGTTGCTTGTCGATATGGCCTCTCCAGCGACGGACTGGCCGTCCTGCTGGGTGCAAAGCCCGCTCACGGCGGCATGACAGGGTTCGCGGAGCGAGATTTTGCGCCGGATGCCGAGCAGGTGCGTGCGTGGGCGAGGGCGGCCCAGATGGAGGAAGGAGCACTGCGGGCCCTTGCGCTGTCCGCAGGGTCGCGGCCGCAAGGTTGCTATGTATGGGGGGAGGGCACCCAGACAGGGGCCTTTCGGAATCCGGTTTGCGTGGCTTGTCTCGATGACGATGCGGATGGCGGCCGCGACCATCACATCCGCAGGGCCTGGGCGCTCGTCGAGACGGTCGCCTGCACCCGACATGACCGCGGCTTGATTGAGATGTGCCCGCACTGCCTGAGCAACATGGGGTGGCGGTTCAAGACCTGTGATGAGGGTGCTGTCCGCATCGTCTGTGTCCGGTGCACCCGCGTGGTTCGGGCCCGGCCCTCGCCGATCCTCCCTGCCAATTCGCGGTTTCGGGCGGCTCTGAGGGCTCTGTCGGCGGGCCTCGGCGACGTCATTGACAATGAACCATCGGTCGCCGGCGAAATGCTGCGCGTGGCGCGTCTGCTTTGGGCGACGCCCCGCGGTCGTAGCCTCACGCCGTTCATCGCTCGCGTCCTGACCGATCGGCCCTTGCCGTCGGTGGAAGCCCAGGTCGATCGCAGCGAGCCGCTGGCGACAATCCCGCTGGGCTGGCGGATGGCGACGCTGATCGCGGTCGCGCAGCTACTCGATCTCGCCGATGCGCGCCGGGATTTCGGGATGCCCTCCTTCAGCCTTGAGCGGCTGATGGATTGGACAGGGGACAGCCCGTCTAGGAGGCCAATCAATAAAACGCGCCCTGTCGCGCCGGAGTCCTCTCGGGGTCGCCGGCCGCAGCGAGACATGGCGGACTATCGCGCCATGGCTGACGCCATCCTCGCGAGCACGGAGTGGCGGCAGGTGCAGGGCCAAAGCGTGGCCACCCGCCAGCGCATGCTCGGACGGCTCATGATCCGAGCGCTGGATCGTGCACCGCAAGTCCGAGGCGGCGCGCCTGATCCAGCAGCGACTTTACGGAGGAGGCCGCCCATTGCCGGCCGCCGCGTGGCGTGCGCTCCCGCATCTTTTCCAATTGCGCCGCGATGTCGCGCAGGCTGAGCTCCGGATCGGCGATGGCAATGCCGGCGACCAGGGTCATGAGCCGGTCCTCCGGGGGCCGCCGCGGCGATCGTTTGATCAAGTCCGCCGCCGCCATCCTCTCGCGGACCAGCCGGTGAACCGCGCGGCGCAACTTTTCGACCGTCCAACGCTGGCCTTTGTGGTTCAGCACCCGCGCGACGTCGTCCCAGCTGTGTTGTGGCCGCATCCGTTGCACGGTCGGCAGCCAGGTCGGAGCCGAAGCAATCAGGTCGCCGATATAGACGCGCTGCCGCGCCGCGGAGGCCGCGCGGATCGCCTCCGGCCGGCGCTCACGCAGGCCAGGATTGCCGGCCAACTTGCCGCGCGCCTTCGCCGCGCGCATGCCGGCCTTGGTGCGCTCGGCGATCAGCGCCCGCTCGAGCTGGGCCACGGCGCCCAGCACCTGCAGCGAGAACATGCCCTGCGGCGTCGAGGTGTCGATCGGATCGCGCAGCGACCGGAAATGCGCCCCGCGCGCCTCGAGGTCCTCGATCACCGCAAGCAGATGGCTCACCGAGCGCGCCAGCCGGTCGAGCCGCACGACCACCAAGACGTCGCCGACGCCGATCTCGCGCATCAGCCGGGCCAACACTGGCCGAGCCCGAGACGCCCCGGATCCGTGCTCCTGGTGCAGGATCTGGCAGCCGGCAGCCCGCAGCTCGTCGACCTGGGCGTCCGTCGCCTGCTCCTCGGTCGAGACGCGGGCATAGCCGATCAGGCGTCGGATCGGTCGGGGAGGGGAGGCGTAAGCTGTGGCCATGGACTTTCCGGCGGCGATTCAGGCCTCTTTGTACAATATCGCAAAATTGGGAGAAAGGAACCTTTGCAGACGTGTTTTATCGAGCCCGTCAGGAGGCCGTAGAGCCCGATCGCGCGCTTCTGATGGCCTCCGGAACCGGCGAGAGGCAGAAGAGCCGTCGACGGGCTTCTGAAGGGAAATCAGGCGATTACAGAGGTCTAGCGACCAACGAGGCCAGAAACACGCGTGCGGGGCTCAATCCGCCGCTGGCGCAGGGCCCTAACGGCCCAGAATCCACTGATCTAGGACGCACGGTCCGCTCAATGAGAGCGAGAAATCCACCGATTTGCGGTGAGCGGCGCCGAAAAACCGCATGTTTCCGGGCGATTCCAGCGATCTCGGCCAAGTGACATCGCTGAT
>NZ_MKSM01000089.1 GCF_001897285.1 Nitrobacter sp. 62-23
TTGCTGCAATGCGCTTGTTAACCCCATCGTGGACGCCGGCGGGGTTTCTTGTCCTCTGTATGGACGTGTGGGACCTATGGCGAAATCAGAAACACCAACGACCATCAAGAAATATGCGAACCGGAGGCTCTATAATACCGGAACCAGCACCTATGTGACGCTCGAAGATCTCGCGACGATGGTCAAGCAGGGCGAAGACTTCCTCGTCTTCGATGCCAAGACCGGCGACGACATCACCCGCTCGGTGTTGGCGCAGATCATTTTCGAGCAGGAGAACAAGGCCGGACAGAACCTGCTCCCGACCACATTCCTGCGGCAACTGATCCGCTTCTATGGCGACAGCATGCAGATGGTGGTGCCGAAATATCTCGAACGCTCGATCGACATGCTCACCCAGGAGCAGGAGAAGTTTCGCAAGCAGATGACCAGCACCTTCAGCGGCACCCCTTTCGCGCCGCTCGAGGAGCATGTCCGCCGCAACATGGAACTGTTCGAGCGCACCTTCGCGATGTTCAAGCCGTTTGTGCCGCCACGTGGCGGAGGCGCCGCTCCCGAGCCCGAGAAAACGCCCGATGCGCCGGATGACGGCGACAAGATCGAGGATCTTCGCCGCCAGATGAAAGAGATGCAGGACCGCCTCGAACGGATGTCGAAGGAGCCGAAGAAGGAGTAGACCTCGCGGCGCCCGGGACACGCACACCGCCCTCTCACGGATTGGTGCGCTCGAACTGGCGCAGCAGATCGTTGCCGCGCCGAACCGCCTCGTCCATCGCCGCCTGCGCGCTCTTTTTACCGCTGAATGCCTGCTCGAGTTCATCCTCGATGACAGCGCGAATCAGAACGAAGGATCCGAGCCGCAATCCCCTTGAATTCTCGGTCGGGGGTTTCATTGTCATCTGTTCGATCGCGATCGCGGATCCCGGATTGCGATCGTAAAAGCCCTGCGCGCGGGTGAGATCGAACGCCGCGCGGGTGATCGGCAGGTAGCCGGTGTTCTGGTGCCAGGCGGCCTGGACCTCGGGCCTCGACAGGAAGGCGAAGAATTTCGCGACGCCCTTGTATTCCTCGCGCGGGCGATCGCGCAGTACCCACAATGTGGCGCCGCCAATGATGGTGTTCTGCGGCGCGCCCTCGACGTCCGGCCAATACGGCAACATGCCGTAGCCGACGGCAAATTTGCTGTTGGCGATGATGTCCGCGCGCGTCGCCGAGGAGCCCATGAAGATGCCGCACTCACCATGCTGGAAACGAGGCTCGGCATCCGTCTTTCGGCCGCTGTAGTCGAAAATTTTGGTCTTCTGCCATTCAGCGAGCTGGGCGACATGACGGACCATCAGCGGATTGTTGAAAACGAGGACGGCGTCGAGCCCGCCGAAGCCGTTGGCGCGCGTGGCGATCGGCAGGTTGTGCAAGGCGAGGAAGCTCTCGACATGGACCCATGACGGCCACGACGTGGTAAAGCCGCAAGCGACGCCTCCTTCGCGTAGCTTCTTCGCGGCCTCACCGACCTCCGGCCATGTTTTCGGCGGCCTCTCGGGATCAAGACCGACGGTGCGGAAGAGGTCCTTGTTGTAGTAGAGGATAGGGGTCGAGACATTGAACGGAAACGACAGCAGGTTGCCGGCGACATCGGCATAGTATCCGGTGATGGCCGGAAAATAGTCCGCCGGGGAAAACGCTTCCTTCTCATCGCGCATCAGTTCGAAGACCGGATAGATCGCGCCCCGGGCCGCCATCATAGTGGCGGTGGCGATTTCGCTGACCTGCACGATCGCCGGCTGGCTCCGCGAACGAAACGCGAAGATCGCCGCGTTCACCGTCTCCGTGTAGTTGCCTTTATATGCCGGGACGATCCGATACTCGGATTGAGAGCTGTTGAAGTCGCGGGCGAGCCGCTCGATCTGCCGGCCAAGCTCGCCGGACATCGCATGCCACCACGCGATCTCGGTGACGGCCCGCGCCGGAGCCGGCACCGCGGCCATGAATGGCAGCACGCAGAACAGCAGCGCCAGTTTCCATGCCGGTGTCCGCATCGTGCCTGTCCTCCGCCTGCGGCCGTGCGGACGGAGCCGCTGCCGATGGTCTGATTAAGACCAACTCGCGGCCGCTGCAAATTCACGAGCGCGTGCCGCGACCGCCTTCGAATGGCCGTGCCGAGTCTCCATGGCCTTGAACCTTTTTCCCGCCCGGATGACTCCATCATAGAGTACAAGTGCCGGTGTCTTCGCGCCGCTTCGTCTGGGGGGCCGGGGCAGGCCCGCGCGTATCGATCGGCGAAGCCTTATCGATCAGCAAAGCCTGCGGGCACAGAAATCCCAGCCCGACAGTCCTTTCAAGCCGCCGCCGCCGGAGCTATGAAGGCATGGCGCGGATTGCAGGCCACAAGTCCATCGCACGAGTCCGCAAGGTACAATAATTTGAATTTGGTCTCAGCCGAATCTCATAACGGCACAGGTGCCGAGCCGCAGGAGGAGGAAGGTCTGGCGGCGCAGGGCCGCTCGGGCCTCGTGGGGCTGGTTCGCGCGATACCGATTCGTTGGCGAATCCTCTCGATTGCGACGCTGAATTCGGCGGTGGTGCTGGTGCTGGCGCTGCTGATATGGAGCGGCACCAAAACCCTGGGATCGGCGTGGGACGACGTCCGCCAGGTCCGGAAATCCGACAAGATCCTCGCGGTTCTCGAAAGCGAGACCGGCCGGCTGCAAAATCTGATCCATCGCTACATCAACCAGCCCAGTCCCGATCTGTTCGCGGAAATCCTGCTGTTGCGCGAGGCCGTGCTCGGCACCCTGAGCACGCGCGCTTCGACCGACCCTATGCTGTCGGGTTCGGTCGATGAACTGGAGCACGCCACCGAACATTTCCTCAGCGGGTTCGGAGAGCTGCGCGCGCTGCAGACGAACATCACCAAGACCTATGAGGGCCAGATCCTGGCGCCAGCCAAGGATATGGCGGGACTCTACTCGATCATCGAGGGCGCGACCGACCGCCGCGAGGCCGCGATCTGGCCGACGCTCAAGAAGTCCCGCGAGACATTCACCACGATGCTGGTGGCCGCGAACGCCTACTATCTGGCGCCGGCATCGACCAGCGCGGAAGAGGTCCGCCGGAATACCGATGCGATCGAGCGCACCATTCCGGCGATGATCGAGTTCTCCGATAACGATCTCCAGCGCGACGCGCTGAAGAAACTCAAGACCCGGACGGCGGCGCTGCACGACGGCATCGGGGAGCTTTCCGAATTGCTCACCAGGCGAACCGACCTGCTGCGCAACTCCATCGACGCCAGCCAGGCGCAGACCATCGCCGCCATCGACGGCCTCTCGGTCAAGATGCGCGAGCGCGAGCAGAGCGCGCAGATGACGTTCGACAACACGCTTTCGGACATTTCCCGCAAGATGCTGTCGATCGCCGCCGCCTTTCTTGCAATCATCATTGTGGCCGGCATCGTGATCGCGCTCAGCATCCGCCTGCCTTTGCGGCAGATCATGTCGTCGATGCGCGCGATCAAGTCCGGCGACTACGATCGCAAGGTCGCCGGCACCGACGCGCGGGACGAGATCGGCGCCATGGCGCGCGCCGTCGAGGTGTTCCGCAAGAACGCCATCGCCAAGCGCGACGCCGAGGACGAATTGCGGGCGTCGAAGGAACGGGCCGAGAGCGCGCTGCTGGAATTAAGCGCGGCGCAGCAGAACCTGATCGACGCGGAGCGGCTTGCCGCGCTTGGCGGGCTGGTCGCGGGAGTCGCGCACGAGGTGAACAACCCGGTCGGAATCAGCCTGACGGTAGCGTCAAGTTTCGCGCGGCGCGCCGAGATGTTCGACGCCGAGCTGCGGTCCGCGGGCCCCCTGAAGCGGTCGCAGCTCGAGGAATTCGTGCGGACCTGCCGCGATGCCGCCCAGCAACTGGTGGCGAACCTGCACCGTGCGGGCGAATTGATCCAGTCCTTCAAGCAGGTCGCCGTGGACCGGTCCCATGCCGAACGCCGCCAGTTCAGTTTGAGCGAATCCACCGACCAGATCGTCGCAAGCCTGCGCCCGGTGCTCAAGCGGTCTCCGATCACCATCGACGTCGACGTCCCCGAGGGCCTAATCATCGACAGCTATCCCGGCTCATATGGACAGATTTTGACCAATCTCTTCCTCAACGCCGCCAAGCACGCATTTCCGGACGGACGGTCCGGCGCGATTTCCATCGCGGCGAAAGCGCGCGCCAGTGATGACATCGAGATCATTTTTGCCGACAATGGCGTCGGCATGACGCCGGACGTCCAGCGGCAGGCGTTCGATCCCTTCTTCACCACGCGCCGCAACGAGGGCGGCACCGGCCTTGGGCTTCATATCGTCTACAATCTCGTCACCCAGCAGCTCGGCGGCCGGATGATGGTGAAGTCAGGACCGGGACAAGGCACGACTTTTCACATTATCATGCCGAGAACCGCCAGGGGCGCTACCGCGGGCAAGGATGAAACAGACAGCGAGACCAAGCAATGGCCGACCAGGATGACGTCCTCCACCTGATCGACGATTCCGACGCTGACCGCCCGGAAGCCTCGACGGTGCGCAAATGGAAGGTCGCCGTGATCGACGACGACCGGGCCGTGCACGAGGGCACCCGCTTTGCGCTGAGCGACTACAGCCTCAACGGCCAGCCCCTGGAGATTCTCTCGGCCTATTCCGCCGCCGAGGGGCGCGAGCTGATGCGCGCGCACCCCGACATCGCCGCGGTGCTGCTTGATGTCATCATGGAGACCGACGAGGCCGGCCTGGACCTCGTCGAATTCATTCGCAACGAACTCAAGAACGAAACCGTGCGCATCATCCTGCGCACCGGACAGCCAGGGCAGGCGCCGGAGCGACGCGTGATCGTCGATTACGATATCAACGATTACAAGGCGAAAACCGAACTCACGGCGGACAAGCTATTCACCTCGCTGACCGCGGCGCTGCGCAGCTATCAGCAGCTCGAGCGCATGG
>NZ_MKSM01000090.1 GCF_001897285.1 Nitrobacter sp. 62-23
GGCTTGACTGCCATCAGCTTTCGAGACCCGTGCGTATCCGATCAACAATGTCATTTATACGTCCGTTTGTGTGACATTCTTCATTTGGTCGCGCCAAAGTCTGTAGATTGTCACATAACCCGTCTTGCAATGTAAGCTCCATGAACGGTTATCTCCGATCTTTTTGTGACGAACGGAGTACCCATGCCCCGCCGGATGATTTTGACGGATGCCGAACGGCAGAATTTCCTTGCTCTTCCCATTGATGACGACACTCTGATCCGGCATTGGTGCCTCGATGACGATGATCGCCATCTTATCGAAACTCGACGCCATGATGACACTCGGTTGGGATTAGCGCTTCAGCTCTCTGCTCTTCGTTATCCCGGCCGCCTGATTCAGCGGGGGGAAGTCATCCCTTCTGTGGCGCTGTCGTTTCTGGCCGAACAACTCGGGATCGAGCCAGAGGCACTTTCCACTTTTGCACGGAGAGCACCAACCCGCTATGAGCAGCTCGCCATCCTGCGCCAGCACTATGGCTTCACTGAACTGTCACACCCGTTGCGCGCCGATCTGCTTGCATTTGCACGCGGCATTGCGATCGCTTCGACGAAAGACAAATTTGTCGTTGCAACACTGGCTGACGAGATGCGGCGGAGGCGCATCATTATTCCCGGCATTACCGTGCTCGAACGGTTGGCGGGGCAGGCTTGCACTGAAGCCGAGGAGGCGCTGTATACCGATGTCGCCGGAAGATTGACGCCGGACCTTGTTCTTCGGATGGAAACATTGCTCGGCGCGGGACGACGCGCAAAACAGAGCGGCATATCCTGGTTGCGAGAACCTCCCGGTAAAGCCGGGGCAACGGCCATGCGGGGATTGATAGATCGACTGGAGGCCGTGCGTCATGTCGGTGTCCCCAATGATGTGCTTCAAGCGATCCCGGCTCACCGTGTTCGTCGGATGGCACAGGAAGGTCGTCGTCTGACTGCCCAGAATTTTGAGCAGATGCGGCCAGGCCGCCGTCACGCGACATTGGCCGCGTTTTTTCTGGAAATGGAAATAGCACTCACCGACGCGGCGATCAGCATGTTCGAGACGTTGATTGGCAAGAGTTTTCGGCAGGCAGAGGCAGCCCGTGACAAGCAACTCCTCGAAACCGCATCGTCGGCGACATCCGCACTCGATTTCTTCGTCAATTTTGGCGAAGCCATAACCGCCCAACGCGAAGCTGGGCTTTCTCTTGATGAGGCGGTGACCACTGTCGCGAGCTGGGAAGAGCTCATTCAGGCAACAGCTTCGGCGAAGGCAGTGAGAAGGCCTCGCAGCGAGGATGATTTGATCACCTACCTGCCGGCTCAATATGCTCGCATCCGGCGGTTCGCGGCTGCATTTCTGGCCTCGTTCACCTTTGAAGGAAACCGCCGAAACGTACATATCATTGAAGCTATTGTGCAGATGGAAACTGCCTGGAGGAAAGGGGCCAGATCAAACGATCGGCCCTGGATCCGCAAGGCGTTGCTGCTGGCGAATGCGCGATGGCGCAAGGAAATCGTCGGCGCTGATGACGTGATCGACCGGAAGATGCTGGAACTCTTTCTCATCGTCGAGCTGAAAAACAGGATTGCCGCCGGCGACATATGGATCAGGGGTTCCCGCGCCTACCGCGCACTCGACGAGTACATGATCTCGCACCAGACGTTTGCCGTCATCAAAGCCGAGGCCCGCATTCCGGTCGCGATTCCGATCGATGTCGAGACCTATCTCGCCCAGAAGGCCGACGCTCTGGATCAAAAGCTGCGTGAGGCGACACGTCGCCTGGAAACTAGTCGAGGCGATACCCGCATCGGCGCAAAAGGATTGCGGGTCCCAGCGGTCAGAAGCACGGAAACCGAAGCCGCAATCGCGTTCGCAAGGCGGGTGGCGACAGCCATGCCGCCAATCCGGTTGACGGACCTTGTGGCCGATATCGACCGGATGACCGGCTTCAGTTCGTTATTCGAGCACCTCCAGACCGGTCGGTCACCTTCCGATCTGCGGGTGTTCTATGCGGCGCTGATCGCCGAAGCCACAAATCTCGGCTTCTCGAAGATGGCGCATGCCTGTCCCGGCATCACGCGCCGCCAGCTACAGCAGATGGCAATCTGGCATTTTCGCGAGGAGACATTCGCTCTGGCGCTCGCCAAACTGGTTGAGGCTCAACACTCTGCCCCGTTCTCAACAGTGTTCGGCTCGCACGCTGTTTCCTCGTCGGACGGACAACATATCCATCTTGGCGACGGCGGCGAAGTCGCAGGCGGCGTCAATGGCAGGTATGGAAACAACCCGATTATCAAGCTCTACACCGCAATCTCTGGTCGCTACGCGCCCTTTCATACCAAAATCATCGCCGCAACGGCAAGTGAAGCCGTTCACGTGCTTGACGCATTGCTGGAAACCGACGCTGGCCTTAATATTGTCCGACACCACGTCGATGGCGGCGGCGTCAGCGATCTTGTATTCGCCCTCTGTCATGCGCTCGGCTTCGCATTCGTGCCGCGCATCCCCGATCTCGACGGGCGATGCCTCTACGCCTTCGGACTGGCCAAACAATACGGAATTCTTCAGAATGTCATGGGTGACCGGATTGACGCCGATCTGATCCGGACGCATTGGGATGATATCTTGCGCCTGATGACCTCGCTACGCACGCGCACCGTCAGCGCCTCGCTCATGCTGAAGCGATTGTCGGCGACAACGAGGCAAAGCGGTCTTGCCCAGGCGTTGCGCCAGATGGGACGGATTGAACGAACCCTCTTCACCCTCGACTGGATCAACGACGAGCAATTGCGAAAGACAACTACCGCTGAATTGAACAAGGGCGAAAGCCGGAACAGCCTTGTTCGGGCAGTCAATCTTCATCGTCTCGGCCGTTTCCGCGATCGCAGTCAGGAAAACCTGTCGATCCGGGCATCCGCTCTCAATCTGGTTGTCACCGCCATCATTCACTGGAACACAATCTATATCGGCCGCGTCATCGATGCCCTGCGCAGTGCAGGACAGGCTATCCCGGATCATCTGCTGTCCAGCCTGTCGCCTCTCACATGGGAGCATGTGAACCTGACCGGCGATTACCTCTGGGAAGAAAAGCCGGCTCTCGACAAAAACGGGTTCCGAGCCATCCCGTTCAACCCATGATCCGCCTGCCGTATATCTGTGCCCCTTTAATGTTCAGGGGCCTCCGTTGCTTTCGCCTGGCGCCACGCCAACACCATGTGGCGCGCGACAGCGGACATCCCTAAGCGATGCGCTCTTCGATCGAGAACGCAGACGCGATGATGACTTCATGCCTTGTCAGAAGGCGGCGCAACGAATATCGTAATGGTCACTACACTTCACAAGGCGCGATACGCCAAAATATGTAGCGATCGATACATAACGGCAAGGTAGCTCGTTCGCTGACGGACAAAAAAGGCAAGGCGTCATGCGAGGTCCCACTAAGAACAGCACCACGCGAAACAGAAACAGAGGTCGCCCGCGGACATTCGATCGCGATGTCGCGTTGGCACGGGCTCTGAATGTCTTCTGGCTGAGAGGCTATGAGCCTGCATCCATCGCCGAGCTCTGTGCGGCGATGGAAATAAATCCGCCGAGCCTCTACGCCGCTTTTGGCAACAAGGCGCAACTCTTCCTGGAGGCCGCCAGACATTACAAGAATTTCTACTGGAGTGCCGCCTGGGATCGACTGGCGGCAAATCCGGATATTCACGAGGGCATGGCTGGCTTTTTCCACGAGGCCGCCAGCATCCTGACCTCGCAGGACGCGCCGTGCGGATGCCTGATCATTCTGGCCGCCACGAACGTCTCTGCCGAGGGGCAGACCGTCAACGACGCGCTCAAGGAATTACGCGAAGAAGGCCTTAATTGCTTTCTGACCCGCATCAAGCGGGCGATCGTCGACGGACAGTTGCTCCCCGACACGGATGCCATTGCCATGGCTGCGGCGTTCAACACCATGCTGGACGGCATGTCTCTGCGGGCGCGGGACGGCGCATCCCGAAGCGACCTTGAGCAAGTCGGCACTATTGCAATGAGCATGTTTCGCAGCGCCATTCCGTCATCATCCGATCCACTAGGAGTTCAGCCATGACGTCACCGGCAGCAATCCGCACCACCAATGGCCGAGGCCGGCTTTTCGACAGCGTCGTCGACACGGTCGGCGATACGCCCGCGATCCGGATCAACAATCTGGGTGTTGAGAACCGCACCCTCTATGTGAAGGCCGAATTCTTCAATCCGGCGTCCTCTGTAAAGGACCGTCTCGCGCTCAACATCATCGAGGATGCCGAGCGCCGTGGCCTTCTCAAACCGGGGCAAACGGTGGTCGAGGCCACCAGCGGCAATACGGGCATCGGGCTCGCCATCGTTTGCGCCCAGAAGGGCTATCCGCTGGTCGTGACGATGGCTGAAAGCTTCTCGGTCGAGCGGCGCAAGCTGATGCGCATGCTGGGCGCAAAAGTGGTGCTGACGCCGCGCGCGGAAAAGGGTTTCGGGATGTATCGCAAGGCGGTCGAGCTGGCCGAGGCCAATGGATGGTTCCTTGCCCGCCAGTTCGAGACCGAGGCCAACGCCGACATTCACGAGGCGACCACGGCGCGTGAAATCATCAACGATTTTGCCGGATCGCGTCTCGACTTCTTCGTCAGCGGTTATGGCACCGGCGGCACGGTCACCGGTGTCGGACGCGTGCTGCGGCGCGAACGGCCGGAAACCCGCATCATTCTGGCCGAACCCGAGAATGCGCAACTCATCGGCAGCGGCAAGGCCCAGGAGCGAGAGAAGAACGGAGCCCCGGCGGGCAGCCATCCGGCCTTCGAGCCGCATCCGATTCAGGGCTGGACGCCCGACTTCATCCCCGAAGTCCTGCAGGAGGCGATCGACGCGCATCTCTATGACGAGGTGGTGTCCGTGTCGGGTGCCGATGGCCTCAAATGGACACGCGAACTGGCAAGCAAGGAAGGCATCTTCAGCGGAATCTCCGGAGGCGCGACCTTCGCCGTGGCACGGCAGATCGCCGAACGCGCACCGGCCGGTTCGGTCATCCTGTGCATGCTGCCCGACACCGGCGAGCGCTATTTGTCAACGCCGCTGTTCGAGGGCATCGAGGCGGAGATGGACGCCAACGAGATCGCCCTTTCACGATCCACACCGGGATTCCAGTTCACGTCATGAGCGGACCAGGGATGCCCTGAGTTCTTTGATGAAGCTGCGCACGCGTGACGGCATGTGGCGGCGGGTGGGCAATACGGCCCAGATGGCGAGGCTGACCGGATCTGCGTCCTGCAATGTGACCTCGACCAGGTCGCCACGGGCGAGGTCGTCCACGATGTCCCAATAGGTGAGCAGTGCTAATCCGGAGCCCGCCAGGCAGGCGGCGCGCAGGGCATCCGCGCTACTGGCCGACAAGCGGCCGCTAATCGGCCGGGCGATCTGTTGCGCATTGTGCAGGAACAACCAGGAGCCGATGCCGTGGAGTGTCAGGCAGGCGTGGTTGTCGAGATTCCCCAGTGTCTGCGGATCTCCATGTGTTTTGAGATAGACCGGGGATGCGCAGAGCATCCGTGGGTTGTCGGCCAGTTTCACGGCGATCAGTTCCGAGGCCTGGAGGGGCGCGACACGGATGGCGACATCAATGCCGGCCGCGACGATATCGATGATCCCGTCGGACAAAGTGACGTCGGCCTGCAGCAACGGGTTGGCGGCCATCAACCTCGCGACCACCGGAACGACCAGCGCGCGCCCGATGACGTTCGGGGCGGTCAACTTGAGCACGCCGCTTAGCCCTTCAGCCCGTTCGGCGAACGCCGTGACAGCGGCGTCCTTGGCGTCGAGCATGGCCTGCGCCAGCGGCAGGAAGGTTTCGCCATCTGAGGTCAGCGCGAGTGATCGCGTGGTGCGATGGACAAGGCGCACGCCGAGTTCGGTCTCCAGCGCGGCAAGCCGCCGGCTGACAGCCATTGGTGACAGCCCGCTCTGCCGCCCAGCGGTGGAGAGGCTGCCGGCCGAGACGATCGTGCAGAAAAGGGCGACATCTGAAAGGTCCATCATTATAACAATAAACGATAAAGTGCCTATCGTCTAGCCCCGTCTAATTCGCCGCCTCCGGGGTGCCCATCTACGTCTCCGACGTGCAATTCCGCTCGCCCTCATAGGGTGCGAGCGTTGCGTGCGCCTTTTGTACGGAGGACCAATTAATGAGCAATGCCGCCAACGCAATTTTCACGAAGATCGATATAAATGGGCTCACGCTTCGCAACCGCTTCGCCCTCGCGCCGATGACCCGCGTCAGCGCCACCGCCGACGGCAAGGCGACGGAGGAAATGAAGTCGTATTACGAACGCTTCGCGAAGGGCGGCTTCAGCCTCTTGATCACTGAGGGCCTCTATACCGACAAAGCCTGGTCGCAGGGTTATATCCACCAGCCCGGGATCAGCGACGACGCCCAGGCGCTTTCATGGCGGCCCGTCGTCGAGGCTGCCCACAAACACGGCGGGCGCGTTTTTGCGCAGATCATGCATTCGGGTGCGCTCAGCTACGCCAATGGGTATCGCGAGGGCACCGTCGGTCCCTCGGCGATCAAGCCCAAGGGCACCCAGAGCGAATCTTACTACGGCAAGGACGAGTTCCTGACGCCGCGCGCCATGACCGACGAAGAGATCGCCGACGCGGTCGACGGTTTCGCCGACTCCGCTCAGCGCGCAATCGAAGTCGCGGGGTTCGACGGTATCGAACTCCACGGCGCCAATGGCTACCTCATCGATCAGTTCCTGACCGATTTTTCCAATGAACGCACCGATCACTGGGGCGGAAGCACCGAGCGCCGCGTCGAATTCCTCCTTGCTGTGTTCAAGGCTGTTCGCGCCAAGGTCGGCGATGCCATTCCGCTCGGCGCGCGCATCTCGCAGGGCAAGACCAACTATTATTATCACAAGTGGCAGGGTCGCGAAGCGGACGCGGAGATCATCTTCGGCGCGCTTGCTGACGTTGGCGCTGACTTCATCCACGTCACCGAATTCGAAGCCTGGCAGCCGGCTTTTGAAGGTGGCAGCGAAAGCCTCGCTGCGCTGGCGCACCGCTTTGCGCCCCATATCCCGATCATCGCCAATGGCAGCCTGCATGATCTCGTCCGTGCCGAGGAAATGATTGATCAGGGCATGGGCCTGGTCGCAATCGGCCGTGGTGCGCTGGCCAATCCCGACCTGCCCCGCCGCGCCGAGGCGACCCTTGATCTTGTCGAGTTTGACCCTGGCCTTCTCGTTCCCGTCGCCAACCTCAAGGCGCGCGAACTCGAAATGGCCTGACGAGATCTGGCTGGCCCCACCAGAAGGAAAGGACGGAACGATGACCAACGAGCAATCAACAACGCTGAGGCTCGTCATGCCGCAGATCGTCGCCGCCCGTGCGCCGCCGAGCCGATCCGGAACCGCCCCGAAGAAGACGCGCGCCACCATCAGCGCGATAGCGAAGGCGGTGAAGGGCAGCCAGGCCGGTTGCCAGCCCCGTTGCGCGAACAGGAGCACGGCGAAGGAACACAGCCGATTGTATTGTCATGTGCCTCACCGGGCGTGAGAGCGAGATGGACCGGCATGCCATTGGTGTCCACCACCGCGTGAATCTTGCTGGTCAGGCCCCTCGCGAGCGACCCACACCCTGGCAACGACGCTCGCCAACGACGTTCCGACGGTCTGCATTTCCCTTGACGGGGCCTGGCTCAGCATATACTTTAAGAAAAAATAATTGCCTATACGATACACAGCCAGGACGAGGATCGCGTTATGAAGATTGTTGTGGTCGGTGGTGGTGCTGCGGGTTTAGGAGCTGCGGGCGCGGCGTTAGGTGTCGATCCTTCTGCCGAGATGGTTGTTTACACCCAGTTCGAAGACGTTGCCTACAGTCCTTGCGGTATTCCCTTCGTCCACGGGAAGGAAATCGAGTCCTTCGATCGGCTGTTTCTCGCCACGAAGGAGCAGTATCAGAAGCAGGGCATCGATGTGCACTATACGACCACGGTCGAGAGCATCGACGTCAAGCGCCATGTGATCAAGGTCGCTGGCGAAGGCGAGGTTCGATACGACAAGCTCGTTCTCGCCACCGGCTGGAATTACCGCGATCCCAATCTTCCCGGCGGCGATCTCAAGGGCATCTACCGGGTCAAGAACATCCAGCGCGCCAGGGAGTGGGACTCGTTCCTCGACACGGTCAAGTCGGCCGTCGTGGTCGAATGCGGCCTGATCGCGGTCGAGATGGTAACTGCCCTGGTCCACCGCGGCATCAAGGTGACGGTGGTTGATCCCGGCCCCTGGCCGATGGCTGAAGTGGTGGACCCCGACATAGTCGATCCGGTTCGCGCCGGCTGGGCGGAAGCAGGCGTGACCACGCTCTGGGGTGAGCAGGTGACCGCCTTCGGCGGCGATGGCACCCTTTCCTATGTCGAGACCACGGCAGGCCGCGTCGAGGCCCAACTCGCGATCATCGGCACCCGCAAGGTGCCCAATAGCGACCTGGCCCGGGCCGCCGGAATCGCGCTGGGCGGCACCGGTGGCATCGTCGTCGATGCCCGGATGCAGACCTCCGCGTCGGACGTCTTCGCGGCGGGCGACTGCACCGAGATTCCCCACGGCGTTTCCGGCGTGCCTCTGCAAGGCCTCTCCGGCAGCCATGCTTATGCGCAGGGCAAGACCGCCGGCATCAATGCCGCCGGCGGCGTTCGCGAATACGATCCGGTCTATGTGCCCTGGGCGATGCTCGCCGGCGAATGGATGATCGGCGGCGTCTCGTTTGGCGAGACGACGGCGAGCGCGGTGGGCATGAACTATGTCAGCGGCGTCGCGAAGGGGATCACCCGGGCGCGCTACTATCCGGGCGTGAAACCCATCACGGTGAAGCTGCTCGCAGATCCGGGCACGCGCTGTCTGATCGGCGCGCAGATCGTGGGCGGCGAAGGTGTGAAGGAGCGTGCCGACTTCCTGGCGGTCGCCGTACGCGCGGGCATCACCATCGACGATCTCGCGACGATGGAGAACGTCTATTCGCCGGCGATCGGTGCGCTCAATGAGCCGATCCAGATGGCCGCACTCGCCGTCCAGCAGAATATGCGGAGGTAAGCATGTCATTCTCGCAGTGGCTGCGCACCAATTCGCAGCAATATCTTCTTGCCGATGCCCAGCAGCGCATCGGCCGGAAAAACGGCGTCACTGTCTACGGCAAGCCGCGCTCCCTGAAGGACCGCTTCTGGCGCTACATTTTCGTGCCGACATACAAGATTCTGCCGGACGGGCTGCGCCGGAGTCTGATCCACGCGATGCCGGGGAGCCATCGCCAGGCCTGGCCCAAGCAGAGCGCGCGCCCCCGTCCGCCTCATCCGTTCGTGCGGAGCAACGGGCAGGACCGATCGCCCAAGAAATGAACCCCTGAACTGCCACCCTCGGGCGATGCCCCGACGATTCTTGTAAGGAGAGACCAATGCCGAAGACAGTGAAGATCCCTGCTGCGAAGGAAGGCGATATCCTCTTCAACGTGGAGGAGAAGGTATTTCCGGACGTCAAGGCCAACGAGGGCGACAAGGCCTTGATCCTCATGCACACCGTCCCGTTCGAGGGCTCGGTGGGCTTCGTGAACATGCTGACGGCAACGCGCCTGCGCCGCAAGGGTTTCGAGCTGTCGTTCGTGCTCTACGGCCCGGGTGTGCTAATGGCCGCGGCGACGCGCGGTTATCCGGCCGTGGGCGCCGAGGCTTTCCCTGGCAATCTCCAATATAATCGCCAGATCAAGACACTGATCGACGAAGGCGCAAAGGTCTATGCCTGCCGCTTCGCGATGGGCGCACTGTACGGCATGCGCGAGGACGACCTGATCCCGGGTGTCATCCCGATCAACCCGCTCGACGTCCTCGACATCAACATTCAGGCATGGCGCGACCGCGCTCTGATCTTCTCGACCTGGACGGTCTGAGTTCAGCCCCCTGCCTGCAAAAAGCAGCAAGCCCGCCCAGGCTTGCTGCTTTTTCTTTGTCGCGGGTGCGTTATCCTCTGCTGAAGATCTCGCGTTTTTCGTATCGGTATCCTCCCCCCGTGCATAAGACGATCGAACGATGAACCGCCACGACCAAGGCCCAGAGGCTCGCTTGCCCGGTGAGGTTCGCGTTATCAATATCGGCTTACCCATTTTCGCGGATGTGCTGCGCGATCAGGGCACGCCGGTCGTGGATGTCGACTGGCGCATTCCTGGCGGCGGCGACAGCAAATTGGTCGCCGCGCTTGCGCGGCTGCTCGGACCCAAAGCGGCCCGGATCGACGCGGCGAATACCCAGGTGCTCGGCCATCTGCGCGCCAGCCCTATCGTCAGGACCATCGAGCGTGCGGGCGCGGTGATCGCGGGACTTGGCGAGCGGACCCTCCTGCATTGCGGTCCAGCGATCACCTGGGACGACATGATCGATCCGCTGCGTCGGTCGGCGACCGCCGCGATCGTCGCCGAAGGCTGGGCCGATACCGTCGCGGCCGCGGCGGAACTCGCGCAGGCTGGCGAGATCGCATTGAAGCCCGCCAATGATCACCAGACCGTGGTTCCGATGGCCACCGTGATCGGTCCGTCCGCACCAGTCTATGTCGTGGAAAACGCGCACGGCGGCACAACCGCCTTCTCGAGCATTAATCAGGGCGCCGGCGATGCCCCCTGGTTCGGGGTCAACAGCGATGCCGCCATCCAGCGGCTGAAGCTTGTGCGTGACGTGGTTGGACCGGTGCTGGCGGAGGCGCTGAGGCGCCGCGGCGGTATAGAGATCCTCGACCTCGCCGCACAGGGGGTCGCCATGGCAGACGACGTCCACATGCGCGTCCAGGCCACTACCAACCTTCTGCTGCGCGACCTGTTGCCTGCCCTGCTCAGATCGGCCCATCCGCTGACTGCGCTCGCCGCAGATTTCCTCGCCAGTAATCCGCTCACGACGCTGAACATGGCGATGGCGGCTGCGAAGGCGTTGGCTGATGCGGCCGCGAAGGTCGATGGCGCCAGCCTCGTGACGACCATGGCGCGCAACGGGTCGTCGTTCGGGATACGGCTGGGCAATCGTCCCTGGGTCGTGACGGACGCCCCCCCGGTCCGGAGCGCGCTGTTCCGACCCGGCTTCGGCCCGGAATGCGCGGCTCCCGACATCGGGGACAGCGCGGTTCTCGAGCTTATCGGGCTTGGAGCCGCGGTCGCGGGAAACACGCCGGCCGTGGCGGCCTTCCTAGGCGGATCCGCCGATGCGCTCGCACTGACCCAGGCCATGGAGACAATCAGCGCGGGCGAGAGCGACCGTTTTCGGATGCCCTATCTGTCGAACAAAGGGTCGCCCGTGGGTCTCGATGTCCGGCGGATCGCCGAGCTGTCGATCACGCCGGGGATCAGCACCGGGATCGTGCATGCGACAGATGGCCTCGGCCAGATCGGCGCGGGCATCGCCCGCGCGCCGCTCGCTTGCTTCGTGCAAGCGGCACTTGAGCTTGACGAGAGGATCGTCTGAGTGCCGGATGCAGCACGTGCGGTCCATCAGGGCGAGGCGATCACCGAACTATGTGCCGAGGCAGCTCATAGCGATCGGTTGTCCGGGAAGATCGTGGGGCGTTTCACGGGCGGTTTTTACGCTAGGGTCGATGACAGCATCTTCGCCGTCGCGGGATCGCGGATCTGGCCGGGTCCGATCCACCTGGTCCTCGATCGCGATCCTCCGGCAGTTGCCGAGGGCGCAGACGTCCATCTGGATCCCCTTCGTCTCTCATTTCCTGGGGGGACGATCGATCTCGCGCCGGCAATTCTCTACTTGCCGCGCGCGCCTTCGGCGAGCGATCTCGGCATCGCCGCCCCATGGATGGCATCATGGGCCGCTGCGAAGCACCGCCCCGATGATCTTGCCGCGGTCTGGAATGACACGCGAGCCGCGGTTGAAAATGGCGACTTGGAAAGCGCGGCGGCGGCCCTTGAGGGACGCGGGACCGGTCTAACGCCTTCGGGAGACGACGTGCTCGCGGGCCTCCTCCTGTTTTGCAGTTGGTCCGGACATTCGCTTGAGCGGCTCATCTCGATCGCAGCGCGCGCCCGGACCACGGACCTCAGCCGAAACTTCCTGCGATGGGCCGCACGCGGGCAAAGCGTCGCGCCGGTCCATATGCTCTTCACGGACAGCAGCGATGCCCTCTGCCGACACGGCCCGCTACGCCGTGAAGCGTTCGAAGAGGCGGCGCACATTGTGCGCGGCATAGGCCACCGGTCTGGAGCCGCGCTGCTCGCAGGACTCGGGCTGGCGGCCACAACCTGGAAAGATCGGGGCCGCGACGCTCTATGAATGCGTGTCGCCGCCCCCGGAGTGCGTGACCTTTAAGGCGGAAAGGCTGACCCGGTCGGGCGCGCCCATCTCGCCCCAGATCCGCTCATAGTGCGCGATATGCTGGCGCGCGGTCCGATCCCAACCATAGTTGCCGACGAGCGCCGTGCCTTCCGCGGCGAGCCTCTGGCGTGTCTGCGGCTCGTCCATGAGCCGTGCCATGCCGAGGGCAAGCGACGCACTATCGCCTGCGCCTGTGAGGATGGCGTTCTCGCCATCGTCCAGAAACTCCCGAAAGACGTCGATGTCGGACGCCACCACAGGGAGGCCGGCACTGGCCGCCTCCATGATGACCAACCCCCACCCCTCGTTGATCGAGGGGAAGACGAAACCATTGGCGACCGCCAGCCATTCGACCAGCTCGGCCTGGGCAACGGTCCGGAGCAGCACGACATCGCGTCCGAGCTCGAGCCCCAGTCCGGGCAAGGAAGCGAGCACCTCTTCGCTATAGGCCGAATAATCCTGGAAGCTGTGGCCTCCGATGATGGCCAGCACCGGCGAGACGGCGCGCTGCGCCTTGATCTGGGAAAGCGCCTCGACCAGGAATCGGCTTCCCTTGCGCGGCTCGATCCCGCCGATCGTGAGAAAGAGGAAGCGGTCTTCGGCGCCGACCCTGCGTCGGAGCTCCTTGCGGCGGGCATCGTCGAGCTCGCAGCGGAAATTTTCGGGCCAGACCCCGTTCGTGACGATGCTGGCATCCACGCCATATTCGGCACGCAGGCGATCCTGCCAGACCTTGCTCACCACCAGGACGTCGTCCGGCTCGAGGATAGCCTGGCGCTGGCATTCGATGAGCGCCTCGGTGGTGAAATCGTCGACATGATGCACCGTGCGCATCAACCGAAAGGGAGCGCCCGCGTCACGGATCCGGGCTGCCGCGCGCGCCGAAATGCAATCCTGACTGTGCACGATATCGAAACGGTCGCGCAGGGGCTCCAACCCCTTGATCAGCGTGTCGATCCAGCTGAAGACGCGCGCCTCGAGCGTGTCCTTCACCTCGGGCGGTCGAATATATTCGACCGGAACGCTGACCTCGCGAAACAGTGAGCCCCGCTCCCCCATCGTGACCACCGTCACATCGATTCCCTGCGCCTGCAGCGCCTCGGCCAACTCCAGCGTATGCACGACACCGCCGCGCGGCTTGGTGGAATAGGTGGTGAGCGCAATGCGCGGGCCGCGCGCGGAGTGGGAGGAAGGCAGAGAAGACATTGCGGGTTGGTCCATTCGGATATCGGGATCAGGAGTGTCGAGTTTCGGTCTTGCTCGCGATCGATGGCTTGCGAAGCGCGATCGCAAACGCGGCATATGCCGCGCGTGCGGTGGTGGGGGCCAGGATGCAGCCTGCGCCTTCGAGTTGATGGCGCTGCTTGTTCAGATCCTGCGGATCCGCCGCAGTACCGATGACACAGACGATAACAACCGCGCCGGATTCAACGACCCTGGCCGCCGCAGGCGCCAACACATTGGCCGGATCAGGGTGAGAACCTTCACCGATGACGAGGTCCAGAAGAACGACTGCGACCGTGGGGTCTGCCGCCTGCTCCAACAGGAGTGCCGATCGCGCCGCGGCGTCGATCATCGGGTGCGGCCTGCCGCGCGTATGATCCTCATCGCCCAGATCGAGCAGCAGATGCGCGTGACGTGCATTAGGATCGAGTGGTGGCGGTGCGGTGCGCGCAATCGGCGCGAGATGGCGGACCGCGATCGCTGCTGCCTCCTCGCAGAGAGTTCCACCGCTGAACAGGCCGACCACACGCGTCCGATCCGGCGACAGTCGCGTTGCAGCCGCTTCGATTTGGTCGACGAGATGGGCATCGAGCGTTATTTGCGGCGCATATCCGAGCAATCCCGCGACCGCGTATGCGCCCTGCTCAAGCGTGGAATAGACGTCCTTTCGCGCCATCAGGCGAACGTCGCCCGTGCCTAGTAGAACTGCCACGATCGGTTTGCTCGCGCCGTCGAGCAGCCTGGCCGCCGCCGCCGCGTCGGTCTGCTTCGATATGAGAATGATGGCGTGCGTCTTCTCGTCGGCCTCGAAGGCCTCGAGCGCCATCTGCGCGGAAAGACCGCCTATCTCGGCCGTGAGGTCGTGCGCGCCGACTCCGATCACCTGCGATATTCCGATCCCCATGTGATCGAGGAGGCACATGACCGCCTGCGCACCCGTGCCGGAGGCGGCGATGATGCCGACCTGGCCGGATCGGACGCGGTTGGCGAATCCGAACCCGATGCCACCGATCCAAGAGGTCCCGGCGCCAGGTCCCATGACGAACAGGCCGAGCGTCCGCGCACGCTGCTTGAGGGCGAGCTCGTCTGCCAGGTCGACGCCATCGCTGAACAGCATCACATGGAGCCCCTCGGAAAGCGCCTTCTGGGCTTCCAACGCGGCATAGGGTCCGGGCACCGAAATCATCGCGATATTGGCGGTGCGATCCTCGCACAGCGCTGCCCGCAGATCTGCCGGAGGCGACTCCTGGACGCGGGTGGTATCAGCCCCAGCGGCGAACAGGCCGGCCTCGGCCAGCGCCAATGCGCGCTGTGCCGAAGCCTTATCCTCCGCCCGAACGGCGAGAACGAGATCATTCGCCTGCGCATTGATCTCGGTGTCCGCGAAACCCTCGGCGTGCAATTGTTGAAGATTGGCTGGGGTCGCCATGAAGGCCCCCGCCCACTCCACGCCGCTGGCCTCCAGCATCGCGCGGGTCGCGGCCATCTGACGGACGCTGTCCTTGTAAGCGCCTCGGCGCACGGTGAGGAGAAGGGTCAAGGCTGCCGCCATCATGGCCAACGGACAGAGATTGAGCTGGTATTCATGGCAACGATGCGCCTCGCCTTTCCCGCCACTGGAAATCTCGCCGTCGGCTCTTCTGTTCCAGCGCTGCGCGCCCCCATGACACGGAGCGTATCTTATAGTGACTTAACTTTTCCTATGCGATATTAGGATGTCAAGTCAAACGTGGTTGCGGTCGTGCGGGATGGCCGGACCACCAAGGAGACTCCGCTTCATGCACGGCGCGTCGTCGACCATAACCAGGCCTGTTAAAGACGAGTGGGCGGAGTGCGAGCGGGAATTGCACGCGACCGCGATGCCCGACGTGCAGCGTTACGAAAGCGATCTGAGAACGCTGCGCGCGGAGGTCGATCAATTGCAGGGTCTGGGGACGCTCGATCAACTCATCAGCGCCTGGCCGATCACCTTGGATGGCACCGCCGATCGGCGGATGAGGCTGATCCGGGGCGCAGCCTTCGCGCTCCGCGCCCGGGAGATCCAGGCGCTCGCGGACGCGCGTGCGACCGAAGACCGTATCGCCCGCGCCCGCGCCGCGGGTGAGACCTGGGTGGTGCTTCAGGAGACCGGAGATCCGAGCGCCCTCGAGGGCGCTGCGTTCAGCATCGCGACCATGCATCTCGCCAGCGGCCTGACGACGCTTTCGATGGCGCAACATGCGACCATGGCCATAGGCCTCGTCTATTCGCTCTCGGTCATTCGCCTCGAGACGAAGTCCGGCGTGCTGATCGATGCGACGCCGGGGCTCGAAGATTGGCTGGAGATAAAGGATCGCAGTGAGTTGGACGCCGCGACCGAACGGTGGCGTCGGAGCATCGAGGCCGGAGATTTCCAGCTTTGAGCAGGCGACACGAGCGATTGCCGCGTCCGTCCGGCCTCTGCGGTAGCCCGGTGGCTGACGTTTCGCTGCACCGGCCCTTGCTTCACCGCGTTGAATGACGCACGTCTGCAACATTCACAGACCGTTGGATTGCCCTGGAGAGAATATTGGCGACACGCGCAAAGAAGGAAGGCGGGACCAAGCCGCGAGCCAACGCTCCTGAAAAGGCGCCAGCGCCCGCGGCCAGCGAAAATGTCGACGTCATCGTCAGCAAGGTCGGCGAGAAGATCGCGGCGCTGCGCCGCAAGAAACGGCTCTCGCTGCAGGGTCTCGCCGATGTCAGCGATGTGGCGCCCGCGACGATCCACAAAATCGAGCGCAGCGGGATGGTCCCCACGATCACCACGCTGCTGAAGCTCGCGACCGCGCTCGGTGTGACCGTCGGTTATTTCGTGGAAGAGGACGAGAATGCGTCGGCCCCCTTCCAGTTCACGCCGACGGATCATCGTCAACCCATCTACACGCCCCACAAAGGGCTGAGCCTTGGCAATATCTCCGGGTCCTATCGCCAGTTCGTGACCGCCGCCGCGGTCGCGACCATGGCGCCAGGCGCGTCCAGCGGCGACCAGATCCTGCACCACACCGGCGAGGAGCTGATCTTCGTGCTGTCCGGAGAGGTCGTATTCCGGATGGACGAGGACGACTATGTCCTGAAGACCGGTGACTCGCTCCATTTCCAGGGAGGCGTTCCTCACCACTGGGAGAACCGGAGCAAGGAACCTGCCCAACTCATCTGGTATGTCTTCCGCAACCGCGAGAATGCCTGAGCTTCGAGGAAATGCCGCCGATCGTCCGCCGCGATGCGAACGACCGGCGGCGTGAGTCCCGCTATAGCGTTTTCGAGCGAAGCACGTTCTCGGGCTTGACCCGAGGATGGATACCGGTTCGCGTGAAGAAAACGCGTCAAAACAATATCCAGAGCTTCGCTTCTGATTCAATCAGAAGCGAGAATGCTCTAGCCGTTGACGAGGGTCTCGACGCGCTGGAGCAACTGCTGCTCTACCTCGTCGAAATGAGCAAGCTGCGTGCCGGCCTGGCACCCCAGTTCGGTCGCACTCTGCGCAAAGCGAGCCGCCATGTCGGCAACGACCGCCGGTGCCGCTCCACCGTGGGCAGAGCGACTGGCGACGATTTGGCGCGGATCCAGCGCGGCGGCGAGCTTGCCGGGGTCAAGCGCAAGGTCGAGGCCGGCCACCTGTTGCGCGGCCCGCCTGATCCCTTCGGCATCGACATCGACGCCGCGCCGGCCGGCGGCGCTGGCTTCGCGGACGGCCTGGCCGACAATCTTGTAGGCGCTCCGGTAATCGATACCGCATTCGACCATGACATATTCGGCCAGATCCGTCGCCTGGCTGAAGCCGGCCTCGAGCGCCTTCCACAACCGATCTTCGTTGACCGTCAAGGTCTTGACGACGCCGCGGCTTAGGTTGCTGATCTTGACCGCATAGTCGAGCGCACGGGGCAACTCGCCATAAGCGAAAATCAGGTTGTCGCTGCGCGCCGAGGGGGTCTTCACGACCGCGAGGAAACCCGACAGGCGGCCGATGAGCATGCCGCTGCCGCCGCGGATGATGGTGAGCGCATAGGGGTTGCGCTTCTGCGGCATCAGCACCGACGAACGGGTATAGGGACCGGCCAGGTCCACATAGTTGAACTCCTGGCTCGACCAGATCTCGAGATCCTCGGCGAGCTTGGACTGGTTCGACAACAGGCTGACGCCGGTCGACAGGATGTCGATGAACGTGTCGACCTGCCACATCGCGTCGCGGGTATGCTCGATGACCGCCTCGAAGCCAAGCAACGAAGCGAGATAGCCGCGATCCGCGAGCAGATGGCTGCCATTGACGCAGCCGGCGCCGCCCGGGCTGCGATTGACCGCGTGAAGCGCCGACAGCAGCCGCTCACCATCTCGCAATGCCGGCGGGACGAAGCCGAGCAGATAATGTCCGAAGGTCGAAGGCTGGGCCTGCTGAAGATAGGTCTGGTCCGCCATGAAGCTTTCACGATGGCGGTCCGCGACGGCGCAGGCGGCCTCGGCGAAGGACGCGCCTGATTTTAGCAACTCCGCCGTCAGCCGACGCAGAACGATGCGGAAGGCGACGCGAGCCGCCTCGCGGCGCGGCCGGCCGGCGTGAAGCCAACCCGCGCAATCGCCTATGCGCTCCGCGAAGAAGCGCTCGCGAGAATTATAGGCTTCTCCATGATGGGGATCATAGGGGAAGTCGCTCGCATCCCTGCGATGGGCCTCCAGCAGCACCGAGAGGAGCTCGCGCGCCACATCGTCGGAGATGATCGCGCGGTGATGCAGGTCGAGAACATGCGCGAAATCGGCGATGTTCAGGCCATGATGCAGCACGCCCGCATCGGCGATCTCCCATCCGAATCCAGCTTCGATCAGCTCCGGCGCCGGCCCATCGGCGGAAGGGCCTTCAACGCGGGGGGCGGCCCGTTTTTCTCCGGCGGCGAGCATGGTCATTTGGTCTCCTGATGATAAGGCGAAGGATGGCGGGGGCTTCCCAGCCGATCGGCGACCGCGAGCGCACCGCCGGTATGCCAGTAGAGGATCGACCGGTCGGTTTGTGGCAGCAGGTCGCGCAGCCAGCGCAGCGCCTTGCCGTTATAGGTCGTGTCGATGAGCAAGCCCGACCGGCGCATCAGCTCGTCGACGAATGCCGCGTCGTCCGCGTCGTAGCGATTGAAGCCCGCGCCGCGTCCGTCCACCAGCTCCCAACGGCAGCGCACGTTCGCGAGGCGCAAACGCCTCTCCCCGCATCCCCGCGCCTTGGCGTCGATTTCGTCGCGCAGCGCTTCAGGCGGACGAGAGACGCTGACGCCGATCAGTTCGACGTCGAGCGGGCTTTCTTTGTCGTCGCCTTCAAAGTCAAACAGAAAGCCGGCGAGCAGCCCAGCGATGCTGCCGCCCGATCCCACGGGGATGACCAGCGTGAGGGCATCGATGCCGGCCAGTCGTAGTTGGCGGCGGACTTCGCCCGCTGCATGGGCATATCCGAGTGCACCGATCACCGTGGCCCCGCCGCGTGGTACCGGATAGGGACGCCGGCCCTGCGCCCGCAGGACATCCGCGAGCGCGTCCGCCGCGTCCTCCATGGTCGAACGATCAACGGATCCGGTATAGCGGATCGTAGCGCCTGCCGCCTCGCCTACCGCGAGCGCCGCGGGCTTTGGGCTGGGTTCGGTTCCATAGCTGACCTGGACGGTCTCCAGACCATGCGCGGTGCATGCGGCCGTCATCAGCGCCGCGAAATTCGATGTCGGGCCGCCGCAGAGCACGACCATGTCGCAGCTCTGCGCTTTGGCATCACCCAGCAGATATTCGATCGTCCGGACCTTGTTCCCGCCCCAGGAATGGCCGGTGAGATCGTCTCGCTTCACCCAGAACGCCTTCCGCCCCAGCGCAGCGCCAAGATCGGGACGATGCTGAAGCGGGGTCGGCAGGGCGGCGAGCGGCAGGTGTGGCGGCACGATCATTGCCAATGTTCCGGTTCGGTCTCGCGGCGTTGCCGGGAGGCCGCGACCACGCGATCGACCATCTCCGGTCCCGCGCCCAGATCGACATCTGCGATTGCCGCGAGTTCGGCCGGCGTCGCCACGCCGTCCAGCGCGTCCGCAAGCGAGAGCCGCTCGTCGCGAGCACGCCGATAGGCCTGTTGAAGCGTCTGCTGCGCGGCATGTTTGCCCAGGCGTGTCGCCATGAGGCTGAGCAGATGCTCCGATGCCGGTACGAGCGCGAGATTGCGCGCCATGGCCTGAGCGTCGACTTCGAGCCCGTCGAGCAGGGTTCGGGTGAGCGAACAGGCAGCGAGGACGGAATGGGAAAGCGTGGGAAAGACCGACCATTCGAGCTTCCAGGCGCGACCGTCGCGTTCATGCTCGTGAACCATGGCGTCAGCGAGAAGCGCGTTTTGTGCGCGCGCCAGCTGGGCGAGCGTAACAATCTGTTCGCTGTTCTCCGGATTGCGCTTGTGCGGCATGGTGATGCTGCCGACCGTGCTGGCGGACGGGCGCTCGCCTAGCTCGCCTATTTCGCGGCGTTGGAGGCCATAGACCTCGTTGGCGATCCGGGCGAGTGTGTTGGCCGCCATCGCGGACACGCTCGCGAATTCGACGAAGCGGTCCCTGGCCGACAGCCAGGAAATGGACGGTTCGGCCAGCCCGACATGCCGGCAAAAGGCTGCGCGCAGCGCCAGACCCTGGGGTTCGAAGAAGCCGAGCGTCCCGACCGCTCCCGCGAACTGTCCTGTCAGCCAGCGGTCGCGGCCGTCGTGCAATCTGGACAGATCTCGGCCGACCTGGTCGGCCCAGCTCGCGATCTTGAAGCCGAGCGGGATGGGTGAGCCGAGCTGGCCATGGGTTCGGCCCGCCATCGGCGTCTTCCTATGCGTCACGGCGAGATCGAGAAGCCTGTCTTCGATCGCACGCAGGTCCCGCCAGAGGACCAGGCCGGTCGCGGCGAGCTCAAGCACCTGCGATGTGTCGGTGATGTCCTGGACGGTGGCGCCATAATAGACGAACGGCGCCGCCGACGGCGGCAGCAGATCCTGCAGGACTTGGATCATCCCCAGGGTCGAGTGGCCTGTCGCGCGCGTCGCCTCGGCGATGCGATCAATCGGGAGATCGCGATCCTGAAGCGCGGTTATATCGCGCGCGGCCGCTGCCGGGATGAGGTCCAGCTCGGCTTGCGCTTGTGCCAAGGCGATGATGACGCCGAGCCAGCGGCGAGCCCTGGCCGGTTCGTCGAAGATGGCGTGGCTTTCCGGCGTCGACCAGCGATGGCCGAAAATCCGGGAGTCGATCAGGTGCGCGTCCACGGCACATCCACCTTGGAAAGGATATGGACGAGCGCCTTGCGCACCTCATCCAGGGACGAACCCCAGGGGACATAGGTAGCGAGGTCACGTGCCTCGACGCCCTCCTGAATCAGGCAGCAGCGGGTGATGGTGCGTGCCGGATCGAGGTGCTTGCCGAGAAAGCGGGTCGGGCAGATGTCGACCACCGGTGCGTTCGCGCCATAAAACCAGCGGTGGATCTGCTGGGAGCGGTCGCAGCCGAGCAGGATCCAGTCGACCTTGCGCGGGCGCTCATCAAGATAGGCGACCTTGGTCTCGGCAAATTCGAGACCCGATCCCCGGCAGGGCACCAACACCTCGGCGGGCAGCGGGCTGACATGAGCCGCGAGTTCCTCGCGGCTGTCGATCAGCATCGGCACAGGCACGATCGGCGGCAGATCTTCGGCAACCGCGAGAACGCGCTCCACCTGATCCAG
Source organism: Nitrobacter sp. 62-23 (assembly GCF_001897285.1). Taxonomy (GTDB): domain Bacteria; phylum Pseudomonadota; class Alphaproteobacteria; order Rhizobiales; family Xanthobacteraceae; genus Nitrobacter. The sequence goes on from NZ_MKSM01000090.1 coordinate 21,335, forward strand.
CAGCTTCGAGGGAAAGGGCGGGACGATGTCGAAGACATTGAGGAGCAGCGGCGCGGGATTGAGGATGAAGCTCACATGGCCGTACTCGCCCTCGACGATCACGCAGGGCACATCCGGGTTCTTGACCGCCACGAGTGCGAGCTGGGAGGGAATGGCCGTGTCGATATCCGGTTCGTAGAAATATCGGCAGCTCGCCGCCGGAGCGAGAACCCTGACGGCCTGGATCACCGAGAAGATCGCCTTGCTCTCGGGTCGGTCCACCTCGATCAGCGCGCATTCCTCGCCGAGCCGGGCGACGATGAAGCGCGTTCGCATATAGGCTTCGCGCCCGAGGAAATGCTGTTCCAGCCAGGCCGGTTCGAGGCTCTCGACATCGCTGCTGATTGCGACCTGCCGATAGCGTGTCGGCATGATGTTCCGGGCTGAAGGGTCAAGCGCGAACAAGGTGGGGGCCCTCGCTATCGGCGTCGGCCAGCAGTTCGAGCGTGTCGGCGCGCAGCCCGAGGCGGAGAGTCTCGAGGCTGATCACGTCGCCGGGCAGGATGTTCCCCAGATTGACCTCCGGACCGAACTCCCGGATCAAAAAGGCCTGTTGCGCCCGCTGCGGCGCCTCGAAGACGAGCTTGTCGGCGAACATGCTACGCGTGATCGCGTGGAGGATGTCGTTCCTGACCTTGCCATATTCGTCATAGAGCCCGACGGTTCCGCTTTCGCGCCCTTCGATCACGATCCAGCGCGCGCCGGCACGGGCATCCGTTTTGAGCTGATTGACCCATTCTGCCGAGCTCAGCTGCTTGGTGGGATCCTTGCTTCCGATTTCGGAGAGAACCTCGAAGCCCAGGGCATTGGCACGCTCGATGAGCGCGAGCTTGTCGCGCGAGGGCATATGGGTCGCGCCATCGGATACCTCGACGCAGTCGAAGCCGCGTTCAGCTGCAAACTCGAAAAACGCCTCGGTGCGGCCTCGCAACCATGCGATTTCGAGCAACGTACCTCCGGGACACGTCTTGATGCCGGTGGTTTTCAGCAGCGCTATTTTCGCCGTTACTGTCGGGTCGACATAGGAGATGCCGAAGCCGAACTTCCAGATGTCGATATAGCCGGCTGCGGAGGTGAGGATCGCCTGGATATCCGCCGTGGTGCTGCCTTTATCGAGGATATGGGTGATACCGGCCTTGCGCGGCTGCGTTGATCTTGCCGGGAGGTCAAGGAAGGTGGGAAGCTGGTCGGCGGACATGAGCGCCGCTCTCCTTGCGCGATATTTTACTATAGTGTATAAGATAATCCTCATACGACATATCGTCAATGGCGAGACTCGGGACCAGCACCCAAAAATCCCTCTCGCGGCATCGCCTCGACTGGCGGCCACTCCTATCGAGCCATTGCTGTTTCCTCGAATTCCCAAGTCCGGGGTGCACGCGGACTCGCACATCCGCCGGCCGAGGATCACTATAGGAAAAATGCGATGACAGTCGTCGGGACATACGTGGAGGTATCTCGCCCTCTCGCTGCAAGACCGATGCAGACATGCTCGGCTTCGGTCACCTTGAGTGGAGCTTAGGCCGTAATCAGTTGCGGGGCGATTACAATGTCCAGATCGGATTTCAGCGTATTGGTGAAGTAGCAGACGCGCTCGGCCTGTCGGATAAGGCCATCGAGCGCGGCGGGGTCGCACGCGACCCGCGCATCGATCCGGACGGCGCGGAAACGCGGCCCATCATAGAAGCCGGTCGCCGTGACATTGATCGCGTCCACCGCGATCGACCGGCGGCGCGCGCTGAACGCCAGGGCCAGCGTGAAGCAAGAGGCGATCGAGGACAGGAAGAGTTCGGTAGGTTGCGGTCCGCGGTCCGTACCGCCGACGCTTTCAGGCTCGTCCACCACCAGGGTGAAACGTCCTGCCTGGACTTCGCAGGAGAGGCCTCCTCGCCATTCGCTGACAACCGACCGCTCATGGTTCGCGGACATAGTCTCTCCTGATTATGAGCGGGCTTCCGGCGCGCGCAGCCATTTCGCTCGGCTGCGGGTCGGGTCCGCCCGTTATAGGAAGGAAGTCACTGTTGCCGGCATCACCTCAAGTGCGTGTGCCGCGCATTCGAGCGCTCGTTTTATGGTCGAGCGAGGTGCTGGTCCTCCAAGGCAGATGCGCACCGCTTCGGGCGGAATTCCGGACACGGTGAACGCGTCGCTCGGGACGATCCCCACACCAGTCGAGCGCATGTGACCGACAAAGGCAGACCGCGTCCATGCGGCGGGAAGCGACAGCCAGATGTTGAAACTGTCAGGATCGCCTTCGAAGCGTTGGTCGGCAAGGATCCGATGCGCGAGTTTCTGCCGCTCCTCGGTCTCGACGCGGACGGCGCGCAGGATGGCGTCGGCAGTTCCATCCTCGATCCATTGCGTCGCAAGCGCCAGGGTGATCGGCGAGGCAATGACAGCGGCGGAACGCACCGCCGAGGCGAACGCCCAGGCCGACCGCTTTTCAGGCACCATGACATAAGCGGTGCGCAGGCCCGCCCCGATGCATTTTGCGAGCGAGGCGACATACCAGGTGAGATCGGGCGCAAGCGACGCGATCGTTGGCGGCGGTCCCGGCGCGATAAAGCCATAAGCATCGTCTTCGATGATCGCGACGCCGAAGCGGCGCGCGATCTCGACGATCTGCTGGCGGCGCACAAGGGAGATGGTGACGTTGGTCGGGTTCTGCAGCGTCGGATTGAGATAGAGAGCCTTTGGCGCTAGGCGCTTGCAAGCCTCCGCAAATGCTTCGGGCTCGATTCCTTCCTGATCCATCGACAGGCCGTGTAGGTCGACCCCGACCAGCGCCACGACGGCCCTGATGCCTGGATAGGTCAGATTTTCGCTGAGCAGGACATCGCCTGGCTTGGTGAGTGCGCTCAATATCCCCAGCAACGCAGCATGTGCGCCCGGGGTAACATAGATCTGTTCGATCGCCGGTACGAGCCCTCGACGCGCCAGCCAATGCTGCGCCGCCTCCTTGTCACGCACTCCCCCGCCGAAAGACTGGTAGCGCAGCATCGGAAGGATATCGCGTCCGATCATGTCCCAACCAGCGCGCATGCGCTCGATCAGTTCAGGCGAGTGCGGCTCCGGCGGCAAATTCATCGAAAGATCAGCGTCGTCGCCATGCGTGCGCGACGGCGCGGTCATGTCGGCGTGCAGGTTTGCGCGCTGGATCGGCAACACGAATGTTCCGTGCCCCTGCCGGGCCTCCACGAGGCCGCGTTTCTGGGCTTCGCCATATCCTCGGGCCACTGTCGTGAAATCGATCCCGAGGCGCTCTGCAAGCAAACGCTGCGCCGGCAACCGGTCTCCTGCGACCAGACGACCGGCCTGCATGTCGGATGCAATACGATCGGCGAGAGCAAGATAACGGGGCTTCGCTGAAGTGGAGAGATCGGGCGTCCAGTCGTGCATGAGCTCAGTGTTTCGAAACCTCGGATGGATTGACTGTACAATGTTGCACGCGCGAAAGCCAGCCCGTTGACCGCCTCGCGTGACAGGACTGAAACCCGCCAATGACTGGATGGTGCGGTGCGGAATGATAAGAAGCAAAGGCAGTTGTTGACGGCATTCTGCAAAGTGTTTACGCTAGATGATCGGATAGTGAATGGACGTAAAGACAGCATTATGAGCCGATACATCAGCAGATATGATGCGTATATTGAATGCATTATATCCGATCATGTTCCAGTCTCCAGATCACGGGTCAGTTGCCCGTGCCAAAAGAGGCAAATTGTCCCCGCATCACGAGAGGAAAGCCATGTCTGAAAAACGTGTGATCCGCGCTGCCGCCGTACAGATTGCCCCCGATCTCGAGACTCCGTTGGGCACGCTCGACCGTGTCCTCGCAGCGATCTCGGACGCCGCGGACAAGGGCGTCCAGTTTATCGTCTTCCCCGAGACATTCGTTCCCTATTATCCCTATTTTTCGTTCGTGCGCCCTCCGATGACCAGCGGCGGCGATCACATGCGCTTTTACGAGAACGCCGTCGTGGTGCCAGGTCCCGTCACCGAGGCCATCAGCCAAGCCGCGCGGCGCCACAAGATGGTGATCGTGCTCGGCGTCAATGAGCTGGACTATGGCTCGATCTACAACGCGCAGCTGATTTTCGACACCGACGGCAAGCTCCTGCTGAAACGGCGCAAGCTCACCGCCACGTTCCATGAGCGCATGATCTGGGGCGGCGGCGATGGCGCCGGGCTCAAGGTCGTCGATACCGCGGTCGGCCGCGTCGGCGCGCTTGCCTGCTGGGAGCACTACAATCCGCTCGCCCGCTATGCGCTGATGGCGCAGCACGAGGAAATTCACGCGGGCCAGTTCCCGGGCTCGCTGGTGGGTCAGATATTCGGCGAGCAGACCGAGGTGACGATCCGCCACCACGCCCTCGAGAGCGGTTGCTTCGTCGTCAACTCGACCGGCTGGCTGACCGAGGAGCAGATCGCGTCCATCTCGCCCGATGAAGGCCTGCAGCGCGGCCTGCGCGGCGGCTGCATGACCGCGATCATTTCGCCCGAGGGCAAGCACCTCGTCGATCCGCTGACCTCTGGCGAAGGTCTCGTGGTGGCCGACCTCGACATGAGCCTCATCATCAAGCGCAAGCGCATGATGGATTCCGTCGGTCACTATGCTCGCCCCGAGCTTCTGTCGCTTCTCATCAACGACCAGCCGGCCGTGACGATGCGAAGCGCCGAATCCATTCGCTCCGTCCCGCACGCGACGCACGCGGAGGCAAGCGAAGATCAGGGGGCGCTCGAGAATGTCGACTGAGTCCTTGATCAACGATCTGCAGTCCTTCGGGATCCGGCTCGTCGATCCCAGGAGCTCGGGGGTTAGCCGGCGCGGTGGCGCCGGCCCTTCCGACCACATGGCGGTGACGATCGACGGGACCACTGTCATGGTGCCGGTCCACAATGCGCCAGCTTTCGAGAGCCCTTATCAGGCGGCCCGCCCTGATGCGGCCGGCGTAAGCCGATTGAGCCGCGACGGCGTGGAACTCGCGGCGATTTCCTTCCCCACGAAGCCGAAATTCTACGAGCTTTCGACAGCGGACGGGATCCCCTATTCGCATATCGCGACCCTCCACGGCCGCGATGTCCTGGCCACGACCATCCTGCAGACCTGCATCCGTTATCAAAGCCGGACCAAGGCCTGTCAGTTCTGCGCGATCGGCCAGTCGCTGGCGGCTGGCCGCACGATCGAGCGCAAGACGCCCGCGCAGCTGGCCGAGGTTGCCAAGGCCGCCGTCGAACTGGATGGCGTGCGTCATATGGTCATGACGACCGGGACGCCGCCGGGGCCTGATCGCGGCGCAGCGATCCTCGCGGAGAGTGCTGCGGGTGTGAAGACGGCGGTCGACCTGCCGATCCAGGCGCAGTGCGAGCCGCCGGACGACGATCTCTGGTTCACGCGCCTGAAAGACGCCGGTGTCGACTCGCTCGGCATGCATCTCGAGGTCGTGACGCCGGAAGTTCGCGCTCGGATCATGCCCGGCAAGGCACAGGTGTCCCTCGAACGCTATTTCGACGCCTTCGAGGCGGCGATTGAGGTATTCGGCCGAGGACAGGTTTCGACCTTCATCCTCGCGGGCCTGGGAGATAGCCGCGAGGCGCTCCTCGACGTCTGTCGACGGCTGGTCGCCAGCGGCGTCTATCCGTTCGTGGTGCCCTTCGTTCCGATCGCGGGCACCCCGCTTGAGAGCCATCCATCGCCGAAGCCAACCTTCATGCACAGCGTTCTCCAGCCGCTCGGAGCAATGCTCCGTGAAGCCGGAATGCAGTCGAGCGACATCAAGGCCGGCTGCGGGCGATGCGGGGCGTGCTCGGCCCTCTCGAGCTATGAGCGGCGCGCGTCATGAGCGCCGTAGCCAAACAGGCTGTGCCGGCGCCTTCGTTGCGCATCAAATGGGCGACCGCGGAGTGGGAGCGCTCCGCGGCGTTCGCGTTGCGCCGCGAGATCTTTTGCGAGGAGCAAGGGGTCTTCGTGGCGGATGATCGGGACGAGATCGACGAGTTCGCAATCGCTCTGGTGGCCGTCATGCAGGACGAGGACGGACTTTCCCGGGTTGTCGGCACGGTGCGGATTCACGAGGATTTGAACGAGCACAAGACCTGGTGGGGATCCCGTCTCGCCGTCACTCAGGCCTATCGCGGCCGCGCCGGTGGGCGGATCGGCCCCGACCTCATCCGCTTGGCCGTCTCCTCGGCGCATGCCCGTGGATGCACACGCTTCCTGGCCAATGTGCAGAGCCAGAACGCCCTTCTCTTCAAACGGCTGCATTGGCGCTCGCTCGAGGAGTTCGACCTGTTCGGCAGGGCGCATCACCGAATGGAAGCGGATCTGGAATATTACCCGCCTTTTGGCACGCCCCAGGTGGGCTTCCTGTCCCGAGCGCGCTGATGAGCCGGGCAGACATCAACCTGGCGGCGCTCGCTCAGTCGCTGCGCCAGAGCCGCAGCTTCGCCGCAAAGGCGGACATCGCCTGCGTGGTGAAGGCTCTGGGAATCGAGACAGGTGCGATCGCGGTCGGTGACGATTGTGCCGCGATCCCCGATGGGGACGGCTATCTGCTGTTCGCCATCGAGGGATTCATCAACGAGTTCGTTGCCAGCGATCCTTGGTTCGCAGGCTGGTGCGGCGTGATGGTCAACGTCTCCGATATCGCAGCGATGGGCGGTCGTCCCCTGGCAACAGTGAATGCCATCTGGTCGGACGGACAAGACGGGGCCCTGCCCATCCTTGAGGGCTTGCGCAACGCATCGCGCGCCTTCGGGGTCCCCATGGTCGGTGGGCACAGTAATCTGCGGATGAAGAACAGTCAGCTTGCGCTTGCGATCCTCGGTCGCGCCAAGAAGCTGCTAACCAGCTTCGACGCGACGCCGGGCGATCATCTGGTGGCCGCCATCGATCTGCGTGGCCGATATCGCGAGCCATATCCGAACTGGGATGCCGCCACCTCCGCCCCACCCACGCGCCTGCGCGGTGATCTCGATCTGTTGCCTGAGATCGCCGAAGCCGGGCTTGCAAGAGCTGCCAAGGACATCAGCCAAGGCGGGATTATCGGCACCGCGACGATGCTCGCGGAATGCTCAGGCGTTGGCGCGGTGATCGACATCGATGCGATTCCAATGCCGGCGGACGTCGCGATCGAGCGCTGGCTCCAGACATTCCCGAGCTTCGGCTACCTGCTCGCGGTCGGCGCGGCGGAACTGGACGAAGTCCTGGCCAGGTTTCGTGCGAGAGACATCGCGGCGGCGGCGATCGGAACGATCACCGAGGATCCGCGCGTGCGAATCGAGTGCGCGACGCAACGGGAAACCGTCTGGGACTTGTCGGACCGGCCGCTGATCGGATGCGCGCCAGCTTCGGCCACGACCCGCGACGAGGTTCGAGCATGAACGGCGTAGCCCTGACCGCCGCCAAGGCGCACCCTGATGCCTTGCGGGAGCCCTGCACGGCGTGCGGGCAGAAATGGTTGCGGAGCGCCTTCGGTCGGTTGCAGGATCGCTGCGAGCATTGCGGCTATGATCCGGTGTCAGCCTCCGCCGAGCCGCTCGAGCCTTTCGCCGATGCGCCGCCGCGCCCCTCGTTTTGGCTGCGGAACCGAAGCGAGACAATTCTCCTGGGCATGCCACAGCTGAGCTTGCACGGCCTCTCGGAGACTTGGCTGCTGAAGCAGCTCGGGCATCAACACTGGATGATGCTCGCGAGCTTGGCCGGCCAGAAAGTGCCGAGCTTCATCGATGAGCGCGGAAAACCAGTCTATGCGGCCTTTTCCGCGATTTCGATTCAGGATGGCGACTTTGGCTCCGTCCGTGAGAATGATGAGTTGGTCGTACGATCGCGGGTGCGGCGAGTGACGCAGACGCAGATGCTGAGCCGCCACCGTCTGGTGGTGGGCGGTCGCTACATCGGGCAGGTGGAGATGGTCTCGGTCTTCGTGCGCCGCGGCCAGGATGGTGGCAATCGCAGCGTCTCCCGGTTCGTCGTGCCAGGTCTGCCGAAGCCGGAGCCGTTCCGGAGCCGAGAAGATCTGCCGGGCTGGGCGGCCGCTGTGCGTGCCGGTCGCGTGAGCGAACATCTGGGCTTCGCGCTGCACCAGGCGGCAGTCGGACCGGTCGTCGCCATCGACCCTTGCCCCGCCCAGGACTTCAACGGCGCAGGCTTCCTCTATTTCAGCAGCTTCGTCTCTTTCGTGGATCGCGCTGAATGGCAGTTCGCCCGCGATTTCGCTCGAACGGCAACGACATTGCGGCGGGATATCCTCTTCGCGGGCAATCTCGACCCAGGCGAAACACTGTTGGTCGGGCTGGTCGACCGGAAGGATTGGCATGTGCCCGGCGATCCGACTCCTGGGACCAGGACGTTGTCGCATCATTGTCGTCTTGTACGAACCGGCGACAATGAGCCGATCGCCGAGGTTTTCACGATCCGGCATATCCACTAATTTATGGAGGAGCCCAACAGACGGGAACCTCGACGATGAGCTTTCCGGACAATCCATTTGAGGAAGCCGGACCGGGCAAGCTCCTTGTCGCGAATCCAGATGCGGTTGAGCCATTTCGCTGACAGCGAGCCCGGCCAGCCGGGATGATGAGCCGCACAGGCCCGCCGTTGATGTTGGGAAGTGCTTCGCCATTGACCTGCCAGACGATCAGGTTGCTGGCGCGGGGGGACTGCGCAAACGCTGCCGGAAACAATCCGCCAGGAGATCGGCGCGGGACTGCGCACCACGGTCGTTTCTGCCTGAGTACATGCGACCCGTGTTGGACGACGCCCGGACGCGTGCATGACGATGGCCATAGTGAAGTTGCCGCCGCACTCGTCTGGTAATCCGCGCGCGGCACCGTCGTTCCCTGGGTGGTGCAGGTCGACCGCCTCGGCCCGGCGCAGACCGTGGCTGCGGCGACGGCCGATTATCGCGCGGCCGACCGCGGGGCAGCACGCTCAACGACTATTCGGCTTCGATTCGGTCGTATTCGTCGCGGAGCGCCTCACGAGTGGCCGCTCCTCCTCGGTGAGGTCGACGGCCGTGCGGCGAGTTCACGAAGGCCATGATCGTGAACGTAGCGGAAGCTCACGGCGACCTCGATCCATTTCCAGCCTTCCTCTGCGAGTTGGTCCGCAAGGCCTTCAGCTTTTCGGACACGAGCCGGTCGTGCAGGACGGAGTCCTGTAGCCAGCCGCCGTCGTCGTCTTGGAACAGATCGCGCAAGATGCAGACGCCTGGTAGGCATCGACGCCGACGAAGATGGCGCGCTTGCAGGGGTGCGCGGTCGATATTCTCGATCAGCGAAACCTCGTGGATGCTGACGTCGCTGTTCGGGTCTGGAGGGGGTCTGTCTGTTTCTTTTCCCTATCTGCTAGAGTCCTATCGGACGCAGCTCGCGAACGAGGTCGATCAGAAGACGCAGCCCGGTCGGGACTTGTCGACGGCTCGAATAATAGATGTGAAAGCCGTCTCCCCGCGACGCCCAGTCCACGAGCACCAGACGCAGTCGTCCGTCCGAAACATACGGGGCAACGAGGGGTTCAGGAAAGTACATGAGACCGCCGCCGCGGAGCACGGCAACAAGCCCCGTCTCCGCCTGATCGACCGTGATCGATGTCGGCACCGTCACCTGCAATTCCTCTCCATCGTGCTCGAACTCCCATCGATAGACACGGTCATCTCCGAGCCGGTTGCTGATGCATCGGTGCTGAAGCAGATCGTTGGGATGTTCCGGCGTGCCGAACCGATCTAGGTATTCAGGCGAACCCGCTACCACCCAGCGCACATCCGCCGACAGCCTTTGCGCAATCATGTCCTCCGGCACCGTGCCCCCATATCGGATGCCGGCATCAAAACCTGCGTCCGTCATATCCACCATGCGATTGTTGGCAACGATATCGATCTCGATGTCAGGATAACGCTCCATGAACACGGGCAAGACCGGGGCCAAGAGCAGATTGGCTGCCTCAACGGCGACGTTCAGCCGGATTCGGCCCGATGGAGCGTCGCGAAAACGGTTCAGCGTTTCCAACGCAACGTCGATCCGCTCGAATGGTTCTCCGATCGCAACGGCAAGAGCCTCTCCGGCGGCCGTGAGAGTGACACTCTTTGTCGTCCGATTGAGAAGCCGAATACCTAGCCTGCCCTCCAAGCCTTTGAGTGCATGGCTCAAGGCAGAGGCGCTCACGCCGATTTCGATTGCAGCGCGGCTAAAGCTTCGATGCCTTGCGATCGCCAGAAAGTAGGTTAAATCGGCGACGTCGGCACGGTTTGTTTGCATGCTAATTTCTTCCGATAAAGCCGTATACTTTCACCAAGGCGCGCTCCTCTCCACTGTGCTGACTTGAAAGCGGCAGCCCTGCCGCCGCGGATTCGCGCACTTTGGCCACGTTAACATCCGAAACTGTTGAATCGTCCTCACAAGACCATGCAACATACCCCGATAACGAAAGTGCCGTTTCCAGTTTAGTGTCGCACCCAAAGATCGGCGCAGCCACCCAAGAAGTAGAATGTGCCGCTGGGGATGCGACGGCGTGTACGCCCAAATTCCCCCTACGGCATCCACACCGTACGATTGAACGTCCCTCAAAGAACGATGAAGGGAATAATGTAATGCAATATACCCATCTGGGCCGTTCGGGGTTGAAGGTCAGCCGTCTGTGCCTCGGCACCATGAATTTCGGCGAGTTGACCGACGAGCCGACCAGCTTCCAGATTCTGGATGAGGCGGTAGAGGCTGGGATCAATTTCATCGATACCGCCGATGTCTATGGCGGCCCTCAATCTCCCGACATGGAGAAGGGGTTCGGTCTTTCGGAGGAGATCATCGGGCGATGGATGGCAGACCGCGGAAGCCGCAACGAAATCGTGCTCGCGACCAAGGTCTATCAGCCGATGGGACTCGGCCCGAACGATCGTCGGCTTTCAGCGCTCCACATTCGCCGTGCGTGTGAAGATAGCCTTCGGCGACTGCGGACCGATCACATCGATCTCTATCAGATGCATCACGTCGATCGCTTCACGCCTTGGGAAGAGATCTGGCAAGCGATGGAACTGCTGGTGCAGCAGGGGAAGATTATCTACGTCGGAAGCAGCAACTTCGCGGGATGGGATATCGCCACCGCGCAAAGTGCAGCCAACCAACGCCACTTCATGGGTCTGATCGCGGAACAAAGCCTCTACAATCTTTCGGCCAGAACCGTTGAGCTTGAGGTCATTCCGGCCTGTCGTCACTATGGCCTTGGTCTCATTCCCTGGAGTCCTCTCGGAGGCGGCTTGCTGGGGGGCGTGTTGCAGAAAATGGCTGGCGGCCGCCGGACTACTTCCATGATGAAGGAAAAGATCGAACGGTATCGTGCGCAACTCCAAGCCTTTGAAGCCCTTTGTGAAGACCTTGGCGAGCGGCCAGCAGACGTTGCGTTGGCGTGGCTCTTGCACAATCCCGCAGTCACGGCACCGCTGGTCGGGCCGCGCACAGCCGAACAGATGACACAGACGCTGCGCGCCGCGGAGATTTCGCTTTCCGACGATACCATGCGGTGCCTCGACGAGATATGGCCCGGTCCCGGTGGAGACGCGCCCAAAGCCTACGCCTGGTAGCGTCTTGGCAAGGTGCCATACCGCTGTCGCTGATCCACCCGGCGTCCCTTGTTTCGTGAGCGCCATTCATAAGTCCATGTAGCACCCTCGGGGTAACCGTGCCGCCGTCCCACGCTAGATTTTACGATGAAGGCGTGAGTCATAAGGAGGCGTAAAATGGTGCGTTCACCTGGGAAAGGCATTTCCTCTCCCGCTTGCGGCGCAGCCAGCCGCCGCACTTTCCTTGGCGCGGGTCTCGGCCTCGCAACCGCTTCACTCATGAACGTCAGAGGTGCTTTCGCTCAAAGTCCAGACGTCCATCTGCAAGATCGTAATGCTTCGATTCCACGCAGGGAGAAGTCTATGGGTAGCCGCAAACTCGGCAATTTGAAGGTCTCCGCCATCGGCCTCGGATGTCTCCCGCTGGTAGGATACTATGGTAACGGACCGCGCGACCGCAAAGCCAGTGTGGCGCTCATTCGCGCCGCGTTCGAACTGGGTGTGACATTTTTCGACACCGCCGAAGTCTATGGCCCTCATCTCAGCGAAGAGTTTGTCGGCGAAGCGCTTGCTCCGGTCCGCGATCAGGTCGCCATCGCCACCAAGTTCGGTTTCGGGGTGGAGGAAGGCCAGCCGACGGCGCTGAACAGCCAGCCGGACCATTTGCGGCGCGCCGTCGACGGCTCGCTGAAACGACTGAGGACCGACCATATCGATCTGCTCTACCAGCATCGCCCCGATCCCAAGGTGCCGATCGAGGACGTCGCTGGCGCGGTCAAGGATTTGATTCAGGCCGGGAAGGTGAAGCACTGGGGTCTCTCGGAAGCGAGCGCCACCACCATCCGCCGTGCCCATGCCGTCCTGCCGGTCAGCGCCGTGCAAAGCGAATACGCCATCTGGTGGCGCGAGCCGGAGACCCGGATCTTCCCGACGCTCGAAGAACTCGGCATCGGCTTCGTGCCCTATTGCCCGGTTGGACGCAGCTTTTTCGCCGGAGCAGTCAACGCTGCCAGCCGCTTCGACTCGACGGATCGCCGCCATAACCTGCCACGATTTGTCCCCGACGCGCTCGCGGCAAATCTGGCTCTCTTCAAATATGTTCGTGACTGGGCCGAACGAAAGAACACAACACCGGCACAGTTCGCCCTGGCATGGGTGCTGGCGCAGCGGCCGTGGATCGTGCCGATCCCCGGCACGACGCAGTACATGCACCTTGCCGAGAACGTCGGCGCTCCGACCGTGCATTTGACCGCTGACGAGCTGCGCGAATTCGACGTCGGCGCAGAGAAGATCACCTTGGTCGGCGGCCGCGCCGATCCGTTCACCGAAAGCCAGTTCGACCACGGATAAGGGACGTTCGTCGTCGAAGGGGGGCTGTTCCCTCGTCGCACACGGCCTCTCAAGCTGGAATTCACAAACACCAACGCCGGGAGACCGAATTGAAACGCTTCATCGCACCAGTCTTAGGATTTATCATCATGACAACCACCGCACATGCTCAGCAGCCCAATCCCGAAGGCCGCCGCTTCTCGCCGGATCAGGTTCGCTCCGTCGCGCCGGCGCTCGAGCATTACACGGACGCGGCCACAGCCTCCGGGGTGGACGACTCCATGACAATCCATATCTAAGCTCAGTACGGCCTTGATCGGGCGGGCCAATTGAGGCTGACTACTCTCGTGCATCTTATGCTCACTTCGCGATGAATAGGTGGGCTCACAATTCTTCGGGGTCACCGTACGATTTGAGAACCGCAAACGCTGTAGCCCGTTTGTTCCCATCTGTGTTTTAGATTTAAAGCGATAGCGGCGGCCTGCCGTAACGATCGTCAGGAGATATGACAGTCATGCGCGCCCTTTCATCGGTCAACACCATCGTTGCTGGAACGTTTCTGTTGGCAACATCCGCGATTGCGCAAGTGAACCCTAGTGCACCCCCGGCAGTCGGGGTTGTCACAGCTGAATTCAAGCCGATGGCGGAGAGCACGGAAATCAACGGCCGCATCCAGGCCCGGGATCGCGTTGATCTGGTTGCGCGCGTGACCGCGTTCATGAACGAACGCCTCTTCACGGAAGGCGCGGATGTCAAGAAGGGGCAGATTTTATATCGGCTTGAGCGGGCGCCGTTCGAAGCCGACGTCGAGGCTAAAGAAGCGGCTGTTGCACAGGCTCAGGCCCAACTGGAGAATGCTGATCTCGCGCTTTCCCGCGCGCAGGAGCTATTGCGGAAAAATTCCGGTACCCAGGTCACAGCCGACAGCGCATTGGCGACGCAGCGCGTCGCGGCAGCCCAGGTGAAGGCCGCGCAGGCGCAGCTCCATCAATCGCAAATCAATCTCGATTATACCGAAATAAAAGCGCCGATCGACGGCCTCATTGGCCGAACCTCGATCACGGTCGGTAACGTCGTCAGCCCCACCAGCGGGTCGCTGGCGACGATTGTCAGTCCGGACCCTATGTATGTGACCTTTCCCATCTCGGTGCGCCGCGTTCTCGAACTAAGGGAACGCTATGCCGACAAGGGCGGCTATCATGCCGTCCAGATTCGCGTGCGTCTGCCAAACGGTGAAATGTACGGTCAGACCGGCAAGCTCGATTTCGTCGATATCGGCGTTGCCAAGGATACCGACACCATCACCCTGCGCGGCACGATCCCCAATTCGATGATTCAGACAGTCGGGGAGAACAAGCTTTACGAGTTGACGGACCAAGAGTTTGTTACCGTATCGCTTGAGGCTGTCGAACCGCTCAAGGTGCTGGCTGTTCCACGCGCCGCGATTCTGGCCGACCAGCAGGGTGACTATGTCTTCGTGGTCAACGGCAAGAACGTGGCCGAGCAACGCCGCGTGAAGCTGGGCCAATCAACCCCTGACATCGCGGGGATAGTCGATGGTTTGAAGCCGGGCGAGAAGGTCGTCGTGGAGGGAATCCAGCGGGTGCGGCCAAATCTTGTGGTCGCGCCGGCGCCCGCTTCGCCGACACCTGCCGGGAGATAAGCCATGCTCTCCGCATATTTTATTGATCGCCCTCGCATGGCGATCGTCATTGCCATCGTCATTTCGCTCGCGGGCCTGTTGGCGCTCTCGCGCATCCCCGTGGCTCAGTTGCCCGACATCGTTCCGCCGCAGGTTGAGGTCTCGGCGGTCTATCCGGGGGCCTCTGCCTCGGTGCTGGAAGCGACCGTGGCGCAGCCGATCGAGTCCAAGGTCGTCGGCGTCGACAAGATGATTTACATGAAGAGCAGCAGCGGGGCCGATGGAAGTTACAATCTCACCGTCAGCTTCGCCCTTGGCACCGATCCGGACATCAACACGGTCAACGTCAACAACCGCGTTCAGACCGCGATGGCGAACTTGCCCACCGAGGTGCAGGTTCAGGGATTGACCGTCCAGAAGCGGTCGTCGTCGATCCTGCAATTCATCGCCCTCTACAGCGAAGGCGGTAAGCTCGATCCGCTGTTTATCACCAATTACGCCATCATCAACGTCATGGACGAGTTGTCGCGGACGCCGGGCGTCGGGCAGGCGACCCTGTTCGGCCGCGAAGACTATTCGATGCGAATCTGGTTCGACACGTCGCGGCTGACCAACCTGGGTCTTGCGCCCTCTGACGTCATTCGCGCCGTGCAGGCGCAGAACGTCCAGGCGCCGATCGGTCGTCTTGGAGCACGTCCGGTTCCTGAAGACCAGCAGTTCCAATTGAACCTGCAGACCCAGGGGCGCCTCACCACGCCGGAGGAATTCGGCGCGATCGTCATCCGCGCCAATCCGGATGGTTCGGTGCTGCAGGTCAAGGACGTCGCCCGGATCGAATTAGGAGCGCAAAATCAGGATACCTTCAGCCGGCTGAATGGTAGCCCGTCGGTCGCCATCGGCATCTATCTCGCACCTGGCGCCAATGCCATCACCGTATCGAAGGCCGTGAACGCAACGCTGGAAAAGCTGCGAGGGCGCTTTCCCGCGGGGCTGCAGGCGCGCGTTGTCCATGATTCCACGATTTTCGTTACCGATACGATCAGCGCCGTCATTCACGCGCTTATCGAGGCATTTGTTCTGGTCGCCATTGTCGTGTTCCTGTTTCTCGGCAATCTGCGCGCAACGTTAATTCCGATCATTGCCATTCCGGTCAGTCTGGTTGGAAGTTTCGCCGTTCTCCTTGCGCTTGGCTATTCTGCCAACACCGTCTCGTTGCTGGCGCTGGTGCTCGCGGTTGGCATCGTGGTGGACGATGCGATCGTCGTGGTCGAAAACGTCGAGCGCGTGATGGAGGAAGAGCCGGACCTTTCGCCTGCGGACGCGACCAAGAAAGCCATGACGCAGGTGACCGCGCCGATCGTCGGCATCACCCTGGTGCTGCTATCCGTGTTTGTGCCCATCGCCTTTATCTCGGGTATTTCAGGCGAGCTGTTTCGCCAGTTCGCCGTAACGATCAGTGCTTCGGTGCTCATCTCGGCGGTCAACGCGCTGACCCTTTCTCCGGCGCTGTGTACGGTGTTCCTCCGTCACTCCCCGCGTCGCGGAATCATGGGACGCATCGGGCAAGGGATCGACAAAGTGCGCGACGGTTATGCCACCGTCGTGCGCAAGACATTGCGGTTGTCGATCATTTCAATGGTGCTGGTCGCCGCATTCGGTCTGGGTATTTTTGGCCTGATGCGAATTACCCCTACGGGCTTCCTGCCGGAGGAGGATCAGGGCGCATTCTTCATCAACGTGCAATTGCCGGATGGTGCTTCGGTCAACCGGACCAGCGAAGCCGTAAAGCAGGTGGAAAACGTTCTGAAGTCGATGCCTCAGGTGCAGGATACCATTTCGATTATCGGCTTCTCGCTGCTCGACAGCTATTCCGCCAGCAACAATGCGTTTCTGATAGCCAAGCTGAAGCCATTCGAAGATCGCACCAAGGCGGCCGATTCCGCGCAGGCTTTGATCGCGCATGTCTTCGATGCAGCCCAGCAGATTCGTACGGCGAATGTACTGCCGTTCAATCTTCCCCCTGTCGTGGGTCTGTCAACGACGGGCGGTTTCGAATATCAACTTGAGAATCTGGAAGGCGCCGATCCGAAAGCAATGGGTGCGGTGGTTCAGGGGCTCGTCGCCGCGGCCAATCAGGACCCGCGTCTTTCGCGCGTCTTCTCGACCTACGGCGCCAATGCGCCTTCCATCTTTCTCGATATCGATCGCGAGAAGGCGCAGTCGCTTGGTATCACTCTCAACGATGTTTTCACCACGCTGCAAACCACGCTGGGGGGCTACTTCATCAATAACTTCAACCTGTTTGGCCGCACCTGGCAGGTTAATTTACAGGCCGAGGCGGCGGATCGGCGCGATGTGTCCGCGCTCTCGAAGATATTCATTCGCAACTCGAAAGGCACGATGGTGCCGCTACAGTCGATTGCGTCGGCGCGTACCGTCACCGGGCCGCAAGTGATCACGCGGTACAACAATTACCGCTCGGTGACCATTAATGGCGGCCCGGCTCCGGGCGTCGCCTCGGGTACCGCATTGGCCGCCATGGCCGAGGTGTCGGCCAAGACGCTCCCCCCAGGCTATGCGTTCGAATGGACCGGTACAGCCTATCAGGAGCAAGGCGCGAGCGGCCAGACCTTGATCGTGCTGGGCATGGCGTTACTGTTCGCATTTCTGTTTCTGGTCGCGCTCTACGAAAGCTGGATCATCCCGATTCCGGTGCTGTTCTCCGTGGTGGCGGGCGTTTTTGGCGCCATTGGCGGCGTCCTGATCACGCACCTTACGCTCGATCTTTATGCGCAGATCGGGCTCGTCGTTCTGATTGCGCTGGCGGCGAAGAACGCCATTCTGATCGTTGAGTTTGCCAAGGAACAGCGTGAGCAAGGGTTGGGCCTTGAACAGGCCGCAGCTCTCGGCGCCGAGATGCGGTTCCGTGCTGTGCTTATGACGTCCATTGCTTTCATTCTTGGATTGGTGCCGCTGGTCTGGGCGACCGGCGCATCGCAGATTGCGCGGCACGCCGTCAGCACGCCGGTATTCGTCGGCATGATCGCTGCGAGTAGTATCGGGCTGTTTTTGATTCCGATGCTCTATGTTTTTTGGGAATCCATCAGAGAGCGAACGAGTGAATTCTTCAATCGAAACAAAATGGCCGATGCCGATCCGGCAGAATAGCTGAGTAATTCTGCTAGACGCTGCTCAGCGTCAGAAATCCGGCAACTGCTACAAACCGGGCAGCACTTGCAGGTGTCGCACGCACGGATTGTTGCTGAATACCTCGGAACGACCTAGCGTTACAGTCGTAATTTGTATGGCTCGTTTTAGCGAGTTCTGACTCGATGCATCACCGGCGCGCTGCTCGACAGGCTGACCCATCACGTCCACATCCTGGCCATGGACGGCGACAGCTATCGGCTCAAGCAATCCTCCGGTCGTCGCCGGTCAGCCGCCGTGGCTGTCGCGGCGGAGCAAAACCAGACCCCCGCCTGACCCCTCATTCTGCCAAATCCAAAAGGCCGCTCGCTCGCTGCGGCGCCATTGAAAGCGCGCTTCGCGAGTGGCCTGCGCCGAACCCCCACTGGCCGGCTTTTACTCCGCCCCAGTGGCCCGGTTTTGCTCCGCCGTTAACAAAACCGCTCAAACGCGCTATTTCCTGATCGAAAAGTTCAAAGGGAATAATCTGATCGAGCGGGTGCATAAGGATCAAGGATCGCCCTGCCTGCCTGAAAAAGTTGAGCGCGGTCGCAAACAGGACGTGCGCTAGGCCTGAATCCTAATCCGTTGCCGCACGCGTTCGTACAGCTGCACCTCGGCTTTGTGGAGCAGCTCGACGACGAGCGCGAATTGCTGGCGATCTATATGCGTCGCCCATCCGCTCTCACAGCGCACGACGAGATAAGAGTCGTCGCCGTATTCTTCGACGTCACGCCTGAACGTGGCGGTCGCGCACTGGACGCTTCCCTTCTCCCGGGCCTGTGGGCCTGGAACGAGATTGCAATTATATCGTGCTGCGAGTTCGGGGAATGGACCATCCGCCTGCTCACGCTTGCGGTAATGATCGAAGATCAGATCGGGCTGGCAGCCGCGGACCAGCCGGAAGCTCATGCCGACGCCCGCATAATCGTTGCGCGTGTGCCGCACCGGCGGGTCGAATGCCAGCGTCACGCGAATGCACCGCTCGCCATTCCCGGCCTGGAACGCTTCCGGGACCCTCGGCGCCGCATAGGACGTGCCCGAGCCGGCCGTAAACAGCTGATCGAGATAGCTGTGATACAACGTCAGGACTCCAGCACTGCCGACATCCTCCCCGCCCCGCAGCCGCGCGACGACGGGATCGAAAATCAGTGTGCCGCCGATCTCGACGACGTCCGGCTTTGTTGCGCCCCCCGGGCCCGGCCCGGTGCGGGAGAATGGCGCCGGCTCATGCAACTTCGTGATCGGCCGCACGCGGACGTCGTTCGCTCGCTCGGCATCGAGACCCTCGCCATGCGCGAGCGCGCCAACGGTGATGACGTTCAAAGCGCCAGCTGGTTCGAAGAACCGGTTGGCGTCCTCCAACAAATAGCCCGGATATTCGGTAACAGCCTGTTCGAGGCGGTTTCCGCCGCGCGGGTGCCGATTTCCGGACGACACCACGATGACGACGTCGAGTTCGCGTGCCAGTTCGTCCAGCGTCGCGGCCCATGTGCCGACCTTGCCGCCATCGTAAACCCGCCGACGGTCGGCAAGCGCGATGACGAACACCCGGCAGCCGAAGCGCTGGTTCAACGTCATGATCGCTTCGCGCATCTGCGATGGCACCAGGCGGCGATCGTCAAAATCGCCATGGTCATTCACGACCTTCGCCGCGCAGATCCGGGCCCCCCTCTGCAGGGCTCCCGCATTGAGTTGTGCGCGAAGGTCGCCAAACACGGCGATGCCGGCAACGCGGGTCCCGTGTCCCCAGACGTCGGCCGTCCCGAGGTTCTCAGGGACGGCGATTGATCCGGCGATAACGTTGGCGAGGAATGGATGATCGTTGACACCGCTGTCGATCACGCCGATCAGCGGCGCGTCGTCACCAAGCGCGTTCAACGGTGGCGCATTGGCCAGAGTCAGATCGAGGGCTTCAGCCGTGGTCACGTCTGGCGCAGGCGGCAGATCGATGGCCGCAATTTCCTCAATCGTCAGGAGCGTGCGAACGAGCTCGCCGGTCAGACGTGCCCGGAACATGCTGATCGAGGGGCCAACGTAGCGATCGAAGACGTCACCCGCCCGCGCTTCGACGTACCGGATCACTTCCTCGATCTTACGCTCGCGCAGGCGGCGTTCGCCGAGATCCCAAAGCTCGATATCGACCAGGTAGGACGTTCGCGCGACGAAACTCTTTGACCAGTCCTAGCAGGACGCGCACGTTCGTTGCGCCCAGGATAATGTCGTTCCGGCTATGGCTTGGCTCGACGCGCTCTATGAATTCCGCGGCGGCCTCGGGAAACGGGATAAGGGGCGCAAGCGCCTTTGGGCCCGCCGGCCGGCTGGGACCCGTCTCAAGGGTCTTGCGCAGGCTACGCGCCAGAACGCGATTGTTCTTCTTTTCCTCTTCGTTGATGATTTGCTCCGCCACGGCACGGAACTCATCGTCCCGACCGTAACTGGCCAGCAATTTTTTCATCAACTCTCCGGGGCCATGGCTCTGGTTTACTTTCTCCTGCTGGGCGAATCATAACCGCAACGCAGCGTTTCACGATGGGGTTACTGCCCGATTTAAACAACGCAAATGGCTGTTGATGACCATCGGCTATAGAACCCCCCACGCCCGGTATCGTCCCCGTCCCGTCGCCTCCCGCAGCCCGAGTTCACCGACCAGGTCCTGTGCGGCACGCGGCGTGATCTTTAGCTCCTCCGCGATCATGCCGGCCGAGACGATGGGCCGGGTCAGGACATAATCCAGGAGTGCCGGCAGCCGGGAAGTGGAGCGGCGCCCGGCGAGCTTGCGCGCCAGCAGGATGCGGGCGGCCAGCCAGCGGTCATGATCCTTCAGCCCGGCTTCGGCGGCTGCCGCGATCGCTTCGAGCTGGACCGCAAGGCGGCCGGCCGGGTCCCGCGGTTGCCGCCGTTCGCGCGGAATCGCCTTCAAGCCCTCATGCAGGCAGGGAAGGTGCGCGCGGGCCTTGCCGCGCGCGCGGAGCAGGCTGGCGGCGAGCAATCGGCCAAGCCACGGCGTGTGCTGCAGCGGCTCGACGGCACTCCATGCGTCGGTGGCGATCGCCGCCGCCAGCGTCGGCGGCAGCGGCCAGGTCTGGTCGACGACGGTACGCCATTCGACGAGACGTTCGTCCTCGTCCCAGTCGAGGTCGTAGACCAGCGGGTCGCGCTCCGGCGCGCGCCGCGCCTGCGTCGCCGCCCCGCCCGCGAGCGTGCGGTCGGCCTGCGCGATCGCCGCGTCGACTGCGGCGAACACCTCGGCCATCCGGTCGTCCACGGGAGCGAGGCGTGGCTCGGCTGCATCCGCCTCGCCGCCCTTGTCATCGACGTGGCGCGGTTCATCCGAATCTTTCTCCGGGTCGTTCGCCTCTTCATCATCCCTGGCGCTTGCCTCATCCTCGTTAGCGCTCCCTCCCCTGCCCCGCAGGCCGGCGAGGCTTGTCGCCGACAGCGGCCAGTCGGGCTTGGCGGCGGCGATGCGGCGGCGGGCGCGCAACACGACGTTGGCGCGGGTGAGTTCAAAGGTCGGCGCGCGGACGTCCCTGCCGGCGTCGTGGAGAACGAGATCCTCGAGATGGACGAGTTCGCCGTCCAGCCACAGGCAGGCCGCAGCATCGGTGAAGTGAGTCCGGGCGATCCACCCCTGCCGGATCGGGCTTTTGGCGAGCCGCTCGTCGAGGCGCGCCAACGCATCCTCGGCGGCCGCGAGCGGCCCGGCGATTTGGCTCCAGGGCATTGGATCGGGGATCTGGTAGGCTGACGACAAGGATTTGATAACCTTAATAGGAATCGCCGCAACAGAAGCTAACATAGACATAGCTTCCGTCATAGCAAAGTCCGGCACACGACGTGTGTCACCATCGATAATTATCCGTTATCGATAGTGTTGGACGTGACAGCGCAAATCAGCGATGTCACTTGGCCGAGATCGCTGGAATCGCCCGGAAACATGCGGTTTTTCGGCGCCGCTCACCGCAAATC
>NZ_MKSM01000091.1 GCF_001897285.1 Nitrobacter sp. 62-23
CCTCAATGCCGGTGGCGGGTATCATGTCCTCATCGCCGGGATGGAGCGTATTTCGGTTAACATCGGCCAGTTCGTGTTGACCGGAGAACCGGTAGCGACGATGGGATCGACCTCCCGCGTTGCCTCGATTCTCGCGGCAAACCCGAGTCAGCCCGTTCTCTATATCGAGTTCCGTAAGGACGGCACTCCGATTGATCCAGGTCCATGGTGGACCGCAAATAACGACCAAAAGGTTCGCGGATGATGCGCAAGGCTTCCCTTATTCTTCTCAGCGCCGCCGCGGGTGCCGCGCTGACGCTGTTCGTGACCCAGCCGCGCTCGGTGCTGATGGGATCGAGCGCGCGAGCCGCGACCTCGGATACCTATCGCCAGCTCAACCTGTTCGGAGACGTGTTCGAGCGGGTGCGCAGCGACTATGTCGAGAAGCCCGACGACAGCAAGCTGATCGAATCGGCCGTCAGCGGCATGCTGTCGGGTCTCGATCCGCATTCGAGCTACATGGATGCCAAGAGCTTCCGCGACATGCAGGTGCAGACGCGCGGCGAGTTCGGCGGCCTCGGCATCGAGGTCACGATGGAGGATGGCTTGGTCAAGGTGGTCTCGCCGATCGACGACACGCCTGCGTCCAAGGCGGGAATCCTGGCGAACGACGTCATCACCAATCTGGACGACGAGGCAGTGCAGGGACTGACCCTCAATCAGGCTGTCGACAAGATGCGTGGCCCGATCGGCACCAAGATCAAGCTGAAGATCATCCGCAAGGGCCAAGACAATCCGATCGACGTGACGCTGGTGCGCGACAACATCCGCGTCCGCTCGGTGCGCTCGCACGTCGAGGCCGATGACATCGGCTATATCCGCGTCACCACCTTCAACGAGCAGACCACCGAGGGCCTCAAGAAGGCGATCGCCGACCTCCGCAGCCAGATCGGTGACAAGCTCAAGGGCTACATCATCGATCTGCGCAACAACCCCGGCGGGCTGCTCGAGGAAGCGGTGACCGTGTCCGACAGCTTCCTCGATCGCGGCGAGATCGTGTCGACGCGCGGCCGCAACGCCGAGGAAACCCAGCGCCGCAGCGCCCACCCCGGCGACCTCACCAAGGGTAAGCCGGTGGTCGTTCTGATCAACGGCGGGTCGGCATCGGCTTCCGAGATCGTCGCGGGCGCCTTGCAGGATCATAAGCGGGCGACGCTGATCGGCACCCGCTCGTTCGGCAAGGGCTCGGTGCAGACCATCATTCCGCTCGGTTCGGGCAACGGCGCGCTGCGGCTGACCACGGCGCGCTATTACACGCCGTCGGGCCGCTCGATTCAGGCCAAGGGCATTGTTCCCGATA
The DNA here is from genome assembly GCF_001897285.1 of Nitrobacter sp. 62-23. GTDB lineage: Bacteria > Pseudomonadota > Alphaproteobacteria > Rhizobiales > Xanthobacteraceae > Nitrobacter. The sequence goes on from NZ_MKSM01000091.1 coordinate 1,340, forward strand.
TCGAGGTGCTTCAGGACGTGCCTGACGAGTTGAAGTCGCGGACCGACACCAAGGGCGAGGCCTCGCTGCGCGGCCATCTGAAAAACGGCAATGATGAGAAGACCGGTTCGCAGTCCTACGTGCCGCCGGACGCCAAGAACGACAAGGCGCTCAAGATGGCCGACGATCTTTTGCACGGCATCAAGACCAACCTCTCGTCACAGGCTTCCCGCGACAAGGCGGCGATCGAGAAGCCGGCGGACAAGGCCGCGAATTGAGGCTTTGAGATAAGCCGGATTTGAGGAGAGGGACGTTCCCCGAATGTCCGTCTCCTCCTCGCCGGGGTCGATATTCCCGGTGTGAGTACGATTGCGGCCTGCCGCCTTTGCGGGCGTCCATGGTATCGTCGAATCGGATGATTCGGGGAGTTCCATGGTCGATACGACGGACGATCTCAGCGCGCCGCTCGGACAGAACCCCACGCCCAAGCGCAGATTGCGGCTTCCCTTCACGCTGCCGCAGGCGAGTGCGGTCCTGCTGGGATCTGTCCTTGCCGCTTTCCTGGGCTTTGCCCTTTTCAACCACGATCCGCTCGGCGGCGAACCCACGGCGCGGGTCGCGATCCGGCAACTCGTAACACCCGAAGAGAAGCCTGCGGCGGTCCCGCCTGCATCGAAACCGGCCAGCGCCACCGCTGCCGCGAACTCTCAACCCGAGGCCGGTCAGAAGACCATCACCATTATCGACGGCTCCAGCGGCGCGCGTCAGAACGTCGTGGTTGCCGGCGGGGATTCCGCCGCGGCCGGCGGCGACGTCGCGCCAGCGACGATGGCGGGGATCGATCAGCGCCTGCTGGAGAAGTCGCGTTATGGAATGATACCGATCGCCGCCGCAGACGGCCTGAAGCCCTTCAAGGCCTATGCGATGGGCACCGATGCCGATCGCGCGAAGGCGGCCACGATGCCGGCGGTCGCGATCGTGGTCGGTGGCCTCGGGGTTGGCGCGGCCAAAACCGTCGATGCCATCATGAAACTGCCGTCCGCCGTGACGCTCGGGTTTACGCCGTACGGGTCCGATCCGGTCGGGCTTGTGGAGCGGGCTCGCGCGAAACGTCATGAGGTTCTGCTGCAAGTCCCCATGGAGCCTTATGACTATCCCGACAACGACCCCGGACCGCAGACCCTGCTGACGACGCTCGGCACTGAACAGAATATCGATCGCCTGTATTGGCACCTCAGCCGCTTTCAGGGCTATGTGGGTGTTGCCAATTTCATGGGATCCCGCTTTGTCACCGCCAGTATCGTCATGCAGCCGATCATTCGCGAAGCAGCCAAGCGCGGCCTCGGCTATCTCGATGATGGCTCCACCCCGAGGAGCGTTGCGGGTCAGCTCGCGGGGGGGCAGGCGATGCCATTTGCTAAGGCCGACCTCACCATCGATTCCGTCCCGACCTCGGTGGAGATTGACAAGGCGCTTGCCCGGCTTGAAGACTTGGCGAAGGAGCGGGGGACCGCGATCGGCATGGCCTCGGCGCTTCCGGTTTCCATCGACCGGATCGGTGTCTGGGCCAAGGCTCTCGAAGGCCGTGGCGTGATGCTGGTGCCATTGACAACCGCGATGCTGAAATCAAAATCGAGTTGATCTTCCAATCCGCGTTCCGCCTGCGTTCATAGCGGGGAGGCGCGAAAGGCATTGACGGAATGGCGCGCTACGACGATCTACCCTATCGCACGTGCGTCGGGGTGATGCTCATCAACGACAGGGGACTGGTCTTCATCGGTCGCCGCGCGGGCGGCATCGAGCAGGTTGACGACAGCCATGTGTGGCAGATGCCGCAGGGCGGCGTCGATCCCGGCGAGGACACCTGGCTTGCTGCGAAACGCGAACTCTATGAGGAGACCAGCGTTCGCTCGGTCGAGAAGCTCGCCGAGGTATCCGACTGGCTGATCTATGATATCCCGCGCACCGTGGCCGGACGGGCCTGGAAGGGGCGCTATCGCGGCCAGCGCCAGAAGTGGTACGCGATGCGCTTCACCGGCAGCGACAACGAGATCGACGTCGCCAATCCGGGCGACGGTCATAAGCCGGAATTCATCGCCTGGCGTTGGGAGCCGATGCAGAACCTGACCCGGCTTATCGTGCCTTTCAAGCGCCCGGTCTACGAGCGCGTGGTCAGGGAATTCGCGAGCCTCTCGAGCGATTAGAGCATGATCCCGAAAAGTGGAAACCGGTTTTCGGAAAAGATCATGCCCAAATAGATAAGCGACGAGTCTGATTCAACTTCAACGCAGTTGAAACAGACTCTGGCCGGTTCTCCGGGGGTGAGGGTGGTTGCCCTCATTGCTTTTTCGAGCAAAGCGGAGACCGGTTCGCGCCAGGAAAAAGCGTCAAAACAAAATCATAAATCGCTTCGGGATTCCATCAGAAGCGGAAGGACTTACGCTCAATGCAAAGCCGTGGTGTTGAGCTGGCTCTGAATGCTCTTGAAATGATCCAACCGCTCGATCGCCTTGTCGAGTTCGGAGCCTTCCTTTTCCGCCAGCTTGGTCTCCATGCTCGCGATCGTGTCAGCGAACTGGGCGCGATCGAGATCCTCGATCGAGGTTGCCACATCGGCGAGAACGGTCAGGCCCTTTTCCGAGACCTCGGCCAGACCGCCGAGCACGATGATTTTCTGATGTGCGCCGCCAGCGGTGACGGTCAGGATTCCGGGACGGATCGCCGCCACGACGGGCGCGTGGCCGGCTAGGACGCCGAAGTCGCCCTCGATGCCGGGGATGTCGACCTGATCGACTTCACCGGAAAATGCCAGTTTCTCCGGCGAAACAAGATCGAAATGGAAGGTGGCCATGGCACACGGTCTCTTTCTTCACCTCTCCCGCTTGCGGGGGAGGTCGACCGGCGCAGCCGGTCGGGTGGAGGCTCTCTTTCATGCAGAGGAGGTTAAGACCCCCTCCCCAATCCTCCCCCGCAAGCGGGAGAGGGTGCGCCGCAAACGTTGCAGCGATCTTCTGTTAGCTTAAGCCGCTTCGGCAGCGAGCTTCTTGCCCTTCTCGACGGCTTCCTCGATGGTGCCGACCATGTAGAACGCCGCTTCCGGCAGATGGTCGTATTTGCCCTGGCAGAGGTCGCGGAAACCCTTGATGGTGTCGGCGAGGTCGACGAACTTGCCCGGCGAGCCGGTGAACACCTCGGCGACGTGGAACGGCTGCGACAGGAAGCGCTCGACCTTGCGGGCGCGGGCGACCGTCAGCTTGTCCTCTTCCGACAGTTCGTCCATGCCGAGAATGGCGATGATGTCCTGCAACGACTTGTAGCGCTGCAACACCTGCTGCACCGTGCGCGCGGTCTGGTAGTGCTCCTCGCCGACGATCAGCGGCGAAAGCATGCGCGAGGTGGAATCCAGCGGGTCCACCGCCGGATAGATGCCTTTTTCCGAAATGGCGCGGTTGAGCACCGTTGTCGCGTCGAGGTGCGCGAAGGATGTGGCCGGCGCTGGGTCGGTCAGGTCGTCGGCCGGCACGTAGATGGCCTGCACCGAGGTGATCGATCCCTTGTTGGTGGTGGTGATGCGCTCCTGCAGCGCGCCCATGTCGGTGGCGAGCGTCGGCTGATAACCCACCGCGCTCGGGATGCGGCCGAGCAGCGCCGACACTTCCGAGCCGGCCT
>NZ_MKSM01000092.1 GCF_001897285.1 Nitrobacter sp. 62-23
GTGGCGGCTGAAGCAGCGGCGCATCTCGAAGCGAGCGATTCGGACGGCCAGCTGCGACTCGTGCCGCGCGGCGAGTGGACTCTTGCCAGCGCCAGCGCGCTCGAAAGCGAAATCGAGAAGGCAGTCTCCGCCGCTGATCGCAACGTCACCGTCGATCTTTCGGACATCGACCATATCGACACTGCCGGCGGCTGGCTCATCACGCGGCTCGAGCGCGAGATCGGAGCCAAGGGCGTCGAGGTCAGCGTCGAGGGCGGCTCCGACAATGTCATGCGCCTTTTGGCCGCGCTCAAGGATGCCGAGCGCGAGCTGCCGCCGCCGAAGAAGCGGCAGAGCGTCGTCGTCGAGCTGCTCGAAGGCATCGGCCGCGGCATGTACGGCGCCGTCTCCGACGCCGAGGCCGGCCTCAACATTCTCGGCGGCGTCGCCGTCGGCTTCCTGAAGGCGCTCGTCAATCCGAGCCGTTTCCGCATCACCTCGGTCGTGTTCCATATCGACCGCGCCGGCCTCCGCGCCGTGCCCATCATCTCGCTGATGTCGCTGCTGATCGGCGCCATCATCGCGCAGCAGAGCGCCTTCCAGCTGCGGCCCTTCGGCGCCGAGGTCTATGTCGTCGATCTCGTCGGCGTCCTCGTGCTTCGCGAGCTCGGCGTGCTCCTCACCGCCATCATGATCGCTGGCCGCTCGGGCAGCGCCTTCACGGCCGAGATCGGCTCGATGAAGATGCGCGAGGAGATCGACGCGCTCGACGTCATCGGCCTCGACGTCAACGAGGTGCTGGTGCTGCCCCGCATCCTGGCGCTGGTGATCGCGCTGCCGCTCCTGACGGTCGTCGCCGATTTCGCGGCGCTGGTCGGCGGCGGGCTGGTCAGCTGGTTCTATGTCGGCCTGCCGCCCTCCGCCTTCATCATGCGCCTGCGCGACGCGGTCTATGTCTCGACCTTCTGGGTGGGCATCATCAAGGCGCCCTTCATGGCGCTCATCATCGGCATCATCGCCGCGACGGAGGGCTTCCGCGTCCAGGGCAGCGCCGAATCGCTCGGCGCGCGCACGACCTCCTCCGTCGTGAAGGCGATCTTCATGGTCATCGTCGTCGACGGCCTTTTCGCCATCTATTTCAGCGCCGTGAGCTACTGACCATGGCGGTGCGCAAGACCTCGGTGCCGGTGAAGAGCGAGACCG
>NZ_MKSM01000093.1:0-8168 GCF_001897285.1 Nitrobacter sp. 62-23
GGCGGCGGCGACCACATAGCGCAGGTGGGAGACCTCGACAGCCATCGCCGCACTCCCCTATTCCGATGGCCGCAGCGAGGCCCCTCGCTCCTCGAGCCAGAGCCTTATTTCCGAAGCAGTGACGGTGCCGACGCCAGGTTCGGACAACAATTCGTCCCAAGTATAGGCCGAGACGATCTCGACGAGGCGTTGGCCGCGCCTGGCGACGGTCCGGCCGCCGAGCGAGGCGTGGCGGCCATGAAGCAGCGCCTCGACCGCGCGGCGGGGAAGCTTGCGGCGGGAGGAATTCTCGCTTGGGTTTGGACAAAATGCCCTCACGTCATGTTCCTCGATATCGAGCTGCGCGGCGATGCGGCGATGATCCATGCCAAGCGCGCGCAGCACCGCTACCTCGTCGCGCAGCCATGCGAGGAACCGTCGCCGGTTGTAATCGCTCCGGCGAGATGGCGGCGTCGAGCGTTTGGGCAGCGGCAGAATTTCTTGAACCGGTGAATCCTTGACCAGCATCAGCATGAGCACGTCCTCGCACGATCGTTAAGCCAGTTGCTATTTCGCGAGTTCTGTTGTCCGGGTGAGCGCGGCACTAAAACCATTCAGCGAGACGTTGAAGGTGACGGCCTCGCCGCTTGAGAGATTGAGCGATGCGACAACAAGCTTCGTTCCCTTGCGCATGGCATCGGCCGCAGCGGTCGGAAAGCTCACCGGCAACAGGCAGCCCTGCGGCACGCAAGTCGAGAACCGCAAGCCCTTGCCGAGATCCTTGTCGTCGAGCTTGAGGATCGCGCCGGCGTCGAGGTTGAGCCCGAACGGCATCAGCACGGTGCCCTCGGTCTTGCCGTCCTTCGGAGGGCGCAGTTCGATCGCGAACAGGCGCTGGCCGGTGTCCTTGTTGCCCTGCGCCTGCGACAGCGCGCACTGCTTCTGCCGATCGACGATGCGGCAATCGACGGTCCAGTCGCCATAGGTCTCGTTGATCGAGGATGCGCCGTTCGGCAGCGTCGCGGTAGCGCCGGCCGGCTGCTGCGCGGCCGGCTTTGGCGTCGCGCGCGGCGCGGACGGGAGCTGCTGCTGCGCGAGGGCGACGGTCGCGGCGATTGCTGCGAGCGCGGCGACCGATGTGAACAATGAGCGCGGGTGTTTGAAACGGATCATCGGTTGAACCTGATGGGAACGGCGAGCGTGATCGAGCCGCCGCCGACATCCGGCGGCGGAGCGGGAACGGGGCTGGCGCGGCGCGGCAAGGACGCAGCCTCGGCATCGAGCGCGGCGTCACCGGCCGAGCGCACCAGGCGCGCCGAGAGCACGCGCCCCGAGCGGTCGATGGTGAAGGCGACGGTTGCGACGCCAGTGCCGGCCGCGCCTGACGGAAAGCGCTTGTGGCGGTTGAGATGCGCCATCAGCGCGCCGCGCCAGGAGGCCGGCGACATCGACGAGGCCATGCCTTCGGCCGGCGCGGCGGCGCGGTCGGCGCGCTGCGCCTGCGAACTCGGCGGCGCGGTGGTGCGTGGCGCGGCCTTCTGCTTTTTCTTTTTCGGCTTGGGTTTCGGCTTCGGCTCGACCTTCGACGGCAGCACCACCTCTGCCTTCTCGATCTTCGGCAATTCCGGCGGCTTGATCTCGGTCTCCACCGGCTGGATGTCGGGCTCGGGCTCGACCTTCTTCTCCTCGACCGGCTTCTCCGGCTCGACCTGTTCCTCGGCCTCCTCCATCTGCGGCCCCGGCGCGATGTCCTGCTGCGGCACCTCGGGCGCAACCGCAAGCGGCGCCAGCTCCATCATGATGGCAGCCGGCGGATCGCCGGGCGGCTCGGCCGCGGCCGGCCAGTGCAGCGCCAGCCAGATGCCGCCGGCGTGCAGCGCCACCACGGCGAGCCCGGCCGCGCTCCAGCGCAGCACCGATGTCGTGGTGAGCGCGCCATCCGCCCGTCCGTCCGGATCGCGCCAGTCGATCCTCATGGTTGCGCCGCCGGCGCGCCGGTGCTGACCGCTTGCGCCTGCCCGGTATCCTCAAGCCCGACCAGCGCGATCTTGAGATAGCCGGCCTGTCGCAGCAGATTCATCACCTTCATCAGCTCGGTGTAGGCCACCGTCCCGTCGGCGCGCAGGAACACGCGCTGCTCGCGGTCATTGCTGGTCTGCTGGTCCAGCGTCGCCTGCAAGGCAGTGCGCGGCACGTCCTCGTTGCCGAGCGCCAGCGTCAGGTCCTGCTTCACCGTCAAAAACACCGGCTTCTCGGGTCGCGGCTGCGGCTGCGCGTTCGACACCGGCAGGTCGACCGCGACGTCCACGGTCGACAAAGGCGCCGCCACCATGAAGATGATGAGCAGCACCAGCATCACGTCGATGAACGGCGTGACGTTGATCTCGCTCAGTTCGTCGATGCCGCCGCTGTGCGGGTCCTTGAGTGATACCGCCATGGCGCATCACTCCGCAGCGGAGCGGCCGCGCGCCAGCGGCACCACCGAGGAGACCAGTCCCCGCTCCTGCCGCTCCAGATCGCGCGAGACGTGCTGGATGATCTCGCCGGAGGCATCCGACAGCAGCGCCCGGTAGCTTAACAGCGCGCGGGCGAACACGTTGTAAATGATGACCGCCGGGATCGCGGCCACAAGTCCCAGCGCGGTCGCCAGCAGCGCCTCGGCAATGCCCGGCGCCACGACTGCAAGGTTCGTCGTCTTGCTTTGGCTGATGCCGATGAACGAGTTCATGATGCCCCACACCGTGCCGAACAGGCCGACGAAGGGCGCGGTCGCGCCGATGGTCGCCAGAAGTCCGGTGCCGCGGGCGATCTCGCGCCCGGCCTTGGCCTCGATCCGCGACAGCGCGATGGCGAGGCGCTCCTTGATGCCCTCCGCTGACAGATCGTTCGAGCGCCTGCATTCGCGCTCCGCCGCCTCCATCAGGTCCGCCACCGGGCCCCTGGCGGTCCACCCTTCGGCGATCTCGGCGCGCGCCGCCTCCAGGCTGTCGGCGCGTGCAAGCTTGCGCACGCAGCTCTGCGTACGCCGCCGCGTCGCTGCAAGGTCCACTCCCCGCGCCAGCCAGATCGTCCATGTCACCAGCGAGGCGAATGCGAGGCCGATCATCACCGCCTTCACCACGATGTCAGCCTGCACGAACATGCCCCACGGCGACAGATCCCGCGGCAACGTCGAAGCCGAAGCCGGCGGCGGCGCGGAAGACGCCGATGACGGTGCGGTCATGCCTTCGCCGTCTTGAGGCGCGGCGCCCGGGACAGGAGTCCCCGTCGGCTCCGCACCCTGTATGGGCTGAGATGAAAGAGCATCCGTTGGGACGGATGGCGCAGGTGATGACGTGGACGCGGCCGCGGGCTGCGGCGCGGTGGCGGCCGATTGCGCCTGCTGCTCCTGCGCATATGCACGGCCGGATAAAGTCATGAGGACAAGAAGCATCGCGACAAACAGGCGGCATGCGATGCTTGCGCGAGATTGGCTTGCGGTGCTGGTCCAGATATTCCGCATCATACGTTTTGCTTTCTGTTGCGCGCGTTACCGCTGGCTGGCTCTGGAGATTTCGAATTGAACGGCTTGCGAGGCCGTCCCCGGACGGCAATCCCTTGCTGAGTGCTCGATGATTTTTGTCGACATCGCCTATCCCCTCGCGAGCGCTTCGACGGGCTTGAGCCGTGCGGCGCGAAACGCCGGCATGAAGCCGAACAGCATGCCCATGGCCACGGCGCCCGTCAGCGCGCTGACGGCAACGGTGGGGGAGAAGATCACCGTCATGCCGAACATCAGCGCTGCGCCCGTGCCGATTAGGCCGCCGAACAGAAGTCCGACGACGCCGCCGATCGCCGACAGCACGATCGCCTCGGTCAGGAACTGGCCCATGATGTCCGCGGTCCTCGCCCCGATCGCGGTCCGGATGCCGATCTCGCGGGTGCGCTCGGCCACGGTGATCAGCATGATGTTCATGATGCCGATGCCGCCGACCAGCATCGAGATCGCGGCAATCGCCCCGAGCAGCAAGTTGGTGGAACGGCGCTCCTCCTCCGCCTTGCGGAACGCCGACGCCGCATCGTGCAGCCAGAAATCCTCGCGGCCGTGACGGCGGATCAACAGCGCCTTGATGGCGTCCTTGGTCTGCTGCAGGCGGGACATATCAGCGATCGAGACAACAATCTCCGTGACATCGTCCTTGCCGTAGAGACGCATCGCGCCCGTCCGCAGCGGCAACACCGCGTTATTGTCCCGATCGGTACCCCTCTCGGAAAGGCCCTTGCTTGCGAGCACGCCGGTGACAAGGAAGGGAATGTTGTTGACCAGGATATGGTTGCCCGACGGATCGGCGATGTCGGGAAACAGTTTCGCTGCAAGCGTTGCGCCGAGCAGCATCACGGCGTTGCCGCTGATCTCGTCCTCTTTCGTAAAGAAGGCTCCCTTCGCCGCGTCCCAGTTGTGAACCGCCCGGAACTCGGCCGTGGTGGCGATCACTTCGGCGTTGATATCGGTGTTGCCGTGCCGCAGCGTGCCCGCCTCCCACACGGCAGGCATCGATCCCGACACGTTGGCGAGATCCTTGATGGCTTCCGCATCGGCGGAGGTCATGGGCATGCTGGTCGCGGCAGATTCGCCCGCGCGGCTGACCACGACCCAGTTGGTGCCGATGGCGGATGCCCGCTCCATGAACGACGCCTGCGCGCCGCGCCCGATCGCCATCATCGCGACCACGGAGGCGACGCCGATGACGATGCCGCTCAGGGTCAGCGCGGTGCGCACCGGATTGACGGCGAGCGCGGCGAAGGCGGAGCGGGCCGCCTCTTCCAGCCAGGTCCAGAGCGGCGGCGAGGCGCCATTGGCCTGCCATGCGGCAACCGCAATCGACGACGAGACCCTGGCGGCGCGGCCGCTGTCGGAGACGATCAGACCGTCCTCGATGCGGATGATGCGCTCGGCCGCGGCGGCGACCCTGGCGTCGTGAGTAATGAGGATGATCGTGTGCCCGGCTCCCGCAAGCTCCTTGAGGATCGCCAGCACCTCCGCCCCGCTCTTCGAGTCCAACGCGCCGGTCGGCTCGTCGGCGAGGATAACGCCGCCGCCGTTCATCAGCGCGCGCGCGATCGAGACGCGCTGCTGCTGGCCGCCCGACAATTGCGAGGGACGATTGGTGATGCGGTTGGCGAGGCCGAGCCGCGCCAGCAGCGCAGCCGCACGGGCGTGGCGATAACCTCGCGGCGCGCCGGCATGGACCGCCGGCATCTCGACATTGCCGAGCGCGCTCACCGTCGGGAGCAGATGGTAGTGCTGGAAGATAAAGCCGAAGCAGCCCCGGCGCAGCGCGGCAAGCTCGTCGCGGTTCAATCCCGCGACGTCCCGGCCGCCGAACCAGTAGGCGCCGCGGCTCGGCCGGTCGATCAGGCCGAGAATATTCATCAGCGTCGACTTGCCGGAGCCGGAGGCGCCAATGATGGCCACGAACTCGCCGGCATCGATCGACAGGTCGACGCCGCGCAACGCGTGGGTGACGACATCGCCGCTGCGATAGGAACGGCAGACACCTGCGAGTTCGATGAGCGGGGTGCGCGGCACGCTCATGATTCCACCCTCAGCTTCGCCGGCGGCCCGGCGGCCTTGATGCCGGTGATGACCCGCTCGCCGTCCGCCACCCCGCTCGTGATCCCAACCAGAAAGCGGGTGCGAACGTCGGTCTGAACCTTGCGGACGGCGACGGTCCCGTCGTTCCGGAGCACCCGGATCTCGCTTTTGTCGTTGAGCGAGGCGACCGGGACCACGAGGGCGTTCCGCGCCGCGGCGGTGACGAAAAACACCTGCGCGGTCATTCCCGCCCTCAGGCTGCCGTCCTCGTTGGGGACGTCGAACAGCGCCGTGTAGAGCACGACATTGCCCGATTGCGCCCCGGCCTTGGTGGCCTCGGCCTTCTTGTCGGGACGGCGCGGCGCCGGCTGGATCTGCCGCAGCGTCGCATTCCACTTGCGATCCGGCTGGCCGAGCGTGGTGAACCACAACGGCATGCCCTCGCGCAGCTTGACGACATCGGCCTCCGACACGTCGGTCCACACCGTCATGGTGTCGAGGTCGGCGATCTGCAGGATCAGCGGCGTGTCGTAGTTCGCATTGAGGGTCTGGCCTTCCTTGGCATCGACCGCGACCACGGTGCCGGCCATCGGCGCGGTGATGCGGGCGTAGCGCAGCGCCGCTGTCTGCGCCCGAAGATCCGCCTGCATCTGGCGGATGCGGGCCTTGGAGGCGTCGATGCGGGCAATCAGGATGTCGCGGTCGCGCGACGCCTCGTCGAGGGCGGCTTTCGAGACCGCGCTGGTCTGTGCGAGCGTCAGGTGCCGCTCGACATTGCGTTTGGCAAATGCGAGCCCGGCTTCCTGCTCGGCCATCTCGGCCGTCAGCCGCGCCAGGTCGGCCTCGATGCCCTCGACCTTGGCCCCCTGCACCTCGGCGTCGATCTCCGCCACCACCCGCCCCGCCGTCACCTTGTCGCCGACAGCGACGTGCAGACGCTTCAACTGGCCGGAGACCTGAGCCCCGACATCGACATAGGCGTGCGGCTGGATCTTGCCGGTCGCGGTGACCGTGCTCTCGATGTCCTGCCGCTTGACGACGACGGTCTCATAGAGGCTGTCCGGCGACGGCGCGCGCAATCCCATCAGGACAAGCGTGCCGAGCGCAACCAGACCGGCCAAGCACACGCCAAGGATGATTTTCCCGGACCTGCGCGCGGCGCGGGCCGGCGGCGTCCATGGCGGCGGCACGATGACGCTGTCCGCATCATCCGGAGGCATGGGGGCGTTCATGATCGCCGGCCCCTCACCGGATATCTTTGTAGTCGACGTCGAACGACTGCCCGGGACCGGCATCGAACAGGATGTAGAACTCGCCCTCCGGCCGTTTGAAGCTCACGGTCGAATCCGCGCTGAACTTCGTCTCCAGCACAACGCTCTCGTCGTAGCGGATCACATCCAGCTTGACCCCCGGGACGCCGGTGCCATCGGCGAAGCCGCCCTCGCAACGCACCGTCGTCGCATCGATCATCTTGCAGATGCAGAACGGCGGATGCGCCCATGCCGTGCTGATAGATAGAGCCATGGCGCTGACGGCCGCGACGATCCATCCGCTTGCCCGGAGCGCGCGCATCATCGCTTCGCCTTCTCGAGCCAGGCGGCCATCAGGGGCGACGCGGTGCGGATCGGGATCGTCGCCTGATGCAGCGTCCCGTCCCAGCCCTCCAGGGTGAGCCACAACTCATCGTCAGCGGTGGTTCGATCCGGAATCCGCATCTCCGCCGTCTGCCGATAAGGGGTGCCGGAGAACAGCGCACCCATGGTGCGGATGTTGCGCGGCTTGCCGACGCGCAGGTAGGCGGCCTTGACCTGATCGACACAGGCCGGACATAGCGCCAGCGCAAACTCCTTGGCGTAACCGGCGCGGCCTTCCGCATCCGGCTCTTTCAGTTTGAACTCCGCCAGCCGCACGCTCCACGGCCCGACCGCGATCGCGCCGACCTCGCGCTCGCCGAGACCCTTCTTGCCGTCGAAAAACGCATTCTCATGGAAGAACGCCGGCGTGAAAACGATCGGCACGATCACCACGAGCGCGCTCAGGTGAAAGCGCCAGCGCTGCCACAGCGACGCGCCGCGCGAGGGGGATGCGAGCGCCACCATCACTCGGCAGCCTCCAGCCCGAGCCGCGCCGGCTTGCGCTCACGCACCAGCTTCACCGTCTCGATCGCGGTGCGCCTGGTCCACACCATCATCCCGGAGAACACCAGCGTGGTCAGAATCAGGCCGAACACCAGATAGACCAGCTTGAGCCAGACACCGGCGAAGTCGCCGGTGTGCAAGGGCCGCATCGAGCCGGTGACGAGTTCGAGCGCGGAGCGGTCGGAGACGCGCCGCGTCCGTTCGACCTTGCCGTTGTAAGGATTGACGTCGACCGTCTCGAACAGCAGCGGATAGGCGCCCCGCCCGCCGACGCTGATGTGATCATAGGCGCTGCTCGGAAATTGCACGAAAGTCGGCTCGAGATCGGGCAGTTGCGCCCGCACCGCTTCCGCCGCCTGCCCCAGCGTGATCCGCGGCGCCGGCGCACCCTTGGCCACGACGGGGACATCGCCCCTCGCCACCACCGGGGGCACGCCAGCCGTCGAGATGGAAATATGGTTGTCGTCAAGGATCGC
>NZ_MKSM01000093.1:8199-8377 GCF_001897285.1 Nitrobacter sp. 62-23
ATGATGGCGATGAACGGAATCGACCATGCGCCCGCCAGCCGGTGCAGGTCGCCCCAGAACACCCGCCTGCCCTTGCTCACACGCAGGCGCGGCCGCAGATAAACCCGCCAGAACCGCTTGTAGACCACGATCCCGGTGATCAGCGAGCCGAGCAGCGGGATCGACAGCGCCGATACGA
>NZ_MKSM01000094.1 GCF_001897285.1 Nitrobacter sp. 62-23
TGGATGTTCGGCGCGATGTCGATCCTCGCCGTGCTGATGGCCATGCAGATTTCGTTGACCGTTCAGTTGTTTGTCATATTCAGCCTTGCCCTGGTATCGGGCGCGGCCGCGGCAGCGGTCATCAAGCTGATCCCGATCTACTTCGTCCACGTGGGCGCGGTCAGCGGGTTGGCCAAGGCCGCCGGCGCGGCCTGCGGCTTCACGATGACTTCCATCCTGGCCGCCAGCAAGTTCCTGATGGGCGGCTATACGATGGGCTTCGTCATCTGGGCGCTGATGAATATCGCCGCGTTCTACGTCTCGTTCTCGCGAGTCGGTTTCCGGAATGTCAAACCGGTTTCTGCCGCGATCGCGGAGACCGTGCCGGCGCACTGAGCCGTCGTTCACGAAGGTTCGACAGAACCCAAGGCGACGGAAGCGATTTGCGTCTGATAGAAACATCGTCGTGGCCGGGCTTGTCCCGGCCACGATTTTTTTCGCCGAAATTCCAGAGACGTTGATGCCGATATGACGCAGGGGTTGCCGATCTCGTCCGACCAGCTTGAGCGGCGGACAGCCGAGCCGAGCCCGCTACGGCGCGAGCACGCCCTCGCACCGACGAACTCTCCTCGTCTGCGCCGGTGATCGTAGCAAGGGCAGTTTCTCAGTGCGGCCGTGACGGCCGGTTGTCCTGCTTGCGCTGCCGGATCGGAAGGTTTGGCGGCTTCGCTTCGGCGGGTGGCACAACCGGCGACGCAGTGTCGGAGGCCGACGGCGCATCAGGAAAGGTCTCCTGCACGGCCGCCTTGACCTCCTGGTCGCGGTAGGACTTCCAGCCGACCGGAAGGCTCATCAGGAAAATGATCGAACCGAACGAGAGGACAACCCAGGGATAACTGATCAGGAGCGCGATGACGAACACCACGGTGACGAAGACCGGCAGCACCAGTTCCGGCGGCACGCGCATGCCGATCATCTTGCCGGAGAAGACCGGCAGCCGCGAAACCATGAGAATCGCGATCAGCAACGTATAAAACGCCGTCAGCACCGCGGGCGGCTGCGGCACGCCCAGGAACGCCAGATAGATCGGCAGCAGCACCGCGATCGCCCCCGCCGGCGCGGGCACGCCGGTAAAGAAATTCGCGGCAAAGGCCGGCTTGTTCGGGTCGTTCATCGTTGCATTGAAGCGCGCGAGCCGCAGACCGCCGCTGATCGCGAATATCATCGATGCGATCCAGCCCACATTGTGGAGGTCGTGCAACTGCCAGAAGTAGAGGATCAGGCCGGGCGCGACACCGAAATTGACGAAGTCGGCGAGGCTGTCGAGTTCGGCGCCGAACTTCGACTGGCCCTTGATCATGCGGGCCACCCGGCCGTCGAGCCCGTCGAGCACGGCCGCGAACACGATCGCGGCCACCGCAAGCTCCATCCGCCCCTCGGTCGAAAGCCGGATCGCCGTCAGTCCTGCGCAAATCGCAAGCAGCGTAATGAAATTCGGCACAAGCATCCGCACCGGGATCGGACGAAACCGGCGGCGACGCATCTCGGATGATTTCTGATCGTATGGCGTTTTCACGCCTCCTATATAGCAAGGCCCGGCGGGGGCCGCACCCCCGGCAAGTGCGGTGGGTCAGACGTTCGCGTCATTGTCCGGGCGAGACCGCCAAGCGTACTTCTGAACCCAAACTACACGAGAATCATAAGGTTGCTAGTGTCCCAGCGATGCCGAAGTTCGCATCAAAGGTTGCCGCGAGGCCTGCGAACTTCGGAAACCAGGACACCATAGCGTTTTCGAGCGGAGCGGATACCGGTTCGCGTGAAGAAAACGCGCCAAATCAAAATCATGGAGCCCGCTTCTGATTTTATCAGAAGCGGAATGGCTCCAGCCGTCCGAACGGTCAGTTGCTGCGGAAAGTCCGGGCGCCCTCCCCGAGCTGGAAGTCGGCCAGCACCGTCTCGCCGGCGATCGCGGTCTGTCCTTCGGACACCAGCAGCGGCGTTCCCTCCGGCAGGTAAACATCACACCGCGAGCCGAAACGGATCAGCCCGAAGCGCTCGCCGGTTTCGATCGTCTGTCCGTCATGCACGAACGTGACGATACGGCGCGCGACCAGCCCGGCGATCTGAACAACTCCGATCAGGCCGTTGTTCGGCGTCGATATGACCAGCGCGTTGCGCTCGTTGTCCTCGCTCGCCTTGTCGAGATCGGCGTTGATGAATTTGCCGGGACGATAGACGATCCGTTCGATCTTTCCCGCGACCGGGCTGCGATTGACGTGGCAATTGAACACGCTCATGAAGATCGAAATACGCACCATCGGCAGCTCGCCGAGTTCGAGTTCGGCAGGCGGCACCACCGGCGCAATCATCGAGACGCGGCCGTCCGCCGGCGACACGACGAGACCCTCGCGAACCGGCGTCACACGGGCCGGATTGCGGAAAAACAGTGCGCACCAAATCGTCAACAGCGTTCCGATCCAGCCCAGCGGGGTCCAGATCCAAAAGAAGATAAGGCTGGCGAGCGCGAAGCCGCCGACGAAGGGATAACCCTTCGGATGAATAGGTGAAATCTGGGCGCGAATGGATTTCGCGCTGGCGCGAATGGATTTCGCTATGGCGCGAATGGATTTCGCTATGGATAAGAGAGTCTGTCGATCCATGGATTTGAAAACCTGATGATCTACGATGAACCTGAAGGCGGGCTTTACGGAAACGCGCGTCTTGCACAGAAAACCCCAATCCGCAAGCCAGCGCCGCGGCGAAAACCCGAAGCCTGATTCGGGAAATCGATCTTGGAGGTATTCTACTCTGCCGCGGCGGCCGGCGCTACCAGCGGATCGTCCACGGGCGGAGGAGCCCGATTCGGCGCATCGTCGTCATCGCCGATCAGGGCCAGTTTCTCCCGCGCCGCCTCGGCTTCCCGCTGTCTATTCCACATACTGGCGTAAAGCCCGTTCGCCGCCAAAAGCTCGCCATGCGTGCCGCGCTCGGCAATTCGGCCTTGATCGAGCACGATAATCTCGTCCGCGGCCACGATCGTCGACAACCGGTGCGCAATCACCAGCGAGGTCCGGTTGCGTGAAACCCGGTCCAGCGCCTCCTGGATTTCATGCTCGGTGTGGCTGTCGAGCGCCGAGGTCGCCTCGTCCAGCACCAGGATCGGGGGCGCCTTCAGGATAGTGCGCGCAATCGCCACACGCTGCTTCTCCCCGCCGGACAATTTCAATCCGCGCTCGCCCACTTCCGTCTCGTAGCCTTTGGACGACATCCGGATGAAGTCGTCGATCTGCGCGGTGCGGGCGGCGGCCTCGACCTCTTCGTCGGTGGCGTTCCAGCGGCCGTAGCGGATGTTGTAGCGGATGGTGTCGTTGAACAGCACGGTGTCCTGCGGCACCATGCCGATCGACGCCCGCAACGACACCTGCGTGACGTCGCGGATGTCCTGGCCATCGATCAGGATACGGCCCTCGGTCACGTCATAGAGGCGAAACAGCAGCCGCGACAATGTCGATTTGCCCGCCCCCGACGGTCCGACGATCGCCACCGTCTTTCCCGCGGGCACCTCGAAGGTCACACCCTTGAGGATCGGACGCTCCGGATCATAGGAAAACCGCACATCCTCGAACCGCACCGCACCATGCCCGACGCGCAGCGGCTGCGCGCCGGCGCGGTCCTTCACTTCCGGATTGCGGGTCAGCACGGCGAACATCTTTTCGATATCGATGATCGCCTGTTTGATCTGGCGATAGACCATGCCCATCAGGTTGAGCGGCTGATAGAGCTGGATCATCATGGCGTTGACCATCACGAAATCGCCGACCGTGTGCGTGCCCTGTCGCACGCCGACCGCGCACATGATCATCACCGTCGTCAGCCCGGCGGTGTAGATGACCGCCTGTCCGCCGTTCAAAACAGCCAGCGACGTATAGGTGGAGACGCTGGCGGCCTCGAAGCGCTCCATCGAGCGGTCGTAGCGTTTCGCTTCCCGCAACTCGGCGCCGAAATATTTCACGGTTTCGTAGTTCAGCAGCGAGTCGATCGCCTTCGCATTGGCGTCGGAATCGGACTCATTCATCCGGCGGCGGATTTCGATGCGCCACTGCGTCGCCCTGTAGGTGAAGGCCATGTAGACCACCACGGTCAAGAGCGTCACCAGCACGTAGCGCCAGTCGAATTGCCAGAGCAGCACGGCAGTGAGCAGCCCGACTTCGACCGCGGTCGGAATGAGCTGAAGAATGACCAGCCGCACCATTTCTTCGATGCCGTTGCGGCCGCGCTCGAGCACGCGGGTCAAGCCGCCGGTCTTGCGCTCGAGGTGAAACCGCAGCGACAGTTCGTGCATGTGAACGAAGGTCTGGTAGGCGAGCCTGCGCACCGCATGCATCGCGACCTTGGCGAAGATGCCGTCGCGCCATTGGGTGAGCAGCGCCATCAGCACGCGGACGAAGCCGTAGGCCAGCGTCATCGCGAGCGGCGACAGGATCAGCCACATCGCCCAGTTGTCGGGCTGCACGGGCGCGCTACCCGCGCCGTTCAGCGCGTCGATCGCCCACTTGAAGGTGAACGGAACGATCAGGGTGGCGACCTTAGCCGCCAGCAACAGCAGCATCGCCCACACGACGCGCATCTTGAGGTCGGCGCGATCGCCGGGCCACATATAGGGCCACAGATGCAGGAGCGCCCTGCCGAGCGTCGCGCTTCGGGTCGGGTCGTCGGAAGGTTTTGCCGGCGGGTCGGCCGGATGCGGAACGGCGCTACGCATCGATGGCGCCCGAACCGGAAAACGGCGTCCGCAGCCGGAAATATCGTCTGATCGAGGTCATATATCGACTGTCATATAGAGCGTTTGGATGCCGCGTACACCCTTGACAGGCAAATCTTTCGTTTCGGAGGGCAGCCGCCAGGCTTGACCCGGCGTCGGCAATAGCCGAGCCTTGACGCCGTAATTGTGCGGGGCCACATCGATTCTCATGAGCATCATTAAAACGGTCTGCGTCTATTGCGGCTCAGGCCCCGGTACAAATCCCAACTTCGTCAAAGCCGCCGTCGCCCTTGGTAAAGCGTTCGCCCGAAACAAGGTCGGGCTGGTCTATGGCGGCGGCTCGGTCGGCCTGATGGGCGCCATCGCGACATCCGTCCTCGACAACGGCGGCACCGTCACCGGCATCATTCCGGACTTCCTGACCTCGCGTGAACATGCGCTGGCGCGCGTGCAAGAGATGATCGTCACGCGCGACATGCATGAGCGCAAGAGACTGATGTTCGAGCGGTCGGATGCGTTCATCGCCCTGCCCGGCGGGGTCGGCACGCTGGAGGAATTGGTCGAGCAACTCACCTGGCAGCAACTCGGACGGCACAGCAAGCCGATCCTGCTGGCCAATGTCGACGGCTTCTGGGAGCCGCTGCTGGCGCTGCTCGCTCACATGCGTTCCACCGCCTTCATCCGGCCGACGCTCGCGGTCAACGTTCTGCAAGCCGAGCGCGTGGAGGATATCCTGCCGAAACTTCGCGCCGCCGCGACCCTCGCGCGCGATGCCTCGAAGGAGATGCCGGCCGACGTCGCCGACCGGCTGTAGCCTCGGTGACCCGTCCGGCGAGACGGTTCGTTCCTGAGGAAACGCACTCCGCGTTGCTCACGCCGGCGCGTCGGCCTTCACCAGTTTGTAGAAAATTGAATCCATCAGCGCCTGGAACGACGCGTCGATGATATTGGGCGACACGCCGATCGTGGTCCAGCGCTCGCCCTCCTCGTCCTCGCTCTCGATCAGCACGCGCGTCACCGCGCCGGTGCCCCCGTTGAGGATCCGCACGCGATAATCGATCAGCTTCAACCCGTCGATATACTTCTGGTATTTGCCGAGGTCCTTGCGCAACGCGACGTCGAGCGCATTGACCGGGCCATTGCCTTCACCGGCGGAGATGAGTGTCCGGCCATCGACCCTCACCTTCACCACCGCCATCGCCACGGTGACGCGCTTGCCGTGGGAATTGTAGCGCTGCTCGACATTGACGTCGAACTGCTCGACATCGAAATACTCCGGCACGCGGCCAAGCGTGCGCCGCGCCAGCAGATCGAACGACGCGTTGGCGGATTCGTAGGCGTAGCCCGCCGCCTCCCGCTCCTTCATCTCGTCGATCAGCCGAGCGAGTTTCGGATCGTTCCTGTCGAACGCAATGTGCGCCCGCTCCAGCTCGGCAAGCACGTTGGAGCGCCCGGCCTGATCCGACACCAGCACTTTGCGGCGATTGCCGACCGATTCCGGCGCGACGTGTTCGTAAGTCGTCGGATCCTTGAGAATCGCTGACGCATGAATGCCGGTCTTGGTGACGAACGCGCTTTCGCCGACGTAAGGCGCGTGGCGGTTCGGCGCGCGGTTCAGCATGATGTCGAGCGTGCGCGACGCCTGCGTCAGCGTCGCGAGCTTGTCGTCCGTCACGCCGATCTCGAAGGCGTCGGAGAATTCCTTCTTCAGCTTCAGCGTCGGGATCAGCGAGCAGAGATTGGCGTTGCCGCAGCGTTCGCCGAGGCCGTTCAGCGTACCCTGGATCTGGCGCGCGCCCGCGCGCACCGCCGCGAGCGAATTGGCGACCGCCTGTTCGGTGTCGTTATGGGCGTGGATGCCGAGATGGTCGCCGGGAATCTGAGTCGCGACCTCGCGCACGATCGTCTCGATCTCGTTCGGCATGGTGCCGCCGTTGGTGTCGCACAACACGACCCAGCGCGCGCCGGAGTCGTAGGCCGCGTGTGCGCAGGCGAGCGCGAAGGCCGGATCCTGCTTGTAGCCGTCGAAGAAATGCTCGCAGTCCACCAGGACCTCGCGGCCGGCTGCCGCCGCGGCCTTCACGCTGTCGCGGATCGACGCCAGGTTCTCGTCGTTCGTGGTTTCGAGCGCGACGCGCACCTGATAGGCGGACGATTTGGCGACGAAACAGATCGCATCCGCCTTGGCCTCGATCAGCGCGGCCAGCCCCGGATCGTTGGACGCCGAGCGGCCCGGTCGTCGCGTCATGCCGAACGCGGTGAATTTGGCGTGGGCGAGCGCGGGCTTTTGCGAGAACAGTTCGGTATCGGTCGGATTTGCGCCGGGATAGCCGCCCTCGACATAGTCGATGCCGAGGTCGTCGAGCATCTTCGCGACGATCTGCTTGTCCTGCAACGTGAAGTCGACGCCGTTGGTCTGGGCGCCGTCGCGCAGCGTAGTGTCGAACAGATAAAGGCGCTCGCGGCTCATGACGAGCCTCCAGCGGCCAGCGTCTTCTTCATCGTGGTGTTGGCCAGCCACTCGTCGCCGAGCGTCACCGAATTGCGCTGCATGGCGACGTAACCGCGGCTTGCGAAAAACCGTTCCGCGGTATCGCTGGCCTCCACGGTCAGCGCCGTAGCGCCGCGCGCGCCGGCAAGTTTCTCCAGCGCATCGCACAACGCGGTCGCGACGCCCTGCCTCGCCGCAGCCGGATGCACATAGAGCATGTCGATGCAATCCGTGCCCTTCAGCGACGCGAAGCCGACCGGCGAGCCCTGCAGCGTCGCCACCAGCGTCAGTTGCTTCGCAAGCCGCGCGCCGAACTCGCCCTCATCGTCCGCTGCGCTCGCCCAGGCGACCTGCTGCGCCTCGCTGTAGTCGTCGCCGGTGAGTTCCTCGATGCTGGCGACGAAGATCGCCGCCAGCACGGCAACGTCGGCTGGCAACATCGGCCGCAGCGCGGGTTTTGGAAGCGCCTGCCCCATCGCGTCAAAACACCTCCTTACTTTCCTCTCCCCTTGCGGGAGAGGGAAGGCTCGGCCGCACCCTCATCGCGCGATCTCCCATGTCGTCACCGGCTTGCCGTCGGCGTCCTTGCCGTCCTTCAGCACCACGCCCATGGCGGCGAGTTCGTCGCGGATGCGATCGGATTCCTTGAAGTCTTTTCGCGCGCGAGCTTCGGTGCGAGCGGCAAGCAATAGCTCGACCTCAGTTTTTACCTCGTACCCAAAACTATAGATTTCACTGGTCTTCTCTCCGTTCCAAATTCCAAGAAATCTGAGTGCTGAATTCAGTTTTCGAGCAGCTTCGACGTTCAGCCGGACGGCCTCTCGATGCAGCGCGTGCAGAACTGTAATCATCCCCGGAGTGTTCAGGTCATCGAGGAGCGGATCGATAATCTCCTTTGGCGGATCGTCGCTTTCCGGCTCCGCTCCGTATGCGATATCGATCCATTCTTTGAGGAGTTTCCGAGCTTCCACTAATCGATCAACTGTCCAATCGATCGGCTGACGATAGTGCGTCATCAGCATGGCCAAGCGAAGCACATACCCGTGCCATTGGTTTGATCCAAATTTCTTGGTTTGAAGCAATTCGTTGATGGTGAAGAAGTTGCCCAAACTCTTCGACATCTTCTCGCCTTCGACCTGCAGGAAGCCGTTGTGCATCCAGGTGTTCGCCATCGCAGGCGTGCCGTGGGCGCAGCGCGACTGCGCGATCTCGTTTTCATGATGCGGGAAGATCAGGTCGAGGCCGCCGCCATGGATGTCGAAGACGTCTTTGCCATCAGGTCCGCCGAGATAAGCCGCGCTCATCGCCGAGCACTCGATATGCCAGCCGGGCCGCCCCCTGCCCCATGGACTGTCCCAGCCGGGCTCGTGCTCCGATGACAACTTCCACAACACGAAATCGGCCGGGTTTCTCTTGTGCGCGTCCACCGCGACCCGCGCTCCGGCCTTCTGCTCCTCCAGCCTGCGGCCCGACAGCGCGCCGTAGTCCGGCATCGACTGCACGTCGAACAGCACCTCGCCGCCGGCCTCGTAGGCGTGGCCGCGCGCGATCAGCTGCTTGATCAGCGTCACCATGTCGGTCCGGCCGTCGGCGCGCGGCAACACGAATTCGGTGGCGCGCGGCTGATGCGTCGGCGGCAGGCAGCCGAGCGCGGCGACGTCGGCCTGGAACTGCGCGGCGGTTTTTTCCGTGACCTTGCGGATCGCCTCGTTCAGCGGCAGGCCGGGGAAATCCCGCGCCGCGCGGTCATTGATCTTATCGTCGACGTCGGTGATGTTGCGGACGTAGGTGACGTGGTCGGCGCCGTAGAGATGCCGCAGCAGGCGGAACAGGACGTCGAAGACGATGACCGGCCGCGCATTGCCGATGTGGGCGAAGTCGTAGACCGTCGGCCCGCAGACATACATCCGCACGTTCGACGGATCGATCGGCGTGAAAACACGCTTCTCCTTGGTCAGGGTATCGTAAAGGCGCAGTTCCATGGAATTCCGTTCCGAAATCGCCATCGGCTGGATAGCGAAGGTCAAATCCGCTCCGCTCGCTGGCCGGGCGTCTGGATCACTTGTGAGATAAAGACGGCGGCGGCCAGCGAATCGCTAGCGCATAATCTCGCGGCAAAAGGCACAAATGGCGAGGACACCGTTCATTCCGGCACCATGGAACAGCCGGGGTGCAGCGTCAAGGCCACGCCCCACAAACGCCTCATTTCGCCGCGACATCGCGGCGGCTCGTCGTGGCCCGCAAGGTCGACGGCTTCCCATTTTTCCGGCACAGCATGCGCATTATCCCCATTTTTCTGGCCGCCATGTTTCTGGCAGGTTTGGCTCTCGGCGCGGGAGCCACCGCACGGGCGGACAGCCGCGTTTTCATCGTCGCCAACCAGGCCGACGGCTATGGCATCGACCAGTGCCTCGCCTCGGGCGAGAGATGCGGCGCCCACGCGGCGCACTCCTACTGCCGGTCACGCGATTTTGTGCAGGCCACCGCTTACAGGCGCATCAAGCCCGACGAGATGACGGATTCGATTCCAGGATCCACAGGCTCGTGCCGGCATAGCGGCTGCAACGAATACGTCGCGATCACCTGTCAACGCTGACTCGTTGGCCCAAATGAAGGAGTGTTGTGTTGAGCCCGCCACACTCGCGCCCCGGAAACGACGTGACGCCGCCGCGAGAGGCGGATAAGAGGTGACCACGCTGGCGAACGGCTATCGCGGTATCGCGTCCGACCTTGCATCAGCGTCTCGCAACGCAATCAGGCTCCGCCCGGATTGTGAAAATCAACGCGATGGGCGCGTCGGCGTTCGAAAGACACCTCCCCATCGTAGCATTTGCAGAATCGCCCCGGGATCGCTCTGATGGCGGATCATGCCTGATCTTTTGTTTGCCCGCCGCACAATGCGAATTCTGGCTTACGCTGCCGCCCTCGGTCTCAGCGTCGCGACCCCCATGGGAAGCGCGATGGCGCAGGGCGCGCCAGGCGCCAATCCGATTTGCCCGCGGCTCGAGGCGCAACTCGCAAGCATCGAGCGCGGCGGCGGCGATCCGGCGCGAGCCGCCCAGATCCGGCGTTATGAGGATGCCGCCGGCCGGCAGCAGGCCGAACTCGAACGCGTCACCGCGCAGGCAAGGCGCACGGGCTGCGACAGTTCGGGATTCTTCTCCCTGTTCAACGGTCAGTCGCCGCAGTGCGGGCCGGTCACTCAGCAGATCCAGCGGATGCGGACCAATCTCGAGCAGATCACCACCAGCCTGGAGCGGCTGCGAGCCAGCAGCGGCATCGGCAGTCCGGACCACGACAACCAGCGCCGCTCGGTGCTGATAGCGCTGGCGCAGAACAATTGCGGTCCGCAATACGCCGCGGCGGTGCGCAACCAGGGCAATTTCTTCGATAACCTGTTCGGCAATTCTCCCGAGCATATCGATAATTCGGAGCTTCCGCCGGCCGATACCGGCGTGCAGTCCGGAACCTATCGAACCGTCTGCGCGCGCTCATGCGACGGCTTTTATTTCCCGATCTCGTTCGCCACCGTGCCGAGCCGTTTTGCCGACGACGAACGCACCTGCAAGAACCTGTGTCCGGCGGCGGACGCCACCCTCTATGCCTATCGCAATCCCGGCGAGGACATCAATCAGGCCGTCTCGATCAACGGACAACCCTATTCGTCGTCGCCGAACGCGTTCCGGTACCGTCAGGAGTTCAATCCATCGTGCTCGTGCAAGGCCGCGGGCCAGACCTGGTCGGAGGCGCTGAAAGGCCTCGACGATAAGGCCGCGGCAGCGCAGCAGGGCGACATCATCGTCACCGAAGACGGCGCGAAAAAGATGTCACAGCCCGGCGGAAGCAGGGGTTCGCAAAAGAAGGACCCGGCCGCAGCAACAGCAAGCGTGCCTGCGACGACGAGCGCGGTACCCACCGGCCCTGGGCCCTCGAACAAGCCGATCCGCTCGGTCGGACCGACCTTCATACCCGCACAATAGAGCATTTTCCCGTGGAGTGGATTTGCTGTAATGGGATGTTGGAGTCTTGACGGATGTCATTCCGGGGCGCCGACGGCGCGAACCCGGAATCCAGCATTCTTGGGCTATCGTCGAATATCCGGATTCCGGATCGCCGCTGACGCGGCGTCCGGAATGACTGGAAGAGTTTTTTGAACAGCCCGTTATAGCGTTTTCGAGCGACACCGATTCGCGTGACGAGAACGCGAATTCATCCTGATTTATTTTCCGCCGTCAGCCCTCGTAAGCTTCCGCTGAAGCCCGACCGGCGCGTGAGACGAGGTCTTCATCCGGCTTCGGCAACGGTTTGCCTGAATCGCGAAACCGGTTGGTGATGGGATAACGGCGGTCACGGCCGAAATTCCTGCGCGTGACCTTGACGCCCGGCGCCGCCTGCCGGCGCTTGTATTCGGCGATGTTCAGCAGGCGATCGATCCGTGCGACCGTTTCTCGGTCGAACCCTTCCGCGACGATCGATGCCAATGGCTCCTCGCGCTCGACCAGCCGTTCGAGGATCGCGTCGAGTTGATCGTAGGGCGGCAGCGAATCCTGATCGAGCTGGTTTTCGCGCAGTTCCGCCGTTGGCGGCCGGGCGATCGTGCTGGGCGGGATCACCTCGCCCGAAGGCCCGAGCGCGCCGTCCGGCTTCCATGCGTTGCGCAGGCTGGCCAGCCGGAACACCTCGGTCTTGTAGATATCCTTGATCGGATTGAAGCCGCCGTTCATGTCGCCATACAGCGTGGCGTAGCCCACCGACATTTCCGACTTGTTGCCGGTGGTCACCACCATCGCGCCGGTTTTGTTTGAGATCGCCATCAACAGCGTGCCGCGAGCGCGCGACTGTAGATTTTCCTCGGTGATATCGCGCGGAAGCCCTGCGAACGTGGCGGAGAGAATTTCTTCAAAACCGTTCACCGCCGGCGCGATCGGCAGCACATCGTAGCGCATGCCGAGCGCCTTTGCGAGCATCGCGGCATCGTCGAGCGAGACCTGCTCGGTGAAGCGGAACGGCAGCATGACGCCGCGAACGCTTTCCGCTCCGAGAGCATCGACGGCGATGGCTGCGCATAGAGCGGAGTCGATGCCGCCGGACACGCCGAGCAGCACGCCGGGAAAGCCGTTCTTCCGGACGTAGTCCCGCAAGCCCAGCACGCATGCGGCATAGTCGGCCTTGTCGCCTTCGAGTTGAGACGCCACCGGTCCGGTGCAATGCCAACCGGCCGCGGATCTGGTCCATTGCAGCGTGACGACGCTTTCCTCGAAAGAAGGAAGCTGCGCGGCCAGCGTGCGGTCGGCGTTCAGCACGAAAGAGGCGCCGTCGAACACCAGTTCGTCCTGGCCGCCGACCTGATTGAGATAGACCAGCGGCAAATCGCTTTCGGTCACGCGCGCGACCGAGATCGACAGCCTGATGTCGCTTTTGCCCTTCGCATAGGGCGAGCCGTTGGGGACGAGGAGAAGTTCCGCGCCGGTTTCCGCCAGGCACTCGACCACATTTTCGTACTCGGCGGATTCCTCGACCCAGGTGTCCTCGCAGATCGGCACGCCGATCCGCACGCCCCGAATTTTCAAGGGTCCACCGACCGGTCCCCTCGCGAACACGCGTTTCTCGTCGAACACGCCGTAATTCGGAAGATTGACCTTGAAGCGGATCGCCGCGACCCGTCCCTCATCGAGCAGCGCATAAGCATTATAAAGCTTGCCGTCGTCCACCCATGGGGTGCCGATCAGCATGGCCGGCCCGCCGTCGGCGGTCTCGCGCGCGAGATCCTCGACAGCTTCGCGGCACGCCGCCTGGAACGCGGGCTTCAGCACCAGATCCTCGGGCGGATAGCCAGCGATAAACAATTCCGGAAGCGCAACCAGTGCGGCGCCGTCCGCCCCGGCCTGCGCGCGCGCGGCGCGAGCCTTGGCGGCGTTGCCGGCGATGTCTCCAACGATCGGATTCAACTGGCCGAGCGTGATCTTGAAGCTGGTTACGGTCATGGATGCACGTTGCCCGCCGGCCTCGCCTTGCTGCAATGGTCACGCTTATAGCGGTTTCGAGGGACGTGGACAGCGGTTCGGGTCAAGAAAACACGTCCGATCAAACTAAAGGAGGCCCATGCGTTCAACGATGGCGCTTCCCCAGGTCAGCCCGAGGATGAGCAGCGCCACGCCGACCGCGGCCGAGCCGATGTCCTTGACGTGCCCGATTTGCGGATCGTGATCGGTCGTCAATCGATCCGCCAGTTTTTCGATTGCGGTATTCAGAAGTTCAATCGCCAGAAGCAGCAGAACCACCGCCACGAGTTCGACACGCCGGGCCGCCGTCGCTCCGACAAGCCACGCCAGCGGCAACGCCAGCAGGAGCGCGAACAATTCCTGCCGGATGGCCTGCTCGGAGCGGATGGCAAAATTCAATCCGTTCCAGCTATTGATGGTGGCGCGCCATAAGCGCAACACCTCAGAAACCCGCGACTGCGGGGATCGGCTTGACCTTGCCCGCCCGATCCTGCCTGAGCAATTCGGCAATCAGGAACGCCATGTCGATCGACTGCTCGGCGTTCAGGCGCGGATCGCAGACGGTGTGATAGCGGTCGTTGAGGTCCTCGTCCGTGATGGCGCGCGCGCCGCCGATACATTCGGTGACGTTCTGTCCGGTCATTTCCAGATGAACGCCGCCGGCATGCGTGCCCTCCGCGGCATGAATGCTGAAGAACGACTTGACCTCCGACAGGATGCGGTCGAACGGCCGGGTCTTGTAGCCGCTGGTCGAGGTGACGGTGTTGCCGTGCATCGGATCGCAGGACCACACGACAACGCGGCCCTCGCGCTGCACCGCGCGGATCAGTTGCGGCAGGTAATCGCCGACCTTGTCCGAGCCGAAGCGGCCGATCAGCGTCAGCCGCCCCGGCTCGTTGTCCGGATTGAGCACGTCGATCAGCTTCAAGAGTTCATCCGGCTTGAGCGAGGGGCCGCACTTCAGCCCGATCGGATTTCTGATGCCGCGGAAATATTCGACGTGGCCATGATCGAGCTGACGGGTGCGGTCGCCGACCCAGATGAAATGGCCTGAGGTCGCGTACCAGTCGCCGGTCGTGGAATCGATCCGCGTCAGGGCCTGCTCGTAGCCGAGCAGCAACGCCTCGTGGCTGGTGTAGATATCGGTCGCCCGCAGTTCGGGGTGACTCTCCAGGTTGAGTCCGCAGGCGCGCATGAAGTTGAGTGCGTCGGAAATACGGTCGGCCAGTTCCTTGTAGCGCCGCGACTGCTGGGAATCCTTGATGAAACCCAGCATCCACTGATGCACGCTGCCGAGATTGGCGAAACCTCCGGTCGCGAAGGCTCGCAACAGGTTCAGCGTCGCGGCCGATTGCCGATAGGCCATGATCTGACGATGCGGATCGGGCACGCGCGACTGCGCGGTGAAGGCGATGTCGTTGACGATGTCGCCGCGATAGCTCGGCAGTTCGACGCCGTCGATTTTCTCCATCGGCGACGAGCGCGGCTTGGCAAACTGGCCGGCAATGCGGCCGACCTTCACGACCGGCAGCGCGCCGGCATAGGTCAGGACCACCGCCATCTGCAGCAGCACGCGGAAGAAGTCGCGGATGTTGTTGGCGCCGTGCTCGGCGAAGCTCTCGGCGCAGTCGCCGCCCTGCAGCAAAAACGCCTCGCCGTTTGCGACTCGGGCCAGGGCCTTCTTCAGATTGCGCGCCTCACCCGCAAAAACCAGCGGCGGAAACGTGGCGAGCTGTGCCTCGACTTCGCCCAATGATTTCGCATCCGGATAATCCGGCATTTGCTGCACGGGCCTGGCCCGCCAGCTATCGGGTGTCCACCGTTCGGACATGAGGTCAAACTCCTGAGGAAAAACCGCCACTTATCGGGGAAGCGGCGACGAGCCCGTATATACACAGGCTGGCCGCGTCGCGCCAGTTGGCATTAAGTTTCGCCACGCAAGGCATTGAAATAAAAAAGTAATTCCATAAACCGGACTTGTCCGGCTCGCCTGTGCGTCAGCCTCGGCCGAATCCGGGTTGGTTCCGCTGCGGATGCTCGATCACCGGCATGGCATTGGCATGACCGCAACGACTTGAACCGCCGCTGAAAGTCCTCACTCCGCCGCTTCACGCACGTGACGGGCTGTCGGCGTCCGCATGGTCACGAGTTCTTCCGCCGCCGTGGGATGCAACGCCATCGTCGCATCGAAATCTGCCTTCTTCGCCTTCATCCTGATCGCGATGCCGAGAACCTGCACCATCTCGGCAGCGCCGTCGCCGACGATGTGACAGCCCAGCACGCGATCCGTCGTCGCGTCCACCACGAGCTTCATCAGAATGCGGGTGTCGCGGCCGGATAGCGTCGCCTTCATCGGTCGGAACGTCGTCTTGTAGATATCGACGCTGTTGAACTGCTCGCGCGCCTGCGCCTCCGTCAGCCCCACCGTGCCGACCTCCGGTTGCGAGAAGACCGCGGTCGGAATGTCGGCATGATCCACGCGCGTGGGTTTGTCGCCAAACACCGTATCCGCAAACGCATGGCCCTCGCGGATGGCGACCGGCGTCAGGTTGAAGCGATGCGTAACGTCGCCGACCGCGTAGATGTGCGGCACGCTGGTTCGCGAAAAGCCATCGACGGCGACGCCGCCGTTCTTCGGATTGATGGCAACGCCGGCCTTTTCAAGCCCGAGGTTTGCGACATTGGGATGCCGGCCGATCGCAAACAGCACCTGATCGGAGGCAACGCTCGACCCGTTCGACAGATGAGACGTGAACTCGTCGCCGTGCCAATCGACCCTGTCGACAGTGCATCCCGTCAGGACGGTGATGCCGTCCTTTTCCATCTCGGCGCGGACATGCGCGCGGACATCGTCGTCGAAACCGCGCAGGATATTGTCGCCGCGATAGATCAGCGTCACATCGCTGCCGAATCCGGCGAAGATGCAGGCGAATTCAAGCGCGATATATCCGCCGCCCTGGATCGCAATCCGCTTCGGCAACTTCGCAAGATGAAACACCTCGTTGGACGAGATCACATGCTCGATGCCGGGAATGGACCGCCCGTGGTTGGGCGCGCCGCCCGTTGCGATCAGCACATGCTTGGAGCGGATTGTCTCGCCCGTCGCAAGCCGCAGCGTGTGCGGGTCGTCGAACACCGCCCTCGCCTTGACGACGCGCACGCCCGCCTTCTCGACGGTGGACGTATAGGCTGCCTCCAGCCGGGCAATCTCCCTGTCCTTGTTGGCGATCAGCGTCGGCCAGTCGAAGGTGGCGGAGGGGATCGACCAGCCAAAGCCGGCGGCATCCTCGATGTCGTGGCGGATGTGAGATCCGTAGACCAGGAGCTTCTTCGGCACACAGCCCCGGATGACACAGGTGCCGCCCATCCGGTATTCCTCGGCGACCATGACGCGCGCGCCATAGCCGGCGGCGATGCGAGCGGCGCGGACGCCGCCCGATCCACCGCCTATGACGAACAGATCGACGTCGAAATCAGCCATGCCGAAGCCCGACCGGAGTCAGATTTCCTTATCAGATTTCCTTGCCGCGCTTGCGCATTTCCGCGCGGAATTCGCCGTTGACCACCGCCGCGAACTGCTGCGCCCACTGGTTCATGAATGCCATGCTCGCCTCGATCGCCTTGGGCTCCTGCGTGATCAACTTCTGTCCCAGCGGGGATTTGTAAAAGGTGACCAGGTCCTTCAACTCCTGCTCGGTAAAATGGCTGGCATAAATCTTCGCCATGCCGTCACCGATCTCCTTTTCGCGACCCGCCAGCGACTTGGCAACGATCAGCGCGACCTCGTTGAGATCCTTCTGGTAGTTCAGATTGGATTGAAGCAGCGTGGTCTTGGTCCGCTCCACCATGCCCGGAACAGCATTCGCGTACATCGCGTTCGCGTGCTTGAGCGTCAGAAGCTCTTTGGCCGAGGCGATGGCGGCGGCCGTCGGCTGCGCGGTCTGCTGAGCCAGCGCGGTGCCTGAGAACGCCAGCGCCACGGCAAGGCAAGCCGTCGGCAGAATTCTTGAAAGACCCTTCATCTCGATTCTCCTGATTGCGGCGTTAGCGCCGCTCAACAACGCGAATTCCCTGTGCGCCCGCCAACATCGCCACACGCGCCAGACCAATGAACAGTCCGTGCTCGACGACGCCAGGGATCGGATTCAACAGCCCGGCCAGCTGGGATGC
Source organism: Nitrobacter sp. 62-23 (assembly GCF_001897285.1). Lineage (GTDB taxonomy): Bacteria > Pseudomonadota > Alphaproteobacteria > Rhizobiales > Xanthobacteraceae > Nitrobacter. The sequence goes on from NZ_MKSM01000094.1 coordinate 17,405, forward strand.
ATCGGGTATTTGCCCGAGGCTGGCATCGAAAATCCAGTGGCCGCCATCGGTGACGAAAGCATGGCCGTCCGGCCCCTTTCGGACGGCCAGTTGACCCGAAACGCCGGCTTTCGCGAACGCATCGGTAATGGCGCGGCGCGTCGCCGCCAGCCCGAATGGAATGACTTCGATCGGCAAGGGAAACCTGCCAAGGCTCGCCACCCACTTCGTCTCGTCAGCGATCACGATCATGCGCTCCGACGCCGCCGCCACGATCTTCTCGCGCAGCAGCGCCCCGCCGCCGCCCTTGATCAGGTTCAAGTCGGAATCGATTTCGTCGGCGCCGTCGACCGTCAGATCGAGCCGGTCGAGATCGTCCAGGGTGGTCAGCGGAATGCGGCACCGCTCTGCGTTGGCTCGCGTTGCTTCGGATGTCGGCACGCCGACGACCTTCAGCCCCTCCCGGACGCGCTCGCCCAGAAGCTCGACAAAGTGCCTGGCGGTGGATCCCGTCCCCAGGCCCAGTTTCATGCCGTCCTCAACGTATTCAAGGGCGCGCGCCGCAGCCTGTCTTTTCAATTCATCCAACGTCATGAAGACCTCGATCTTGCACAGTCTCGCCTTGCCCGCGTCCCTCTAGAGCATGATCCCGAAAAGTGGAAATCGGTTTTCGGGTAAGATCTTGCTCGATCAATAGAGAGATTAAGGCTGGAGGGCTGATCAACGCGGTTGGATCAGACCCCCAGCGTCCGGAGTCCACGTCCAGGTTTGCCGCAACGACATGCAAACCCGGCGGGACACTAGCTATCCGCAAGGAACAGGGCAATCGGGCGTTTGCGGCCGGCGGATTGGAGCATTTGCCGAGGCCGCATTTCTCTTGCATGTCTGGCGCGAGGCGGGTACCGATCCGCCATTATGACACTTTCCCCTTTTCCAATGGTCGTGTTCGACCTCGACGGGACGCTGGTCGATACAGCGCCCGACCTCGCCGCCGCGCTCAATTTCGTTCTGGACCGCGAAGGCCTGCGCACGGTGTCGTTGCCGACAGCCCGCTCGATGATCGGCGCCGGGGTTCGGCGCATGATCGAGCGCGGCCTCGAGCACGACGATCATCCCGCGACGCCGGACGACATCACGCGGATGATGGGCGACTTCATCGACTATTACACCGCCCATATCGCCGATGCGTCGCGTCCGTTCGAGGGACTTGTCGAGGCGCTCGACGAACTGGCGGCGCGAGGGTACCGTTTCGCGGTCTGCACCAACAAGCTGGAATCGCTCGCCAAGCTGTTGCTTGACCAGTTGGGATTGAGCTCGCGGTTTTCTGCAATCTGCGGAGGCGACACCTTTGGCGTGTCCAAACCGGATCCGGCGATATTGCAGCAGACGGTCGCACGCGCGGGCGGGAGCCTGCGGGCCACCATTATGGTGGGCGATGCGGGTCCCGACGTCGGAGTCGCGCGCCGGGCCGGAATCCCGGTCATCGGAGTTACGTTCGGTTATACGGAAACCCCGATCGCGGAACTCAAACCCGACCGCGTCATCAGCCATATGAGGGAGTTGCCGGACAGCATCGCGGCGTTGCAGACCCCGATGCTGAACGTAACAGGCTGATTTATCTGTCGGAATTCAACCTCGTCAGCATGGTTGATGTCGGTTGCGATCAGCTATTGCGGCCGCCAGCGCTTTTGTGGTCCGAACGGAAGGGCACGGCAGTTCGTCGCAGCTTGAAGCGACGGGCCGATCCAAAGCAGCCTGCGCCCGCCACCACGGCGCCGGCAGCTTAGCCCGCGACGGCAACGCCTTTTTCCCGATCCCCTCTCCCGCACTCAAACCCGCACCCGCCGGTTAACTCTTGCGCATCGCAGCAGAGCTGACGCATTGTGCGGCGGCCATAACTTGCCTAGATTAGAAAAGAAACAAATACCGCTCGCGCCGTTGCAACAAGGCAAATTGAATGACCGGTACCTCTGCTCTTACCGAGGCTTCTGCTTCCGCCCGGAAAATGATCGACCCGTTTGGCCGGTCCATCAGCTATTTGCGCGTATCGGTCACGGATCGCTGCGACCTTCGCTGCTTCTATTGCATGTCCGAAGACATGACTTTTCTGCCGAAGGTCGACCTGCTCACTCTGGAAGAGCTTGACCGCCTGTGCTCGGCGTTCATCGCCAAGGGCGTGCGCAAGCTGCGGCTGACCGGTGGTGAGCCGCTGGTGCGCCGTAACGTGATGTCGCTATTCCATTCGCTGTCGCGTCACCTGCAGACCGGGGCTCTGAACGAACTGACGCTCACGACCAACGGATCGCAACTGGCCCGTTTCGCTTCCGAGCTGAAGGATTGCGGCGTGCGGCGGATCAACGTGTCGCTCGACACGCTCGATCCGACCAAGTTTCGCGAGATCACGCGCTGGGGCGACATGCAGAAGGTCATGGCCGGGATCGATGCGGCGCAAGCCGCCGGCCTCGCCGTCAAGATCAACGCGGTCGCTCTCAAAGGTCTCAACGAAGACGAAATTCCATCTCTGATGGAGTGGGCGCACGGCCGGGGCATGGCGCTGACCCTCATCGAGGTCATGCCGATGGGCGACATCGGACAGTCCCGCACCGACCAGTATCTGCCGTTGTCGATGGTGCGCGCCCGGCTCGCCAGCCAGTACACCCTCACCGATCTGGATGACAGCACGGGCGGTCCCGCCCGCTACGTCCGGGTCAGCGAAACCGGCGGCAAACTCGGCTTCATCACGCCGATGACCCACAATTTCTGCGAGTCCTGCAACCGCGTCCGCATCACCTGCACGGGCACCCTGCACACCTGCCTCGGCCATGAAGACGCTTCGGACCTACGCCGGCCGCTGCGCGCGTCCGCCAGCGACGATCTGCTGTACGAAACCATCGATCGCGCCATTGGTCTGAAGCCGAAAGGCCATGACTTCATCATCGACCGCCACAACCGCCCAAGCGTGAGTCGGCACATGAGCGTCACCGGCGGTTAGGCGAATAAGCGCGCGCGGACGGCGCCGCTCAAAACTCCCTCGATATCAACAAGCCTCCGGTTGACGGCGGCAGTCCGACGCTGGAATGGTGCGCCGGCTTCATGGTACGCGGGCCGGCGGCCCGCTGCATTTCCATGAAAGCGCCGAAACTCCGCGGCCTGACGCGTAGCCTGTCCTGTAATGGCTTGCGCGCCGTGCCGTTCTGCAATCCGGCTTCCAAAATCGCGGCCGGCCGCGAGGAGGATGTGATGCGTCCGTTTCTGGCCCTGAGCGCGGCCATCGACCAGCTCAACGAAAAGATCGGATCCATCTGCAATGTCCTCGTGCTGCTCGCTGTCCTGGTGAGCGCCGGCAACGCGATGGTCCGGTACGCCTTCGACTACAGTTCGAACGGCTGGCTCGAATTGCAGTGGTACATGTTCGCCGTCCTCGTGATGTTCGGCGCGTCCTACACCTTCAAGCGCAATGAGCACGTCCGCGTCGAGATCTTCTATCTGTTCCTGTCCGAGCGCGGCAGACTCTGGCTCGATCTCATCGGCACCCTCTTCTTTCTGATTCCCGCCTGCCTGTTGCTGAGCTACCTGTCATGGCCGTTCTTCATGCAGTCCTACGCGGTCGGCGAAATGTCGGGAAATGCCGGCGGCCTGGTCCGCTGGCCGATCAAGCTCGTCATCCCGGCCGGTTTTGTGATGCTGGCACTTCAGGGCGTCTCGGAAGTGATCAAGCGCGTTGCGGCGCTGCAAGGCAGCGTCACGATCGATACGACGTATGAGAGACCGACCCAATGATTACGCTCCAGATGATGCCGCCGATGATGTTCGGCGGCCTGGTTCTGGCGATGTTGATCGGCTTTCCGGTAGCCTTCACGCTGGCTGCGGTCGGACTCTCCTTCGGCTTCCTCGCGATCCATCTCGGCTTTTTCGACCTGAATTTCCTTCAGGCCATTCCGGGACGCGTGTTCGGCAGCGTGCTGTCCAACGAACTGCTGCTCGCGATTCCGTTTTTCACCTTCATGGGATCGGTGCTCGAGCGCTGCGGTCTCGCGGAAGACATGCTCGACTCGATGGGCCAGTTGTTCGGGCCGATCCGCGGCGGCCTGGGCTATTCGGTCATTCTCGTCGGATTCATTCTCGGCGCCATCACCGGCACGGTCGCGGCGCAGGTGATTGCGATGGCGCTGATCTCGATGCCCGTGATGATGCGCTACGGCTACAATACGCGCTACATCACCGGGGTGCTGGCGGCATCCGGCACCATCACCCAACTCGTTCCGCCCTCGCTGGTGCTGATCGTTCTCGCCGACCAGCTCGGAAAGTCGGTCGGCGACATGTATCTCGGCGCCTGGGGCCCTTCGCTGTTCCAGATCGCGCTGTTCGCCGGCTACACCTTCCTACTCGGCATCTTCAGACCCGATCACGTCCCCGCTGTGCCGAAGGAATTCCGCACGCTCACCGGTTGGCCGCTATGGCGGAAATGCCTGATGGGCATCATTCCCTCCGCCGTCCTGATCTTCGTCGTGCTCGGCACCATGATGATGGGGCTGGCGACTCCGACGGAAGCCGGCGCGATGGGCGCCGTCGGCGCGATCGTTCTTGCGGCCATTCACCACAAGGATTTCAGCACCACCGGCCGCAAAATCCTGATCGTCGGCGCGATCGCTGGCGGCATCGGCACGCTCGTCGGCATCTTCGTCGCGGAAGGGCTGGTCTTCAAGATCGCGTTCGCCGTTACCTATCTCGCGGTGGTGTGGATTTGCCTGGAAGCGGTCCGAATTCCCGGGCTTCGAGGCCTCATCAAGCAGGGCTATCAATCGACGATGCGCCTCACCACCATGGTGACGTTCATCCTGATCGGCTCGACCTGCTTCTCTGTGGTGTTTCTCGGCGTATCCGGCGGCGAATGGCTCGAACATCTGCTGACCTCGCTGCCGGGCGGCGCGTGGGGCTTTCTCGCCTTCATCAACATCTTCATCTTCTTCCTGGCGTTTTTCCTCGATTTCTTTGAGATCGCCTTCATCATCCTGCCGATGATCGCCCCGGTGGCGCAGAAGCTTCTCGCTCCGATCGTCGGCGCGGACGCCGCCCTGATCTGGTTCGGCGTCATGATCTGCGTCAACATGCAGACCTCGTTCCTGCATCCTCCATTCGGTTTCGCGCTGTTCTATCTGCGCGGAGTCGCGCCGCGCGAGGTGAAAAGCTCCGACATCTACTGGGGCGCCGTACCCTGGATCGGATTGCAGATCATCATGGTCGTGCTCGTGATCGCGTTTCCCGCCACGGTGACAGGCCTGCTCGGCAAACCGGCAACCGTCGATCTCGACAAGATCAGGATCGAGATTCCCGATATCGACGTCGCGCCGCTCGATTTCGGTCCACCACTGACACCACAGCAATAGAGCTTTTTCGAGCGACGTGGAGACCGGTTCGCGGGAAGAAAAATCATAGAGTCCCGCTTCTGATTCCATCAGAAGCGGGAAGGCTCTATGAGTGCTTCGCGCCCGAACTGCTTGGGTGCGCCGTCAACCGCGCGTACGCGACCGGATCATGAAGCTGTCATAGGTATACTCGGCCACCTGCCACCACAGGTATCCGTCCGAACGATAGGCCTGCATGATCTCGATGGTCTTCTTGAAGTCGGGGTTCTTCGCCGAAATCTCACCCCACAATTCGTTCGTCGCCTTCAGGCAAGCCTCGAGGATCTCGTTGCTGAACGGCCGCAATTGGGTGCCACCAGCGACGAGCCGCTTGAGAGCGGCGGGATTCTGCATGTCGTAGCGCGCCGTCATCCAGGTGTTGGCGTTGGCGGCCGCATTCATCACGATGGCCTGATAGGCTTTCGGCAAGGTGTTCCACTTTTCCAGATTGCAGAAAGCGTGGATCGTCGGGCCGCCTTCCCAGAAGCCGGGATAGCAATAGTATTTCGCGACTTTCTGGAAGCCCAGTTTTTCATCGTCGTATGGGCCGACCCACTCGGCCGCATCGATCGTGCCCTTTTCGAGCGAGGGATAAATGTCGCCGCCCGCAAGCTGTTGCGGCACGACGCCGACTTTCTGAAGCACCTGCCCGGCAATGCCGCCGATTCGCATCTTCAGGCCCGACAGGTCGGCGACCGTCTTGATCTCCTTGCGGAACCAGCCGCCCATCTGCGTGCCGGTATTGCCGCAGGGAAAACCGATGACTCCGAACTTCTTGAAGAACTCATTGGCGAGTTCGTTCCCTCCGCCCTGATAGAGCCAGGAATTCTGCTGACGCGCATTGAGGCCGAACGGGACAGACGCGAAGATCGCGAAGGTCGGATCCTTTCCGACATAATAATAGGAAACGGTATGGCTCATCTCGACGGTATTGTTGGCGGCCGCATCGAGCGCCTGCAATCCGGGGACGATCTCGCCGGCGGCGAAGAGCTGGATCTGAAACTTGTTGTCGGTCATTTCCGCGACTTGCCTCGCGAAAAACTCGGCACCGCCATAGATCGTGTCGAGCGACTTCGGGAAGCTCGACGTCATGCGCCATTTGATCTCGGGTGCCGATTGCGCGATTGCCGGCGAGGCTACGATCGCGGCAGCGGAGCCGGCCGCCGAAGCTTTCAGAAAATCGCGGCGTTTCATTCAGACACTCCCTATGACGACGTTTCTTACGAATTCCGGCAGACGCTGTTCAGGCCGCAGCGATCACACTGTGAAGCTGGTCGCGAACACGCCCGGCAATGACGCGATAGATCGCCGCATGCGGTCCGTCCGGCTCGCTCTCCACCACCGGATGACCCGAGTCGGAGGTCTCGCGAATCGACATGTGAAGCGGGACTTCGCCCAGAAACGGCACGCCCAGCCGTTCCGCCTCATGTCGCGCGCCCCCGTGACCAAAGATATCGCTTCGCGTCCCGCAATGCGGACACTGGAAAAAGCTCATGTTTTCGACGATGCCAAGAACCGGCACGTTGACCTTCCTGAACATCGCAATCCCGCGCCGCGCGTCGATCAGCGACAAATCCTGCGGCGTCGAAACGATGACGGCGCCCTTGAGCGGCACGGTCTGCGCCAGCGTCAGTTGCGCGTCTCCGGTCCCCGGCGGCATGTCCACGACCAGAACGTCGAGTTCGCCCCAGGCGACATCCCGCAGCATCTGCCTGATCGCGGACGTCACCATCGGGCCGCGCCAGATCATTGCGCTTTCTTCCTCGACCAGGAAGCCGACCGACATGATCGCGAGGCCGAAACGCTGGATCGGGATCATTTTTTTCTCGTCGCTCAGTCGCGGCTTTTCCCGAATACCGGTCAGTCTCGGGATCGAGGGTCCATAGATATCCGCATCGAGCAGGCCAACGCGCAGACCGAGAGCCCGCAGGCCGAGCGCGAGATTGAGCGCGGTGGTCGATTTGCCGACCCCCCCCTTGCCGGAGGCTACGGCTATGACGGCCGCAACTCCGGGAATATCCGACTGTCGCGACATCGGCGACTGTGACGCCGGCTTTTGCGGCGCGCGATGTGCCGAGACATGCGGAATCCCTTGCGTGGACCGCGGCGTGGGGGCGGCGTCGCCGGCCTTGCGTTCGGCGGTCAAGACGACCATGGCAACCGACACGCCGGGGATGGCGCGCACGGCGGCCTCCGCCCGGGCGCGAACGTCCTCCCATGCGCCGATCTCCGAGGCCTCGACGTCGATGGAGAACAACACCCGGTCGCCAGTGACGGCGATCTCGGACAGTACGCCGGCATCGGTCAGCGCCACGCCGCGCGGAGACAGGACACCAGCCAGCCGATCGAGAACCTGTTGCGGCGTTACGGTCAAGTGGTCACTCCGGGATCGGCTCGCTCGTGGAGTGGACTTGACATTCGGTAGCCGGCTTGCAGCGAGCGCGAGCAGCGAACATCAAATCCTCCACTGGAAACCAGATTTGCCAGCGGTCCCTTGATCTGACATTTGCAGGAATGCCTGTCGCGACGGGGGCAAATGTTGAACTGGGTCACTGGCGACGAAACAGACTCAACATGGCGACCCGCCTCACCCCGGTCAATGTCCGTGCTTGACTAATCCAACGGCAGGTCCGGGCTCGAAGCCTGCGGAGGCCGCTCCCGTTCAGCCGCCGCATCGTAGTTCAGTTCGATCATTACCCCGTTCGGGTCGCTGACGAAAATCTGCCACAGGGCTCCGCCGGGGACTTCGCGAGCCCTGAAAGCGAAGCCTTTTGATTCCAGACGCTGTTTCATGCTCTCGAAATTGCGGCTGGCGAAGGCGATATGATGGACCACACCCGAATCCGGCTTCTGCGGCTCGGACGTCGGGGAGATGTCGACGAGATGAACCACCGGCTTGCCCTCGCTATAGAGCCATGCGCCCGGAAAAGCGAAGTCCGGCCGGGCGCCTTTGGTGAGACCGAGGATCTCCTCGTAAAAGCGCACCGTCTCGGCAAGCTTGCGGGTCCGGATGTTGAAGTGATCAAGCGTGCCCACGCTCATGTCGCGCCGCTCCTGTCGACTGACAATCGATACCGGTTCAATTCCAGCGTCTGTTTCAACAGCGTTGAATCAGACCCGTCGCTTATCTTTGCTTGATCATGATCTTTTCCGAAAACCGGTTTCCACTTTCAGAGATCATGCTCTAACGCGTTTCACACCGTCTTGGAATTCTGCCGGCGACAACCCTCTCCTGTCCTATCGCATTGCCGTTGCGGCCCGCGCTTCTGGATATTCCCGCCTTTGCCGCTCCGGCCCCAAGGGCTATGCTGGATGGCAGGCCACCGGGTTCGATCCTAACATTTGCATTCCCTTGCAGAGCGTTCTTTTTACAAATGTTAGAATCGACGAACACGGAGTTTGGATTTGACATTCGCACCGCTAACTCGCGGTCAAGTGGGCCGCGAAAGTCAAAATCCGCTCCACCAGATTTGATCGCGACGCACCCACCCCGCTCCCACCCGCAAAACGCCCGTCAAACAGGCCTGGCCGCGATGACGGCAAAACCGCAGTTTTTTGAACACGGTTCGGACATGATAAGGTTCAGATATGGCTAAAGTCGCATTTCTCGGTCTCGGCGTCATGGGGTTTCCCATGGCAGGACATCTCACCGCAAGGGGCCACGAGGTGACGGTGTTCAATCGAACGCCGGCCAAGGCCGAGGCATGGGCCGGAAAATTCGGCGGCAAAACCGCGCCGACGCCGCAAGCGGCAGCCGAGGGTCAGGATTTCGTGATGGCCTGCGTCGGCAACGACGACGACTTGCGCGCGATCACGGTTGGCGACGGCGGCGCGTTTGCTGGAATGAAGCGAGGCGCTACCTTTGTCGATCATACGACCGCCTCGGCAGAGATCGCGCGCGAACTCGATGCCGAAGCGACCAGGCGCGGCTTCGGTTTTGTCGACGCCCCGGTCTCCGGCGGCCAGGCCGGCGCTGAAAACGGCGCTCTCACAGTCATGTGCGGGGGAACGGAAAATGCGTACGCCGCCGCCGAACCGGTCATCGCGGCCTACGCCAGGATGTGCAAACGGCTCGGCCCGGCGGGCGCGGGTCAGTTGACCAAAATGGTCAACCAGATCTGCATTGCCGGCCTCGTGGAAGGGCTGTCGGAGGGCATCCACTTCGCCAGGAAGGCCGGACTGGACATCAACTCGGTGGTCGAGGTGATTTCGAAGGGCGCCGCTCAATCGTGGCAGATGGACAACCGCTCCAGGACGATGAACGAAGGCAGGTTCGATTTCGGCTTCGCCGTCGAATGGATGCGCAAGGACCTCTCGATCTGCCTCTCGGAAGCCCGCCGCAATGGCGCCAGCCTTCCGGTCACAAGCCTAGTGGATGCGTTTTACGCAGAAGTCGAGAAAATGGGAGGCTGCCGCTGGGACACGTCAAGTCTCCTGGCGCGGCTTGAGCGTTAACGGGCGCCGGATTTATGATGGACCGATCCGGTCCATTCGCCGCAGCAAGTCCTGTTTCCAGGAGGATTTAACCACCCGTTAACCGGATTGTCCTGCACTTTAAGGCAGCCCTTAATGATTTAGCGCCAAAGATAGGCGAGCAAAGGCTCGCGCGGCCGCGTGCAGGATTCGTGTCTGGTTGATGAGTACCCCCGCCGATAAACCTGAAGTTGCCCAGGTTCCGGTCGCGCCCGCGATTGTACCTTCCGCACGCCATCGGCGCGCCGCCACGCAGCGGGTCCGCGAAGCGCGCGACCGCTTGACCTCGACCAGCGGAACACGCCCGGCGTTCGATCACGAACTGCTCCGGCAATATGCGCAAACGCGACTGTCGGCCTCGTTCGTGGTGATGCTGCTCGTGGTCGCCGCCGGCGTGCTGTTCGGTTTCCGGATCGAGCCAGCCACGGCTGCGGCATGGACATTCGTGATGCTCTGCGTCCATGGTCTCATCATCTACAACTGCAACAATTTCCTCAACGAGACCTCGCCCCACAACAGCACGCGCAGATGGCGCGCGCGCTTCATCCTGCTCGATCTCCTGTACGGCCTATGCTGGATGACGATCCTGGTTCAGCCTTCCGGTTCGAACCTGGTTGCCAATACCCTGATGATGTTCCTGATGCTGCTGATCGTGGCGGTATCGAGCATGCTTGCCGCCAGCCTGCCCATTGCCGCGCTTGCCGCGACCGCTCCCGTGACAACAGCGGTCGCGCTGAAGTTCGCAATCGCGGGCACCTTCAATGACTACATCCTGGCCGTTCTCGCGCTGGCCGCGGAAGGATACTTCGCATTGCTCGCGCATCGCCTGCATTCCACCACGCTGGCGACACTTGAAGCACGCGCGGAGAAGGATGCCCTGATCGCCGAACTCGAGCAGGCCAAGGCCATTTCCGATGAAGCGCGGCATCGCGCGGAATCGGCCAACGTCGCAAAATCAAGATTTCTGGCTCAAATGAGTCACGAACTGCGGACGCCGCTCAACGCCATCCTTGGATTTTCCGAGGTGATGAAGAGCGAGATTTTCGGCAAACATGCGGTCCCGGCCTACAAGACCTACTCGGCCGACATCCATAATTCCGGTGTTCACCTGCTGAATCTGATCAACGAGATCCTCGACCTGTCGCGGATCGAGGCCGGCCGTTATGAACTCAACGAAGAAGCGGTGTCCCTGGTCCATGTCGTCGAGGACTGTCATCACCTCCTGAAGCTGCGGGCGTCCAGCCGCGGCATCACCATTCACGAGGTGTTCGAACAAGGCATGCCGCGAATCTGGGGGGACGAGCGCGCCACGCGCCAGATCGTGCTCAACCTGTTGTCAAACTCGATCAAGTTCACGCCACAGGGCGGGGAGATCTGGCTCAAGGTCGGATGGACCGCATCCGGCGGGCAGTACCTCAGCGTCAAGGATAACGGCTCGGGGATCGCTGAAGACGAAATCCCGATCGTGCTGGCGTCATTCGGGCAAGGGTCGAATTCGATCAAATCGGCCGAGCAAGGCGCGGGCCTCGGCTTGCCGATCGCAAAAAGCCTGATCGACATGCACGGCGGCACGTTCACCCTGCGGTCCAGGCTCCGCATCGGCACTGAGGTCATCGTCACTTTTCCGCCCGAGCGCGTGATGTCCGCTCTGGCGCCGATGGCGGAGGATGCTCCGCCGCTCCAACCCGAACGAACCGCCGATCGCGCAGCGGAGGAAAGACGCCACCTGCGGAACAAGCCGATCATGAACGCCGGCACGGGTCTTTAGACGAGGGCAGCGCATGACTGATCGTCGTCATCCCGAATGAGCATCGAGACGCCCATGCCGAGCTTCTTGAATCAACCAGTCGTCACCAAAAACCCGGATCACGATAATTCGGGATCGAATCGATACAAAGTCGTGGACGTGATCGATTCTGATATTCCAGAACGGGATGCGGGCGAAAAACCGCCACGCACCCCCGCTCCGGCAGGTGCGCTGTGATCCGTATCCTGCTGGTGCTGGGCATGCTGGCGGCGACGGCGGGAACCGTGGTCGCCTATGGCGATCCCGCGCGGATATCTGCGGCAGGACGTCTGGTCTCGACCATGCTGCGCAAGGCCAGTGCGGGAACCGAGCGCAGCGTCCAGATTCCCCGTGCCCAGAACGGGGATTTTACGCTGCATGCCAAGATCAATGGCGTGAAAACAGCAATGATCATCGACACCGGCGCAACCTCCGTCGTCCTCACCTACGAGACCGCGAAAGCGGCGGGATTACCGTTGGAATTGCTGAACTACGACGTCGACGTCGAGACGGCGGGCGGGCGGGCGCGCGCGGCGCGACTGACGCTCGACCGGCTTGCGGTCGGAAAGCTCGTCGAGCGATCCGTGCCCGCGCTCGTTGTTCCGCGCGGCCAGATGAAAACCAACCTTCTGGGGATGAGTTTCCTCAACCGGCTCGAAAGCTGGGAAGTTCGCGCGGATCGATTAATGCTGCACGGCTATCCCTAAAAGGCTTCATGCGCAGCGTTTCACAACGCATGGCGTAGGTCTCGTTTGAGACGCACCACCCGGGAAATACGTCGATGCTATCTGGCTTATTCCCCTGCCGGGGTAGCGATCCTTGCCAGCGAGAACATGGCGACGGCCTGCTCAAAAGGAGGCGCCGGCGGAGCGAGAGCCGCCGGCGCGGTCGACAAGCGATCCCTGCGGAAGATCCCTGTGTCGACGAAGGTGGCAGGACGGTCATCTCCGACCGCTGTGTGGGTCAAGCCACCTTGAACTGTCTTGCGATCGCCACTTTCCAGAACGATGGACCATGCATCGCGATGGGCCACCGGGAACGAGCCTGCCTTCGGCCGATCCTCGAATTCAGGGCCTCAAAGAATCACCCTGACGAACTGAATACTCGCTCGATTAAGATGCATAGTCAATATATCTTTTTGGCTATTAGCATAACGCCTGACAATCGCCGGATGGCATGCGCCGAGCGTGGACGGCATAACTGCGCGGGAGTTCGGAGCGACCGGATCAGCCCGCCTGCCGGATGGCGCGCTGGGCCATAACCTTGACGAGATTGGCGCGATAGGCCGCCGATCCGTGAATGTCGGCGATCATGTCCGCATCCGAAATCCCGATCGCGTCCAGCGCCGATGGAGACCAATCGGCATTGAGCGCCGCCTCGATCGCGCGGACCCGCATCACGCCATTCTGCGACGCGCCCGTCGCAGCCACGCGCACGTCGCCGCCTTTGATCCTGGCGACGAAGACGCCCGTCAACGCGAAACGCGAAGCCGGATGACGCATCTTGGCGTAGCCGGCTCTTTCCGGAATCGGGAAGCCTATTTCAGTGATGATCTCGCCGTCTTCCAGCGCCGTCGTGAACAGTCCTTTGAAGAAATCATCGGCTGCGATCGACCGTTTGTTGGTCTTCACGGTCGCGCCAAGCGCCAGGACGGCCGCCGGATAGTCGGCGGCCGGATCGTTGTTGGCGATCGATCCGCCGATGGTGCCACGATAACGGACTGCGGGATCGCCGAGCAACGACGTCAGATGCACCAGCGCCGGAATCGCCTTCTTCACATCGGCGTTGGTCATGATGTCATAATAGGTGGTGGCCGCCCTGATCGTGAGCGTGTCACCGGACGCCTCCACGCCGATCAGTTCACTGATCCCGGCAAGATCGATCACGTCGGAGGGAGCCGCCAGCCGCTGCTTCATCACCGGCAGCAACGTATGGCCGCCGGCGAGATATTTCGGATCGGAAGCCTTGGCGAACAGCGAAACGGCTTCGTCGATGCTGGCGGGGCGATGATAGGTGGTCTGATACATGGCCGCGTCTCCCTGCCCGTCGTTCAGCCGTGGATCGCGTGCCAGACGCGGTCGGGCGAGGCCGGCATCGCAAGATCGTTGTTGCCGATGGCGTCGGTGATGGCGTTGATGACGGCGGCAGATGCACCGATCGCGCCGGCCTCGCCGCAACCCTTTACGCCGAGCGGATTGCCCGGACACTCCGTCATGGTGTGCTGGATATTGAAGGACGGCAGGTCTTCGGCGCGCGGCATCGCATAGTCCATGAACGAGGCCGTGAGCAACTGACCGTTCTCGTCATAGACCGCGTGCTCCAGCAGCGCCTGGCCGATGCCCTGCGCGAGGCCGCCATGGACCTGCCCTTCGACAATCATCGGATTGATGAGGCGGCCGAAGTCATCCGCCGCGACGAAGTTGACGAACGACGTCTTGCCGGTATCGGCGTCAACCTCGACCTCGCAAATGTAGGCGCCCGCCGGAAACGTGAAGTTGGTCGGATCGTAGAACGCGCTCTCCTTCAGCCCCGGCTCCATGCCGTCGGGCAGGTTGTGCGCGGTGTAGGCGGCCAGCGCGACCATCGGCAGCGCAATCGCCTTGTCGGTGCCGGCAACTTTGAACTGGCCTTCCTCGATGACGATGTCGTTTTCCGAAGCCTCGAGCTGATGCGCGACGATCTTCTTCGCCTTGGCCTCGACCTTCTCCATCGCCTTGACGATGGCCGACAAGCCCACGGCCGCCGAGCGCGAGCCGTAGGTGCCCATGCCGAACTGCACCTTGTCGGTGTCGCCGTGCACGATCTGAACCTGATCGATTGAAATTCCGAGCCGGCCGGCGACCACTTGCGCGAATGCCGTCTCGTGCCCCTGGCCGTGACTGTGCGACCCCGTCAGCACCTCGATAGTACCCACCGGATTGACGCGCACCTCCGCGGATTCCCACAAGCCCACGCCGGCTCCGAGGCTGCCGACGGCCTTTGACGGCGCAATGCCGCAGGCTTCGATATAACAGGACACGCCGATGCCGCGCAGCCTGCCCTCGCTCTTTGCCTTGGCCTTGCGCGCCGCGAACCCGGCATAATCGATCGCCTTCATCGCCGCATCGAGCGACGCGTTAAAGTCGCCGATGTCATAAGCCATGATGACCGGCGTCTGATGCGGAAACTGGGTGATGAAGTTCTTGCGCCGCAGTTCGGTCGGATCGACCTTGAGCTGGCGCGCCGCGGTTTCCATCAGCCGCTCGACAACGTAACTCGCCTCGGGCCGGCCCGCGCCGCGATAGGCGTCCACCGGCGCGGTGTTGGTATAGACGCTGATCACCTCGGCGAAGATATTGGGAATGTCGTACTGGCCCGACAGCAGCGTGGCGTAGAGATAGGTTGGCACCGACGAGGAGAACAGCGACATGTAGGCGCCGAGATTGGCATGGGTCTTCACGCGCAATCCCGTGATCCTGTTGTCCTTGTCGAACGCCATCTCGGCCCTGGTCAGATGATCGCGGCCGTGCGCGTCGGTCAGGAATGACTCGGTGCGGTCGGCGGTCCATTTCACCGGGCGGCCGGTCTTCTTCGCGGCCCACAGCGCCACCATCTCCTCGGGGTAGATGAAGATTTTCGAGCCGAAGCCGCCACCGACATCAGGCGCGATCACGCGCAGTTTGTGCTCCTGCGCGATGTTGTAGAACGCCGAGAGCACAAGCCGCGCCACATGCGGATTCTGCGAAGTGGTATAGAGCGTGAAGTGCTCCTCCGCCGGATCATACTCGGCGATCGCGGCGCGCGGCTCGATCGCATTTGGCGCCAGACGATTGTTGGTGATGTCGAGCGAGACTATATTGGCGGCCGCGTTGAAGGCCACCTCGGTTGCGGCTTCATCGCCAAGCGTCCAATCGAAGATCACATTGCCCGGCGCCTCCGGATGAAGCTGCGGCGCGCCGCTCGCGACCGCCTCGCGCATATCGACGACCGCGGGAAGCTCCTCGTAAGTCACGACAACAGCTTCAGCCGCGTCGCGCGCCTGATTGCGCGTCTCGGCGATGACGACGGCAACGGCCTGCCCGACGAAACGCACGGTCTCCGGCGCCATCGCGGGCCACGCCCCCATCTTCATCGGTGAGCCGTCCCTGGAGTGGATCATCCAGCCGCAGATCAGGTTGCCGATCTTGTCGTCGACCAGTTCCTTGCCGGTCAGGACGGCAACCACCCCCGGCATCGCAAGCGCCGGCGCGGTGTCAATCGCGCTCACCTTGGCGTGGGCGTAGGGACTGCGCACGAACGCCGCATAGGTCATGCCATGCAAGCGGATATCATCGACGTAGCGGCCCCTGCCGGTAATGAAGCGCTTGTCTTCCTTGCGCAGCGCGCGGGCGCCGATTCCCTCGATTCCCATCATTCGCTCCCTTCGGAGTGATGCCACGCCTCTTCCATCGAATCCGGCGCGACCAGAGTTTCCCGAGCGACCGCTCCGGGCCGTTATTCCGCGGCCTGCGCCGCTGTCATCCGGCCGGCCGCATCGAGCACCGATTTGACGATGTTATGATAGCCGGTGCAGCGGCAGATATTGCCTTCAAGCTCCTGGCGCAGAATGTCCTCGGTCAACCCAGCGCCATGGCGACGCACGATGTCGATCGAAGCCATGATCATGCCGGGCGTGCAGAAGCCGCACTGGAGTCCGTGATTATCGCGGAACGCCGCCTGCATCGGATGCAGTTCGTCGCCGTTGGCGATACCTTCGATGGTCGTGATGCTCGTGCCGTTGGCCTGCCCGACCAGGACCGTGCAGGACTTGACCGCACGGCCGTCGATATGAACGGTGCATGCGCCACATTGGCTGGTATCGCAGCCGACATGCGTGCCGGTCAGTCCCAGATGGTCGCGCAGCAGGTGAACGAGAAGCGTCCGGTCTTCGACCTCGACAGAGACCGGTTTGCCATTGACGGTCAACCTGATCGTAGACACGGGATCCTCCGAGGCGGTTTATTCCATCGGCTGAATAGAACCACGGCCGGAAAACTTTGTAACTCCGATTTTCGTCCTATGCCCTTTAGCCCGATGTAAGGGTTGTCCTGCCTGTTGTGCAGGGGTGCGCGCCGTGCACGGTCATGTGATGATCGCGGCGTGATGATCGTTACGGGTGATGATCGCCGTGAGTGATGATCGCGGTGTTTTGCCGACAAAAGCCGGGTCACTCCAGCCAGCCCCCAGGGACTCGCCGAGGACAAGCAGCGACCCGAGGGAGGCGGATCCAAAACACAAGGGACCCAAAACATAAGGGACCCAAAGCACAAGGGCCCCGAAGGGCCCCTGCATCACACCGCGTCTTTCGCAGCCTTGACCGGCCGCGCCCTGACAATCTTTCGAGCCGGCTTCGCCTTGAAGGTCATCGGCTCACCGGTGAAGGGGTTGGTGCCCTTGCGCGCCTTGGTCGCCGGCTTCTTGATAACCACGAATTTCGCAAAGCCCGGCAGCATGAAGGTGCCGGTCTTCTTGAGTTCCTTGTAGCCCGTGGTCGCAAGCGCCTCGAGAACGCCCTTTACGTCCTTCTTCGATAATCCGGCCTGAGCCGAGACTTTCTCAACGAGCTGCGATTTCGTCATCTGGGTTGCCATCATCGATCCTGTCTGTTGATTCGGCCCGGAGAACAATATTTCGAAATCCAGCCAAAAAAACACGCCTTATGGGATTTATAACAGCTTACTTCGAGCGCCCCGGCCGCGCCTGGCGGGCAGGCCCGCCCCAAATCCAGGGCAGCGGCCGGTTCTTGCCCTACGCCTGGGCAAATCGTGCTATGCGCCGGCGATGAGAAATCTCTTCCGCATAGGCGTTTTCATCCTGATCGGGGCAGTCATCTTCGCGACGCTCGGGCCGCCGCGCTATCGCCCGCACGCCCCGCTCGGACAGGGCGGTGAGCATGCCCTCGCCTTTATTCTGGTTGGTCTCGCCGCCGGCCTCGCGTTCCCGCGGCGACGCCTGCTCGTCGTGGCGCTATCCGTCATTCTGATCGGCCAGATCGAGATCCTGCAACTGTGGGCGCCCGGCCGCCATATGCGGCTGGGGGATTTTCTGGTCGATGCCGCGGCGGCGTCCATCGGCCTCGCCGCCGCTGCCGCGATCGGCTGGTTTGCCGCACGATGGAGCGGATCGAGGTCCTGATGAGCCCGAGAGGGTGGCTCAACCCGCAGCTCCTCGGCGCATCCTGAAATCGGAACAATTCGCAACAATGAATGGCGCAAGCGGAGGCGATGGCGTGATCGCGCGCGCTTTTATCCAAGGTGGCGGGCTGCTAAACCTGCGCGGATGCCACGCTCCGCCTCCAATTCCAAGACAAGAGTCGCCGCCGTCTCCATCGTCGCCAGCGCCAGCATGGCGGCGGTCAAGTTCGTGGTCGGCGTGGCGATCGGAAGCCTGGCGCTGATTTCCGAGGCGCTGCACAGTTCGGTCGATCTCATCGCCACGGTCGCAACCTGGATCGTGGTGCGGATTTCCGACCGTCCCGCCGATGACGAACATCACTACGGCCACGGCAAGATCGAAAGCCTCTCGGCCCTTGGCGTCATCGCCCTACTCTACGTGCTTGCAGGTGGCATCGTGGTGCAGGCCTATGCCCACTTGCGCGACGGGGTGCCGCCACCGACGCTCTCCGCCATTCCGTTCGTCGTGCTGGCGGTCGACATCGCCGTCAATTTCTGGCGTGCCCGTGCGCTGCACCGGACCGCGCTCGACACCCGCAGCCAGGCGCTGGAAGCCGACGCCCTGCACTTCGCTTCCGACGTCCTCGGATCGGTCGCCGTCATCATCGGGCTTGCGCTGTCCGGACTGGGCTATGCGTGGGGCGATCCCGCGGCTGCGATCGGCGTCGCCGTTCTGATCTCCGTGCTGGGCTTGCGGCTCGGACGCGCCACAGTGGAAACCCTGCTGGATCGCGCGCCGGAAGGCGCCGCCGAGCGGGCCGGCGCCGCGATCAGGCTGTTACCGGGCGTCATTGATGTCGAGCGTTTGCGGGTCCGAATGGTCGGTCCCCGGCATTTTGTCGACGTGATCGCCAAGGTGCCGCGAACCTATCCGATCGACCGCATCGACGCCATCAAGCAGCAGGCGCAGGACGCCGTGTCCGCCGCTCTCGGCGAGGCCGATCTGACATTCACCGCGATACCGGTCGCGCACGACAACGAAAGCGTCCGCGAGCGCATCATGGTGATCGCCCGCAATTCGGGGCTCGCGATTCACCACGTCACCGTGCACGACCTCGGAGCAAAACTGACGGTCAGCATCGACCTGGAGGTCGACGGCGACATGGCGCTGGTGGACGCCCATGCGATCGCGCATCGGCTGGAGCACGACATCCGCCTCGAGTTCGGCGCGGAGGCCGAGGTGGACACGCACATCGAGCCGCTGGAGCCGGAGCTTCCGCTCGGGACGGACGCCGCTCCCGCACGGATCGATATCATCCGAAAGGCCCTGTCCGGTTTCGCCGCAGGCAGCGCGATCCATGACATTCACAACGTGCGCGTCCGCAATAGCGACGCGGGCGAGATCGTCAACTTCCATTGCCGTGCCGCGCCGTCGATGAGCGTCGCCAGGGTGCATGCCCAGGTCGACGAGATCGAACGCGCGTTGCGCCGCGCCTTCCCCAGCGTCAAGCGCGTCATCAGTCACGCGGAGCCGCCGCGCGGAAGCTGATCGCTGCCGCAGAGCGGCGTTCCCGTTTCGGACTCACGGGCGAGCGCGACGAAGCCTCACGATTCTCCGTTGGACAAAATTTATTTCCTATTAACGAATCGTTGACTCTCGACAGCACCGAAAAAGTGGATTCAAATCGTGGCGATTCGGAAGGGCGGGGCTGCCCTTCCCGATCGATGTACGGAATTCTCACGGGGGCTTAGGGTATGGCGCGCGCTCAGGTGGCGAGCGCTTGCGCTCAATCCGATTCGATCAAAGGATTGGCGCAATCGATCGCAAAACCTGCCTATCACAGGCTGCTGGTCGCGGAGCCCGCGCTTCGCCGCGCCGTCCCCGCATTGATCATTGCTTTCCTGGTGACGATATGTGTCGGCGCCATGGTGCAGGTCATCGATCAGACCCGGCAAAAGCAGGCAATGACAAAACACGATCTGCTGGCGCTCGCCGACCTCTTGGCCGAACGGCTTGAGCATGTCGGCGTGATCCGCCAGGACCGCCCCGCCTCCGTCGAGCGTCTTCAGAACCTGTTGCCGGAACTCGTTCCCGCCTGGGCGATCGCCTCCGGCCGCCATGTCATCGTCACCGGCGCCGATCAGCGGGTTCTCGCGCGCGTCCCGCTCGAAGCGGCGGCAGACGAGAACAGCCGGATTCTGGAACTCGTCAGCACCGCGCAATCGCCCGCCTTGCGCGGCACATCGCCCGCGAGCATCGCCGACATCATCCTGCTCGACGGCAGCAGCGCGTTTGCGACCCAGCGCGTCGTCAGATCCTTGCTGGGCCAGGTCACCGTCATCCAGGAAAAGACCGATTCAATCTGGCGCCCGGATACGGCGCTGTCGATCACGCTGTCGGCCACCACCGGCTTCGTGGTCCTGATCCTGGGCTTCGCGTTTCACTGGCAGTCCACCCGCGCGCGCGAGGGCGATCTCATCAACGATGCCGTTCGCGGCCGCATCGATACCGCGCTCAACCGCGGCCGATGCGGCCTCTGGGACTGGGATCTGTCGCGCGGGCGGATCTTCTGGTCGCAATCGATGTTCACCATGCTCGGGCTGGAAAGCCGCAGCGACCTGCTCACCTTCGGCGAGGTCAGTTCGCTGGTGAACTCCGACGACATCGACCTGTTCGAAATCGCAGACCAGCTCATCGCGGGAAAGATCGGTCATATTGACCAGAGTTTCCGGATGCAGCACCGCGACGGGCACTGGATCTGGTTGCGCGTGCGCTGCGAACTCGGTCAAGGCGCTGGCGGCCAGGGCGCTCACCTGATCGGGATCGCCGTCGACATCACCGAACAAAAGAGCCTCGCCGAGAAGACCATCGAAGCCGACCTGCGGCTGTGGGACGCGATCGAAACAATCCCCGAGGCCTTTGTGCTGTGGGATGCCGAGGATCGCCTGGTGCTTTGCAATTCCCACTTCCAGCGGCTGCACAAACTTCCCGACAGCGCCGTCACTCCCGGCACCGCCTACGAGACCGTGATCGAGGTCGGCCGCATGCCTGAAATCAGGGCGCGACAACCCGATACCGGCACGGCCACCCCCGGCGCGCGGACCTTCGACGCGCAGTTGGAAAACGGCCGCTGGCTTCACGTCAGCGAGCGCCGCACCAAAGACGGCGGCTACGTGTCGGTCGGAACCGACATCACCAGGATCAAGGAGCATGAGCAGAAGCTCGTCGAGAACGACCTCCGGCTGCGGGCGACCGTCATCGATCTCAAGCGGACCCAGGCGACGCTGGAAAAACAGGCGATCGAACTTGCGGACCTTGCGCGGAAATACGCCGAGGAGAAGGATCGCGCCGAGGACGCCAATCGGGCGAAGTCAAAATTCCTCGCCAACATGAGCCACGAACTGCGCACGCCGCTCAATGCCATCATTGGTTTCTCCGAGATCATGAGCAACGGCGTCTTCGGAGACCTCGGCTCCGAGAAGTACAACGAATACTGCCACGATATCCTGACCAGCGGCCAGTATCTGCTCGAAGTGATCAACGATGTCCTGGATATGTCGAAGATCGAAGCCGGCCGCATGAAGCTCGATATGGAACCGCTCGACCTCGTCGGCACGGTGGAGGAATCGCTGCGCGTGGTCTCGGGTCGCGCCAACGACAAGAACCTGACCCTCGACGTCAGGATCGACGATGATATGTCCATCATCGCCGACCGGCGCGCGGTCAAGCAGGTCATCGTCAACCTGTTGTCCAATGCGGTGAAGTTCACGCCGGACGGCGGACGGATCATGACGCGCAGCCGCGCCTTCGAAAATTCAATTGCCCTGACGATTGCCGACACCGGCATCGGCATCGCGTCACACGCGCTGCAAAAACTCGGCAAGCCATTCGAGCAGGTCGAAAGTCAGCTGACCAAAACCCAGGCGGGATCCGGGCTCGGACTGGCGATCGCCAAGTCGCTGGTCAACCTACATGGCGGGTCGATGCGGCTTCGCTCGAAGCCCGGAACGGGCACGGTGATCTACGTCACCCTGCCCCGGCGCGGCTGCCAGGAGCAACCGGCCTGTGCAGCAGCTTAAGTCTTACCTTCCATCAGCCTGAGAAATACGCCGCGAACGTCTGCCTGGGTGTCGCGGACACGCGCCTCGAGCGCCGAAAAATCCGGAGCGTCCCCGGCCCGCGCCATGACCCGCAGCAGATCGTCGCCCGCCGTTTCCGGCTTGAATTTATCGCTGACGCATAGGCGCAGAACCTGCGTCAGGTCGTGATAGAGTCGCGCCGCGGGCCGCAGAATTTCCGCATCCGGCAACGCCAGGACACCCAGCCGTTGCGCGTTGTTGAGCGCCTGGCGGGTGTTGACGCTGAGAATATCCGGCTTGTCCGCCGCGTGGACGAGTTGAAGATACTGCGCGATGAAATCGATATCGACCATGCCGCCGGCGGCGTGTTTCAGATCCCAGAGGTCCTGCTCGCCTTTTTCCAGCGCGATCGCGCGGCGCATTTCCGCGACGTCGCTGGCGATGAGGCCGACATCGCGCCGTCGCGTCAGAATGGTCCGGATGACGCGTTCGATCCGGTTGCGAAACACCGGTGACGAGGAGATCACCCGCGCGCGCGTGAGCGCCATGTGCTCCCAGGTCCATGCTTCGTGCTCCTGGTAGTCGGCGAACGAGTTGATATGCGACGCGACGGGGCCGGCGCGACCGGACGGTCGCAGCCGCATGTCGACATCATAAAGAACGCCGTAGTTGGTCCGCGTGGTGAAAGCACTGATGAGACGCTGGGTGAAGCGCGCAAAGTATTGCGCGCCGTGCAGCGGCCGCGCGCCATCGGAGTCGGGATGTTCGGAATCGAAATCGTACAGCAGGATCAGGTCGAGATCGGACGATGCGGTCATCTCCCGGCTGCCGAGCTTGCCCATTGCAACGATCGCGGTCTCCTGCGCCGCGATCCGGCCGTGCTGACCGGAGAACTGGTCCTTCACCAGCCCGTGCACGGTGTCGACAATGCCCTCGGCCACGTCGGCGAACACCTGCCCCGCCTGCCGCGCCGACACGGTGCCGGACAGAATGCGGGTGCCGATCAGGAACAGGCTTTCCTGGCCGAACAGCCGCATCCGGTCGAGAAATTCCTCGTAGGAATCGGCGTCCGCGAGCGTGGCCGCCAGCCGCGCAGACAGTTCCTGCCGGTCGGGCATGGCGCCGAAGAAACGCGGATCGATCAGCCCGTCCACGATCTGGGGCCGGCGCGCCAGCATGTCGGCGAGCCGCGGCGCCGCTCCGAGCACGAGCGCAACCAGCGCAACCAGATCCCTGTTCTGGCTGAGCAGCGAAATCAGCCGGCCGCCGCGCTGCAGCGCCTGCAGAAACTGGTCGAACGCCATCACCGCGCTGTCCGGCTCCTCGGCGCGCGCCAGCCCCTCGATCAATGCCGGCACGAATGCTTCGAACGCAGTGCGCGTCGCTTGCACCTTGAGCACCCGATATTCGCCCGCCATCCATTGCCGGATGGTGTCGGCGACCATTCTCGGCTGCTTGAATCCGAGCTTTACCAGATGATCGAGAAGCCGCACGTCGTCAGGTCCGGCGGCATATTCTACTGACGGCAATTTCGCGGTGCCCGCCGGATCGCCTTCGAACAGCCGGCTGTAATGTCCCTGCACGCAATTCAGATGCACCAGCAATTCGTCGGCAAAGGCCGCCCGATCGTCAAATCCCAGGAAACGTGCGAAACGCTCCATCGCTTCGATATCGGCAGGCAACGTGTGCGTCTGCTCATCGGCGATCATCTGAATACGATGCTCGACCTTGCGCAAAAACAGATAGGCCGCGGTCAGTTCGTCCCGCGCCTGTTCCGTGATCCAGTTGTTCGAGGTGAGAATATTCAACGCGTCCAGCGTCGGGCGCACCCGTAATTCGGGATGGCGTCCGCCGGCGATCAACTGCTGGGTCTGCGCGAAGAACTCGATCTCGCGAATGCCGCCGCGTCCGATCTTGACGTTGTGATTTTCGACAGCGATCTCGCTCTGCCCGCGAAAGGTCTGCATCTGCCGCTTCATGTCGTGGACGTCGGCAAGGGCGGCGAAATCCAGATGCTTGCGCCAGACGAAGGGCGATATCTCCGCGATCATCGTCTCCCCAGCCTTGCGATCGCCGGCGCAGGGCCGCGCCTTGATCATGGCGGCGCGCTCCCACGTCCGCCCTTCGCGCTCGTAATAGTCGAGCGCGGCGGCAGTCGAGACGGCAACCTGGGTCGAGGCGGGATCCGGGCGCAAGCGCAGATCGACCCGGAAGACATAGCCGTCGCCGGTTCTCTGTTGCAGCATGCGCGCAAGCGACTGCGTGAGGCGCACGAAGAACGGCTGCGGCTCGATCCCGGGCGCAAGCGTCGGCGCGGCGAGATCGAAAAACACGATCAGATCGATGTCGCTGGAATAGTTGAGTTCGCCCGCGCCCATCTTGCCCATGGCAAGCACCACAAGGCCGCTGCCGTCCTCGGGCCGGTCGATGTCGGCGGGTTGCAGGCGACCCCGCGCGATCTCCTGCCGCGACAGGAATCGCAACGCGCTCCGGACCGCGGCACCGGCGATGTCGGTCAACCCCGCCGTGACCTGCATCACCGGCCACACGCCGCCGATGTCGCACAGCGCGATCAAAAGCGCCGCCTCCGCCTTGACGACGCGAAGCTGCCGCATGGCCTCGGCTTCATCGCCGGCCTCCGCGGCTGCCGATATCTGCGCGATCAGCCGCGCGAGAGCGCCTTCGGGCTCGTCGCGAAACAGCCGCAGCGTCCGGTCCGGATCGGCGCGCATCAGGTCGAAAAGATAGGGCGATGACTCCGCGACACCGAGCAGGATGGCCAGGACCGGAGGAAATGCCGCAGTCAGAGCCCGCATTGCAGCGGATTGCTCCGGCGTCAGCTCGGACAGCCAGTCCTCAAGACGGCGTTCGGCTTCGGCGGGCGCCAACACCTTGGGCACGTCCGCAAGACGCGCCGCCAGACGGGCCCGGTCCGCGTCGTCCTTCGCGGCTGAAATCATGCGCCAATCTGTTGCACGTCCGGCGTCGGCGCCGCAAGCCCCTCACCGTTTCGCGCCGGGATCGACAGCGTCGCGCGCAAGCCGGGATGCGCATCGTCGAGCGTCAGATCGCCGCCGTGCAGCCTGGCCACCGCCGATGCCAGGCTCAGGCCGAGCCCGGATCCCGGCAGGGTCCGGCTGGTCTCGAGCCGCACGAAGCGTTCGACAGCGTGCTTGCGGTCGGCGTCGGGAATCCCGCAGCCGTGATCGGTTACCGCGAGAATGATGCGGTCGCCGTCATGGCGGGCTTCGATCAGGATCGTCCTGTCGGCTGCGGCCGCATCCGCGCCGAGCGGCTGGGCGACCGGCTTCGGCTGACCGTATTTGATTGCGTTCTCGACCAGGTTTGCAAGCGCCTGGCTTATCAGTTCACGATTGCCATGCAGCGGCGCGGGCTCGGATCGCACGTTGAGGCTGAGCCCGTTGTCTTCGGCCAGCGGCTCGTAGAGTTCGTGGATGCCCTGCGCGACGTCGGCGGCGTCGAAATCCGCCATGTTATCGCGCGCCTGCCCTGATTCCGCTCGCGCGATCATCAGGAGCGCGTTGAAAGTCCGGATCAGGCCATCGGACTCCTCGATGGTTTGCTCCAATGCGGCGCGATAGTCACCCTCGCTGCCGGATTTGGCGAGTGCTTGCTCGGCGCGATTGCGCAGCCGCGTCAACGGCGTCTTCAGGTCGTGAGCGATGTTGTCGGAGACTTCCTTCAGCCCGTTCATCAGCGCTTCAATGCGTTCGAGCATCACATTGAGGTTCTCCGCAAGCCGGTCGAGTTCATCGCCCGAGCGGCCGACCGGAAGCCGCCCGCCGAGGTCGCCGGCCATGATGCGCCGGGTGGTCCCGGTCATCGCATCGATCCGGCGCAGCACGCGGCGCGCCACGAAGGTGCCGCCGCCAAGTCCGAGGATCACGACGATCAGGAGCGACCACTGCGCGGCCGAAGCCACGACGCCGAAAATGCGATGACGCTCTTCGAGATCGCGGCCGATCAGCAGGCGAAATCCATTGGACAGTTCCGTCACATTGACCAGTGCGAGATGGTCGGTCTTGTCCTGCTCGTCGAGCCGGCGGTAGGCCGTCTCGCTCCAGCCGATGGTCTCCATGACGCCGGGCTGAAGCGAACCGACATTGCCCGCGACCGCCAGCCCGGCCGGCGTCGTCACCAGGTAGAGGTTGGAGCCCGGCCGCAACGCGCGATTCTCGATCGCAAAGACAAGGCCGCGCAAGCCGCGACGGTTAAAGACGCCGGTAAGCAAGCCGATTTCCTCGTCCACCGTCGCCGTGATCTGATCGGTGATCAGGCGACGAGTGTTCCAGGCGAAATATCCGAGGAGGGACGCCGCGAACAGAGCGAACAGCAGCAGATAGACCAGCGTCAAACGAAACGCCGTGGTGCGAAACAGCTTACCGAGCGCCGTCACCGGCGTTACCGTACGCCATCGCGGATCATGTAACCCGCGCCACGAACGGTATGAAGCAGCGGCCGCTCGAATCCCTTGTCGATTTTGGAACGCAGCCGCGAAATATGCACGTCGATGACGTTGGTCTGCGGATCGAAGTGATAGTCCCAGACGTTCTCCAGCAGCATGGTCCGGGTCACGACCTGCCCCGCATGTTTCATGAGGTACTCAAGCAAGCGAAACTCGCGCGGCTGCAGCGTCAGCTCCTCCTCGCCCCGCGCGACACGATGCGACAGCCGGTCGAGTTCGAGATCGCCGACACGATAAACGGTCTCCTCGCGGCCGCCCTGGCGGCGCGACAGCACTTCCACCCGTGCCAGCAATTCGGCGAACGAATAGGGTTTCGGCAGATAGTCGTCGCCTCCGGCGCGTAGACCCTTGATGCGATCGTCGACCTGGCCGAGCGCAGAGAGGATAAGCACCGGTGTCCGGTTGCCCTTGTCGCGCAGGGAGCCGATCACGGAGAGCCCGTCGCGTTTGGGCAGCATCCGGTCGATCACCAGCACGTCGTAGTCCCCGCCGTCGGCAAGCGCGAGTCCCTCCTCGCCGTCGCCGGCAAGCTCCGCGACATGACCGACCTCGCGAAACGCTTTCACGAGATAGTCCGCGGACTCGCGATCGTCCTCGATGATCAGCAGGCGCATCTGGTTGTTGGAGTTGCCCAAGATGTTGTCTTTCCATGACCATGGCGCGCCCGTCGCCCACGCGCAAGGCTGCGAGATAGACCCCGCAATCCGGGAAAAAGCGGGCGGTGGAGCTTGGGGCAACTCCACCGCCCTAGTCCTTCCGACGAAGGGGGGCTGTTTCCATCGGAAGGTGGCCAAGGGGGACGGGCTTTTCCGCCCGCCCCCCGGAAAGTGCCGTCAGCGGGGGCGACTGATGCCGGCGACGCTTTCCAACTCTTGCAGGGGTCCCATGTGCAGGGGTCCCATGTGGTCCTGATCAGGCATGACCTGATAGGAGAATCAGACCACTAGCCCTTCCCGATCGGAACCGGGACGTAACGCGGCGTGCCGCCGGAGCGAACCCGGATCAGAACACTGTCCTTGTTGTCCGCGCGCGCCGCCTTGATGGCGTCGCGCACATCGGCCGAACTGGAGACGCTCTTTCCTCCGACCTCGAGGATCACGTCCCCTTCCCTGAAGCCACGATCCGCAGCCACGCTCTTCGGATCGACATCGACGACTACGACGCCGGCCGTGCCGGCACCCGCAACAGACGCCGCCGGGGCAACCGTCATCCCGAGCTTGGGAATGTCGCTGCCATGCAGCGACCCGCGATCATTGCCGTTCCGATCGGCCTTCGCTTCCACGGTATTGGGCAAAGTGCCGAGCGTCAGGTTGACGACCTTGTCCGTACCCTTGTGCAGGACGTTCAGCTTGATCGACGTCCCCGGCGCGAGGCCGCCGATGGTCCGCGCCAGTTCGCGCGCATCCTTGACGGTAGCGCCATTGACAGCCGTGATCACGTCGCCGGACTGGATGCCGGCCTTGGCCGCCGGGCTGTCGGCCTGCGGCTCGGCCACCAGCGCGCCTTCGGCTTTCTTGAGGCCGAGGCTCTCGGCGATATCCGACGTTACCGGCTGGATCTGGACGCCGATCCATCCGCGGCTTACCGAGCCCTTGTCCTTGAGCTGCGCGACGACATTCTTGACGGTGTTGGCCGGGATCGAGAACGCGATGCCGACACTGCCGCCGGACGGCGAATAGATCGCGGTGTTGACGCCGATCACGTCGCCCTTCATGTTGAAGGCCGGGCCGCCGGAGTTGCCCTTGTTGACGGGCGCATCGATCTGAATGAAATCATCATAGGGGCCGTTGCCGATGTCGCGGCCGCTGGCCGACACGATGCCTGCGGTCACGGTGCCGCCGAGGCCGAACGGATTGCCGACCGCAAGCACCCAGTCGCCGATCCGCGCCTTGTCATCCGACAGTTTGGCAAACGGGAAATTCGAGCCACCATCGACCTTGATCAAGGCAAGGTCAGTACGCGGATCGGTTCCGATCACCTTTGCGGTGTAGGTCTTGCCGTCGTCGGTCGTGACTTCCACCTTGTCGGCGTCGTCGACGACATGGTTGTTGGTCACGGCGTAGCCGTCGGATGAAATGAAGAAGCCGGAGCCCTGCCCGGTCACGACGCCATGTCCGTGCCGGCCGCGCAAGCCCGGCGGCAGGCCGTCCGGTCCCCCGAAGCGGCGGAAGAACCGTTCCATCGGCGAACCAGGCTGGAACGGCGACTCCAAATCGTCATCGCCGCTGGCAACCTTATCCTTCATCCGGACCTTGACCGAAATCACCGACGGCTTCACCCGCTCGACGATGTCGGCAAAGCCGATCGGTTGGGCGACCTTGCTCACGTCATGGTTGACCTGCGCATAAGCGGGACTGGTGAAGAGATCGGCTTTGGTCATCGGGGGGAGGAACCCGTATGCAGCCAGACCCAGGCCCGCGCCAACGGACGCCATCAACGCGAACTTGCGAGCGGTGATCCCAAAGCGGCGGGCGGGCTTGAATGGTGCGGGCGGCGTGTGGTCGGGTCTGACGGTCATGCGGGATCTCCAGAAGCAGATTGATATGGCGCCGAAGGCAGGCACTTCATGTCCTGAAGATGAGGATTTGCGCCTTACCGCGCGCTGGCCGGGAGATTAATGTTTGGTAACATGACGGACGCCTCGTGCGGCTGTTTGGCGCATGACTGGTTTTCGAGCAGGGCTCATTCGAACAGACTTGTTCGAACAGACTCGTTCAATCGGATCGGGGCCGTACGGCCGTGCACCTGGCGGAGTCGATTTGACATCCACTACCCACTTCCGCGGTCTCGCAATGCCAATGTCAGATCCGCTCCACCAGGAAACTGATAGTTGCTCCTGGTCCCGCGCCTCCAGCCTTCGCAAAAACACCGGCTGAAACCGGATGTGAATGTTAGAACTGGATCGAACCCAGTTGCTCCAGATCCTGCATGTTCAGGATTTTCAAGACACCACCGGACAGATCGGCAATGGTCTGATCGCGGAAAGCACTGATCGTTCGGCTGACATGGACAGGCGTCAGACCCAGCGCGTCAGCAATATGCCGCTGACGCAGCGGAAACGAATAACTCTCATCGCGAATGACTTTTCTGTCCCCGATCCTCGCGATGAGATGTAGAAATAAATATGCGATGCGCTGCTCCGCCGAATATCGCCCCAAAATGGTGATTTTCTCGTCAAGCGCTTTCAAATCCGTCAAGCAATGCTTGGCCAGGGCAAGCATGGCCGCGGGATTTCCTTCAAGCCGTTTCCTGACCTCTTCGCCCTGCATCTTGCATACTTGAATTGTCGTAAGCGCTTCTGCGGCGAAGTGATTGTCCTCGTTAAATACCGAACCAACCGAAAGCAGGTCTCCGGGCAGCAGGAAATTCAATATCTGGCGGTGGCCGTTCGGAAGTTGGATGAAGCGAAACGCCCAGCCTTCGCAAAGAACCACAAGTTCAGGAGGCGCCGACCGGCGAAAAAGAAGCTGTCGCCCTGCCGGGATCACAGCATGACGTATCCACGACGGCTTTTCATGCGGACGTTCAGCTTCTGGATTTTGCTGGATCGCACGACAAAAGCCGCTTTCCCCGTTTGGGCAACCGGCACAGGACCAAAGGGTCGTCATAAGTAGCTCTAAAAAATTCAGATGATAGGATATCGACAGCGCGAACGCGCGCAGCAGCAACCACAACGGTAAAGGTGCTTGAATTCACGATAACCCGAGCACGCGTCTAAACTGAATTCCGACGGGTTCGGTCGTAATCCGCATTAATGGGCACTGCAGATGGCGATGGCATTTTATTGAAAAACATTCCAAGCCTATGGAGAATCAAAACGCCCCTCATCCAATTTAGATTGTTGATGAGGACTGTCGACAGTATCAAATTACCTGCAATGCATGGTTGAAACCGAACACAACGTTGCAGGCGAGTGAGCCCGGCAAGAACGCGTGAGCAAACAGAAGCGAAGCGCTTGTGCTCCGTCGGCGACCTCGATTTCGAAGAAGCGAATTAACCTGCATCAATATTATTGCGCATCACCCGGCGGACAATTTTAAATTATCTGTACGTAGTTTTGCCTAGCCGAAGCTGAAATTCGCCCCGTGCGTACGCTTGAAGCGCTCGCAGGGAGAATGAAGCGAACTTCTGAATCACCAACACTGGCATCGTCGGCTGCCGTGAGCCGCCCCACGCATCACCGGATCGCGGGCGACGTAGTGCGGTCACCGGCGACGAAAGTATTATAAAAGAACAATGGAGTACGTTGTGTTTATCCGCCGATCTGGAAACCATTCGAAGGCGCAGGCCGCTATTGCAAAATCCTTGGCCACCGACGCCATAACCGCGAAGGTGATGGTGGCGGATCGCGATCTGAACATTGTTTACATGAACAATGCGGTCGTCTCGCTTTTGAGGGAAGCCGAGACCGATATCAGGACGGAACTGCCAAATTTCAAAGTTGACGGCCTGATCGGCAGCAACATCGATATCTTTCACAAGAATCCTGCGCATCAGCGAAAATTGCTGGAAAACCTGACGTCACCTTATCACGCCATGGTTCAAATCGGCGGCCGGGTTTTCGATCTGTTGGCAACCCCGCTTATGGAGCGCGGCGAGCGTCGTGGAATCGTCGTGGAATGGGCCGACGCCGGCCAGCGGCTGCAAAACCTCGGCTACGCCGCGCAGTCCGACGCGATCAGTCGCGCCCAGGCCGTCATCGAATTCACGATGGATGGGAAGATCGTCACCGCGAACCAGAACTTCCTCGATGCGGTCGAGTACACGCTGTCCGACATCAAAGAACGGCACCACAGCATGTTCGTCGATCCGGCGGAGCGGGAGAGCGCAGCCTATCGCGAGTTCTGGTCGAATCTTAACCGCGGCGAATATCAGGCAGGCGAGTACAGGCGGATCGGAAAGGGTGCCAAGGAACTCTGGCTGCTCGCCTCCTACAACCCGGTGTTCGACGACAAGGGAAAGCCGCTCAAGGTCGTAAAACTCGCGACCGACGTCAGCGATCAGAAGCGGAAGTTCAGCGACCTCGCCGGACAAATCGATGCCATCAACAAATCGCAGGCGGTCATCGAGTTCAACATGGACGGCACGATCCTCACCGCCAATGCAAATTTCCTGAACGCGCTGGGCTATGTCCTGGGCGAGATCAGGGGAATGCATCACAGCATGTTTGTCGAGCCGGCCGAGCGCGACAGTTCGGCCTATCGCGAATTCTGGGCAAACCTCAATCAGGGACGCTATCAGGCCGGAGAATTCAAACGTATCGGCAAGGGAGGCCGGGAGGTTTATATCCAGGCCTCCTACAATCCCATTCTCGACTTGAGCGGCAAGCCCTTCAAGGTGGTGAAATATGCTGCCGATGTCACGAAGCAGGTTCTTGTCCGGATGGGCAACGAACGCGTTCGCGGAATGATGGAGTCAGTTGCGGCTGGAGCCGAGGAGTTGAACGCTTCCGTGCGCGAGATTTCGGAAGCCATGAGCAAGTCGCGGGAGGGTGCCGTCGGCGCCGTCGAGCAAGTGGCCGCGGCGGATACGCAGGCAAAGCGGCTTACGGATGCCGCCCAGTCGATGAGCGGAATCATCGAACTGATCAACAACATCACGGGTCAGATCAATTTGCTGGCGCTGAACGCGACGATCGAATCGGCACGTGCCGGCGAAGCAGGCCGTGGATTTGCCGTGGTGGCTGCGGAAGTCAAAAATCTTGCCAATCAGGCCAAGCAGGCGACCGACAAGATCGGACACGAGATCGGCAGCCTCAACGATATTTCCGCGGACGTGGCGGGCGCGCTCAATACCATCAAGCTCGCGATCAACAGCGTCAGCGAATACGTGACATCGACAGCTGCCGCCATCGAGGAGCAGAGCACCGTGACAGGCGAGATGTCGGCCAGCATGCAGCGCGCTGCGGCAGAGGCTGCGGCGATCGCGGCCGCTTGAGGTTTGATACTAGAAGATCGATCGCGTGCGTTGAGCTTTATGGCGCCTCGATGTGGATCGTGGCGTAGAAGGATCATTTTCCGATGTCGAATGTCGTCGCATTCAGAACGAGCGGCCCTAAAGCGTTTTCAAGCGAAGTAGGCGCCGGTTCGCGTGAAGAAAACGCGTCAGAACAAAAATACAGAGATTTTCACCGTTTCCGTGAAACGGTGAAAATCTCAAAAAGCGAGGCTGCCGAACCTCGGTCGCACGCTCTATCTGTCGAAGGGGACTGTCGTGCCCCGCTCAAGCCGGAGCTTCTCAGGGAGAAATTCGCTGCGCTTCACGAAATAGCAATAGGCCGCCTGACTCATGCAATCGCGCTTCTTGAGGGCAGGCATTCCAGGATACGGGCGGATCTGACTTTAATCAGCAGCCCTTCCGTCAAGGCCGGACTCGAAGCCCAACTGCATGGCATTGAACACTGGCTTGCAGCGACCAAACGGCAAGTGCGCGAACTTTCCGCGCCCCTACCGGGGCATTCCGAGTTGCGGTCGCAACAGCAGCAGACGGTCGCTGAACGATAACGCCATCGGTCCTGGCGTCCATCCCGGCCGCGGCGGCGCGAATGATGGCGGCGAAGCGCTAACCGGGTTCACCGGGGTCGGCCACCAGCTTCGCGAGTCTTGCCTCTTCTTCCTCGCTCAGTCGCGGCGGCGCATCCGCGGCCGCCTGCATCGCCTTCGAACGTCGTCGGCTGTATCCCCAGAGCGCGAGTCCGCCGCCCAGCAGAACCAGCGGGGTCAGCAGCCAGAGCGGCAACGTGCTCTTCTCGAAGGGCGGCTTCAGCAGCACGAAGTCGCC
Source organism: Nitrobacter sp. 62-23 (assembly GCF_001897285.1). Classification (GTDB taxonomy): domain Bacteria; phylum Pseudomonadota; class Alphaproteobacteria; order Rhizobiales; family Xanthobacteraceae; genus Nitrobacter. The sequence goes on from NZ_MKSM01000094.1 coordinate 50,525, forward strand.
GTAACGGGCGACCAGAAAGTCCAACACCTGTTGATCGCTGTCGCCCTTTGCGATGCGCTCGCGCACCAGTAGACGGAGGTCGCGCGCCAGCGGCGCCGAGGAATCGTCGATCGACTGGTTCTGACACACCATGCAGCGCAATTCGCGCGACAGGTTGCGCGCGCGCGCTTCCTGGGCGGGGTTGGACATGATCTCGTCGGGCTGCACCGCATGCGCGGGAGCCGCCATCGTGAGCGCGAGGAGAAAAAGAACGCCAAATATGCGCGCGAACTTCTGACCCGCGCTGAGTCGTCCCCGCAACGGCGTCTTTTGCATCACCTCATACACAACGCTACTCCGCCGGCTGGAGGGCGTGGAGAGCCTTCGCTGGCTTCGGCGCGCCAACCCGCAGGCGGCGGTCGGACAACGACAGCACGCCGCCAAAGGCCATCAGAACCGGCCCGAACCAGATCAGCAGCACCATCGGCTTGTGATAGATGCGCACCGCAACCGAGCCGTCGGCGCCGGTATCTCCCAACGAAATGTAGAGCTGGCTTGCGCCGCGTGTCAGCAGCGCGGCTTCCGTGGTCGACGCTGCGCGGGTGGTGAAGTTGCGCTTCGAAGGCGTCATCACCGCGATCGGCTCCCCGCCCCGGCTCACGGTAAACCGCGCCGTCTGCTCGCGATAGTTGGATTGCTGCCGCTGCGACGTGCCCTCGAAGGTCAGGCTGTAGCCGCCGACCTGCGCCACGTCGTTCGGCTTCATGGAGGCGATGAATTCGGTGTTCCAGGTGGTTTCGCAGACGATGCCGATCAGGGCCACGCCGAGGCCGGCGTGGGCGAAGACGGTGCCCCAGGCCGAGCGCGGCAGTCCCTTGGCGCGGCGAAACGATACCGGAAGCGATGTGCGAAACAGGTTGATGCGCTCGGCAAGATCGCTCAGCGCGCCGAGAATCACGAACACCGCCAATCCGATCGCCAGCGGCGCGAAGGTGCTGCCGCCGCGCGTCCATGCCCACAGCACGGCCATTGCGATGATGCTGCCGATTCCGGCCGCCATCAACCGTTGCGAGGCGCCGACCAGATCACCACGCTTCCACGCCAGCAACGGGCCGAACGGCACCGCGATCAATAGCGGCACGAACAAGGGAGCAAATGTCAGGTTGAAGAACGGAGCGCCGACCGAAATCCTGTTGCCGGTGATGACCTCAAGCGCCAGCGGGTACAGCGTGCCGACGAAGACGGTGGCGCAGGCCGTGGTCAGGAACAGGTTGTTGAGCACGAGCGCGCCCTCGCGCGAGATCGGCGCGAACAGCCCGCCCTGCTTCAGGGCGGAGGCGCGCCAGATATACAAGGACAGGCTGCCGCCGATGAAGGTGCACAGGATCAGCAGGATGAAGATGCCGCGCGTCGGATCGGTGGCGAAGGCATGAACCGATGTCAACACGCCTGAGCGCACCAGGAAGGTGCCAAGCAGCGACAGCGAGAAGGTCAGGATCGCGAGCAGGATAGTCCATACCTTCAGCGCGTTGCGCTTTTCCATCACAATCGAGGAATGCAGCAGCGCCGTTCCGGCCAGCCACGGCATCAGCGATGCATTCTCCACCGGATCCCAGAACCACCAGCCGCCCCAGCCGAGTTCGTAATAGGCCCAGTACGACCCCATCGCGATTCCGAGCGTCAGGAAGATCCACGCCATCAGCGTCCACGGCCGGACCCAGCGCGCCCAGGCGGCATCGATGCGTCCTTCGATCAGGGCGGCGACGGCGAAGGAGAACGCGATCGAGAATCCGACATAGCCGAGATAAAGCATCGGCGGATGCACCGCGAGCCCGATGTCCTGCAGCACAGGATTGAGATCGCGGCCCTCCATCGGCGGACTGGCGATCCGCGCGAACGGATTCGATGTCAGCAGAATGAAAAGGTAGAAGGCGGTCGCGACCCAGGCCTGCACCGCCAGAACATGCGCGCGCAGCGACAGCGGGAGATTATTGCCAAACGCGGCGACCAGCCCGCCGAACAGCGCGAGGATCGTCACCCACAGCAGCATGGAGCCTTCGTGATTGCCCCAGACGCCGGTGATCTTGTAGATCATCGGCTTCAGCGAATGGGAATTCTGGAACACGTTGACGACCGAGAAGTCGGACACGACGTGCAGCGTCACCAGCGCGAAAAAAGATGCGCCGACGAACACCAGTTGCGCCAGCGCGGTCGAGCGCGCGACGTTCATCAGCGCTCCGTCGTGCAGTTTCGCGCCGATGATCGGAATCGTGGACTGGATCAGCGCAAGCCCGAGCGCCAGCACCAACGCATAATGTCCCGCCTCGGCGATCATTGCGACACTCCCTGTTTGCCGGAGGCCTGCTCACCTGGCTTGCTGGAGGCCTGTTCGCCGTAGTCGTCCTTCCAGTGGCCCTGCTTCTTCAAGGCGTCCGCGACCTCCTTCGGCATGTAGGTCTCGTCATGCTTTGCCAGCACGGTGTCAGCATGGAATACGCCCGAACCGTCGAGCGCGCCCTCGGCGACCACGCCCTGCCCCTCGCGGAACAGATCGGGCAGGATGCCCTTGTAGGCGACCGGAAGCGTCGCGCTGCCGTCGGATACCTTGAATGTGACCGCGAGATTGTCGCCGCGGACCAGCGAACCCGTCTCCACCAGCCCGCCCAACCGGAAGCGCTGGCCGGGCTTGATGTGGTGCTCGGCGACCATCACCGGCGTCGAGAAGAACACGATGGAGTCGCGCAGCGCGTTCAGCACCAGCGCGGCCGCTATTCCGAGCACCACGAGGGCTCCGCCGATCATCGTCAACCGCCGCTGCTTGCGTGTCATGCCGTTTCACCTGCGCGGAAAGCGAACACCTTGATCATCCATCTATCCCGAGCGCCTTGAGCCCTTCGTTGAGCTGGCGCAACCCTGCTTCGTTCCGTTCGAGCGCACGGCGGGCATCGTCACGCACGACGCGCGACTTCTCCGGCTCCTTGAGCACCATATAGGCGCGAGCCAGACGCAGCCATCCCTCGACGTCGTTGCCGTCCTGTTTCAGACGCGCGGAAAGCCGGTCGACCATTTTGTGGATCATCGCGGAACGATCGGCCTCGTTCATGTTGCTGGCCGCAGCCACCGCCTCTTCCGTCGGACGCGGCGCGCCGTCCCCGAACTGAGCCAGCGCCTCCTGCACGGCGCCGCGCCATTGCGCTTCCGCAGGCGCGTCGGCCAGCAGAGCCTTCCATATCGTGACGGCGTCGGCGGTGCGGCCGTCCTGCTCGGCCGCCATTCCGAGGAAAAAGCGCGCCTTCGCATCCTTGGGATCGAGGGCGACCGCGCGCTCGAACTCGCTTTTCGCATCAGCGGTGACAATGCCGTTGGCAGCCCCCGCGAGCGCGGCGCCGAGATCGGCGCGGAGCTGAGCCGTTTCACCCGTATAAGTGATTACGTTGCGGTAGGCGCGCGCAGCGTCCTCAAAGCGGCCGAGTTTTGCGAGCACCGGCGCCAGCACGGTCCAGCCACGGCCGTCGGCAGGATGCTTTTCAAGATGAGATTCGACCTGCGCCACGAGGTTCTCGAGCGGTTGCGATGCATCGGCTGATTGAAGGCGCTCCGCCAGCGGGAAATCGGGCAGTTGCGGCGATCCGAGCGGCAGGTAGATCAGGAGCGCCAGCAGCGGGATCCCGGCGAGCGCGCCGACCGCCACCGCGCGGCGCGGCCAGGGTTTGGACGCGTGCGACGGATGGTCTTCTTCCGCATCGGCGGCCTCCAGAAGCCGCCGGCCGATTTCGACCCGCGCGGCCGCCGCCTCGGGCGCGCCGATCAGACCGGCTTCGGCATCACGCCCGACTTCGGCCAGTTGATCCCGGTAAACGGTGGTCTCGCTGCCCCCTGGCGTCTGCGGTCTCGCCGAACGGCCAAGCGGCCATAGCACCGCAAAGACCGCTCCAGCGGTCATCAGCGCGAACACAAACCACAGCGTCATCTCGTCAGCGTTCCCGTAGCCCGGCGCAGGAAACGGCCGGGCCGATGGGCGGGTTACACCATGACTGGACAATGGACGCAATTGACAATTGCGGCACAATCGGCGGGAAGCACCGGCAACCCTCTGATTTCAGTGAAAGTTCGGGTTTAGACGTGCGCTTGACGGGCTTAGCCGGCCCGCGACGACTTGGGCTCCGCCGCCAGCGCGTTCTCGGCCGCCCGGCTCATTAGCGTCGAATAGTCATGGCCGAACAGAATCTCGCAGAAACGAATCGTCGCCTTGACCTGCTGCTGGCGGAATGTGCGGGCGCGCTCATCGCCATTGCGAAGCGATTCCACCAGGGTTTGCGCGGCCCGCTCGACGTATTGCTGCAACTCCGAGTAGGTACGCATCGTGACTTCATTGATTGCCAGTTCGCTGGCGTAGGTCCGACACACCGCGACGAAATCGATCAGCGCGGCGGTTTCCTCCACCTCGGTCGGGTCGATCCGCGCGCCGGGCGGAATGTCCTTGTCGGGCCGCTGGCGGAGCAGACGCCGCACCCGGCCGGAAACGCTGTCGATTTCCGATTGCAGGCCGTTGGAAATATCGATTCTGATCGCCGCGAGCTGGCGGCCCCAGGCTGAATCGGCGCGGATATCGAGTTCGGTTCGCAGGCCCCGGATGCCATCGTGCACCGCCTTCAAATGCTCGGACACGTTTTCGAAACGGCCGCGGCGGATGTCGTCGCGCAGACCGGCTGCGGTCCGCGACAAATCCTCAAGCACCAGCGTGACCGCCGCGCCATAAGGCGTCGCCGCCACCCGAAATTCGTCGTCGGAGCCTGAGAACTTGATCGCCAGGCGAATGACCTGCCACGACGCGGCCAGCCGCTGCATCACCAGCGACAGCGCGAACGGGGCAGCCAGCGGGGTCAGCAGGGAAGGAACATTGAGCGCGGGCATCAGAAGAGCAATCTGAGGCTCCCCGAGGACCCGCATAAAACCCGGCAGCCGGATAATGAGGGTCTCAAGGGCTTCGCGAGCGTTCAGGACCGCTCCTATGGAAGCAAAATCTTCGGCAACGCTGGGCGCGCCGATGCGGCCGAGCTTCCGCTGACGATCAGTGCTATCGGCCACCCGCTGGATGGCGGCCGCGGCGGCTGCCTGCAAGGTCCAAGCTGCCGCCTCGATGTCGGACGCGGCTGCGACTTCAGTCGCGAGCGCAGCCTCGAACGCACGCACGGCATCGGGAGCGCCGTCCTGCGCCAGCCATTGCCAGACCGGCGTGAGCGAGGTGCGTCGGATCTGCCCGGAGCGCGGCGCGGACTCGTCCTCGATGAGAAACGGCTCCAGCGGACGAAACAGAAGCCGGGCCGGATCCTCGCGCCGTGGTCGCACACTATCGTCCGGGCAGCGGACGATCCTGCGAAGTTCCCCGAGCACAAAGCTGGCGACCGCGACGTCTTCATCACGCGCGACGGCGCGCTCGAATTCCCGCAGCAGCACGGCCTGCGACTTCGGAGGAAGCTCAGCGAGATAATTCCTCAGCCGTTCGATCGAGGCCTGGTCCATGCCTTTAAATCTTGACGCGAACGATCGCGCGGGCGCCGGAAGGGCCCGTGGCATGTCATAACAGGAGCGGTATTAAGGATGCGTTGAGGAAGGCCGGAGCGTCTGCGAAGCGAGGGTCTCCCGAGGCATGACCGAACACGGATACCGCTCGGCGTGAACAGAGACCCGTCGCCCCCCAAACAGAAAACTTCGCCTCTGCCGTCAAAGCGTCGCGTCAGCCGCCAAGGGTTACACCCACATCTCAAAAAGGGCGTGCTTCAACATAAGGATAGGCACGGCTTTTAATACAGCCTCGCAGCCGGATCAGCCCACCGCGGCCCATTTGCCGTCGCCGCTCCGGCACGCGGTTTTGCGCACGGTTTCGAGTTGGCCGCCGATCGTGACCGTATGGGAGTAGCCGCGGCATGTCGCGCCCTTCACCCGGTAAGCGGGACCTGCGACGATATTGCCATGGCGGCCGGATTCCGGATTACGCCACGCAATCGGCGCGCCGGGGGCGCCCCGCTCAAGGGCATCCATCTGGGCCTGATAGGCGAGACGGCGGTCGTCGTCATCCAGGGTCGAGCCGAGTTTGGGTCCGATCAGCCCGCCGAGCGCCGCCGCGGTCGCCGCCGCCGCGCGCTCGCGCGCCGGATCGCCGGCCGGTTCCGCCGGACCTGATAGCCCGGCCAGAAGCCCTTGGCCGTCGGGACCGCCGGAACTCGTCACGTCGCACGCGCCGAGGGCGAGCGCCGCCGCCACCACAATCAAAAGCGTATTTGTCTGGCTCATGCCCCCTCCGGCGCCCGCCCGCCGGGTAGATTTCCGCGTCCGGCCGCACAGGAGCCGGCAATTCGGGCGGGACTGCGGCGATGCGGCCAGCGCTTCGGCGTACCGGACACGCACTTCATGCCGCGGGCAGCACCAGTTCGGCCCGCAACCCGCCGATCGGCGCCGTTCCAAGCATTAGACTGCCGCCATAAAGCGCGGCGAGGTCGGTGACGATCGACAGTCCAAGCCCCGATCCCGGCTTGGTCTCGTCGAGGCGGCGTCCGCGTTGCGAGGCCTGCATCCGCTCCTCGCCCGACAGTCCCCGGCCGTCATCATCGACCACGATATGCAACATCGCCGGCCGGACTGCGTCGGCGGGACGGACGGAGGCCTCGATACGCACCCGTGACCGCGCCCACTTGCAGGCGTTGTCGACCAGGTTGCCGGCCATTTCCTCCAGATCCTGGCGTTCCCCACGGAATTTCGCCGCCGCACTCGCATCGATATCGATGGCAACGCCGCGGTTGCGGTGAATCTTCTCCATGGTCCGGCGCAGCGCCTCGATGACGGGCGCGACATCGGTGACCGTGGCGACGACAGTGAGCCGCGCGGCGATGCGCGCACGCTCCAGATGGTGCGCCACCTGATTGCGCATCACTCCGGCCTGTTCGAGCACCTTGGCGGCGAAGGCGTCGCGCTCATGCGCATTGGCTTCGTTGACAATGACGGAGAGCGGCGTCTTGACCGCATGCGCGAGGTTGCCGACATGGGTGCGGGCGCGTTCGACGATCTCGCGGTTGGCGTCGATCAGCGCATTGGTCTCGCGGGCGAGCGGCGCGATCTCGACCGGAAACTCGCCCTCCAGCCGTTCGGCCCGGCCGGAGCGGATGTCGGCGATGGCGTCTGAAATGCGCTTCAGCGGCGCCAGCCCGAACCGCACCTGAAAAATCGTGGTTAGCAGCAGTCCCACCGTCAGCGCTGCGAACGTCCCGCCGAGGTAATAATCGAAATTCCGCGTTTCATCGAAAATCTCGGTGGCGTCTCCCGCCACCGTGACGCGGAATTTGCCGTCGGCGCCGAGATCGACCGGCCGCTCCGCCATGCGCAGGGTCTGCCCCTCGGGACCGTCGACATACCCGACGCGGACCCCCGAGGACGAGAGCCCTATGCCCTGATCCTCCAGCGACGGCAGTTTCTTGTCCCACAGCGAGCGCGATGCGCGAATCTCTTTTTTGTCCCGATCAGTGCGGACGATCTCCCAATACCAGCCTGACAGCGGCAGATCGAACAGCGGCTCGCCGAGCGACTGGAACTGGCGATCCGGCGGCTCGTCCGGCGTCGCCACTTCGGCAATCAACGTGCGAAGATAGAGATTGAGGCGGCGGTCGAAGGCGCGCTCCGACGCCGAACGATAGACCGACGACAGCACCACGCCGGTGATGAGCAGGACGACCACCACCCAGACGGTCGCGGACAGGAACAGCCGCGTTGCGAGCGAATTCGAGCGACGGGCCAGAAAATCCCTAGCGCGCATCTGGGGGCGGCGTCAGCAGGTAGCCGAGCCCGCGCACCGTCTGGATGATATCGACGTCCAGCTTCTTGCGGATGCGGCCGACAAAGACCTCGATCGTGTTGGAGTCGCGATCGAAGTCCTGATCGTAGAGATGCTCGACCAGTTCGGTCCGCGAGACCACCCGCCCGGTATGGTGCATGAGATAGGCGAGCAGCCGGTATTCATGCGAGGTCATCTTGACCGGATTGCCGCCGACGCTGACGCGGCCGGTGCGGGTATCCAGCGTCACCGGCCCGCAAGTCAGCTCCGACTGGGCATGGCCGGTGCTCCGGCGCAGCAGCGCGCGGATCCGGGCCAGAATTTCCTCGAGATGGAACGGCTTTGCGACATAGTCGTCGGCGCCGGCGTCGAAACCCTGCACCTTGTCGCTCCAACGGTCGCGCGCGGTGAGGATCAGGACCGGCATGGTGCGCCCCTGACGCCGCCAGGCCTCCAGCACCGAAATACCGTCCATCTTCGGCAGGCCGATATCCAGCACGACGGCGTCATAGGGTTCGCTGTCGCCGAGGAAGTGCCCCTCCTCGCCGTCGAACGCACGATCGACCGCGTAGCCGGCATCGGTCAGCGCGGTCGTGAGCTGACGATTGAGATCGGGATCGTCTTCGACGACGAGTAAGCGCAAAGGCGGGCTCCGCTGATTCCACCTGCCAAGATGAACCGCCGCCGCGTGAATGGCAAATGAACGCCGGAACCCGCTGATGTCATATTTTTTTATTGCGGACACACCTTCGGGTGCCCCCGTGCCCGCTCCGGACGGCCCTCACGTGGTCGTCGAGCCATCGTCCGGCGGCAACGGGTTCAGGAACGCGTCGGTCGCCGCGTTGATCCGCTCCAGGACCGCGTCGATTTCATCAGGGCTGGCATTGCTGCCGCCGATCAGGCCGGCGATGGCCTGAACATAGGGGATCGACGAGACCACGCCCTGCTCGATCGCGGGCGCGACCTTGATGATTGCGCCGACGATGGCTTCTGCGACCGCGAGGCCGGCCTCGATTTCTGCTGCTGTGACCATGTTAGCGTGCTCCCGATGCAAGGATCTGCTGGACGACGATCAGCGCCGACTGCGCCGCCGAGAGTGCGTTGGTGATGTCGACGGCCGGATAGGTCTTCTGCAGCGCGACCAGATTGTTGACCGCGAGACGCGCCTTGAACATCGCAGCCTGTAGCCTTTCGATGACCGATCGCCTCGCGCAGATATTGGCTGCGCCAGGCACTGAGCCGGTCCGGCAAAGCGGCAGCGTCTTGTAGGCGTTGGCGGCGTTCACCGCGACGCCATAAGCGTTTTCGATGCCGTAGACGGTGTTGAGCGCAACGGCCGTGTTCAGATTCAAAGACGGCAGCGCAACGGTCTGGCAGCCTGCCAGCGCCAGACCGGAGACGAGCGCTGTCGCGACGACGAGCTTTCTCATGGGAACTCCTGTTGTTCGTGGACTTACTTGACCGCGCCGGTCGCGGCGCTGACGGTCGGCACATCGGGACGCGCGGCCGCGACTGATGGGACCGCTTTGGTGCCGGCCTTGACGTAGAGGCCCCATGCCACTGTGAAGAGCGTGCCGACCGCGCCGATGATGCTGGTCACCTGGTCGGAGGTGACCCATCCTTTGCCGGTGGCGAAACTGCCGGCCGCGATCAGCAGATAGCGCACGACCTGCCACACCGAATCCGATGTCATGTCTTGTCTCCAGTGATGTTGCGATTGCCTGAAACCGTCAGGCGTCGGGGAAAACCATGTGCTGGGCTTCAGCCCATTGCGCATCTGTCATGGGATAGGGTTTGCCCGCCTCCCATTGCGCCTGCGCTTTCATCAGCGCGAGCCCCTTCGGAGAGGCGAGCAGCGCGGGCGTGATCCGGGTCTGCGCCGTCACGCCGACGTGCCTGCCGAGGAAGGCCATATAGGCGGCGGACGAATTGTGGCCCGACCACTTCCTGATCGCGGCCGACAGCGACATGTTGCAGTAGCCGGTCTTCCACAGCGCGAACTGCGCAGCCGCGCCGTGAACGACATCGGGAAATACGGCGATGTGGTTGGCCTGTCCGTCCTTCAGGACGACATCATCAATCGCTCCCCATTTGCGAGCGTGCTTGCCGCCCCACATGGCGCCGGGGTTTTTGTACCGAATAGACGCGGGTTCACGCACCGCAGTTGCAGTGTTGGGCATTGGATCGGTCCTTTGGGGTGTGGAGATTAGGTGTGGCGGCTACTGCAACTTGCCGCGATCATCGATCCAGCCGGCCGTCGTGATGATGGGCTGTCCCGATGATAGCGTCATAGCGTATTTGACCTGTGCCGATGTGTTCGTCCGTACACGGGTGACGGACCACACCTGGATGGTGCCCGATCCACCGAAATTTATCGTAGATCCGGTAGAGGCCAATGCCCCGGCCGAGTTGACATCGGGAGAAAATACCCATCCTCGGCTATCACCGGTTCCGATGCCGGCAGCGTTGAGGATCGCAGTCGTTTGAACCCCCGGAGGTGTGGTTACTGTTAGGGTCTGAATAGCTGTAGTTCCGGGGGACGTGCTCACGTTGACGACTGCGGCGTCCCATAAAAACTCGTCGCCAAGTTGGGAAAATTTCGTCCATTTGGACGAACCATCGGTTTTCATCGCTCCGATGCGCCGGAACAGCGTGTAGTTCGTCGGCAAAGTCGGCGACGTGGCGGACAGCGATATCAGAACATCGACGACGCCCGTGTCCGTGCGCTTGATCAAAAAGACATGATACCAAGTACTGGCCGTGATCGTCCCGGTATCGAGCGCGCCGTTTGCCGAGCCGACAGCCCACGCGGAGGTCGTCTTGGAATAAGCCGATGACAGTGCCATCATGGACGCATTGGAGCTATCCGTCGCAAAGCCCGCTGCGATGCCAAACGTCGACGAACCGCCCGCCGTCGAAAGCGTCAGGCCGGTCAGGTAGCCTGGAATGCTGCCGGAAGCCCCCGCCCCGGCAGTCCCACCCGCGATCGCCTGCCAGCGTGCGGCGGTGCCGTCGTAACGCAGGATCGCGGCCTGCTTCGCCGCAATCGTCATACTGCCGCCGAGGGAAAGACGGCTCGATGCCGACGACGACGTGCTTTCATTGAGCAGCGTCACAGGCTGGCTACCGACATTGATAATGGTGAGGCACCGCCCTTCCGCTCCACCAGCCAGGCCCGAAATGTTGCGCGGCGCATCGGCACTGATCTGCACCACCGAGGCGGCGGCAAGATCCGTGGGATTATAGTCGTTCTGATCGGCGGTGATCTGCGCCGGCGAAATGACGCCGGTCAGCGACAGCCCGCGCGCCAGCGTGAGATTGCCAGTGCCCTGATCGATATTGAACGCCTCGGTCCAGGTCGATCCGTCCGGCGACACCTTGAGCTTGAAGATATCGTCGCCGACCAGGCCGAACTCCGCGCGGCCTGAAAAATTATCCGAGAAGAACACCGACGCCGTATTCGCCGAGCCTTCCTTCGAGAGCTGAACCCGCATGTCGCCGGTGCCGCCGTCGGCGGCATCGATGGCGGCAAGCAGCGCGGCGTTGGATTTGACGCTGAGCCGATTGGGGCTACTCGCCGCCATGTTGACACCGAGATGCGCAACGTTATCAAGCGACGCCGTGCCGCCGGCGCCCAGCCACGCCGTGCCGTCGAACACGAACAGGCTGCCGTCAGCCGCCGACCAGATGCACCATCCCGTCTTCGGCGCGAGGAACGCCCAGGCGGCGTCCTGCCAGGTCGCAATCGTATTGTCCTGCCCGGTCCAGGCGCCGGTCGCGCCGCTTGCGACCACATGGCGTTCGCCTTCCGCGGGGCTGGAGGGCGGCGCGGCAAGCGTCATGTCGAGCACGCCGATCTGGATCGCCGCGTCGAGAATGCGCAGCGCCTCGTTATGCGTGACGTGCTTCTGCGCCTGGCTGCCGTCGATATACGGCAGTCCGAGATTTGGTGTGTCTGTCATGGCAACTCAGAGGGTAAGAGTAAGTTCAGTAGGGTGTCCGGCGCCGACGGTCGCCGACATTTGCGCGACGCGAACATGCAGGCTGGTTTGCGCAGCGCCGAAATCCGCAAGTTCGTCGGCGTTGGCGTAAAGCGCCTCGGATGTGCCGCACGCGATGCTGCGAACGACCGAACCGCCGGAGAAGATGTCGAGCGTATAGGCCTCGCTGTCCTCACCGAGCGGCACCTCGACGCCCCAGCCGTCGCCGTCGACGCGCGTCCGGCGAATCCACCAGATGCGAACGCCGCCGCTCTCGCGCGACGCCTTCACATGCACCGGCGACAGCGGCAGCAGCGCGGTGGCCTGCGGCGTCACCGTCAGCGCGACCGCGGTCGGATCGTCGTGGTTTCGTCCGGCGGCGGCGAGCCGCACCAGGATCGGCCGGTCCAGCGCGTTCAATCCGCGCGCCAGCGGCGTAAGATGCGTGTCGAGCAGGACGAACCGCGCGCCCGCCGGCAACATGTCGGCGATGGCGTATTCGCTGCCGGCCTGCCCGCGCAGCAGGCGCGATACTTTATAAGTGCCCTCGTCCACAAGTTCGGCGTTGGCGAACTGCAAAACTTCCCAGTCGCCGTCGGCGTTCTGTAAGGCGGCCGCGTTGGCGCCCGCCAGCACGCGGGCGTCGGAGAGCGACGTCAGCGCGCCGCCATAAAGCCGCACGCGAAAGACGCTGCCGCAGTCCCACCGGCTGGAGGGTCCCCTCGGCAGCGGGTCCAGCGTTTCGCCCGATGTCGCCGGCGCCGGTATCACCGCGGACGGCTGAAAGCTCGCGCCGTCCGGCGAGGTCCAGACCGTCACCGACGTCGGCCACGGGCTGGCGAAGACGGCAAGCCGCGTCAGGATCGGCGGCTCCGACGACTCGATGATCGGCAGATCGAGCACATCGACTTCAACCGGCCCGAGTGCGGCCGGCATCGCGGGCCGTGTGGGGCGCGGCGTCGACAGCGGCACCGAAAACACTTCGGGATCGATGCTGCGCGCGGTCACCTGCCGCGCTTCCGCGTCGAGCGTCGCACTGATTTCGAACAGCCGCCGCCGTCCGTTGACCGTCACCGCGATCACATCGCCCGCCGTCAGCGACAGGCATTGCGGGCCGAGCGAGAACGCGGCGCTTTCGCGTCCCGCCCACAGATCCTGCAGCCAGACCTCGGCCCGCCGCGCCATCGCGGCATCGTCGCTGACGACCGCAAGGTCGGAGTGAACGCTGCGGTTCGAGCCGCCTGCAAGCCGCCGCGACGTCACCGCAGAGCGCCTGTAGTCGACGGTGCCGTCGGTAAAGCCGAAACCGGCCTCGCGCGGCAATTCGGTTTCCTGCGCGCGGGTCAGCCGCGCCGGAGCGCCGCCGTCCGGGAGCACCAGGTCTTCCTCCGCGAATTCGGCAACCGGCGCGCCGCCGCGCGAAAGGAAACGCAACGTGCCGTCGGCGGCGGTCGCATCGAAGGCATAGGCGCCGGCAAGCGGTTCGATCATCGCGCGTGGCGACATCGGGCGGTCGATCACGTAGCCATCGCAAGCCTCACGTAGCGCGGAGGTGTCGGCGCCGGCGACACCGCAGTCCGCGAGCAGCGACGCAACCAGCGCGTCCATCGGCGCGGAGCCGAGCCGTCCGGTGAGCCAGTGCCCGGTCTGCCAGTTCGGCCCGTCGCTCCAGACCTCGGTGGCGGCGGGGAACGCCGGATAGGGCCGCGCATCCCAGGTCCACAGATGGATCGCCGACGCATCGATCATGCGGCCGCCGTAGACCGGAGAGACCGGATTGTCTGCGTCCACAGCACCAAACGCCGGATCAAGCTTGCCGAGAAACGCCTGCAGATAACGGCGCTGGATCAGATCGTCGCGATAGCCGGTGGAAAAATACGGCAGGTTGTTTTCCGACGATTTGGGATCGGGAAACACGCTTGGCTGGTTGGCGCCCTTGTCGACCGCCGGACAGCCGACCTCGGTGAACCAGATCGGCTTGCCTTGCGGCAGCCATGCGGTCGGGCTTGCGAGTTCAACGCCACTGATGCGCTCGTGATGCGCGGACGACCACCATGACCTGATGTCCTTGACGCGGAAGGTCCACGGCTTGCCGAGGCCGTCGGTGATCGGCGTGCGGTCCTGCACGGCGCGCGCGGCGTCATCGGCGTAGTACCAGTCGAACCCCTCGCCGCTATAGACGTTACCCGCGAGATAGCCGACGTCGTAGGTCGAAGCAGCATTGCTCGAGTCGAGATGCCCGGCCTCGTCGCGCCAGTCGGCCAGCGGCGCGTAGTAATCGATGCCGACGACATCGATCGCGCTCGATGCCCACAAGGAATCGAGCGGAAAACGAACCTCCGATGCATCCGGCGTGACGACATCCGCGCCGTATTCGGTCCAGTCCGCGCCATAGGTCACGATCGTCGATGATCCCACGATGGACTTTACGTCCGCCGCGAGCGCCGTCAGCGCATTGACGGCGGGATAGACGCCGCTGCCGGAGCGCACGCGCGTCAGCGACCGCAACTCCGATCCGATCATGAAGGCGTGGACGCCGCCGGCGGAAGCCACCAGGCTCGCATAATGCAGGATCATGTTGCGATAATTCCAGCTTCCGCCGGAGAAGAAGTTGTTGACCTGCGTTGCCGCCGCTGGCGCGCCTTGCGGCGAGCCCGGCCGCCCCGGCGCGGGATCGCAGGTGATGCGGCCGCGCCAGGGATAGACCGGCTGTGACGCGGCTCCGCTCCATGGATCGGCGAGGCCGTTGCCGGCGGGAATATCCATCATGATGAAAGGATAGAACGTGACCTTGAGGCCGCGCGCCTTCAATTCCGCGATCAGATGAACCACGCTGGCGTCCGAAGGCGTGCCACCGAACGCCGGACGGCCATTAACCCGCGACACCACATAGGCGCTCCCCCGCGTGACGCCGGCGACCGACCAGTCGCCGCGGCGCGTGACCTTGTTCGCGCTGTCGACGCCGGGACGCACGACGCAATTTCCGGCGCGCAGGTCGGACCCGAACCATGCCACAACGACAGCCACGCGTTCGAGGTTGGGACATGCGCCCTGCAGATCGTCGAGCGCCCCGATCACGTCCGATTCGGCATTCGGCACATGACGGTTTTCCGGCGCCGACTGACCCGGCCCGAGCGAGCGCACGATGGTGGACGGCTCGTAGCCGAATTCTGTCGTGCCTGGGATCAGCGTCACCGCGCGCGCCATTCGTTCGAGCTGGCCGATGGGGCGGATGATCTCAAACGAGAGCTGCGGAATGCGGTTGCCGAAATTCGCCAGCGGCAGGCGCTCGAACACGACGTAAGCGAGCCCGCGATAGGCCGGCGCGTTGCCGGCGCCTTCCCTGGCGACGATCAGATCGTCGGGAGCCTGATCCTCGGTGCCGCGATGAACGCGGATCGTCAGTCCGTGGAGATCCAGCGGGCGTCCGTCGGCCCAGATCCGCCCGACCCGTCCGATCACGCCCTCACAAAGGCCGACCGCGAAATTGGCGAAATAACTGTAGGTCGTGGTCGTCGTGCTCGGGCCGCTGAACATGCCGCCCTTGCCGCCGGACGACGAGCTTGTCCGGCTGCTGACGACCTCCTCGAACTGCGTCGCCCAGATCACCTGGCCGGACAGCCGCGCGCGGCCGTAGACACGCGGGATCGGCGCGCCTTCGGTCGAAGCCATCACGTCGAGATCGGCGAGCCGCGGCCCGACCACATTCTGATTGCCGGAGCCGAACAGCTTGCGATCGATGACGTTGCCGACCAGCGCGCCGGCGATACGGCCCGCGATCGCGCCGGCCGGACCAAACAGCGCGCCGGCGGCGCCGCCCGCGACGGAAAGAACGAGCGCTGCCATCAGTCTGAGACTCCCGGAAAACGAAACGCATAAGCCAGCCGACGTCGCCACCACGGCGCGAGAGCGATCTCGCAAACGGCCGCGCCGTCGTGCGCATGAATCATCGTGCGCGCGCTGGAAGCGATCGCGACGTGCTTGGCGACGAAGCCATCGCGCCAGCGGAACAGCAGCACGTCGCCTGCTCCGAAACCGTCGCGCGCGACCGGCACCAGATGACGCAGCGCCGCAGCCGCCAGCGTCTCGTCGCCCTTCGCTTCGGCCCAGTCCGGCGCATAGGGCGGCGGCATTTCCGGCTCGTCGCCGATGCAATTGCGCCAAACACCGCGCACCAGGCCAAGGCAGTCGCAACCGACGTCCTTGAGCGAGGCCTGATGGCGATAGGGCGTGCCGATCCAGCCGCGGGCCTCCGCGACGATGGCGGCGCGGGTCGTATGCGGGGAAGTCACGAGCCGCCCCCGTAGCCCGCCTTGGTGCCGCTGCCGTTGTCCGGCGAGCCGGGCAACGGATAGCTCACGATGAAATCGTTGCCGGGAATCTGCGGAAAGCCGCGAAAATTGGAAGCGTTGGCGAAACGATCGCGGCAGGTCGCGAAACTCTTGTCGCAGCCGGCGGTGATCGCAAAACTGTCGCCGACAGCGATCGGCTCGGCCATCGCCTGCCACAGCGACAGCCGCACCTCGCCCGCGACGACATGGTGCTGTTTCACCTCGACGGCAACGCCGGCATTGGCTCCGGTCATCCACAGCACCCGCCCTGCGGTAAACCAGCCGTCGGCAAGACCGCCGAGACCGGAGACCGTGACCAGCGACGTTCCCTCGATTGAGGTCACCGCGCCGTTGCGGCGAAAAGTCGAGCTGGCCAGATTGACGCGGCATTTGCCGTCGCCGAGATCGACACCGCAACGCGCCGTGAACAGACGCCCGCTGTCCTGCGCCAGCGCATCCGCAAGCCCGCGCAGTTCGGCGGTGAACGCCATCCCCTCGCGGCGGACCTCGCCGAGCGAGCCGCGCGCGATCAGGACTTTCAGCGCGACATCGTTCCAGTCCAGCAGCCAGGTCGCGACCTCGGCGGCATCGTAACGTCCGGCGGCGAGATCGGCTTCGCTGAGCGCGTCATCGGAAAACGCGCCGGAGATTTCGGAGCCGTCGACCGAAAGATCGAACCGGCTGGTCGCTTCCGACGCCGTGAAACCGGTTCCGGCGCGACAGTTGACGCCGCCGACCACCAGATCGCAATCGTGATCGGTGAAGCCGAGCACGACGCCGTCGCGCCGCGTCACGATCCAGCAACGCGCCAGCGTGGTCGCGCCGGAATCGAGTTTCGTCTGAAGCGCAGAGGGAATGCTTCTCACGGGCGGATCTCCACCAGCGGGATTTTCGGAATGGCGCCGGCGGCGAAAGTCGCGAGATCGACCTCGAGGTAGTCGGTATCGAACCGCACCGGCACGTCGAAACTGAATCCCGCGGTGACGGCGACTCCCGCCGGTGGAATATGTCCGGCGGCGAACGTGACGACGCCCGTCGTCGCGTCGCAAGTGAACGCGGAGCCTGCCGCGACTTCCTCGTCGGCGACTGCGACGCGCACGCTGCCGCTGACCGGCTTGGCGATTGCCCGCGCGTAAGGCGCGAACGCGCCGCCATATGTCTTGATCAACTGGAACGACGCGGTTTCCCCGTCGCCAATGCCGATGACCTGGTCGAGCGGCGAAATCGCAACGCCCGTCAACGCCGAGCAGCAATCCACCCGGTCGCGCCAGCGAAAGCCGTAGAGCCGGCCGCGACGCTCCTCGAAGAACGCAACGACGGCCTGCAAGGCATCCAGCGTCCTGACGCCGTAGCCGGCGTCATAGCGCCGCCGCGACTGTGCCCAGCGCGCGTTGCGCGCCTCGCGGCCCGAGCCGAAACTCACGATATCGGTGCGCCGTTCCGGCCCGCCCGCGCTTTTCAGCGCGACATCGAGCGGAAACAGGACTTCGTGGAAGCTGGTCATGACGAACCCTTTTCGCCATGGCCGGGCTTATCCCGGCCATCTACGTCTTTTTCGTCGGCCGCATTTAAGACGTGGAAGCCCGGCACGAGGTCGGGCATGACGTGAAGCGATGATGCGGCGCTCAACGTCTTCACAAACTCCGCTGGCCCCGCGCCACCGCGCGCGCGATCTGGCCGGTGACGTAATTCTCGGAGCGGCGGAAGCTGTCGAGATCGGGCGTGGCGATTTGCACGGTGATGCTGTTGCCGCCGCCGCTGCCGGAAACGCCGAGCCGGCCGTCGGGACCGCGCGCGAGCGGCATGATCGCCTCCGGACCCGCCTCGCCGGCAAGGCCGACGCCGCCGTCCATCATCGGAAAGTAACTCGGCGCGCCGATCACGCCGCCCGACGCGAACGGCTTGATGGCGCCGAGCGCATTGGCCTGCACGCCGGTCGCGCCGATGCTGCCAGTCAGTCCCGAAAACAGGCTGGAGATACCGCTGGTCAGGCTCGCCGTCAGCGGCTTGAACGCGGCGGTCACCGCGAGACTCGAGACGCGCAACGCCAGCGTTTTCAGAACGTCGTCGAACTGCTTGCCGCCGATGACCGACGACGAGAACGCCTGCGTCATCGCGCGCGCAAAGCCGCCCGCGCTGATCGTCAGCGCCTGGGTCTTGGCGTTGAGGTTGTCCAGCGTACTCGATGCGTCTTCAAAGCTCGTGTCGTCAGTCATTGTGTCCTCCCTTGCGCGGCGTATCGGGAAACCGCGCCAGCAAATCGTCGAGCTCAGTTCGCGCCAGCGGCACTACGGAAGGCCCGCGCACCGCGCGGATCGCCTGCGCCAGTTCGCGCGGCGTCATCCGCCAGAAGGCATCCGGCGCTAGGCGCAACACGCCGAAGCCGAAGCCCATCGCTTCCGCCCATGGAAACGGCTTCACCGCGTGGCACCGTCATCGAATGTCGCCGCAATCAGGTCGGCCGCGATCCTGACGAAGCCGGCCACCCCGCCATCGACGGTCATGACCGCAACCTCGTCGTCGGTGATGGCTTCGCCCGCACCGCGCAAGCCCGCAGCGATGATGCGGGTCAGATCGCGCGCCGACGGCCGTCCCGAACCGAAACGCTCCGCAAGCGCCACCAGGTCGTCGGCGCCAAATGCGGATTCCAGTTCCGCCAACGCACCGAGCGTCAGCACCAGCGTGCGCTGCCGTCCGCCAAGCTCGGCGGCAATCTCACCGCGATGTCTGTTCGGCATAGAATCTCCTTTTTCTCCACCCTTCCCTCAAGGGGGAGGGTCACTCGGTAAAAGCTCACATCGCCGTAAACGCCAGCGCACCGGCGGATTCGAGCGCGACGTCGAACGTCACCTCGCCATTGTGCTCGCCGGCGAATTCGAGGCTGGCGATCTGGAACGGGCCTTCGATGGTGCCGAAATCCGGCACCACGACCTGGCAATTGTTGATCGTGCCGTTGAAGAACGCCTGCCGCACCAGCGCGTCCGACGCCGCGTCCTTGAACAGGCCGCGGCCCGACAGCGAGGCGCGCTTGACGCCGGCGCCGGCCAGCAGTTCGCGCCAGCGATCGGTCGACTCCGCGTTGGTGATATCGACGATTTCGGCGTTGAACGCGATCCTGCGGCTGCGCAATCCCGCCACCGTGACGAAGCTTGCGCCGTCGCTCATCTTCAACAACAGGTCCTTGCCCTTTTGTGCGCCCATGACGGCTCCTTGATTTTACGTTGTCGGTTCGGTCACGGCGCGGAATCGCACCTGCGCGTGATAGGTGCGGCCGTCGGACTCGCGGCGGATATCCGCGACCGCGAAACGGAAATTGACCAGCCGGTGGCCGGTGAGCGTGAGCGGCGCGTCGTCGAGCGCCTGCAGCACCGCGCCGGCGATGAGGTGGGCCTCGCTTTGCCCGCCCTGGCGCGAGCGCGCATGCAGCGTGATCTGGTGTTCCTGGGTCGGTCCGTCATCGACCGACGCGTCGGTGACGCGGGCCTCGCCGATCGAGACGTAAGGCAACAGCGCGCCGCGCGGCGGCTCGTCATAGACCCGCTTGCCGCCGAGCGCGGCATGAAGCCCGCTGTCGGCGGCGAGCGCATCGTGAACGGCGGCGCGAAGCGCTGAATTGGCGCTGGTCATTGCGATGTCCTTTTCGAGTATGCGAAAGCGGTCACAACACCTGCACGCGATAGCTGGCGATCATGGCGCTGACGCTGGCCGGCATCATTGCGACGCTCTGGCCGATCGCGATCAGGCCGCGGTTCTCGTGCCAGTGCGCCACCAGCGTCCGCACCGCGTGGCGCAACGCGTCCGGCACGTCGGCCGCACCCGTGCCGAAGCCGATCTCGACATCGAGTTCGATGCCGGCGGTCGCGCGTCCCGGCGCCGGCAGGCTCCACCCCGACGGCGCGATCACGCCGGCCGTCTTATCGAGGACGAATGTTTCGGCATCGATGACCGAGGCATTGCCCGCGGAATCGTAGATCCGCGCAGCGACAAGCGTCCGCAGGGGGCCGCGGCCTAATCTGATGCACCCGTCCTTCGGCCATCGGTCCAGCACGAAGCGCCAGGTCTGCGCAATCAGGGCGCAGCGCGTCATGGCTTCGACATGGCTGCGCGCCGCCGCGATCAGCGAGGCGATGACAGTGTCGTCGTCGTCGTTCTCGGCGCGCAGGAAGCTCTTGGCCTCCGCGACCGACCACGGTTCAACCGCAGGCCCGCTCAGAAGGATCGATGGCATATTTGTGCCTTTCCTTTGCTTGATGAATACGCCAGCCGGCTTGCTTGACCTCTCCCGTCCGGAGAGGTCGGTCTGCCCGTCCGTGCAATCGCGCGGAACGAGCGGTGAGGGGCTACGGCTTGTCGAGAGGCAATGCCCCCTCGCCCCACCTCCTTTTTTCAAGAGGAAGCCTGCTGCGTATCCAGTTGACAGCCGCGCCACGCGATGGCTGACATCACTTCATGATTCATAGATGTATTCACTTGGCTGTGGCCGCGACGGTCCTGATTTCGGCGCAACCCGCA
>NZ_MKSM01000095.1 GCF_001897285.1 Nitrobacter sp. 62-23
AAGCGGGCCGATATCTTCCTCTCTACAATCCTCTTGGCCGCTACCCTGACTTGGTGGATCAATTGAGTCTCGACCCTAGAGCGGGTTCGGCTTAATCCGGCTCATAACCAGCAGCGGCGAAGAAGTTGGCGCACTCCTGCGGCGTGAAGGTCGGCAACAATGCGCCGATGCGGCTCCACAGGCCGTCGACCGTTCGCTCCGCCGCCTTTCGGCTGGTGCGCGCCGGGGCGTCAAAGCTGGCGTCGCGCACCATCGAGCGACATCGCGCCTTGGTTCAGCATCTCCCACCACCTGCTTCGTTACAAAGCAGGCAGCGCAACAGCCAACCTATGGGGGTCAATTTTGGACGCCGATCCCCCGGCTTAGAGGGTCGATATTGCAGGCCGAATGACACACTGCGCACGAGTTGGGAGGATGCTCTGCTACGCACAGAGCTTGACGTCTATACCGATTATGCCCGCCACACGCGATTCCGGCTCGTGCCGGGTATCTGGTGAATGCTTCATCGTTGCGTTCGGAATGAAGCGCGTGCGCTGCGCATAGATGTGGTGGTCGCCGAGGCTGCGCTGCCCGTACGTGAAGAATCGCTGCGAGACTATCAGATGAAGCTGCTTCTTTGCGCGCATCATAGCGACATAGAGCAGCCGGCGCTCTTCAAGGTCAGAGGGTATGCAGTCATCCAGGACGTTGAGAACACCGACGACCATTGCGGGCCTTTGGCGGAGTGGATAGTCGAGAGAATAAGATAGTAGGTATCACGTTTTGACGCCCCGAGAAGCCCGATGACTAACGGAGCCGCGCGAAATTCGCGGCTCCGCATACGGCGTTTTCGCTTCCTGGAAGGAGGTCGGATCTCGCCATGTTCATCAAGACCCGCTCGGGATCTCCGGCATTGAACACGGCCTCGATGCTGCGAACGCAAAGCGCCACTGACTCATTCGCCAGGCTGTAATAGATCTGCTTCGCTTGGCGCCGTGGCGTGACCAGTTCTGCTTTGCGGAGTTCTGCGAGTTGCTGGCTGAGCGCGGGCTGTCCGATCCCGGTCGCCATATCGATTTCCGTCACGGACTTTTCGCCTTCCCGCAACAGCGAAAGGATCATCAGGCGCTGAGGCTGGGCGAACTTGCGTAATTTTTCGGCTGCAAAATCTGCTTGCTTGCGCGATCGCCATATCGCGTTCATGCCGCGCTCCGGCAGAACCAGTTGGTATCCTTCTGCGTTTTTTCATCGGCAGGCAGCAGCAGCGGTTCTCCAGGCTGCCAGTTTGCCGGCGCCAGCTTCTGGCCCGACATTGTTGCCTGCAGAGCGGCTACCATCCGCACCATCTCCTCGATCGAGCGGCCGATCGTCAGCGGATAGTGGGTAATCGCGCGAATGACGCCTTCGGGATCTATGAAATAGGTTGCGCGCACGCTGGCGCTGTTCCCGGCGGCTTCGTCGATCATGCCGTAGGCGCGGCCCACGGTCATCGATGGGTCCTCGATGACCGGAAACGGAATCTCCACCGCGAACAGCTCCGTGATCGTCCGGGTCCAGGCGAGATGCGAATAGAGGCTGTCGACCGAAAGACCCAGCAGGGCGCAGTCCAGCGCGGCGAAGCGGTTCTGCGCCTTGGCCAGCGCAACGAACTCCGTCGTGCATACAGGCGTAAAGTCGGCGGGGTGCGAAAAGAACACCAGCCATCGGCCCCTGTAGTCGGAAAGCCGGATCGGGCCCTTCGTGGATCGGGCTTCAAAGTCGGGAGCGGTGTCTCCCATCCGCAAGGGCAAAGGAGCAGGGCGAGGCGTCGGGTCGTTCATCGGAAGGGTCATCTCGGAGTTACCTTGCAAGGTTCCTATCGCTTGATGGTTGGCTAAAGCATACAATTACATGATTTCATAATTATAGAAATAGCTTACGATACATATCCCATATCCTGTCAGCTTGTTCTTGACATTAATCAATTTCATATATACAGATTTATATATATGATAACATGTAAGTGACGACCTGTGCACTTACGGCCCTAGCAACCCATGCTCTCCGATAGATATGGCCCGCCGATGGATTTGATGGCGTCTAGCCCTGAGAACGCGACAAACTCGGCAGGTGCGTTCCTCAGCATGATGGTCGGGGAGCGGTCGGAGACCCAGGGAGTCTCACAATGAACTATCCGATCGATATCTCGATTAAGCCCGAGGTCACTCCGTTCTTCGACCCCGAGACCAACACCATCAGCTATGTGGTGAAGGATCCGTCCTCGCCGTCCTGTGCGGTTATCGATTCCGTCATGGATATCGACTACGCGGCGGGTCGTATCAGCTACAAATCGGCGGATCGGATCATCGCTTACATCCGTCGTAACGGGTTGCAAGTCGATTGGCTCATCGAAACCCACGCGCATGCCGATCATCTCTCGGCTGCGCCGTACATCCAGCAACAGCTCGGCGGCAAACTCGGAATCGGTGAGCACATTGTGACCGTGCAGGAGACCTTCGGAAAGGTCTTCAACGAAGGCACGGAGTTCAGGCGCGATGGCAGTCAGTTCGATCGGCTGTTCAAGGATGGCGATACCTATTCGATCGGCACTATGACCGCATTTGTCATGCATACCCCGGGCCATACGCCGGCTTGCACGACCCACGTCATCGGAGACGCAGCCTTCACCGGCGACACGTTGTTCATGCCCGACGGAGGTACGGCGCGGGCGGATTTTCCGGGAGGAGACGCCCGCACGCTCTATCGCTCCGTCCGGAAACTCCTGGAGACATTGCCGCCGGAAACCCGGTTGTTTCTGTGCCACGATTACGGACCTGACGGCCGCGAAATTCGATGGGAAACGACCGTGCGCGAAGAGCGCATGCACAACATTCATGTTCGCGACGGCATCAGCGAGGATAGTTTTGTGCAAATGCGCGAAGCCCGCGACAAGACCCTTTCGATGCCGCGCCTCATTGTGCCGTCGCTTCAAGTCAACATGCGCGCAGGACACCTGCCTGAACCGGACGGGAGCGGAAAGACCTTTCTGAAGGTGCCGGTCAACACACTCTAAAAGGCGGGACCACAAGCCAGATATGAGAAAGAAGGAAAACGCATGGATGTGAAAACATTATCCGACGAACTGAGCGTATCGGCGCAGATCATGCCGCAGGATATGGTCGCGCTGAAGCAGGCCGGTTTCCGTTCCATCATCTGCAATCGGCCGGACGGCGAGGCCGCCGATCAACCATCGGCTGCGGAATTGGAAGCGGCAGCATCCGCCCGCGGACTCGAATTTGTCCATCTGCCCGTTGCCTCCGGCAAAATGTCCGATGACGACGCCGTGCAATTCGGGCGGCTGTTGAAAAGCCTGCCGAAGCCGACCCTGGCATTCTGCCGCACCGGAACTCGGTCCATTTCGCTTTGGTGTTTGGCGAATGCATCCACGCAACCCCTTCCGGCGCTGCTCGGTGCCGCCAAGGCAGCCGGCTACGATATGTCCGGAATCGTGCGGAGGATCGCCAACGGCGGCAGAACCCCGGCACATCCGGCAGACGCAAGCTACGACGTCGTCATTGTCGGCGGCGGCGCTGCTGGCATCGCCTGCGCATCGAGCCTCCTGGCGCGCGCCCCCGATCTCGACGTCGCTATCATCGATCCCGCCGATATTCATTATTATCAACCCGGATGGACCATGGTCGGCGCCGGCATCTTCGACGCCGCGGCAACCGTCCATACGATGGCGTCGGTCGTACCCTCTGGCGTCACCTGGATCAAAGCTGCCGTCACCGCGTTCGAGCCGACCGAGAACGCCGTCATCCTGGAGGGATGCCGTGTCGTGAAGTACGACCGTCTCGTCGTCTGTCCTGGTCTGAAGCTCGATTGGGCGAAGGTTGATGGACTGGCCGAGACGCTCGGGCGTAACGGTGTGACTTCAAACTATCGCTTCGACCTCGCGCCCTATACCTGGAAGCTCGTCCGTTCGCTGAAATCGGGAAATGCGGTCTTTACGCAGCCGCCGATGCCGATCAAGTGCGCGGGCGCACCGCAGAAGGCGATGTATCTATCGGCAGATCATTGGCATCGCCATGGCCACCTCCGCGATATTGATGTCGGGTTCTATAACGCGGGCGGCGTACTGTTTGGCGTTGCCGATTACGTTCCTGCCTTGATGGAATACGTGAAGAAGTATGATGCGAAGCTGAAGTTCCAGCATAACCTCGTCGCTATCGATGGTCCGGAAAAGAAGGCGTACTTCACCAGGACATCCGCCGATGGTCCGACGGAGACCGTCGAAGTGCAATTCGACATGATCCACGTGACGCCGCCTCAATGCGCGCCGGACTTCATCCGTGTCAGTCCACTGGCGGACGCAGCCGGCTGGGTTGACGTGGATCAGGGAACCCTGCGACACAAGACGCATGCCAATATCTGGTCCTTAGGCGACGTTTGCTCGGCTCCGAATGCAAAGACAGCCGCGGCGGCCCGCAAGCAGGCGCCGATCGTTGCAGAGAATATTTGCGTCGATCTGGGTCTTCGAACGAAGCAGGCAGTGTATGACGGTTACGGATCCTGTCCGTTAACCGTCGAGCGCGGCAAGATTGTTCTTGCCGAATTCGGATACGGCGGAAAGCTTCTGCCGAGTTTCCCAGCCTTCATCCTGAATGGTAAGAAGCCGACCCGAGCGGCCTGGTGGCTGAAGGAGAGAATCCTGCCGCCGATCTATTGGCATGCGATGCTCAAGGGTAAAGAGTGGATGGCCGCTCCCGACGTGCGCTAAGGGCGAGCGCGTCTATGATCCATGACATACTCGCAGCCGGATCCGGGACTCTGGTGGGGTTCGTTCTCGGGCTGATCGGCGGGGGAGGTTCTATCCTCGCCGTCCCGCTTCTCATCTACGGGGTAGGCGTACAATCAACGCACGTGGCCATCGGGACGAGCGCGGTGGCTGTCGCACTGAGTGCGCTATCGAGCCTGGTCGTTCATGCCCGCGCCGGCAATGTGCATTGGCCTTGCGCGCTGGTGTTTGCGGCTTGCGGCGTCGTCGGCGCCGGTCTGGGTTCGACGATCGGCAAGTCGTTCGACGGTCAGCGGCTGCTCTTCCTTTTCGGATTGCTCATGATCGCCATCGCACTCTTGATGCTCAGGAAGCCCAAGGGTGAGATCAAGAAATTCGTTCCATTGACGCGGGAAAGTGTGGCGGCAGTTGCTCCGCGTCTGGCGGTTTTCGGAGGTGGGGCAGGGCTGTTTGCGGGATTCTTCGGAATCGGTGGTGGCTTCCTGGTCGTGCCGGGCCTCACCGCCGGGGCTAGAATGCCCCTGCTGGCTGCAATCGGATCGTCCCTGGTATCGGTCTTCGCCTTCGGACTGACGACGGCCACGAACTATGCGCTTTCCGGATTAATCGACTGGCGGCTGGTCGCCATGTTTGTGTTGGGCGGCATCGCCGGCAGTCTTTTCGGCGGCCAGATTGCCGCGCGGCTGGCGAGGCAGAAGCGAACCCTGTCTATTGTATTCGCTGTGATAGTCGCGGGCGTTGGTATCTACATCGTCGTCCGCGGTCTCTTCGGTTGAGAATCGTCGGTCCGAGTTGGAACTGTGATGGGCGGTATCTATTCCGAAACTCTCCGGTGCACGTCGGATGGCAATGCCTGCTGCGGCTAACGAGTCTTGATCGACGAGATGTGAGCTTTCAAAAGGTTGGCCCAACCGGGTCCGGACCATTTTCGGTCCAACCTCAAATCTCCACAGTCAGAAAATGCTGGTTTCGATCGAAACCTGTCCCGGTGTAGCGACACCAAGCTGTTCAGGGGCCGCTGCTACCGCTCTCATATCGGCTTCAATCGTGAGATGCGATGACGTCTTGAATTGCGACCGGTAAATTTGCACTGTTGATGGCTCGACTCTCACGGAGAAGCCGCAGTGAGGGATGCAAGCGTCGGCGGTAGCGACAAGGGACGATCGTCTATTGCGTCCCATGGAGTCGGAACGTCGGTTGCATTTGCCCGCGGGCGTGGCACTGCTGCGTTGTGACGTGCCAGTAGCCGACCGGCGATGCGCAGATTTATCGCAGCACCGCTTCCACGGACGGTTTCCTTCTGCACGTTGAACGTGGTCGCGACCTTTTGGTCGACAGCCTTCTCCAAGGCTGTGTACTCTCTGATGTTCGCACGAACAGCATGAGAGCTCGTCGCCAACAACAAGCGAAAAGAAGAGCAAGATATGCGCAAATTCTTGATGCTATCAGTCTTGCGCACACACTTCATTGAAGAGGACAAATCGCTCGCAGAAGATTTGCTCACGAAACTGTTGTGGGATTCGAATCGAGTTGACACAATAGATCTTAAAATTTTAGACTTTCGGTCCTACCGTGCAGGGCGATCTGGAACTTGTCCGGTCTCATCCACATTGTCATCCGTCAAACTGTGCGCCCTGATATGCGCTCGTTTTAAATTTCAACGGCTGGTTCCGGGAATATTCGTTGAATCGAAGAAACTTCATTGCTGGTTCCATGGCGGTGCCATTTGTTCTGGCGGACCAAGTGGTACATGCGCGGCAAGAGAGCGACACTTCATTTCATTCGAACATGGTTCGTCGGCGCGCACGCGCGCTTGCAGATGCGCCGTTCAAACCGCAAAGTAAAAGTCTTCCAGACTCGCTGAAAGACATCGATTACGATCAGTATCGCGCCGTCAGATTTCGTCCGGACCGCGCCTTGTGGCGCGGGGAAGGCTTGCCGTTTCAAATTCAGTTTTTTCATCGGGGGTTTATTTTTAGAGATGTGGTTGAGATCTACGAGGTCAGCGAGGGGAAGGCGCGTCCTGTCGTTTACTCTCCCAACCTTTTTGACTTCGGAAAGGTACCATCTCCGCCAGTGGACGAGAATTTAGGCTTCGCGGGTTTCCGGATTCACGCGACGATCAACCGTGCTGATTACTATGATGAAGTGGGCGTCTTTCTGGGCGCAAGCTATTTCCGCGCTGTGGCGAAGGGACAAACCTACGGATTATCGGCGCGAGGACTATCCCTCAAGACCGGCAACCCGGAAGGTGAGGAGTTTCCAGCCTTTCGCGCATTCTGGATCGAGAAGCCGCCGAAGTATGGAGACTCGATCGTGGTCCATGCGCTGCTGGATAGTGAGAGCGCTGCGGCAGCCTATCGGTTTACGATCCGGCCGGGCAAGACGACCATCTATGATGTGGAAATGGCTCTCTATCCGCGTGTCGATATCGACCAGGTTGGAATCGGTACGCTGACGAGTATGTTTCTGTTCGATGCCAACGATCGGGTTGGTGTCGATGATTTCCGGACTGCCGTACATGATTCCGACGGCCTAGCCATTCGCAATGGGCGGGGAGAGGAGATATGGCGTCCGCTATCGAACCCAAGATATCTTCAGATCAGCGTTTTTGGCGATGTCAATCCGCGCGGATTTGGCCTGCTGCAGCGAGAGCGGGATTTCCATGATTACGAGGATATTGAGGCTCGTTTCGAGACCAGGCCAAGTGCGTGGGTAGAGCCGATCGGCAATTCTGGTGAGGGTGCGATCCATTTAATTGAAATTCCGACCAAGGAGGAGATTCACGATAATATCGTCGCGTTCTGGCGGCCGAAGAATTCGATGCGCGCAAAGAGCGAGGCTATCTTTACCTATAGATTGCATTGGGGAGCCGGGAAGGCAGGGACGTCGCCATTGGCGGTTTTCGCACGAACGCGAGTTGGTGCCGGTCCCGACAATACCCGGCTTTTTGTCCTGGACCTCGCGGGCGAAAAGCTCAAGGACGTAGACGCTGGCGTTCGTGGCGAGGTGACAACTAACAATGGCGAACTGCGAAACATCGTGACGCAACCTAACCCGGTCACGGGTGGTTGGCGATTGAGTTTTCAGCTTGATCCGAAGAAAGCGTCGATTGCGGAGTTGCGCGCCCAGCTGCTGCATGGCGACGATCCAATTTCAGAAGTCTGGCTCTATCGTTGGACGCAGTGATGCGCGAGGCGAAAGCGGCCCAACATCGATTGTCGCCTGATCGTTTCCTGCCGCCTGAAACGCCCCTGGCGATGCCGAAACAGTCGCTCTGGCGAAGGATTGAAGGATCAGGAGAGCGGCCAACTTCGCCGCGGCATGTTTTCCTGCGGCGCGCCTTTGTATTTGTCAGTACGATCGCGATGACGACGGTGGCTGCCAACGAAATGTATCAGGTGCTGCAGGTTGCCGGCTTGACCATTCTCGAAATGGTTATTCTGGCGCTGTTCATCATGCTGTTCGCGTGGATCGCCTTCTCGTTCGTCAGCGCCCTGGTTGGATTCTTTGCGACGATAACCCGATGCGATCGTTCATTGGGGATCGACCCGGCTTCGCCGTTGCCGGTGTTGAAGAGCCGCAATGCCCTTCTGCTGCCGACGTACAACGAACCGCCTCATCGCGTCTTCTCCCGCCTTCAGGCCATTTGCGAATCTGTGGCGGAAACCGGCCAATTGGAAAAGTTCGAGTTCTTCATTCTCAGCGATACGACGGACCCGGATATCTGGATTGTCGAAGAGGCAGCCTATCTTTCGCTTGTTCAGGAGGTGGGCGCCGGCCGGATTTTCTATCGGCATCGGAAAAGGAACACCGCACGAAAGTCCGGCAATATATCCGAGTGGGTCACTCGGTTTGGCGGGCGCTATGATCACATGATTGTTCTCGACGCAGACAGCCTGATGGCGGGTGATAGTATTGTCCGATTGGCCGCTGCGATGGAGCGACATCCGAATGTCGGGCTAATTCAGACGCTTCCGGTGCTCGTTAACGGGCGGACGCTCTTTGCGCGCCTGCAGCAGTTTGCGGGCCGCATTTACGGGCCGCTCATTGCGAGAGGAGTCGCCTGGTGGCACGGCTCGGAAAGCAATTATTGGGGCCACAATGCGATAATTCGGGTGAAGGCGTTCGCGGACCAGGCTGGCTTGCCGCTTCTTGGCGGCCCCAGGCCGTTCGGAGGGCATATTCTCAGCCACGATTTTGTGGAGGCGGCTTTGATGCGCCGCGCCGGCTGGGGTGTCTATCTGGCGCCGGGTTTCATGGGAAGTTTTGAGGAATGCCCGCCGTCACTGACTGACTATGCGGTTCGCGACCGGCGCTGGTGCCAAGGCAATATCCAGCATCTCGGCGTGCTGCCAGCGCGCGGACTGCACTGGGTGTCGCGGCTTCATCTCCTGACCGGCATCGGCTCTTACATCACCTCGCCGTTGTGGTTGCTCTTCCTGCTCGTCGGCATTTTCATCTCGTTGCAGGCGCAATTCATCCGTCCGGAGTATTTCAGCGAACGATCATTATTTCCCCAGTGGCCGGCGCAGGATCCGGTTCGCGCACGATGGGTATTCTTCGGTACAATGGCGATCCTGCTTGTCCCGAAGGTTCTGGGATACTTGGTGCTTCTCCGCTCACCGCCCGAGCGCCGCAGCTGCGGCGGTGCGCTCCGCGCCTTCGTAAGCGTGATGGTAGAAACTCTAATTTCGGGCCTGATTGCACCGGTTATGATGCTCCTGCAGTCCCGCTCGATTCTGGAGATTGCAATGGGGCGTGACTCCGGCTGGCAGCCACAACGCCGCGATGGCGGAAAGCTGTCTGTCCGCGAATACGTTCGAGCGTATCTCTGGCCGACAGGTCTCGGTCTGTTGCTTGCAGCTTGTGCGTATGCCGTGTCGTTTTCTCTCTTTCTGTGGATGACGCCGGTTGTTATTGGCCTGTTACTGGCGATCCCGCTGGCGATATGGACCGCAAGCCCGCGGGCTGGAGCGTGTGTTGGATCTCTCGGCCTATTGTTGACGCCTGAGGATACCAAGCCGCCGAAGGTGCTTCGTCGTGCCGGCGTCCTGGAGTTGTCATCCGGCTATCGAGCGCCTGTTGAAGCGATAACGCTGTTGCGAACCGATGCTGCGGTTCTCATGGCTCATATGGCTGTGGTCTCGGAAAATCCGGTGCGGCCGCGCGGCGAGTATGACGTTGATCGGCTTGTCGGAATAGCCAAAGTGGAGGACAGCTCAAATTTGGAAGAAGCGATTGAGCTGCTAACGCCTCGAGAGAAATATGCCGTGCTGAATGACGGCATGGTGCTGAAAGCGCTCTTGTCAAAAGCGTGTTCGTAGGATCGCCAAGAAAAGCCGCTTCGTGCGAAAAGAAAATTTCTCCGTTTCCTCGCTCTTCCTATCAGCCGGCAGTCAATTCTCGATCACGCTATCCGCGATGCCGCGACCAGTACGATAGCCTTCGGATATCGATCGATCCGCAGACCGACCGACTGCGGCGAGCAGCTTCTGCTTGCGCCACTTGGTCCACAGCCTTCTGGCCGCGAAAGCGGCCAGGCCGCCAGATCAGCCGAGGTCGTCATGCCGCGGATGGTCGAGCGGTTTATGGCGACCGACCGTGCGATCGCCAAGGTCCGAAAAAAAGCAAAACGACTTCAGGCGGTTCCGTTGACTTGTCGAGGTCCGTTTATCTGCGGCTTATCCTGCCACCCTAGAACAATTCAAATTATTCAATCAAAACAGTGGCTTGATAGGACCGTAGCGCCGGCGTATCTGTCACGCGGCGGGGCATTGGCGGCTGGCCGGGACCGGGGTCATTTTCCGGACGGGCAGGCTTCAGCCCATGGAAGCGAAGGCGCGAACGACCATGCCGTTCAATCCGGATATCGACGCTGCCGCAGCCGAATTCCACCGCGCGGTTGCCTTCCCCAACGTGTCGCATGTGCGCCGGCTCTCGCCGATGGCGGTGATGAGCCTGGTCGAACGTGATGAGGTGTGATGCCGGCGGTAAGCGCACATGGCGGCTTGATACGACGCGGTGTCGGGCGCACCGGCGGCATCGCTGTCGCTCTCATCGGCCATCTCGCGGTGCTGGTTGCGCTCTACTATCAGCAGGCGAGTGAGCCGATTCTCGGCGAGGCGCCGACAGCCGTTACGGTCGACATCGTGTCTGCGCCAGCGCCAACCGCTGCAGCCGCATTTCAGGAGACTGCAACCTCTGACGAAGATGGTCGAGAGCACGATGCTGCATCCGATCAGCCACAAGCGGGCGTCGAACAGC
Organism: Nitrobacter sp. 62-23; assembly: GCF_001897285.1. Lineage (GTDB taxonomy): Bacteria > Pseudomonadota > Alphaproteobacteria > Rhizobiales > Xanthobacteraceae > Nitrobacter. The sequence goes on from NZ_MKSM01000095.1 coordinate 11,024, forward strand.
AGCAGGCTGAGCTGTCATCACAGCTTCCTGTGACAGCAACGACAGATCCAGTTCTCATGGCAAGGACGGCTGCCAAAAATTCATTGTCTTCATTGTCAAAGGCCTCGCAGGGATCATCCACGAAGCGTCAACGCGCGCCGCTGGCGATTACGCCGGCAACGAATCCGGTCGCCGCGACTGATCGTCATGATGGCGATTCGGCGGGAACCACCGGCGCGGACGCGACGGCTTCCAATGTGCCGTCTGCCTGGAAAGACAGGCTGCTGTCCCATCTCGATCGCTACAAGCGTTATCCGGATGCAGCGCGCGCGCAGCATCAGGAAGGCACGGCGCTCCTGAGCTTCGGGATGAATCGCGATGGCCGCGTGCTCACCTATTACCTGGTTCGCTCGTCCGGTTGTCGTGAACTCGACGACGCGGTTCTCGCAATGATCGAGCGGGCTTCGCCGCTGCCGCCAGCACCTGCGGGGCTTAACGAACAGGTCGTGCAGCTCGTGGTACCGGTTCGGTTCAGGATGTAACGGCGAAGGTCAGGTGGTTCCTGCGCGCAAAACCTTGCACCGTCGCAAAAATGCAACGCCGGTGAAATCCGTCAGGATTCCAGCATCATAAATCAGCAAGACGATAGCTCTCCGATCGGCTTCGATAGCTTGGGGTTTGATCCTAGAAGAAGTCTAAATACGTGAGATTGCAAGGCAATTGCCGGTCACATATGGAATGCTCCAGCGGTTGCAAGCAGGAAGGCGCGCGAGCGTATCCTTGCGACCGAGGGGCTCGCCCGTGGCGTTCGATGTTCAGGACCTGTTTCGGCGGCATGGCCAGGAGCTGAAGCGCTTCCTGCGCCGCCGGGGTGCGACTGCGGATACCGCCGCCGACCTGATGCAGGAGACTTTCCTGAAGCTCCTGACCGCGACGCCGGCCGCGCCGGTCGACAACGTGCAGGCTTATATTTTCCGCACCGCGAACAATCTGTCGATCGACCTCGCGCGCCGGCAACGGCTGATGCCGCTCGTCGACAACAGTGACGACGTTCTCAGCCGCCTTGTCGATGAAGCGCCGTCGCCCGAGCGGGTGCTGCTGTCGCGCCAGGAACTGGCGGCCCTGCAAGCGGCGCTCAATCAAATCCCGCAGCGCCCGCGCGAGGTGTTCCTGGCGCGCCTCGACGGCAAGACGTTCGCCGAGATCGGCCGGAACATGGGCGTGTCGCCGCAAACCGCGTTCAGCCATATGCTCAAGGTCATGATGCACCTGAAGGCTGCGCTTGACCGGGTCCGTGAATAATTTTCCACGCCCGCCGGATATCTCGCTCTCCTGATCGTCTCCAGATAGTAAGAGTGCTTCAGGACCGGCCGCGAGAGGAGCGTGTCTGATGGGGACGGATCCCAATTGGACCGACGACAACGATTTCGGCAAGGATCTCGATCCGATATCGCGGGAGGCCGTGACGTGGTTTGCGACACTCCATGCCGATGACGTGACGAAGGCCGACAGGAGCGCCTTTCGCGCATGGCTGCGGCAGGACGAGCGCCATCGCGCCGCCTTTGAGGAGGTTCAGCGCCTCTGGTCGGGCGCTTCGGAATTGCCGATCGTCAAGACGCGCCGTCGCGAGCGGCGCATCGCCGTCACGCGCCGCACACTCGGCAAAGGCGCACTCGCCGCCATGATCGGCGGCGGCGCCTGGCTCGCCTATCAGCAGCATCCGTTCGCCGACTACAGCACCGGCACCGGCGAACGGCGCACGGTCAAGCTCGCTGACAATTCGACGATAGACATGGCCGGCGCGACAGCTTTGTCGGTCGATTTCAATTCGCGGTTGCGTCTGATCACGCTGCATCGGGGCGAGGCGTATTTCTCGGTTCAGTCCGAGACATCGCGTCCCTTCGTGGTCGAGGCGGCGGCGGGCCGCACCATGGCTGTCGGCACCTCGTTCAATGTGGACTATATCTCCGACGATGACGTGCGCGTCACGGTCGCCCGGCACGCCGTCAACATCCGCGTCGGCGCGGCGGATGCGCGGCTGGATGCAGGATCGCAGCTTACTTACAACCATGCGAGCATCGGCGCGCCTCAGGCCATCGATCCGGCCTCGGAGCTTGGCTGGCGTGACGGCCGCCTGGTTTTTCTGTCGCAACCGTTCGGACGGGTGATCGCTTCGCTCAATCGCTGGCGGCAGGGCAGGCTGATGGTGATGGGATCGGCATTGGCGGCGCGCCCCGTCACACTGATCATCGACCTCCAGAAATCAGAAAATATTCTCGCCACGCTCGAGGACACTCTCCCGATCCGGGTCGTCAGTGTGACCCCCTATCTGACGCTGGTGTTCGAGGCATGAGGTCTTAAGTCAAAAATTTTTTTCGGTTCATCTGATAACGCCGGGTCCGCCTCGTCTGAACGGGTGAGGGCGCGGCATCACGCCGGCCTGATCTGATGACAGGAGCGGGGACAATGGCGGGGCGGCGTGTTTCGAAGGGCAGGGCGGTCAGGCTGGCGGCCTTGCTGGGGTCGACATCGCTCGCCGTCTTGCTGTTCTCAGCTCCATCGGCATTTGCACAGACCGCGATGTCCCCGGCTTCTGCGGCAGGCAACCTGCAACGCTCGGTCGCGTTCGCCATTCCGCCGCAGCCGTTGTCGAGCGGCATCGTGGCGTTCTCGCGCGCCGCTGGAGTCGATCTCGTGTTCGACGGTGCGGTGCCGCGAGACGCGCGCACCTCAGGCGTCTCAGGCACATTCACGGTGCGTGAGGGTGTCAACCGGCTGCTCGCCGGCACTGGACTGACGGCCCGGCTCACGGGCGAACGCACGGTGCAGATCGTCAATCCTTTGGCAGCCGGCGCTGGCGCGATTCCGGCGGGCGCGATTTCGTTGGATACTATTGACGTACAGGGCGAGACGGCATGGGGGCCGGTGCAAGGTTACGTTGCAAACCGCAGCGCCACGGCGACCAAGACCGATACGCCGATCATCGAGGTTCCGCAATCGATCTCGGTGGTGACGCGCGACCAGATGGAAACGCGGCAAGTCGATTCCTTAAACGAAACGCTGAAATATACGCCGGGGGTGTTTGCCGAGTTCGGCGGCATTCAGTCAAGTGCGCCAACGCTCGTAATGCGGGGCTTCAGCGCCATTCCTTACTATGGATCGATGTATCTGAACGGGTTGCGCACCATCAGCAATGGCGATCTGGAGCCCTACGGGCTGGAGCGTGTCGAAGTCATGCGTGGACCTGCATCCGTTCTTTACGGGCAGAACAACCCAGGCGGCGTGATCGGCATGGTGACGAAGCGCCCGACTGAAAAGCCCATTCACGAAATCCAGTTGCAGGGCGGTAGTTTCGACCATAGGGCCGGTGCCATCGACGTTGGTGGCCCGTTGACGAAAGACAAGACGCTCCTCTATCGCTTCACAGGTCTCCTGCGCGAGGGTGGCAATGGCATCGACTTCTCAAATGACAGGCGCGCGTTTGTTTCAGGCGCGGTGACGTGGCGCCCAACGGATGCGACCGAGTTGACGGCCTTCAGCCTTTATCAAAAAGACAAGGGCAGATGGAACTATGGTCTTCCCGCGCAGGGAACGGTGTTGCCGAATCCAAACGGACGAATTCCGGTCACGCGCTTTATCGGCGAGCCTATGGATTACAACATAACGGAGCGGGCTGTAATCGGGTACAATCTTGAGCACCGCGCGACCGACAGCCTCACCTTCAGGCAGAACCTCCAGTACGCACGTGAAAACTGGGACTCTCGCAATGTCACGCCGAACGGTCTTCAGGCCGATCTCCGTACGCTCAACCGTTCCACAAGCGTCGATCATACAAGCTGGGATACATTTGCAATCGATAATCAGGCAGAGGTGAAAGCCACGACCGGAATCCTGCACCATACGATGCTGTTCGGTGTGGACTATCGATGGCGTCAGTACAGTAGCATTGGAGGATGGGGAGGAACGGCTGCGCCGCTCGATGTCTATGCTCCTGTCTACGGCCAGCCTGTTTTCTTCCCGGCAGACAATTATGGAACCCGGCAGACTGAAAACTTTTCCGGCATCTACCTTCAGGATCAGATCAAGCTTGATCGATGGATTCTGACCCTTGGCGGTCGGTATGATTGGGCCAGTTCAAAGACCGTCGGCGTCTTTAGCAATGCGATCAGCCATCAGAACGATCAGGCCTTCACCAAACGCGGAGGTCTTGGCTATGAGTTTGACAACGGACTGGTACCTTACGTCAGCTACTCCGAATCCTTCTTGCCCGTTTCCGGCACGATGTTTAACGGAACACCGTTCAAGCCTGAGACCGGCAGGCAATACGAGGCTGGCGTTAAATATCAGCCGAAAGGCATGAATTTGCGGATTACAGCGGCAGTCTACGATCTGCGGCGTCAGAACGTCACCACATCGGACCCGTTGCATCCGTTCTTCTCTATCCAGACCGGCGAAATCACATCGCGTGGCTTTGAATTGGAGGCCGTTACCAGCCTGGCCAGCGGCTTGAACCTCACCGCCGCGTATGCATACAACGACGCCAAGGTTACGCAGAGTAATGACGCTGACCTAGGCAAACACCCGACCCGAGCGCCACCGCATCTTGCCTCGATTTGGGCCGACTACACCATTCGCAACGGTGCGCTGAACGGGCTCGGTTTTGGCGCCGGCGTGCGTTATGTCTCTGCCAGCGCTGGCGACAGCCTTAACACCTTCTATGCTCCCGCCTATACGGTTGTGGATGCGATGGCCCGTTACGACATCGAGAGTTGGCGCTTCGCCGTCAATGTCAGCAACCTGTTTGACAAGCAATATATCGCGGGATGCTCTTATATCGCCCAATGCAATGTCGGGCGCACACGCACCGTTCTTGGCACCGTGAGCTATCGCTGGTAGTCCGTTTCCTGGGCGTGATGCGGCGCGAGGCGATGTGTCGCAGAGCCGGGACCGTTGCGGATGCTGCCGCCGTGCGTGGAACGATCTTGGATCAGCAACGCAGCAGTCCATACTGCGCAGCATGGGGCTACGAGGGCCGTGAGGCGCGTCCGCTTTCTCGGTCGCCCGGAGACGCAGCGTCCGGCAGCGCGATGTCACCAGTGGTAGGCAATGCTTCCGGTAATGCGGCGCCGGTCGCCGTAGAAGCATGACGTGGGAAAGCCGCAGCTTGCGACGTACTGGGTGTCGGCGATGTTGACGACGTTGATCGCCGCGCGCCAGTTCTTTGCCCATTCGTAGTGAACGGCAAGGTCGCCGAGCACAACGGACGGCACCGTAAGCGTATTGGCCGCATCAGCGAAAGACGAGCCGATGTAGCGCACGCCGCCGCCGAAACCGAAGCCGTCCAGCCAGCCCTCCCGGAACGTGTAATCCATCCACATCGAAGCGACCTGCCGCGGCTTGGCGGTCGGCACCGTGCCGATCAAGGTGGGATCGAGATCCTTGCTGACGAACAGCTCGTAGTTGGTGTAGCTCGCAACCACCTTGAAATCGCGGGTGATGTTCGCAAGCGCTTCCAGTTCGATGCCGCGCGACGTCACCTCGCCGTTCTGGGTCTGGAACAACGGGTTATTGGGATCGGTCGTCAGCGCATTCTTGCGCTTGAGATCGAACAGGGCGATGCCGAACCGCGCGTTCAGGCCCGGAGGTTGATACTTCACGCCGATTTCGGTCTGCTCGCCGGTCTCGGGCAGCAGCAACTCGCCGGCGGCATCGACGCCGATGACGGGATTGTAGCTCGTGGCATAGGACGCATAGGGCGCGAGACCGTTGTCGAAATTGTAGATCAGGCCGGCGCGGCCGGAAAATTTGCTGTCCTGCCGACTCACCGGCGTATAAATCCGGTCGTTGTTGACCAGCTTGACCCAGTCGTTGCGGCCCGACAGGACCAGCGTGAACTGATTCCACTTGATCTGGTCCTGCAGGTAGAGGCCGACCTGTCCCTGGGTCAGATAGATGTCCTGATAAGGATCGCCGTCAAAGACCGTGTTGGTGCCATAGACCGGGTTGAGAAGATTCAGGTCGGTCGCCGGCCCGGCCCCTTCCTTGTCGTCGAGCGCGTAGTGTTTGAGATCGAGCCCGATCAGCGCGGTGTGCCGGAACGGGCCCGTGGCGAAGCGATACTCGAACTGATTGTCCAGGTTGAGTTGTGTCGCCTTCGAGGCGGCCAGGAAATTGCCCCGCGCGAGGTCGGCGGCCTCCGGAGTGGTGGCGTAGCCCATGCCGTAAAGGCCGGTGTAGTTCACATCGACGTGCGCCGCGCGGCCGTTCTGGCGGAACGTCGCATTGTCCGACAGGCTCTTCTCGAACTGATAGCTGACCATGTGTTGCTGCCGCGCGTAACGGTCAACGGCGGGGTCGCCGGTGAACAGGTTCGTCGGGATCCGGCCGAACGGAGCGTCGGTTACGGTGCCGACATAAGGCAGCCAGTTCAGCGCCCGCGTCTTGTTGTAGGACGACATGGCGAAAACGGTCAGCCGGGTGTCGGCATCGGGCAGCCAGGTCACGGACGGCGCGATGAAATAATTGTCGTCGTTGACGAAGTTGGTCTGCGTGCCGCCGCCCTGGATCTGGCCGACGATCCTGTAGAGAATCTTGCCGTTGCCCGGCTGCGTCGCGACGGGGCCTCCGAAGTCGAACTGGGTGTAGGCGTTGCCGAAATTGTTGACGCCGGCCTCGATATAATGAATGGGCTCGAGGGGAGGCTGCTTGCTCACGGCGTTGACCAGCCCGCCCGGTGACGATCCGCCGTAGAGAATTGCCGACGGCCCGCGCATCACCTCGACGCGCTCGAGATTGAACGGCTGCAGTTTCCAGCCGGCATAGCCAAAATAGAAAAGCTGCAGACCATCGAGAAACAGCGACTCGTTCTGTGCGTCAAATCCGCGGATCGTGAACCAGTCATCGCGAAAATCCGTCCCGAAAGTCGCGGCCACGACGCCGGGCGTATACCGCAAGGTATCGTCGAATTTGGAAACCAGCTTCTGGTCGCGTATCTGTTCCGCGCCGATCACCGACAGCGACTGCGGAATTTCGACAATTGGCGTCGCTGTCTTGGTGCCGGTCATGCTCTGGTTGGCGACGTAGCCGGTGACCGGACCCCGCGCGGTCTCGCCTTCCACGTCGATGGTGTCGAGCGGGATGGCGCCGGCCGGCAGCCCGCCGGCGGCGGCAGAGGCGGAGATCGTGGAAGGGTCGACAATGGTCACGGTATTCGCGCTGGTGAAGCGGTGGGTAAGCCCCGATCCGGCGAGCAGGCGGGTCAGCGCCTGGTTGGGCGTCAGCGTCCCTTTGATGCCGGGGCTGCGCCGTCCCGCGACAAGATTTGAAGGGAACAGCAGCCTCAGCCCGGCGCGGTCGGCAAACGCATTGAGTGCGCTGCCGAGATCCTGCGCTCCGATGTTGAAGGCGATCGCTTGCGACGCTCCCTGCTGCGGCGACCCAGTCTGGGCGACCGCCGCTTGGGTGACAGCACCGCTCATCACAACCGCTAAAGCGGCCGCCGATCCCAGAAATACATCCCTGAGTGCGGACACCGTACCTTTGCCCCGCCCGGCTTCCCCTGTCTGACTCATTTTGTGATGCCCGCTGCCCCAATGATGCGCGTGAGGGTTACGGGCGATGACGCTTCCGCACCGTCCCTCCGAAGCAAGGACGAAACGGCGCCCGGAAATTTGCAGCGGCTTTTGTGAAAAAAGCTCATCTCCGTTATTGTCGGGTTTGACGGAGGTGCGCCGCGTCTCGTGTACGGACCGTGCTCCGCAGACCCGGGATCGTCATAGACGCTGAGCTTGGAACGGTTCCGGATCAGCAATGCAGTATTTCATACTGCGCTGCATCCGGGACACGGGACTGACGGGCGCGGATCGGTTCGTTTGATCGAGAACCGCTTTAGCGAATGATGGTGACGAAGGGCAGCCGCGTCATCCGCACCGGCAGCGAGTCCTCGATCGTGCGCAGGATCGCTTCCGGATCGTTGAGGTCGAAGACGCCCGTCACCTCCAGCGACCGCAGCCCGTCTCCCACCAGGACGATCTGCCCGCGGCGATAGCGCTCGATGTCGGCCACTACATCCGCCAGCGGACGACGATTGAAGATCAGTTTGCCGCGGCGCCACGCCGTTTCGATATCGGCATTGGCTGCCTCCGGCGCCGAGGGTCGTCCGCGCTTGAGGTAACGGACACGCTGATCCACCCGCGCGACGACAGGGTCGGGAGCCTCATCGGTGGTGATCGCGACCACGCCTTCCACGACCGTCACGATGGCTTCGTCGGCGCGGATATCGATATCGAAAACGGTGCCGACGGCGCGCGTCTGCCCGTCTCCCGCCTCGACGATAAAAGGCCGGGCCGCATCGTGCGCGACTGCAAAGGTTGCCTGGCCCTCCAGCAGGGACAGCCGGCGCTCCGCCGCGCCGAACTTCACCGACAAAGCCGATCTGGCGTTGAGGAACACGGATGACCCGTCGGCGAGGGCGACCGTGCGCTGCTCTCCTACGTCCGTGGCGTAATCGGCAAGCAGCCGTGGCCCGATGACGCCGGACTTCGCGAGAGTAAAGCCGGCCACCGCCAGCGTTCCCCCGCCCAGCACGGCCCGTCGCGTCACCCTGGCACGCCGCGCTTTTCGATCCAGCCTCTTGGCGCGATCGCCGGCAACGCCGACGCCATGCCAGATGGATTCGGCCTCGCACGCCGCCACTTCATGCTCCGCGCTCTGCCCCCGCCATGCCGCAAAAGCGGCATGATCGTCGGCCGTGGCCCGCCCGGACTTGAGCCTGACGAGCCAGTCGATCGCGGCATCGCTCAGCGCAATATCGGCTTTTTGCCGCTCGTTATCCGGCCTCATCGCAATCAGCCCTTCACCCGCCGGCCTCATCCCGCGCCCCAACGCGCCGGGTCCTCTTCTAGGACGAAGCGAGGCGGCCGAACATAGACCGGTCCGGCAAAGAAATCAGACCTGATGACGGTAATGATTGCGGCAATGGCGCAGCGCCTGCCCGAGATATTTCGCGACCATGCTCTCCGAGACCTTCAACCGCGCGCCGATCTCCCGATGGGACAGGCCATCGCAGCGGCTCAGGAGCAGCGCCGCCCGCGGCTTTGCTGGCAACCGGGCCAGCGCAAGGGCCAGAAGACGAAGCTGGTCGCGATCGATGATGCAGATCTCCGGCGACGGCGCGTTATCCGCGACCGCCGCCAGCAGCGCCTCGTCACTGACGCAATGGACGCTATGACGCCGCTCCTTGCGGACGAGGTCGATCGCAATGTTGCCGGCGACCCGCAAAATGAAAGCGTGATAATCGTGAATCGCGACGGCGTCGCCCTTCATCCCCGCGAGTCGCAGCCATGTTTCCTGAAGCGCATCCTCAGCAAGTTCCTGCGACCCGGTCCGCTTCTTCAAATGCGCGCACAGCGCCTTCCATTGCCGGAGATAAACCGACATCACGTCATCATCGGTGCCTGTTGTGGCCGCTGTATCCATGCTGCGATGCGCGATTCCAGGAGTGCCGGCGGCAAACCTTCAGCCGTAGCGGAGAAGGATCCTCCGCAAATCCTGATAGAAGAACCGCAAAATCGTCGCAACGTCGATAGTTTAGATGGCTTCTAATAAAATGGTCAGAGGGCATGAGTCCGACCCTTCAGTTCGAAGCGCTTTCCATGCAGCCATTGCCGGTTTACTCCGGCAATTCACCGTCATCCTTCAAAAGGATCGGAACACGTGGGCCATCAGAATTTGTACGTCATGCTGAGTTGCAGGCTGCGCGGCGCGCCCCAGGTGTAGCTGCTGTACCAGTTGTAAATTGAGTAATATTTCTTGTCGAACAGGTTTCGAACATTGAGAGAGGCCGAAAGATTCTCGTTGATCTTGTAATTCGCCATCAGATCGACGACCCAATAGCTCGGTGCCGTGCTCCTGACGTCTTCGCCAATGACCCCGTTCCAGACTTCATCGCTCCATGTGATATCCTGCCACCGCGCACCGCCACCGACCGTCAGTCCGTCGAGCGCGCCATCGAGTTTGTAGGTGGTATAGAGAGTAAACTGGTTCTCGGGCGTCAGCGTCGAAACCTTGATGTTGTCGCGTTTCGAGATATTGTGCGTGAAGCCGGCCTGGATCTGCCACTGCGGCGAGAGCTGGCCCGAGATTTCCAGCTCGAACCCCTTGGTGACGACGCCATCGACCGCCCGATAGGCAGGATTGCCATCCGGAGCAAGGCCGCCTGTTTCGACCGGATAGTTGTTCTGCTCGATCTCGAAATAGGCGGCGCTGGAGTTCAGACGTCCGTTGAAGAAAGCGGACTTTAGCCCAACCTCGTTGCTGGTGCCTTCCCGCGGCGGCAGGGTTAATCCCTGTTCGGTCTGCTCATATTGCGGCTGGAAGATGCCGGTATGACTGCCGTAGATCGAGATGTGCTCATTGATGTCGAAGATCGCGCCGAAGTAAGGCACCACCACCGACTTGTCGATGCGCTGTTCATTCGCAGGATCCCAATAGGGACGCTGCGCGGATTCGTAGTGCACAAGGCGCGTGCCGGCGATCAGCTTCAGCCGGTCGTGCGGGTTGAACCGGAAGGCGGCATAGGCTGCGCGGTTCTGCACCAGTTCGTTACCCGTTCCGTCGAGGACCCATGCCGGCTCCTGAATGTTCCCGGTCCAGCTGTAGAAGTTCGGAACCGTGGGGTCATAGGCAGGATCGGCTGAGGAAATCGAATTGACCCAATGTCTTCTGGAAATGCTTCCTCCAAAAACGAGGTCATGCTTGCGCTCGAACAAATAGATGGGGCCGGTGGCATAGGCTTCGGCGACGTCGAGCTGGGTCTTGCCGAGAAACGCTCCGGACCAGATGCTGACGCCGGACCCGTCCAGAGGATTGGGGTTGCCGTTGCTCGCGGAGCCGAGCTGGGTGTCGTAGCCGTTGATCTGGCGCTTGAGTTGCACCTTGACGCGCCATTCGTTGTCGAAGCGATGCTCCAGCGTGGTGAACACGCTGTAGACATACTGTTCCCAACTGCTCCAGCGCGCGCCGGGATTGAAGGAGCGAGGCATGTCGTTGAAGTCGCCGTTGCTGTCGAACAGCGGAATGCCGCCGAAGGATGTCCCCTTCGGCTGGTTGCGCTGATAGTGCGCGCCCACCGTGAACAGCGTGTCCGGAGTCAGATCGGCTTCGAGAATGCCGTAGACCAGCGAGCCGCGGTTCGTGAAATGATCCATGTAGGATCCGCGATCCTGATGGGTTGCAACGAAGCGGCCGCGCACGGTCCCTTCCTTGTTCAGCGGACCGCTCAGGTCGATTTCTCCGCGATAGGTATCCCAGGAGCCGCCGCTGAGAGTGGCGTGCCCCTGAAAAGTCCGGGTCGGCTTTTTGCGGATCAGGTTGACGGTGGCTCCGGGATCGCCGCTGCCGGTCATCAGGCCGTTCGCGCCCTTCAGCACCTCCACCCGATCATACATCGCCGTGTCACTGAGCGACTGGCCGGCGGGATAGCCGCTGTCGTAGTGGCCGGGCATTCCGTCATCCTGAAAATTCTGGATGGCGAAGCCGCGCGCGTAATATTCGACGCGCTCGTTTTCATACGTCACCGTCGAGATGCCGGGGGTTTGGCGCATCACGTCGTCGACGGTGTTCAGGTTGAAATCCTCGATCTGCTGGCGTGTGATGACGCTGATCGACTGCGGCGTTTCGCGCGGCGTGAGTTGAAGCCGGGTCGCGCTCGCGGTCACGCTTGGCGTGTAGGAGCCGGTGCCTTCGGTCATGCCGGGATCGCTCGTCGAGGCTCCCTGTACATCGATCGTGTCGAGCGAGATGGCGCCGGCCGGCGCCGCGCCGCCGATCGCGGCCGAGGGTTGTTGAATGGTGACGGTGTTGGCGCCGGTGACGGTGTAGGTCACGCCGGTGCCGGTGAGGAGCCGCGCAAGCGCCTGTCCGCCAGATGCGGTCCCGGAAAAGCCGGGGGAGCGGATGCCGCTGAGGTCGGCCGTCCGATAAGCGAGTTGCATTCCCGACTGATCGGCGAACGCACGCAGCGCCGACGACAAGGGCTGTGGGGGAATGGCGAAATTGCGAGCCTGCGACTGTGCTGAGGCGCTTCTGGTTCCCGGCATTACGGGTAAAGTCAATGCACCGATCGCCGCTGACATCAGAAGCGCGCGCGACAATCGGCGGATGCCTCTCGGCGTTCCGCCGCTATTGATAACGGCCATTCCCCAAGTCCCCCTTGCCTCTCGGTCAAACTCTCTCAGCAAGCCCTGGAAGGGGCAGCGAGGCGAGGAGCAGCGGCTCACCGCTATCATCTCCTCGCAGGCAAGACGCGCGGCGGGGGGCGATCTAAAAGGAAAGAAAAAAATTTTGAGCGATTCTAACTCGGCGCCTTATCCGGCACGCGATTTCAGCCTCTCGGGGTCAGGCTCTGGCCCCTATCGCTTGCCTTCGCCCTTGACGGGAGTCTTGACCGGCGCGCGCGGCTGCTTCGTCGGCTTCTCGACGATGTTTTCCGCGGCGGTATTGATATCGTCGATCAATTTGCTGACGCGCTCGGCATTGCTGCCGAGATCGTGTTCGAAATAACGCGACGCAGAACGGATGTCGACCCGCGACCCGTCGCTGTCGGGCGCGATGCGGATCGCGATGTCCTCGCGCAGTCCCAGGACCGGCGTTTTCGCTACGGCCTCGATATGGCCGGGCTGCCGCGGCTGCGGCGCGCGTGCATCGATCACCAGCCATTTGCGCCGGGCGACAAGTTTCTGGACGATGTCGAAGGCACGTTGGGCCGTCAGGTCCAACTCGACCGGTTCGATCTCCGGATAGGCCAAGCGCTGTTGCTCGGCGGAATAGAGACCGGCGTAGACGGCGGTATTGGCGCCATCGGTGCCGCGCAGCCGCGCCAGTTCCTCGAACTGCGGCGGATTGATCGGATCGGTGGTGATGTCGTGGATCGCCGGCAGGCTGCGATACCGCACGGCAAGGTATGCAGGATAGGCCAGCACCAGCGTATTCAGAAGCAGCGCGGTCAGGATGCGGCCTATGCCGCGCGAGCCGTCCCGCCAGATCGCCACCAGGCCCGCGAACGCCGCCAGGATCGACAGTCCCGCGAAGGCGAGTGCGCCGAACAGCGTCGCCAGCGCAAACTTGGTCTCGAGGAAGCCGAACCTGACGACCATGACGGAGACCACCGTCGCGATCGCCGAGAACACCGCAAGCCGTCTCGACCACGTCGCCAGCGCGGAGAACGGTTCGGATTGATACGGTGCGGAAAACCTGCGAGCCATGGGGCGCATCTCGTTGCGACAGGTGGTTCGTCGCGGGATCACCTGGGGTCTGTTTCAATACGTTGAATCAGACCCGTCGTTTATCTTTATATTTGAGCATGACCTTTTCCGAAAACCGGTTTTCTACTTTTCGGGATCATGCTCTGGTGGATTGAATTTGACATTCGCGACCTCATTCGACCCGCGAGTTAGCGATGCGAATGTCAAATCCAAATTCCACTAGCGCATTTTGTCATGCGGCGAAACGTCGGCGTCGGCGCGGGCGAGTGCGGCGAACTCGGCCGCCAGGAAATCCAGCAGCGCCCGCACCGAAGGCAGCAACCCGCGTCGTGACGAGAACACCGCGTGGACGATGCCGGCGCGGGGTCTCCACTGCGGGAGCACGTCCACCAGCGCGCCCGCGTCGAGGTCGGCCTTCACCACCATGGTCGGAAACTGCCCGACGCCAATGCCGTGCAAGGCCGCAAAGCGTAGCGCCACCATATCTTCCGTGATCAGGCGTGGCGAATAGGGGATCAGCGCGGTGGCCTCACTGGGGCCGTCGAGGCACCATTGGTGACGCTGATGCGGCGGCCCCCACCCGATGCTCGGAAGCATCACGAGATCGGCGGGAACGGGCGGGTGGCTCAGTCCTTTCAGCAGCGTTGGGTTTGCCACCAGCCGCTGTGTGCTCTCGGCCAGCACGCGCATCACCAGATCGTTGTCCTCCAGCGGTGGAAAGCGCACGCGCAGCGCGATGTCGAAGCCCTCGGCGATTACGTCGACCCGGCGCGGCGTGCTTTCCAGATGCACCTCGACGTCCGGACACTCGGCCATGAAGCGGGCGACCATCTCGCCGACCTGAAAGTACAGGAGCGGTGGCGGGCAGCTCATGCGAACGACGCCTTGTGGTTTGTCGCGCGAGCGGTCGATCAGTTCCTGCGCCGCATCGGCTTCCACCAGCATCGCAACGCAGTGGCGGTAATAATCCTGCCCGATCTCGGTCACGCTGAAGCGCCGGGTCGAACGCTGGATCAGCCGCACCCCCAGCCGGTCCTCCAGAGCCGCGATGCGGCGGCTCAGCCGGGAGCGCGGCATTCCCAGTGCGCGGGCGGCTGCGGCGAAGCCGCCGTGATCGACCACCTGCGCGAAATAATAGAGATCGTTGAGGTCTCGCATCATTGTCTCATTTATAGGACAGTGAGGCGCGGTATTGCCAGCTACCGGGCTATTTGTCTCGCCAATATCCTCCATGGCAACACACAGCGGCCGATTCCGGCCGCGCCGAAGGAGGTTCATCATGCGAAAGGTTCTCGGTGTTTTCAGCGGTCCCCGGCAGCATTGGGTGGGCGACGGTTTTCCGGTGCGATCGCTATTCTCGCACGCCAGCCACGGCGACCATGTCAGTCCGTTCCTGCTGCTGGACTATGCCGGCCCGGCGAATTTCGCCCCGGCCGAGCAGCCGCGCGGCGTCGGCGTTCATCCGCATCGCGGCTTCGAGACCGTCACGATCGTCTATCAGGGCGAGGTCGAACACCGCGATTCCACCGGCAACGGCGGGCTGATCGGGCCGGGCGACGTGCAGTGGATGACGGCAGCCTCAGGCATCCTGCATGAGGAGTTCCACTCGCGCGCCTTCACCAAAAAGGGCGGCATGCTGGAGATGGTGCAACTCTGGGTCAACCTGCCGGCCAAAGCGAAGAACGCTGATCCCGGCTACCAGACCTTGCTCGACGCCGACATTCCGGCGGTCGATCTTCCGGACGGCGCCGGCAGGCTGCGGGTGATTGCGGGCGAGTTCGACGGCCGAAAGGGACCGGCGAAGACTTTCACCCCGATCGACATTTACGACGTGAAGCTCAACCGCAACGGCATCGCGACGATCAATCCGCGCGGGGGCCATACCGTCGCGGTGGTGGTGCTCAAGGGCACGGTGCTGGTGAACGGCGGCGAGATCGCGCGTGAGGCGCAGTTCGCGTTGCTCGACCGCAGCGGCGGCGAAGTGAGGCTGGAAGCCAACGGCGAAGCCGCGGTGCTGGTGCTCTCGGGCGAACCGATCGAGGAGCCGGTGGTGATGCAAGGCCCGTTCGTCATGAACACGACGGACGAAATTCGTCAGGCCATGATCGATTTCCAGAGCGGCCGTTTTGGAACCTTGGAGCCGGTCGCGTCTGACGTCTGATCGAACCGGCACGCGGGAGGCGGTACGCCGCTTCCCGCTTTTGACATTGTCGCTCCTCGATGGGGTGTCTCTCCTCGATGGGGTGTCTCCTTGACGGGGGTGACTTACGCCGCGGCGCTTGGCAGCTTGTAGTCCTTGAACTGTTCGCGCAGCGCCGTTTTCAGGATCTTTCCCGTGGCGGTGTGGGGGATGCTGTCGACGATGGCGACGTCGTCGGGCATCCACCACCCGGCGATCTTGCCGTCCATGAACCCGAGAATCTCCTCGCGCGTCACGCTCTCACGCTCCTTGAGCTGAAGGATCAGGAGCGGGCGTTCGCCCCACTTCGGATGAGGCACGCCGATCACGGCGGCTTCCGCCACCTTGGGATGGCCGACCGCGAGATTTTCCAGATCGATTGAGGAAATCCATTCGCCTCCCGACTTGATCACGTCCTTCGATCGGTCCGTGATCCGCATGTAGCCTTGCTCGTCGATGGTGGCGACGTCGCCGGTGTCGAAGAAGCCCTGCGCGTCGAGGATATCGTCCTTGATGCGATAGTAGGCGCCGGAGATCGCGGGCCCTCGCACCTTGAGCCGTCCCGGAGTCTTGCCGTCCCACGGCAGTTCCTTGCCGTCGTCGTCGGTGATCTTCATTTCGACCATGAACGGCGCATATCCCTGCATCTGCAACCGGTCCAGCCTGGCGTCGCCTTGGAGGTGGCTGAAGTCGCCCTGCAGCGCGCCCACCGTGCCAAGCGGCGACATTTCCGTCATGCCCCACGCGTGGCGAACCTCGACGCCCATGTCGTCGAAGGCCTTGATCGTCGAGCGCGGCATCGCCGAGCCGCCGCAGTTCAGAACCTTGAGGTCCGGCAGCTTCAGGTTGTTCTTTTCCATATGCTGCAACAGCATCAGCCACACGGTGGGCACGCCGGCGGTGACGGTGACCTTCTCCGTCGACAGCAGTTCGTAGACCGATGCGCCGTCGAGCCTGGCGCCCGGCATCACCAGCCGGGTGCCCATGGCCGGCGCCGAGAACGCGATACCCCAGCTA
Organism: Nitrobacter sp. 62-23; assembly: GCF_001897285.1. Classification (GTDB taxonomy): domain Bacteria; phylum Pseudomonadota; class Alphaproteobacteria; order Rhizobiales; family Xanthobacteraceae; genus Nitrobacter. The sequence goes on from NZ_MKSM01000095.1 coordinate 27,461, forward strand.
TTGGCATGGAACAACGGCACCACCGGCAGCAAAGTATCCTTCGATGCCGCACCCAGCGCGTCGCCGGAGTTGGCTATCATCGCGTGCAGCACGTTGGAGCGATGCGAATACACGACGCCCTTCGGATCGCCCGTGGTTCCGGAGGTGTAGCACATCGCCGCCGCGGTATTCTCGTCGAACATCGTCCAGGCAAAGTCGCCGTCCGCTTCCGCGATCCAGTCCTCGTATGCGACCGCGTTTTTCAAGGTGGTCGGCGGCATGTGCGCGCTGTCGGTGAGAACGATGTAGCGTTCGACGCTCGGCAACTTGCCGGCGATCTTTTCCAGGATGGGAATGAACGTGATATCGATCATCACGATGCGGTCTTGCGCATGGTTGATGATCCAGGCGATCTGGTCAGGAAACAAACGGGGGTTGACGGTATGGCAGACGGCGCCGATGCCCATGATGCCGTACCAGGTCTCCAGATGACGCCAGGTATTCCATGCGATCGTGGCGACGCGATCCCCGAGCTTGATGCCTTCACGATCGAGCCGCTGCGCGACTTTCAGTGCGCGACGGCGAATGTCGGCGTAGTTCGTCCGATGGATCGGACCCTCGACCGATCGCGTCACCACCTCGCGCTTGCCATGAACCTTCGCCGCATGATCGATGATCCGATGACACAGCAAGGGCCAGTCCTGCATCAAGCCGTGCATTCGAATATCCCTCCTGATCCGCGCCCGGCGTCGGTTATCGTGGCCTTGCAAGGGGGTAGCATGAACAAGTTTAACGCGGGGATGACGCGTCGCATACGGCCTTGCACAGGATTGGGCCGCGACCGATTGGCCATGGTTGTGTTCGCCGCCGTCGTTATGTTGCCGGCGGCGGTGTCAGCGGCAACCAGGATTCCGTTGCCGCAACCTCGCCCCGCCGCACTGGCGCCCGCGGGACAGGAAGGCAGGCAGGCGAGCGAGACCGCACCGACGATGTCTGAAATGCCGACAGCGCCTTCAGCCTGCCGTCTGGCGTTGACCGATGCTGTGGCCATCGCCCCGAGCGTTCCCGCCATCATCGGCCCGGGCGCGTGCGGTGGTGACGATCTGGTGCGGCTCGAAGCGGTCGTGCTGGCGGATCGAAGCCGCGTCCCTGTCAAACCGGCCGCCACGCTGCGCTGTTCGATGGCGTCTGCGATCGCCGACTGGATTCGCACCGACATGGCCTCGCTGGCGGAGGGGCTGGGAAGTCGTGTCAGCGAACTCGACAATTTTGATTCGTTCGAATGCCGGGGACGCAACCGGGTTGCCGGTGCAAAACTGTCCGAGCACGGGCGCGCCAATGCGCTCGATATTCGTGCGATCAGGCTTGCCAATGGCCGGACCATTGCGCTGACCGATCGTAACGTCCCGCACGAGTTGCGTGAAACGATGATGAAGTCGGCCTGCATGCGGTTCATGACCGTGCTGGGGCCGGGCTCGGACGGGTACCACGAAGACCACATCCATCTCGATCTCGCCGAACGCCGGAACGGCTACCGGATCTGTCAATGGGCGATCCATGATCCGATGCCCGTGCTCGCGCCGTTGCTGCCAGCCGAACGCCCGGCGGAAGCATCACCGCGCGAAATGGTGGAAGAAAAGGGCAAGGCGCTGGAAGCGCCACCGGAACATGCGGCGACGTCTCGTGCCGCCTCACCCTCACCACGAGTGGTGCCCGTGGCATCTCCACCGGCGCAGGTGGTCCCCGACGCTCGGAAGGTGGTCCCCGACCCTCGGAAGCGACCTGCGGCCGCAGATGCGGCTGGCAAAACGGGGTCGTCGCCATCTGCTTCGGGGCCGTCAACGCGACTTTCAACCGCAAAGCCTGTGAAACGCAAGCGCAGGCGGCACTCTGACGTGCCGCTGTTTCTCAGGCCGTTGTTCGACTGATAGCCAGTTATAATGCTTTCCACGTCCAATTCGTGGAAACAGACGGCGGAGAAAAACAAAAGCGCCGGTGAACCGGCGCTTTTACAAATTTGGGAAGTGGTTTCGATCAGTTAAAACTGCCGCCGCCGCCCTGCAACGCCATCCTGGAACTGTATGGGGAGTCGCCGTGATGCGGCTCAAGCACGACCACCACCGTTCCCAGCCTGACGCGATCGTAGAGATCGATGACGTCCTCGTTGGTCATGCGGATGCAGCCCGATGAAATCGATGCGCCGATATATTCCGGCTGGTTGGTGCCATGGATGCGGAACAGCGTGTCCTTGCCGTTGGCGTAAAGATACATCGCCCGCGATCCCATCGGATTGTCGGGACCCGGAGGCACGAACTTCGGCACGCCGAGGCGTTCGATTTCGCCAGGCGTCGGGTGCCAGGCCGGCCATTCGGTCTTGGAGCCCACCTTCGCGATGCCGGACCACGCCATCGCTTCTTCGCCGACGGTGATGCCGTAACGGATCGCCTTGCCGCCATCGAGAACGTAATAGAGGTAGTGGTTGTCGGAATCGACCACGATCGAGCCGGGCGTTTCCTTGCGATGATAGTCGACGATGGCGCGGCGGAACGGCGCGGCCACCGGCGTCCTCACGTAGGAAACCTTCGACAGCAACTCCCTGTCGCGCGGCTTCAAGTTGCTGGTGCTGGCGGCCTCGTAATGCGTGGCCTGCATGCAGCCTGACAGCATCAGGCCCGCGGCCAGGATTCCAAGCATAACCCGAAAAGACGACATTGTGGTCTTCTTCCAAATACCCCGTTGAATCGTGGTCGCTTGCACCCGAACCGCCACGATTCCTCTGCCATCTATTATTGTCAAACTTCCCCGAAACTCCAGCACTTAGAAGATTCTGCCGCTACGCAGCGTCGTATCTGTGGTATTTTTGCCGCAAAAATGCGGCTCGCCGTAGGGACGTCGCCGCTGTTCCCTCCGCTCCAAGCGGGATGCGTGCGGTACCGCGGCAGGCAAACGGCATCCGGCCACCGCGGCGGCCTTTGCGGCTTGCCAAATCGATGCGATCTGGCGCACTTCAGATTGTCCGCGTCACGCGCGGAACCCACGCCGTCATCTCCGGAGGTTCCATGCTCTCGATCTTCGCGCCGGTCGGAACCGCGCTGCTGAAGACCTGCCCGGACGATCTTGCCGCGCTGCCCGATAACGCGGTGTGGATTGATCTCGAGAAGCCGACCCTGGGCGAGGATCGCGCCGTGGAGCGGCTGGTCGGGATCGCGGTGCCGACCCGGGAGGATATGCAGGAGATCGAGATATCCAGCCGCCTCTACCTTGAGAAGGGCGCGCGCTACATGACCGCGAGCCTGATGTGCGGCAGCGAGACCGGCGCGCCGCGCATCACCCCGGTCACCTTCATCCTGTCCAACCATCGACTCGTCACCGTGCGCCACGATGCGCCGAGGCCTTTCATGCTGGTGGAAAACAAGCTCGCGCGCGCCGCCCCGCACGGCCTGACCGGCGAGGGTGTGCTGCTCGAACTGCTCGACGCCGTGATCGACCGCTGCGCCGACATCCTTGAGCGCGCCGGCGCCGACGTCGATCAGGTCAGCCACGATATCTTCGAGCCGGATGAATCCGCGCGCACCGGTCACGCCAAGCGCTATTCCGAAATCCTGATCGCGATCGGCCGTAAGGGCGACCTCACCTCGAAGGTCCGCGAGAGCCTTGTCTCGATCGGCCGCCTCGTCACCTTCGTCGCGACCGCCACCGAATCCGACAGCATTAGATGGTCGAAGGAGATGCGCGCGCAACTCAAGACCATGCAGCGCGACGTCGCCTCGCTGACCGATCACGCCTCCTATCTGTCGAACAAGATCACCTTTGTGCTCGATGCGATGCTCGGCGTCGTCAATCTTGAGCAGAACAACATCATCAAGCTGTTTTCGGTGATGGCGGTGGTCTTGATGCCGCCGACGCTGATCGCCTCGGTCTACGGCATGAACTTCAAGATGATGCCGGAACTGGAATGGCCGCACGGCTATCCGTTTGCGCTAGCCATGATGGTGATCGCCGCGGTGCTGCCCTACATGGTGTTCAAGTGGAAGAAGTGGCTGTGAGCGGAAGTAAGGCAATGCGGAGTTTGCGCGATTGAAGATCGCGCACGTCCGCCACATTTTTCCTCGTAAAATTTGAGCGTTCGCCTGAACGGTTTTCAAAAAAAATTGCTGCCATAACCTGTGAATGAAATCACGGGGACCGCAATGGTTGAGAAAATCATAACGGGGGATCGTAATGTCCTCGATTTTCGCAGCTATCAACAGTTGCGTCGATTCGGCTCGGACAACGGCACCGTGCGTCGTTCGCCCGCGCGCACATGTCGGCATTGCGGCGCCGCGCTGCTCGATGGCGAGAGCGATGACGATTGTTCCAGCGCGGAAGTCGGGACGTCCGCGCTACGGGCGCCACCACGCCGGTTTTGTGCGGAGTGACCGGTGCTGCGGCGAAGCTATACGTGCTGGCCGCCGTTGATGTGGATCTCGGCCCCGTTGACGTATGAACTCGTCTCCGTGCACAGCACGTAGACGATCTTCGCCACCTCATCCGGCGTGCCGAGTCGGCGCAGCGGGATCTGCCGCTGGACGATTTTCTCGGTGCCCGGCGACAGGATCGTGGTGTCGATCTCGCCCGGCGCGATCGCATTGACGCGCACGCCGATGCGGCCGAAGTCCGCCGCCATCTCGCGGGTCAGCGAGGCCAGCGCCGCTTTCGAGGTCGCATAAGCCGCGCCCGCGAATGGATGCACGCGCGAGCCGGCGATCGAGGTGACGTTCACGACGGAACCCTTCGCGGCCTTCAATTCGCCGATCAGTCCGCGCGCCAGCATGATCGGCGCCATGAAGTTGACGCGGAACACCTTCTCCCAGGTTTCCATGTCGGTGTTCAGCGAGCCGAGCCGCGCGCCGCCTTCGCCCTTCGGCGAGATCGCGGCATTGTTGACCAGCGCGTGCAGTCTGCCGCCCTCGAGCCGGGAGCGGATCTCCTGAATCGCCTGCATCGTATTTTCAGGGTCGGACAGGTCGACCTGAATGTGATCCTCGGGCCCGGCATCCCACGGGCACTGCTCCGGAAAAGGATGCCTCGAACAGGTGATAACGCGCCACCCCGCGCTGGAAAAGCGGATCACGGTCGCATGGCCGATGCCGCGGCTCGCGCCGGTCAGCAGCAGCGTGCGGCGCGGCGCGTTGGGGTCGACCACCGTCGCCATATCGGTTCGAGGGTTTGCCTTGTCGGGGGTCATGGGTACAGCCTTGTCTTGGTCCACGGCGCGTCAGGCGCCGTGCGGCGGAACTGGATGCGGTCGTGCAGGCGGAACGGGCGGTCGTGCCAGAATTCGAACTGCATCGGCGCGATCCGCCAGCCGCTCCAGCCCGGCGGCCGCGGCACGCTGCGGACAATGTATTTTGCGGCTTCCTTCGCGATCGCCTGTTCAAATGCAAAGCGGCTTTCCAGCGGCTGCGACTGCCTGCTGGCCCAGGCGCCGATCTGCGCCTGCTTCGGGCGGGTGGCGAAATAGGCATCGGCCTCGGCGTCGGTGACGGGCGCCACCGGTCCGCGCACGCGGACCTGCCGGCGCAGCGACTTCCAATGAAACAGCAGCGCGGCTCTGGGGTTCGCGGCGAGTTCGCGGCCCTTGGCGCTGGCGATGTGGCTGTAGAACACGAAGCCCTGCGTATCGTAGCCCTTCATCAGCACCATGCGCACGTCGGGCAGGCCGTCCGCGTCGACGGTGGCGAGCGCCATGGCGTCGGGGTCGTTGGGTTCCGACGCGGCGGCTTCCGCGAACCACGCCGCGAACAGTGCAAACGGCTCCGGGCTCTCCGTGAAATCACCGGACGTTAACTGGCTTGTGTCCTTGATGTGCGTGGTGTCGTTCATGTGGGAGTCCAGGTTGCGCCGGTCCATCGTCGATAGTCCGTTGCGGTCCTTATACAGGGCAAACCTGGATAGGGCACGTCCGCGCGTTGGCCTATTTGCGATCAGGCCCGCCGCGGCGATGGTGACGGCGATCCTGATCGGGGCGTCGGCCGGAGGTTGCAGTTTGGCGCGCAACGAGGGGGCCTTCGCGCAGATGACGGGGGGAGACGCCACCGGGTCGATCGGAGCGCCCGCACGCACCGGTCCGACGGATACCGATCTCGCCTTCGCCCGCACCGCCGCCTCCGACGTCTTGACCAAAGGAAGCAAGGACGCGAGCCAGCCATGGGAAAATCCCTCGACCGGCGCGCGGGGCTCGGTAACGCCGTTGGCGCAGGCCTATACGGCTGAGGGTCGCACCTGCCGCGATTTTTTGGCGAGTTACGTTAACGGAAATTCCGAAAGCTGGCTGCAGGGCGCCGCCTGCAGGTCAGGTGGCGGCCGGTGGGAAATCCAGTCGCTCAAACCCTGGCAGCGAAGCTAGCGTTCTTTTCCCGCCTGCATGGACTTAAAAAGCCGGCTCGGCTTTTTCTGGGTGTTTCTCGACGCGTCGTGCCCACATTGCTCGAAAAGGCTATAGATTGCAGGGGCGAATGGCCCGCCGGCCCGTTGCAAAAATGCCACGGATGCCCCAGATGATAGAGACGTGGGTCCGGGGGCCCATGGTCCGAATTTCCTGAAGGAGACTGAGACGGATGCGCGACCCCTATGAGGTCTTGGGGGTGCAGCGGGGCGCCAGCGCGGCGGCGATCAAAAGTGCTTTTCGCAAGCTCGCGAAGAAGCATCATCCCGATGCCAACAAGAACGATCCGAAGGCCGCCGAACGTTTCGCGGAGTTGAATACCGCCAACGAGATCCTCGGTGACGAGGCCAAGCGCAAGCAGTTCGACCGCGGCGAGATCGGTGCCGACGGCAAGCCGCGCTTTCAAGGTTTCCCCGGCGGCGGTGGTCCGCGCGGCTCGCGGCCCGGCGGTGGCTTCGAGCAGTATGGCTTTCGCAGCGGAAGTGGCGGCCCCGGCTATGACGGCGGTGGATTTGAGGACATCCTCAACACCATGTTCGGTGGCGGTCCGGCCGGCGGTGCGCGGGGCGGACGCCGCGGCGGCGCGCAGTTCGACTTCGACACCAGCACCTTCGGCGCGCCTGATCTCGATCTCAATGTCACCATGACGGTGTCGCTGGAAGAATCGGTCAAGGGTGGCGACAAGCGCATCCGTCTGCCCAGCGGCAAGGAACTCAACGTCAGGGTTCCGGCCGGCGTCATTAACGGCCAGCAGATTCGGCTGAGGGGACAGGGCGACACCGCGCCCGGCCATCGCCCTGGCGATCTCCTCATCACGGTGACCGTGGCGCCGCATCCGGTCTTCAAAGTCGATGGCAACGACCTGCGCGCGGATTTGCCGATTACCCTCTATGAGGCGGTGCTCGGCGGCAAGGTGCGAGTGCCGACGCTCGGCGGCGCGGTCGAACTGTCCATTCCGAAGAATACCTCCGGCGGCCGCACCTTTCGTCTCAAGGGTAAAGGCATTCCGAAGGGCGGCGCATCCGGGGATCTGTTCGTCACCACGCGCATCATCCTGCCTGACGGCAACGACGCCGAGCTTGAGGGCTTGATGGAGAAGTGGCGCGACGCGCACCCCTACAATCCCCGCCGCGATCAGGGATAGAGCATTCGAGCGAAAGCATCGATGCGGTTTGTGTGCTCCGTCCGCACCCGCGTTCGCCAATTTGGCATGACCGGAAAAGTATTTAGCCTTCTTGTCGTTCGCAGTCGCTGGCAAACGCATTGAGCAGCGCGTTGAAGGTGTCGGCCTGCTCCCACTGCGGGATATGGCCGGCGTCGGGGATACTCTGGACTGCCCCGCGCCACAGCGTCGGCATCGCCAGCGTCCTGACATAATCGCCGTTGATGAGCTGGTCCTCCGCGCCGTGCAGCACCGCGAGCGGCCGGGTCAGGCTAGCGATAACCTCGACCTCGTCACGGAAGCCCTCCGGCGTGATGCTCGCGCCGAGAGTCTTGCGGGCGCGGCCGTCCGTTCGCAGGACATCGTCGATCATGAAAGCCGGCAGGTCGGCGACGCCCGGCCTGAAAGCCGCGGCGACATAGCCTTTAGCCTGTTTTTCGGTGAGATCCTGCGCGAAGGTGCAGGCCATCGCCGGATGCATCAGGAACGCCTGCTTGACCGCGGGCGGAAACGCAAACGGCGGCGTGCCGAAGATTGCAAAACCCTTGGCCCGCGGCAGGTCGGGTGCGGCCTCCAGCACGATATGTCCGCCGAGGCTCCAGCCGACGAAAATTGCGTCCCCTGCGTCCAGGTGCTCGGCGACATGGCGCATCACGCGCGCATGGCCCGGCATGGTGTAGGTGGAGTTGGGATCGGCCGCATTGTCGGACTCGCCATGTCCCGGCAGGTCGAATGCGATCACGCGATGCGCCCTGCCGAGATTGCCATCCAGTTGTTGCGCAAAAGCCTTCGAGGAGGCCGAGTTGCCGTGAACCAGAACGATGGCGCTGCCGGTGCCGGCGGATTGGCGGTACGCGATCCGGCCCGCGTCCGTGGTGATGCTTCCGGTCGTTGCCATAAATCCCCCTCCGCGCATGATGTGGTGCGGACCATGACCAAAATGTATCGGCTGGGAAAGAGGCTTGCGTCTTCGTTCTCGATGCCGTGGCCGCAGTTCAGCGGCGTATCGCCGCTGATGTATGTCGTCGGGCCGAAATGGTGTATATCCCGCAGCAACCCGCCCTGCCGATGCCAGATCCTGTCCTCTTGATATGCACACCATCTACTACATCCGCCACGGCAAGACCGAATGGAACGCCGATGGCCGCTTCCAGGGACTGCAGGACATTCCGCTCAATGATCTCGGCCGCGCCGAGGCGGTGAAGGCGGGTGACATTCTGCGCAAGCTGTTTGCGCGCGAGGGGCGCGATCCCCTTGGATTGGGCTTCGTCACGAGCCCGCTGTCCCGCGCGCGCGGCACCATGGAATTGATGCGCGGTGCACTGAGCCTGCCGCCGCATGACTATTCAGTCGACGACCGGTTGCGCGAGGTCGGTTACGGCCACTGGGAAGGCCTGACCCTGGCGCAGATGAAGGCCGCTCATCCCGAGGTCTTTGCAGCCCGCGAGGCCGACAAATGGAGCGTGGCGCCGCCGGGCGGCGAAAGCTACGCCTCGGCCACGGCGCGGTTGCGTGACTGGTATCACTCGCTGAAGTCGGGCACGGTCGCAGTGGCGCATAGCGGCACGGCTCGAGCGCTGCTGGTGGTGCTCGGCCTCCAGACGCCGCAAGCCGCCGCCAGTCTGCGGATCGAGCAGGGCGCTGTGTATGTCCTGCGCGAGGATGGACTGGCGAAGCATAGCTAGCCAGGACAGCGTTTTCCCTCTCCCTTGCGGGAGAGGGTTTTCCGAGCAAGGCGAGGGCGGGGGCTTCAGGGGAGGTTTGACGCACCGGACTCCGCACGTTACCAAACGATCAGAAGTCGGTTCTGACCGATCCCATCGCGGGCCTGCTTAAGCTATGTCCCACAACACCTTCGGCCATCTGTTCCGCGTCACGACCTTTGGCGAGAGCCATGGGGTTGCGATCGGCTGCGTGGTCGACGGCTGTCCGCCGTTGCTGCCGCTCACCGTGGAGGAAATCCAGCGCGATCTCGATCGGCGACGTCCCGGCCAGTCGCGCTTCACCACGCAGCGGCAGGAGGCAGACGCGGTGAAGATCCTGTCCGGAGTGATGCCGCATCCCGATAGCGGCGAGCAGGTGACGACCGGCACGCCGATCGGGCTGCTGATCGAGAACACCGACCAGCGCTCGAAGGACTACTCCGAGATCAAGGACAAGTTTCGCCCCGGCCACGCCGATTTCACCTATGAGGCAAAGTATGGGCTGCGCGACTATCGCGGCGGCGGGCGGTCTTCGGCGCGAGAGACGGCGATGCGGGTTGCGGCCGGCGCCATCGCGCGCAAGATCATCCCGGGCATGAGCGTGCGCGGCGCGCTGGTGCAGATGGGGCCGCACAAGATCGACCGCGAGAAATGGGACTGGGACGAAACCGCGAGGAATCCGTTCTTCTGTCCCGACAGCGACAAGGCCGCGTTTTTCGAAAGCTATCTCGATGGCATCCGCAAGAGCGGATCCTCGATCGGCGCCGTGATCGAAGTGGTGGCCGAAGGCGTGCCCGCAGGACTTGGCGCGCCGATCTATGCCAAGCTTGACGGCGATCTCGCCGCGGCGCTGATGAGCATCAATGCGGTGAAGGGCGTCGAGATCGGCGCGGGCTTCGATGCCGCCGCGCTGACCGGCGAGGGGAATGCGGACGAGATGAGGATGGGCAATGACGGTCCGGTGTTCACCTCGAACCATGCCGGCGGCATTCTGGGTGGCATCTCGACCGGCCAGCCGGTGGTGGCGCGGTTTGCTGTCAAGCCGACCTCATCGATCCTGTCGCCGCGCAAGACCGTCGATCGCAACGGCACCGAAACCGATATCTTGACCAAAGGCCGCCACGATCCCTGCGTCGGGATAAGGGCGGTGCCGGTGGGCGAAGCCATGGTCGCCTGCGTGCTGGCCGACCATTTCCTGCGTCATCGCGGCCAGATGGGCGCGCGCTGACGCTCCTCGAAGCCGCTATTCTTCCGGCTCGGTGGTGAACAGCAGCGGAAAACCCATTTCACGACCGGCGTCGGTGGCGCGGGTGGCCTTGGTCTCTGCAATGTCTTTTGCGAACACGCCGACGACGCAGGAGCCGAGTCGGTGCGCGGTGATCATCACATTGTGCGCATGATCCTCGGTCATGCCGAATTCGGCCTTCAGTACCGCCACGACGAATTCGCGCGGCGTGTAGTCGTCGTTATGCAGAATGACCTTGTGCAGACGCGGGCGCTCGGTTCTGGTTTCAACCTTTGTCCGCGGTTTGATGGCGGTATGGCTCATTCCGGCTCAATCTTCGACTGAAGTGGTTTCGGGCACCGGCTCGCGCCGAAAGACGCGTCAAATACGGAACTGCAACCGACAAAGAAGATAACCCGCAGGATATAGCGTGGGCGGCCACTGCAAAAGGGGGCAGGGTTATCCGGCGCCACCCAGCCTTCCGCTAAGGCCCACGGCCGTGTCCAGGGGACTTTTTCGATTTTCATCTCCAGTTGTGTATTTTTGGTGGACGGTGCTTGCGCCCGGACAGGACCTGGCTCAACCCCGGGCCGGTTTCGCGGTGCCGCGGCTCGCGTCGGGGTGCCTGGCGGCGATTTCGCGCCGCTGTGCCGGGGTCGCGTGCTGGACATCGCGGACGATTCTCGGCGTCTGGACACCGATTGCCGCGCGGCGTCCGACATTGTAAGGGATGGCTGCGCCGGGCGGTTGCATGCGCGACCTCCGGCCCGGGCCTGTAGCTCAATGGTTAGAGCCGGCCGCTCATAACGGTCTGGTTGGGGGTTCGAGTCCCTCCGGGCCCACCAGTAGTTTTCCCAGTCGTGATATTGACCTCCCCACGTCACTTTGTGGCCAGACCTGGATGGCTGCTTGTCGGCACAATGCGGGTGACCTGATCGTAAAGTGTTCGTAACGTCAACAAATGTTGACACATGTTCCGCTCGATCGGAGATGCATGAGCGGGAAGAAGCCTTCGGGCCAGCGCTCGTGGTGTTCGATCCCAGCAACTACAGCCAGAACGCGCTGACGGCAGCGCGGACGCTGGAGCAGCAGGTCAAGCAGCTCTACCCTCAACAATACGCCGCGTCCGTCTCCGGCGATCAGATGGTTCAGGACGCGCGGGCGCGCTGGGACGTACCAGCCAATTCGGAATCCGTCCCCGGACAGAGAAGCCAGCCATGTAGCGCGCGCACAAATTGCCGGAAGTCGAACGCGCTCTGTTCGCCCTGCACCGCGCCGGTATAGGGGTTGACGCACAGCGTGCTGGAGGCACCGTCGGGACGAATGACAGAGACGGTTAGAGCAAAGATCGATTTCACCGGTCGGGAGATCGTGCGTACTCGTGCGCCAGGCTCTTCGCGCTCCACCGCCGCTAGTACCTCGTCGTAGCTAAGAAGCCGCACGTCTCCCTTTGGGGCGTTAGCCCGCGCTGCGGGGTTCGCCAGCTATACGATTTCTTCGCTAATGGTTGCGATCGATCCGGTCAAGCAGACGAAGAACAGAAACGCCCAGATCGGCAGCGCCAGCCAGCCGTGAACCACGAACCATATGCGGGCTCGGGAAGGTTTGGAATTGCCATTCGTGTTTGCTTCTTTAAGCTCTTTTTATGGTCATCTCTCAAACCTGTGGAATGCTCCTGTTACATCAGTAGAGAGAGAGCGAAACAGACCAGCACATTCGTCGTTGCATCAGAACGTGTATTTCATACTTAGACGAACGCTGCGCGGCGCACCCCAAGTGTAGCTGCCGTAATAGCCCATGATGTTGTAGTATTTTTCGTCCGTCAGATTTCTGATGTTAAGGGTCGCGCTCAGATTGTCGTTGAATTTGTAGCTCGCCATCATGTCGACAACCCAATAGCTCGGTGCAGTGATCGGTGCATTTTTATAGGCAGGGTCCATTGTGGGGTCCCAACTCGGGTTCGCCGCAATATCCCAGGTCTTGTCCATCCAGCGCACACCGCCACCAAGCGTAAGTCCAGTCAACGCACCATCAAACTTATAGGTGGCATAAAGTGTGGCCTGGTTCGCAGGAATCCCAGTTGATACCCTGACGCCGTCTCGACGCGAAATACTATGCGTAAAACCTCCGTGCAGCTGCCAATTGGGAGTCAAGTACCCCGAGACTTCGATCTCAAAGCCCTCCGTCCGCACTCCATCTATTCCACGATAAGCCGCGCCGCCGCTTGGCGTCAGACCTCCAGTCGGCACCGGATAATTATCCTGCTCAATTATAAAATAGGCCGCGCTGGCGTTGAGGCGTTTGTTGAAGAACTCGCCCTTGAGGCCGGCTTCATAATTCTTGCCAGTCTGCGGATCAAGCGTGTTGCCCTGCTCATCCAGTCTGGATTGCGGTTTAAAAATTTCTGTGTAACTAGCATAGGCTGAGATGTTCTCAGTCAAATCATAAATCCCACCGACATACGGCACGACTACATTTGACGCTTTCATCTGAACGATCGAGCTTCGCAGCCTCTCGTAATTTGCGACGCGACTACCAGCTATTATCTTGAATCTGTCGTGGAGATTGAAGCGAGCGGTGGCGTAGTATCCACTCTCCTGGGTGACTTCATCAATGAACGTTCGTTTGGTGGTAGGAGCAACCCAATTTGGTTCCGGAACGTTACCATCCCAAGTGTAGTAGTTTGGAATGTCGATATCAGCGAAACCGCTAGTACTAGTAAAAATATCGTTCCATCTGCGATGAGAAACGCTACCTCCGAAGACTAGATTGTGTTCACGACCGAATAACTGAAACGGCCCAGTCGCGTAAAAATCCGCCGCGTTGCTTCTTGTGGTGCCATTAAACAGAGCTGGCTCTACATACACACCGGAACCGTCAATCGGGTCTGGGTCGCCGTAGACTGCCCCACCACGTTTTGCCTTGTAGCTGTTTTCCTGATTCCTAAGTTGGAGCTTTGCATACCAACCGTTATCAAAGCGATGTTCGAGGGTAGAAAAAACCGTCCGGGTTGCTTCTTCCCATGTGCTCCACCGCGTTACTGGATTGAATGAACGATCCGGCACAAAGTTGAAATTACCATTCTTGTCAAAGTATCGTATGCGACTCTGGTACATTCCAACAGGTTTGTAATTTTGATAGTCTGCGCCCACTGTCAGCGTCGTATCTGGCGTCAAGTCTGCTTCCAAAACCCCATACACCACCGCATCATTCTGCTGGACATGATTTAGATAAGAATTCGCATCACGATAGGCTGAGACAAAGCGCCCACGAACCGTGCCTTCTTTGTTCAATGGACCTGAGACATCTAATTCGCCGCGATAGTCGTTCCACGAGCCCGCGCTGAGGGTCGTATGTCCCTGAAAAATTGAGGTCGGTTTCTTACGGATCATATTGATGGTCGCACTCGGGTCACCGCTGCCCGTCATCAGGCCCGTCGCACCTTTGAGCACTTCAACGCGATCATAAATTGCGGTATCCCCACGACCTTCGCCGGCAGGATATGTGACGTTGTAGAACGACGGTATGCCGTCATACTGAAAGTTCTGGATCGTGAAGCCGCGCGCAAAGTACTCACGTCGACCGTTTTCATAGTCGATGGCGCTGACGCCGGGCGTTTGATCCAGCACTTGACTGATGGTGCCGAGATTGAAATCCTCGATCTGCTGTCGCGTGACAACGCTGATCGACTGTGGTGTTTCTCGCGGGGTAAGTTGGAGTCGCGTTGCCGTCGCGGTGACGCTTGGCGTGTAGGAGCCGGTGCCTTCGGTCCTGCCGGGATCGTTCCGCGAAGCGCCTTGAACATCAATCGTATCGAGCGAGATCGCTCCATCAGGAAGACCACCAACAGCGACATTCGGGGAAATAAGGGTGGCCGTATTGGCTCCAGTGAGACGGACATTAATTCCCGTGCCGGCGAGCAACGTGCGCAACGCCTGTGCAGGCGGCATCGTACCGTTGACAGCGGCGGAGCGATGTCCGTCCGTGATGCGGGTCGAATAGCCGACTTGCCACCCCGTTGCGCGAATGAAAGCATCGAGCGCGGCCGGCAATGGCTGTGCGGGAATTGCGAACTGAACCGACCGGCTCTGGACTGAGGCAGATGCCGACTGTTGGGCAAATAACGGCGATGACAGACCCGCGCCAGCACAACACAGGATCGTCGAAGCCAGCAGCCATGACGTCATGCGCCGGAGCCCTCCAGTCGCAACCGAAATCTCCTGCTTGCCTCTCACTGCCTCACTTCGAAATGCCATCTATAACGCCCCCAGTCAGCCCCGGGTTCGCGCGCTCGCTGAATGCGAACGTCGCGCCCTATCCCTGAAGACTGAGGACGATCACCAATCTCACAAAAAAAGTTTGCGCGGATCAGCGCAGGATGATGATGCCGCCTGGCAAGGTCGTCACCGTGCCGCCGGCCGCTTCCGCCAGCGATTGAATCACAAGAAGCGGTTGATCCAGTTTGTAATTTCCGCTCACCGAGACGCGCTCGATCGCGCTATTCGTGACGAAGATTCGTCCTGGATAGTAACGGCGCAGATCGTTTAGAACTTCGCCAAACGGTCGGTCATCGAAACGAATGCGGCCTTGCAGCCACGCGAGCGAACGTTCTGTGTCGATTTGTCTAACTGGCGAGATCGAGGTCGCCGTCACGCTGACCATCTCACCCGGCGACAGCGAGGCGTGCTCTTGCGGCTGCGCGCGGTTCGCGACCTCCACGACGCCGCGGCTGAGAACCACGTTGTCTTGGCTGTCATCCAGTTGCACGGAGAAGGTCGTGCCCTTGACTTCGACATCTCCGAACCGGCCGGCGACCCGGAACGGAATCGGCAAGCCGGCGCGGACATCGAAATAGGCCTCTCCCTTCAGCACCCTGACGTTGCGCTGTCCGTTCGCAAAGTCGAGAGCAACCGCGCTCTCGGTATTCAATGTCACGCGAGAACCGTCGGGAAGTGCGACGATCCGTTGTTCGCCAGCGACGGTGACGTAATCAGCGCGCAGCCGGAGTGATAGATCAGGAGCTTTTGCTAGTGCGAACGCGACGATCACCGCTGAAACAATGGCGGCCGCCTTTTTGCCCAGCGATCGTCGGCGCGATTTTTTCCGTGGCGCGACGAATCCCGTGGCCTTGGCAACATTCCTGGTCGCCTGCAAGAATTCCGGAGCGCCCCAAACCTCTGTGACCTTCTCGAACGCTGCCGCACGACGCGGATCGCCATCGAGCCAGGCTCTGAAGGCGCGGCTGGTTCCGGGATCGCCGGCGGCCCCCTGCAAGCGCACGAACCAGTCTAGCGCCTCGGCGGCGAACGGATCGTCGTCGGCGTCATGCTTTGAAGAACTGCGTTCTTCAGGGCCGGCAGGATTGTCCCGTGTCACTCAGATCGCCTGCTTGCTTGGGAGCCTCATAATGTATGACTCCATGCACGATCCGATCTCACAAAAAAAGAGGCCGCCAGAACCTGGGCAAGGCCGGCCGGGGTGAGACACGAGCGAGAGGCTGCTCGGCTAGAGGCGATTTGGCCGCGCCATGGCAGCCATGCAATGCGCCATCGCCAGCCGCACGTCATTATAGACTGTATTCGGAGAGACACCGAGATGCTGGGCAATAGCTGGATAGGACCAGCCTTCCATCCGCCTCAGGAGAAGCACCTTTCTCGGCCTTTCGGGAAGTCCGATAAGCGCTTGCTCAAAGAGATGGAGCCGCTCCTTGTCGATGAGCGCCATTTCCGGGGACGGCGCGTCGCAGGGAATATTGAGAATGGCCTTCTCATCCGTGATCGGACATTCGACCTGGGCGCGACGATTCTGCAGACGCTCCTGGTCGACGGCGATATTGCGCGCGGTCCGAAACAGATAGGCTTGCGGATTTTCGATCAGGCTGCGCTGCGCCGATGCCAGAAGGCGGAGGAAGGTTTCCTGAGTCGCGTCCGCGGCATCCGCCCTATTGCGGAAGCGGCGCAGGAAAAACCGGCGAAGCCGACTTTCCTCCGTCTGCTGTAACTCCTGAACCAACGTCACGAGCATATCGGGTCTCCTGACCAACGCGCGCGGTGGGCGTCACTCCAAATGCAAAACTGCCAACCGATCGACATGAGCCTCTTAACGTGGCCGAAATTCCTTCACAAACACAATGATTTAGAATGAGTTTAATGAGAACGATCAGAAAATCTGGTCGAACGTTTCCGTAGCGCATCACATTGAAAATACGTCTATTTTTGTGAGTGTCGTACCAAAGTGACAGGGCGCTGTGTTCTTTGGCTCCGAACGCTCGGCAACGCTCCGCCCCGCCTCGGACGATATCAAGCGGAGCCAGACATGAGGTAGAGCGTCATCTCCAGACCCGACCGATGCCCTCGACCAACAGCGTGCGCCCGGCCGAAAGAGCATGAACTACCATTGGCACCTCCGCCATAACTGTGGAGCACGACCCCTCGCGCGCCTTCCACGATCGAGCATCTTGTTTTCTGATAAGGTCAGCCTCCTGATCGAAGGGGGTGGGTCATGGTTCAATATTCAGGACTGCGCTTCTGGAGCGATGCTGGGGCAAGGGATCGCGCCATCGACCGCCTGTTGGCGTTGCGCGCCGGCCTCACCAAGGATGTCACGCCTAATAACAAGCAGGACTCCTTTCACCTCGCGACCTGGAATATCCGGGATTTCGGCGGCAGCCGGCTGAACCCGTCGCCACGCCTGCCGGAATCTTTGCTCTACATCGCGGAGGTTATATCCGCCTTCGATCTGGTTGCAGTGCAGGAGGTCAACGAGAACATGACCGACTTCCAGAAGGTCATGAAGCTGCTTGGCCCGCATTGGGACTATATCGTAACCGACCAGAGCGGAAACATGGAGCGCCTCGCGTTCGTGTTCGACACGCGCAAGATCCGGTTTCGCCATGTCGCCGGCGAGATCGTGCTGCCTGCGAAGAAGGGCAAAGAGGTTGCTCAGTTCAACCGCACGCCATTCCTTGTCGCTTTCCAGGCGGGCTGGTTCAAGTTCAACATTTGCACCGTGCATATCTACTATGGCTCCGCGCAGGACACCGCGCAGCGTAAGCGTGAGATCGCCGACATCGCATCGTTCTTCACGGCACGGCAGAAGAAGGACGGCGAGACTTATATCCTGCTCGGCGACTTCAATATCCTCAACCCCTCCGATCCGACCATGAACGCGCTGCTGGGCGGCGGCTTCGAGGTGCCGGCGGCCTTGCGCAAGCCAACCGCGCTGGCGAGCGAGAACTATTACGATCAAATCGCGCTGAGAACACAGAACAAGCTGGTCGAGATCAGGAATGCCGGCTGCTTCCGCTGGCAGGACTATGTGTTTCGCGACGAAGCAGACTATGCGGCCTATAAGCCCTTGATGCCGACCAAGACCAAGACCGGCAAAGACGCAAAGACGGACAACAAGGCATATAAAACCTGGCGCACGTGGCAGATGTCGGACCATCTGCCGCTGTGGACCGAGATCAAGATGGATTTCACCGAATCCTATCTCACCAGCCTGAAATCCGGCGCGACGCCTCTGGCGACATTCACTCCTGAATCAGGTCCGCGCCCCGAGGCCGGGCCGACCTCCGATAGCTGATCGGTCACGCCGTCTTCCGGCCAGGAGCTGTTCGCATGAGCAAGAACATCGTTGTCTGCTGCGACGGCACCGGCAACGAGGTCGAGGGCAATCTCTCGAACGTTCTCAAGTTATTCCGTATCGCTCAGAAGAACGAACATCAGCGCGTCTACTACAACCCTGGAATTGGTACGATCGGCAGTCGCGATGCCTGGATGCGGCTGAAGCAGAACACCAGGGCTGTGTTCGGACTGGCGACCGGCTACGGCCTGGACGACGACATTCTCGGTGCCTATCGCTTTATCGCTGAGCAATTCGAAGATGGCGACCAGATCTTCTTGTTCGGTTTCAGCCGCGGCGCCTACACCGTGCGCGCGCTGGCGGGCTTCATCCACATGGTCGGGTTGTTGCCGCCCGATCAGCTCAATATCGCGGACTACGCGCTGACGGCCTACAAGCGCGCCAGCGAGGAGAACAATCTCAGCATTGCCTGGAATTTTAGCCAGATCGCCGGCGGCCGCCGCGCCACCATCAAGTTCATTGGCGCATGGGATACGGTCGCCTCGGTGCTGGTGCCACGTCGCGACCGCATCATTCCGACGCTGCTGATGCTACCCTTCACGCGCGTCAATCCGAGCGTCGAAGTCTTCCGCCACGCGATGGCGATCGACGAACGCCGTCGCATGTTCCGCCTGAACCGCTGGACCGCGCCGCAACCGTTCGTCGCTAATCGTTTCGATTCATCCGCGCCGCCTCAGGCCCAGGACATCAAGCAGGTATGGTTTGCGGGCGTCCATGCCGACGTCGGCGGCGGCTACCCCGAAACCGAAAGCGGCCTCTCCAAATTCCTCCTGGTATGGATGATCGATGAGGCGGTCGCCCACGGACTGAAGATCAACACCGCGATGAAAAACCACCTCGTGCTCGGCCGGCCACGCGAGGGTGGGCGACACGTCTATGTCGCGCCGGATGCGCAAGGGCCGCTGCACGATTCGCTGACATCAGCCTGGAAAATTCTGGAGTGGCTGCCGAAATCCGCGAAGTGGAAGGAATGGGAGCGTCGCGAACTTCTCGGGTTTTACATTCCCGATGGGGAGCCAAGAGTTTTAGCCGATCCGTCCGTCAAACCTCGCATCCACCAGTCCGTTGTCGATCGCAAGGCGCAGACGTCTGACTATGCGCCCGTCAACTTTCCGGACGAATTTGACATCGAGCCATGATGTTGGCCGACGCGGCAACCCATGACCTTGTCTTGAACGATGACGTTGCGCGCTTTGTACGTTGCTAACGCCGCCTCGCAGGTCGTCACGCCACGCAGGCCGATGAAGCGCGGCACTTCGCAGAGACGTCAACGTCATGAGTGCTTCGGACCAGTAGCAACCCGGGTGCCGCAGGAATAGTCAGTGGGCATCGTGGTTGCAATGTGGTTGCAACTCCGATCTCGTTCCTGACCGCTCGTGAGATGATGTCACGTAATTATATGATTATATTGGAGAAAGCTGGCGCACCCGAAAGGATGAAACTGGGCACGGCTATATCATTGCAGGGCCTCTATAATTTTCAATCGCGATCCTCAAGTCTCTGAGCGCCTGCTTTGATGGCGGGCTGAACTCCCGCCCTACTGGCCGGAACGGTGTCGCATAATCACCGAACGTTAGTAACAAAGCCCCGACGGGCTTACGCCGGTAAACCCTTTCTGCTGACAGTCTCTTTCCAACGCCTTCTGATGCCTGTCCCAATTCTCTTCGACGCTCTTTGCCACGCTTAGCTGCTGCTGCTTTGAAATAAGTCCAGACTTATCGAGGAAATCCGAAAATACCTGGAACTGCGCGAAGTGTCGAACCGAGGCCGCCATTCCACAGTATAATATCTTGACCTTATCGCTTTCGTCGCACGCGGGAAAACCTCCGCCAGGATTGTAATCTTTGTCACCGGGGCGTGCAGGACCGACGCCTCCTTTAAGGGTTACCTCTTCTCGACGGCGATTTGCAAACTCCGTCATTTCTGGCGAACAGTTCGGATTGACGGGCACGCGGCCATACCGACCCTTCAATTCAAGGTAGATAGTTTCTCCTTGGTTTGACAATCCACCGCGACCCTCTTCGAGAGCTCGTGTGTAATAAAGAAATGCCATGCAATCGAAATTTTGCGCCGAGTCAAAGAGTTTAACCGCGCGTACATCATCGCGCCCAACACCTTCACCGGTGTAGTACAACACCCCCAACAACGTGGTCGCTGCGGGAAGTCTGCTGTCACCCGCTTTGTTCAGCCACTCCGCGGCGAGCTGCGAATCCTTTTTTATGCCATCGCCGGTAAAATACAGCGTTCCGAGCATGCCTTGCGCGATTGCATTTCCAGTTTGAGCTGCCGTGGCGACCCAACTGGCGGCGACCGCTTTATCGACTAACTGTCCCCTACCATCCGCAAATAAATCATGCATCAGCATCATGGCGACAGGATTCCCGAGAGCGGCCTCATCCTGCAGTATCTTTATTCCTTCGTCCGTGCGCCTGCTTACGATCAACGCTCGCGCCATCATTAATTTGATGACGCGATCATCGGGCGAATATCTGACGGCTTCTTCGCACGACTTTATAGCTCGCCCGGAGTCGATCCGATCCCATGGAACTCCTGCGCCCTTGCTTCCAGGTTCGTAGATTGTCGCGGCTTCACGTCGGCATTTCTTTTCCGCCACAACGGCCGGAGGCGTGCCCGGATCGGCAACTTCCAGGGTGTCCGCCAGATCGATAATGTCATGACAGGTGACTTGGTGCTGCCGTTGCTGAAGAGCGGCAAACCGATCGCTTGATGAACCATCCATCGCCCCGGTGGCAAGCACGCCGTAGCTCTGGCTAATGAGGAGCATGGAGGCACTCGGATTGAACTTGCGGCAGTTCTCCGCGTCGGAAGCGATTGTCCGGCGCTGAGCCGCTTTCGACTCGGCGGCAGCCTTCAGCGCATCGTCCAATTTGGTCCGCATAAGCGTGAATTTGAGTGCCGGCACTGCCATGTCTGGGTTGTCGGTGAGTTGCGAGAACATGTAACGCAACGCTGGTTCAACATCGCGGTCCAGAAACGTGCGAATGCACGTTTCGAACTGGTTCATCGAATAATCTGTATTCGGGCAGCCAGCCCATTGAGGGTCGATGGTGGAAATTGCGCGGAAAAGCCCCGCAATTTCGCCGCACGTTTTAGGCTCGTAACGCAGTGTGCTCCGCGTGACTCGTTTAATTGCATCAAGAACGGTGGTCAAATCACGGGACATCTCGCTACAGGGGACGGAATATTGCTGTATGACATCCTTGAATATTTTGGCTCCAATGAGCTGTGCGGTGCCGAACCCCACAACGGATTGCCGGGTCGGGTCCGGGTTAGCTTTGATGATCGCCCATAGGCATCGCGCCAAAGTCTGGTTGTCGCTTTCGGCTTGGCAAATGACATCGGCGGAGCCTTCCAGCGCCGGGGCCATAGATGCAACGGGCGCCGCCGCGACAGGCGCTCGCGGAGTTGCCACCGTCATAGGTCCGGGGAGTTCCGAACGCGGTGGGGCGGCCGGCGCGGGTGGCCTCGATGCCGCGAGGCGTGGGGGAGCTTGTTGTGTAACTGCTGCTCCTTGCACGGTCTGCTGAAGGGAAAATTCAGCGCAGCCAGGAAAAATTACGGAGGCATTGGCCTTTCGCTTGTCCGATGAGAGTTGGCCGCGATATCCGGCCGGGCGAAAGCCGGGAAAGCGCTTGAGCTGTCGTGTTGGCCGCAACTCGAACAGCCCATTGGAATCGACAACCCCTGTCATCTCAAATTCGGCGCCGGTGGTTCCTGTGGTAGGCCGAACCGTCGCCCGCGCCGCGATGTGCGTCTGATCAGCACCGGACACCGTGAGTGTGAGCGCATATGGGATGCCACCGCAGATGTATTGGCCTTGCCAAGTACCTTGGATCGGTGCCTGAGCCAGCGCCGGAAAATAGGATGCCATGGACAACAACGGCACGAGAGCAAATGCCAATTTACGCATCGAACGTTTCCCTCGCTTGCGCCCACTGGCTATCAAGAAGAGTTTCGGTGTAGCGCAAGCACTCGAAACAGGTAGCCCACGGCGATCGAGGCTGTCGAAGTTCTCGCCAGCATACGTCCTTCTCGACGTTTACCACGCAACGCAAAGCGACAGTCTTTTCTTGCCAGTCATATCGCTACCATGCATCCACGCCGCTGACCCGCTCGAAGCGGCCACCATCGACTGGCGATCCGTTGCGGTTAATGTAAACAACAGCACGATCGTGATAGATAAACAGCACGCGCTGATCCGGCGCATAAGCGACGGTTCTGACAACCGTATCGCCGCTCATCTCAACGACGAATTTGACCGCGAAGCGGTCGTTGACGGCGAGTGTTGACGTCACCAGACGCCTCGCCTGATTGTATTCGTTTGCCCAGGAGAGCCGCTCACCCGTCTTCTTGAGAGCAGTCTCTTTCGTCAGTAGCCCGAATGTGAAGAAACCCTCGGTCTGAAGCGTGTCGCACTGAGGAGCGAAGCAACGTCCCGTGCGCTTGAGCGTGTTTCCGAACGTATCATATTCGTACTGTGTTTTCTCAAATGGCCCGGTATCATTGAACTTGGTTTGATCTGCGACGAGATCGGTGTCGTGGTCATATAAGTAGTCGTAACCTTGTTTCGGATAATGCCATTTGGCGAAGCGAAGCCGGCCGTCCGGGAAGTGCTGTTTCTCCACCTCGAATATCTGCGCGCCGGTCAGGGCATTGACGATCCGAAATATCTGACGATCATCGGAATATTTGTATTCACCGAATCGTTCGATCTTTCCGGCCGCAGAGACAATCTCAACACGAGCAGGTTGGTTGTGTCCGTTGCGGCTTATGAGCGTGATTGAACGGATGGAGTCGTCCGGGTTTCGTGTCGTAATCTTGGCGAGATAGGTGGATGTTCTCACGTATTCGTAGCTATTCGTGTATTCCAGCCGATTGAAGGCATAGCGTTTGACTATGGTCGGCCGCCCCGCCGTGTCACAGGCGACATCATACCAGGATGCATTCTCCGGGTTGTTGTCGATTTCTCGACGATCGATCCGCCTGTCCATAATCGGCACGAGATGGCTCGTGTCATTGACGTTGAAATAAGTATAGAGACCCTCGCACTGTCCAGCCTTCGTGCCCGAGGGGGCGTGCGGGTCAGGTACAGGCGCCACCTGACTGCGTCCTGCGCAGACTTCCAGCGCTTTGCGGCCGAAATTCTCCGAGCCTCTGAGATCGAAATCCACGGCTTTTTCAGCGCGCGAGTTCTCGATGCTGAGAGAGGCACTGCCCGGCAACACGTCGAGAAATGCGGCCGGCAGGGCTTCGGCGACGATCCACGCCTTATCCGGCGCGTAGTAGCGTATGCTTGTGAGAAAAGGAATCGTTCTCCCGTCTTGCAGCGTCACGATCAGCCTGCCCGGCCGGTCCACGCCGTCGGCTCTCTCCAGCGCGTTTCCCTTGTAGTCATAGAGGGAGGCTCCTGTGCCAGGGCCAAGCGCCGTGTTGCACGCCATCGTCAAGAAGGCACGACCCGCCGTCGCTTTATGCTGAGTACTCACCCGCTCGGGGTCGTGAGACACGAAGACCGGCCATTCGGCCGGAGGCGAGGCTGCTGCGCTCGCCGATTGTTGCGAAGACCGCGGTGGGGCATCAGCAGAACCTTGACGAAGGCCGGAGGTTTTTCGCCAAATCCAGTCATTATTCCGATAGCGAATCTCGACGGCGCAGGAATCGCTGGACATGAGCTTGCTGCCCCGACGGGGTGCGCAATGCGGATCGCCCGCGTAGATACGGGCAGTAATCGATGTCAGCTTTTTATCTGCGCTGATATTGAAGGTTTTTTCATAGAGATGCTCGTGGAAGATTTCTTTCCACCCTGCACCGTCTCCCTGAATCATGATGACGGCGTCGCAGCCGCGATTGCTGCAATTCGCGCCAGTGTAATGGTCGGCGCAGAGAGTTTCATTGTCCAGGATCAGCGCCGGGCGGCCGTGGTCGAGCGTCACCGAGGTGATGCCCGCCATGCGATCAGTGGGCACTCCCTCCGAATTATACTCCTTGCAACTGTTGCGGACAGTCTCAGCATACGCCCTGACCGCAGCAGGCAAATGTTGATATTGCGCGTCCGTGGTTGCCATCGGCAATTCGGCAGCCACTTGCCTCACGTTCGAGGGCTGCTCGTTCTGGCTGGCGCGCGTTGTCTTGTCCCAGCCCGTGCCGTCGAGCGAGACCGCTACGCGAAAGCCCATGACATTGAAGCGTTCATCCGAACTTTCCTGCGGGCTCCACATGCCGTCGTTGCCCTCGCGGTCGTAACCAAAGATCAGCCGCTCGGACGCGCGCATCGAAAGCTGCGTCAATTCATAGTCGCCGCTGCGCGCGACGAAGACGACGCAGTCGGCTTCGTTCCACGGCGAGCCATCGGGAGGTGCACCCTGATAGCTCTTGTGGAAACAATCCTCGACCGTCTCTTGTGCGTTACCGCCCATATCGTAGAGGCCCCAAGGATTGGGCTTGTAGGAGCCGACCTCGGCCGTCCAGTCTGGATGTATCTTTTCCGCGCAAGCTGCCGCGAGAGCGGCCTGATAGCCGGATTTGCGATCCGCAAAATTGGCATAGTCGCAGGTGCTCTTGAAATCGTTCCCCCAAAAGCTGAATGTTTCTGTTCCGGCGCGGTAGGCATATTCCCACTCCGCCTCCGTGGGCAGACGATAGTGCTTGCCAGTTTTCGTGCTCAGCCAGTCGAGATAGCCCTTCATCTCATTGCGGGATACGCAGACAGCCGGTTGCCTGCCGGTCACGGGCAGCCCCGGCTGCGCATAGGAACCGTCGCCGATATAGATCACGTAAGGCGCGGATTTGGTCTTGTCCCCGCCGGGGACGGGCGTGCCGGTGTATTTGAACGCATGGGGGCCGCTTTCCATCACCCGTATGCCGCACTTGCCGCCCACATGCGCTCCGGTTTCCTTCACATAGGCTCCGAACTCATCGACCGTGACCTCGAAGCGGCCGATGGCGAAAGGATAGCCGATCGTGACCCTGTGCTGCGGAACGGACCAATCTGCGTATTTGAGTTGCTGTACCTCCTTCGGGCTCGCGCCCATCATGAAGGAGCCAAGAGGCAGCGGCATCATCTCGGGGCAGTTCGCGCAATCGCGGAAGGGCTGACCGACAGCCGCAGCCGAGCCTGCGACTTTGGTTACTGTTCCGGCCTGCATGGGCGTGCCGAGTTGCCGGGCCGCATCCGGCGCGGTCGCCTGGGCCGCTTGTTCACCCCTGCGTCGTTGGATCGAGATGCGGAAATTCTCCGGTCCGGCCGACCGCATCAGTTGGCCGACTCTTACCTCATAGTCCGTCCTCTGCGCGGTGAATGTGAAGCGATCTTGAGCATCCGCAACATCGAGGATCGAGAAGACGGTATTGTCTCCGCCGAGGATTTTCAGCGTGAACTCCTGGCCGATCTCGGTAGCCAGCCTATAACAGGTCACGCCTTCCGCCGGTGCGATGCCCGTCAGAAGGAGACCGTCTTTGCCGGGAAAAAACTGAAGGTCTTGGCATCCCTCGGCCGAGGCGCGTCCGGTTGCTGAAATATTGACACCAACAATTAACGTCAGTAGCGCCAATAACGCCGTGAACTTGCTCACCTTCCACCCTCCGAAACGATAGAATACGAGGCGGATCGCTCACTCACCATACGAAATGAATTGGGTCGATCGCAGGGTCCCGTCATGCAACGCTCAGCTATTGCGCCCTGCGTTCGCCCATGCTTTCGAAACGCTATTTGGCCGCCGCGCCGCTTTCTGAAAAGCAACCAACCAGAACGACGCCCTTTCCATGTAGCCTCGTTGCGACCGCGAACGGAGAGTTATGATAGCGAGCCTCACACCATTTGGATCGATAGGCGACCATTTGGGTCTCTCCGATTTGCTCATCCGGCGGCTTTTCGGGAAAGATCGTTGCCGCGAAGACAGGCGTAGTGCTGAGCACGACGATCGATGAAAGAACGAACACCATCTTCTTTGTTCACTCCCCCAGGGGAAGAACAGAGGTTAGTCGAGAGGGCATATGCAGAGCAAGCGCTGTCCGCAGGGCGAACAGGCAGCCCCGTGCGCTTGATCATTGCGGCGCTGCCGCCAAGAAACGAATAGCCGAATATAGACGACGCATTATCGATCACGCCTGCCCCGGCGGGATTTACACTTCTGATGTACGCAAAGGCTCCGTCGTAAAAGCTCGCAGTCATTTGCAAACCAGCGTCAAACGGACCAAACGATGGCTCACTTCCAACTTGCTGCTCAGACATGTGACGCCCTTTCCAATGTTTGGATGTTTACGGCCTCGGCGCCTCTCTGAGGGTGAAGAAATAGCAAAGGAACAACAGTCCTTCGCTGAAGAAGGTCGCGGACCAACAAAATAAGATAGCGCTCAAGGCAATGTAGACACGTGGAGATGTCTCCATTGCAAAACGAGCCAGATCAGCTTGATACGCCAAACTAAAGTTTTCAGCGACGATCATACCAGTGAGGCCACCGCCCAGAAGCACAACAAACAGCTTCTTTTGCGATCGACGCTGATCTCGAATCTCCTGGAGCTTTTCGAGATAACTATTAACAGAATTTGTGGAGGTGAGAGTCGCAACAACATGTACGACACACAGGATTAGAGCCAACCAAATGAACATTTCTAATATGTAAAAATCAAGAATCGATGTCTGGTCGGCAAGGCTGCGCTGTGCAAAAAACTGGTAGCTTTTCCTAGAAAGCATCAAGAAAGATGCGTTCTCGATGTTAATGCCGACCGCCTGGAAGAAGGCAGAAAGTGGCCGCTCAAGCAGAAACGCGAGCCCAATCGCGACAGGCAAAGCTATTATCGAGCGCAAAACGTACGCCTTGCTCTGCGGCTTCATATTCTGTCCTCGAATATCGGAACTCGAACGCCGCCCTCTACAAAGGGGAAACCAATTCCAGCTCCCACTTGCATACCGACAGAGGCAACTGAATTAATTTCTCCATCCGGGCGAGCAACCACCCTTCCCGAGACAAGGGGCCCGAAAGAGAGTCCTTCGGCAAAGATCGATCCATTTACCGTTCCCACGAAGGCAATTGCTCTACTCATGGATGACGTCTGCTGCCAAACATAATGACAAAAAGCGTCCAAGACACGCCTGCGCAACCACACCGCAACATCTGCTTTCGGATATTCTCCACGCGCTTTTGTTTCAATGAGGCAACGTAGTCAACATGGCTTGCGAAAGCATATACGGTCCGGCAAAGAGACCTTCGGGAATCCGTGAAACTGATACAGTTCCGGTCAAGGCAAAACGTTGCTCATCTGCGTCAGCCCTTGTGCTTGACTTTGATGAATGAAGATCGTGCTTAAGAGTGCCAAAAAGAAGCCTATCCAACCGGCCATAATCAGAACTGCCCAACGGGTCTGACGATGGACGGTTTGCGCACATGCTCACAGCTCCGGCGGCAACGAAGCCAAAGGATCAGCTTTCCAACAGAGCTGTCGTCTGAATGGGTGTTGAAGTTGGTAGGAAAAGGAAACGTACGTATGGTCCGCTACTCGGTCGCCGATTGATCGATAGAGCGAATAGACCTTCCAGTGCCAAAACTAAGCAGCCGCCACAAGAGCAGCACAGCTATCAACTAGTATTGTGCCTAAGGCAGGCGCGCCAATGCGATCCGGCTTTGAAGAATTCGATAAACGCCCTAACCAGCCTTTGGCTCATGTGGACACCCCACCCAACGAAACCAATCAAGCCTGCATGGCCAATCGCGATCGCGAGAGATTCATATGATCCGGATTCAATCGAAAGATATGGTGAGGATAGTTCTTTGAACGCTGTCGTTTGTTCAAGCTAAATCGCAAAATACAACTTCACGTTTTGATGAGCGCAGTTTATCACAATGTAATACGGCAATGATGCCGCGACGCCGCAAATGTTTTGCGTCTTAGGTTTGTGTCTATATGTGCACAATGATTACGTGATATGTACATGATATATCGTTGAACTGGATCGTCAGCGGATGCAAGCGGGCGTCTATCCTCTGTATGCCCGAGTGGACCGATCAGCAGGGGTGGCGCCGTGACGGTCTCCTGATCCTATCGGTCGATATAACCGGAGCAAACCACCTCAACGGAATGGCGGGGCAGAAACGACGTAATGGCTACGGGTCGCATGTCCGACGACTTGGAAAACCCGAACCTATGCAAGCACCGCGCGTGCGACACTGTTATTGGGACCGAGCCAGCGGACTTGCCATTAAGGCCGGCGGTCATCGAACCGCGTGAAGAGGCCGGAGAGATGACCGCAACCGACCATCGAGCCAAAACGAAGAAAAGCTCTTGCCAGGCAGGCGTCGTCGGAGATGAAGGTGTGGATGGCGTCGGCAGCCAAGCCAGCGCATGTGGCAAGGTAGACATCAGGATTCACTCGAA
>NZ_MKSM01000096.1 GCF_001897285.1 Nitrobacter sp. 62-23
CCATCCCGGTGCCTCTGTTCTAAGGCATCCGCTGACGCCGATTCTCCGGCCCGGTCTTGAACGCCGCGTATCGCGGCTGAGCGCGAGCAGTCGATTCAACTGGCGGAATCGTTAGCCCGACAACGTCGTTGCAGGCGCGCATATCGAAATTGTGCTGGCGCGGGCAAAAACTCCGTGCAATCTTGGAGTGATATTTCAAATGATGTTGTGATTTCCGTGTGGAGTCACCCGGGCCTCGATCCGATAGAGGCTCACGCCGGCGAGATTTTTGGCCATGCCGCAACCTGTTGTCGCGGATATCGTCGATAATGGCGACGTGTTGCTGGGCGAGCTGCATGCGATTGAAGAACGACGTGCGCTGCTCGCGGATGCTGCACGCCACCCACAACCCAATCCCGCGCCGCCGCACAATCCAAAAGCGTTGTCGGAAAAATTGAAGGATTTTGCCACCAGGGCCGGGAGTCTCAATCTGTCGGCGTTGTGCTTGTCCGGCGGCGGCATTCGCAGCTCTGCGTTCGCGCTCGGGGTGGTGCAAGGGCTCGCCGCACGAAAGATTCTGAGGAGCTTCGACTATCTCTCCACGGTGTCCGGTGGCGGCTATACCGGCGCAATGCTGACGGCCTGGGTGCAACGTACCGGCTACGACAACGCCGAGAAGCAACTCCTCGACGGTCCGCATAATGCAACGATCTCCCCACTTCATCATCTGCGCCGGTACAGCAGTTACCTGTCACCGAGTGCAGGGCTGCTCTCGACCGACATGTTGGCGCTGGTCGCGCTGTATGTCCGCAACCTGCTGCTGAACTGGTTTGTGCTGATTCCCATTTTGTTGGCGGCGATCATTCTGCTGAAATTGGTGACTCAATGGGCCTGGACGTTCCAGGCCAGCGACACAGAGATCGCCATGCTCGGCCTCCTGACCGTCGTTCTTGCCGGCACGTCGATGGTCGATTCCCTCCAGCAGCGGCCGGGCTGGGGCGACGAATCCTCCAGCCGCTCGCGCTTCCTTGCGCTCGAACTGTTGCCGACGCTTCTTGCGGGGTTGCTGATCAGCGTTGCCGCCCTGAAGATCTATCAGCAGTTTGTGGTCGACACTAACGTCAAGGGCAGTGACCAACTGCAGTTGCTATCATTCCTGAAAGAACTCAAATGGTATGGGAACGTCGCGGTGGTCGCTGCCGGAACCTACTTCCTTGCTGCAGTTCTCGCCCTGTCATTCACGCCGCCACGTGCCGGCAAAGACGACGACAAGTCGACGTCGGAGAACATCCGCTCGGGAGAGCTGCACAAGGGCGTACTGCACAGGGGAATGTTGATCGTATTGGCGCTGACCGCCTCGGGCGCCGTCGTTGGCCTGCTGCTTGCCAGGATCATCGACGCCATCAGTGCACCGTCGTCGGACGCGACTGACACTGCGGTCTCACCGGTCAAAGTGTTCATGTTGATGTGCCTCGGACCGTCGGTGTTCATGACCGCGGTGTTTCTCGCCGAACTGCTTTACTGCGCGTTGACCGGCAAGGTGTCCTGGGGCGACGCCGAGCGGGAGTGGCTGGGCAGGGCCGCTGGCTATCACGCGCGTGCGGCGGTGTTCTGGTCGCTAACCTTTGCCGTGATCTATCTTGGTTCGTACGGCATCAACTATCTCTACAGAGAGTCGGGCACCTTGCTGAGTGGCTTGATTGCAACCGGCGGGCTCGCCGGCGTGGTCGCGAGCCTAGTTGGCAAATCGTCAGCGACCATGGCTCTCTTCAAGAAGGGCTACGCGACTCTTGCTCGCCGTTCGCTCAACGTCGTCCTCGCGGTGGCCGCGACCGCGTTCATCATCATACTAACCAGCGTTCTTTCCGCGGTGGTCGACTGGCTCGTCCTGCCCGCGTGCGTCTTGCCCGGGTATAATGCGCTTTGGTTCGATGCAAAGTATGACGTGCTTGGGTCACTCTTCGTCGTGTTCCTCTGGACGGTGCTCGTCGGCGTAGTCGCATCATGGTTCGTCAATACCAACCGCTTCTCGCTTCACGGTGTCTATCGCAACCGGCTGATCAGGACTTTTCTCGGCGCCTCGAAGGAGAATCGCAAACCCAATGCGTTCACAGATTTCTACGAAAAGGACAATCTCAATCTGAGCGATCTCTGGCCTAACGCTCCACCGGACGAAGGAAGAATTCCGCCGCAATATCTCGTGCAAAACATTGCGATGAATATCATCGCGACGCGCGAACTGGCATGGCAGGAGCGCAAGGCGATGTCCTTCGTCGTGACGCCATGGTGGTGCGGCTGCGGGGATCAGAACCGCGAATCGCAGGTCCTGCGCACGGATCTGAGCGGAGCTTCAGGCTGCTACCGCGCATCGAAAAACTATGGCAAGGGCATCAGCGTCGGAACCTCAATGGCGATCTCCGGCGCCGCTGCAAGTCCCAACATGGGCTATCACTCCTCGCCCGCCCTTAGCCTGCTGCTGACCTTCTTCAACGTCCGCCTCGGCGCCTGGCTCGGCAATCCCAACTCCGCCGGAAACAGCACTTGGCAGCACGCGGGTCCAAGGATCGCCGTCTGGCCGATGATCCAAGAAGCGCTAGGATTGACTGACGGTACGAAGGGCTACGTCTATCTTTCCGACGGCGGGCACTTCGACAACCTCGGGCTCTACGAGATGGTTCGGCGCCGCTGCCGACTGATCATCATTAGCGACGCAGGATGCGATCCAGACTTCGGCTTCGAGGATCTCGGCAATGCATGCCGGAAAATCTCGATCGATCAGGATGTCGATATCGAGTTCGAGGCGCTGAAGATGGTGTCCCGCAAGACGCCGCCCGTCGAAGGGCCTTATTTTGCGGTCGCCAAGATAAAGTACCGTGATCTTGGCGACAAGGAGGGTATCCTTGTTTACATCAAGCCGAACTTCCAAGGCATCGAACCGATCTCGGTCCGCAGCTACGCCCTGAAGGCAACGGTCTTCCCGCACGAAAGCACTGCGGACCAATTCTTCGGCGAGTCGCAATTCGAAGCCTATCGCGCACTCGGCCGCTTCGCGATCGACCATATCGATGGCGCAGCGGGTACGACCTATTTGGATGTCAACGCGTTTGTGGAGGCTATCAGAGCACATGCCGCCAAGCCGGCTGCGCCGCCGACGAGACCAGCGCCAGCGCAGCCGCAAGCGGCAGTGCCTGCTACAGGAGCCGGGGTTGGTCCCTGTGCCGGTACAGTGACGAGCCCTTAGGGAGGATAATGTGATGCGTATGAAACTCGCTGTCGCCGTGCTTCTCTTGCCGGTCTCTGTAGGATCTGTCGTCGCGCAGAACTTCGACGAGCAGGCGATCTGCGCCGCGATCAACAAGCCCGGGCTGTTCTACGCCCGCAGCCAGCCGCCATATCAGTATGCGCCGGTGAACGGCGCGCCGCTCTCCTATGACAGGGATGCGCGCTTCGTCCTGATCACCGCGCCGGTGCGGCCACGGCAGGGGCACGACTACGAGGGCGTGTGGCACGTCCGGACCCAGACCATTGCCGAACTGAGCAAGCGGGCGAACAAGGCCTATGTCTATCGCCCGCCAGTCAGAACGCGCTGCTCCCGGGACGTGCTTCCGGCATTCGAGGAACGTGACCGGCTGGTGACGCTGACGGAGTATCTGGATCATCATCTGTCGAATCCGCACCATCCGCGCCAGAAGAGCTACGACCTGACCCGGCGATTTCACATGCCGATTCAGGATGTCGCGGCAAATGATTGCGTCTGGACCGACGACGACAAGGCGTTCGACCTCAATGGCACGTACGGCTTCTCCGATGTGAACCGGCGTGACCTAGACTCCGCCTTTGAAGTCGCCATGACGCTGGTGCCGCGTGCCTACGCGTCGTCGTCGAGTTACCAGGGGCTGAGCTCGCAATTCGCCTATCGCGACACGCCCCACGGCGTCTGCGTCTCCTTTGCATCGCCTATTCCGACCGGGCCGGTGCCGCACGGCGGCTGGTTCAGCAACGCCTATGACGACGCCATGCAGGCGGCCGCCGGATGGAAGCCGAAATCAACGCTACTCGTCATAAAACGGCTCGAGGGAAGGCGGGTGATTCCGTTAACATCGAAGATGATCACTTGGACCGACCGATGAGCCTGGACGCAGGAAGCACGATGCCCGTGGCGCCGAAGTCCGGCTGGCGGCGTCTACTGGAATGGCGCTTGCTGCCGATCAACAAGCTGCTCCAGACTAAATGGATGCAGCAGGTCTTCCCGAAGCTGCTTTGGCTCGTCGTTCCTCTCCAATACTATTATGCGCAGCAGTTGCCAGCAGGTTTCAACCTCGAGAGCTATTTGCCGTCGGCAGCTCTCGTCATCATTCTGGTGGCGTCGATGGTCTGCGTCGCCGGGGTAATCGCGATCGGTTATCCGCGCTCGGAAAATTACTACGACGCTGCCCGTTCCCTGGTCTCGTCGATGCTCGGCACCTGGGCGTTTGCGCTGGCCCTGATATGTCTTTCGTTGGGGCTCAACGGATGGTTCGCACGCCCGAGCGATGTGATCCAGGACTTTCTGTGTCCGTTCGAGCCGGGGCCTTGGATACGCGTGGTCTGTGACTCGCGTTTAGTGCGCCCCTTGCTCGTCTATCTCATTTATGCGCTGGCCGGTGCAGTGCTGCTGACGATCCTCATTCATGGCTGCGCCCGCATCAAGGCGGCGCGTAACGAAGATTACCGCCCGCTCCGGGAGCCGAACCTCGTCGTCGTGGCCATCGCGGTCGCCGTGTTAATGGCGTTCTTTCAGTGGCTAATCACCGCCACTAATCGCTGACGAGAGCTGTCGTGGAGGCGGACGCTGCTTAAGCGCAATACGGTGCTTGGTTTCTCGCATCAACCAATGCGTGGCGTGCACGTCCATTAGAGCATTTTCGCTTCTTATTGAATCAGAAGCGAAGCTCTAGATTGTTGTTTTGACGCGTTTTCTTCGCGCGAACCGGTATCCACTTCGCTCGAAAACGCTATAATTCCGCGATGCCCGGGTGCATCTCCATTCGCATCGTGGCCGCGTCGACCTTTTCGCTTCGCGACAAACCGTATCGCTCCATGCCGGCAAAGCGCTGCAACCGCGCGAGCGTGCCGAGTCGAAAAGCATCGAATCGGTCCAGCGGGCGAATGTGAAGCGTGGATGGATTAAAGGGCAGTCCTCTGCTCCCCTCATCAAAGGCAGGAAGGTGGCAAGTGCAGACGCGACGCCAGAGAGAATTTTCCGCAATTCATCCAAAGCAGCTTCATTCAAGAAATCTTCTCCTTCGAACGGGCAATAAATAATATAGGGCGGCATAACCAGCGGCACGGACGATTTCAATGACGGCCTCGCGTTCAAGCCCATTCCACGTCTTGCGGGCCCGCGCCTGGAGCTCAGCAAGCTTCGCCTGCAAAAGGGGGCGGCAACGCCCATCGTGAACTCAATCTAACGCAATTCGTGGTTTGGTTAGCACGCATGATGTGAGGCACATGTGATCACGCGACAGAAACATAACCTACGCGCGATCCATGCGACATGTGGGGGTTTCTGATCGCGGTAGTCGGCAATTCGCGCAATCTGAACCATGGTGAGAACCATTTCCGTTCCGCAGCAGCATTCAGCGTGACTTTCAGGCTATGATGAAAAACCAGTTTAATTTCATCGGCCGCAAATCCGGCTAAAGGCCATCTGAGAGCGAAGGTTGTCTTCCCTGGCGGGAGAATAGCCCAAGCATCACTACCTGTTTTTATCGTCCCGACTTTTGCAGCCGGGATAACAAGTCCTCCAACGAGATGAGCATTGCGTCTTTTGTTCTGGGCAACATCACAAACAGGCGATATTTCAAGCAGAACTGGCCTGACGGCGGCGTACCATTCATCCATCTTAACTGAATTGGTTTGGCTGCGAGTGATATTGCAGAATATCTTTTCCAGATGCTCACGATCAGAACCGAACACTGACAGGAAGGACTCGACCTCGTTTGCTACATAAACAGTGCCAGGCAGATAGGGGATCACCCCCTCTGTGCATCCAGCTGTAAGAAGAAAACCATTCATCTTCGCAGCGATGCTGGCTTTGGTCTTTCCGGTCGGCGTTGCATTGAGCCAAGCCCCATGGTCAACAAGCGCCCGTCCACCGCCCGAATGTTCAAGCTGATCCATCAAAAGCTGCGAAAGGATCGCGACAAGGTGGCCAGGAGCCGTGGCTTCCGATAAGTCGGACTCGCCTTTTGCTTTTGAGAGACGCTGAAGCACTTCTTTCAAGTGATCGTCGGTCAATTGTGTATCGACACCGCCCGCCGTCTCTTCCGCAAGATCGGTCAGACTCGCCATAAGGGCAGAGTTCGCGTCCTTAACAAGCCCGTCCCAGGTCCAGAGCAATCCAATGGCCGATTGACTGCCAAGCGTCGCAGCTATTTGCTTCTGCAACCGGGCATTCCAATCCTCTGGGCGATCTTCCTTCTTCGGCTTGTCCATCTCCAGAAAAATCAGACGGTTTTTGAACTTTGGTTCCGCCTCAAGCAGCGTGCGCTTGAACAGTTCGCTTTCAGTCTCCTGATCTTCCGCGGGGACGCCTACCTCTGTTACAGGGTCATCGGCGTATTTGCTCCAAATGACAACGACAATTGGCGCTGTATCGGCCGATACAACATTCTTGAAAACATTCGCAGTGTGTGAGGCTGCATCCTTTCCGAGGTTGTTGGTCAGGTGCAGATCGAGAAATACCAGCTGAAGTCTCGGAAATGGTCGCGGAGGCAGCTGATCCAGACTTGTTCCAGGAATCCAGACCGCGCTGATGTAGAGCTCGTTAAGGGCATTCAAAATGCAGTTGTAGTCATCCGGCTCGTCGTCAATGACGCAAACCGAAGGTGACACGAGTTGATTGATCATGACTTTTCCAGAAATTGAAGGGCGACAACCGCGCCCTTGATCTGATCGGGAAGGTCAACATCGCTCTTGCTCGGAAAAACAACGCGGCCCTGGCTGACGCGCATAATTTCACTGACAATATACAATCCCAAGCCCATACCCCCTGCCCGTCGTGTGAAGAATGGGGCGATCAGGTCTTCGGGATCATCTTTCCCGAAGCCGGGGCCGTTGTCTCCAACAACAATAGCCGGGCCTTCCTCAATATCCTCGGTGGTGCCGATATAGAGATACTTCTGCTTCGGGGCCTTGGTCTCCAGCCAGTGTATGCTGTTGTCGATTAGATTGGTGATCGAGGCGACCAGCATTTGCTTGGACCCTTGGATCTTGAAGTCCGGGCAGTCCATTTCCATGCCATTGATGAGCGTGATATGATGGCGCCTCAGTCTGATTTCCGCACTGAAGATGGCCTCCTTGATCAGAACACCAGCTGAGGTTTTCCCTGGATTGGGGTTTTTCAGCAGGTTCGTAACCGGACGCATCGCACGATAAAGACGGTCAACAAGTTCTTTGATCCGGACCGGGTGGGCCCCCCGACTCGTTGCCGCCCTTAATTCATCGAGTATTTTCTCGGCACCGTGGAGCATCATTCCTATTGTGAGACCGGGGACCGCTGCGTGGAGAAGCTGGTCACGATAGATCTCCATCTCTTTTTCGGCGGCCTTCAGCTTCGGCTCGACTTCTGCGAGGACGCCTTTGCGCTCCAATACCTCGCGCACTTCGGCAAGCTTCTCGAAAACCCGTTTGCCCGTGCCCTTGCCAAGAACTTCCCGAAGCCTGCGCTGGTCCTTGGTCTTCTCCGCCTCCATCTGGGTGAGCATACTGATCACCGCGGCGCGAAAATCCTCAAAGGCCTCATTTTCGATAAAGCCCTCGCGGTTGGTCTTTTCCCGGAGGTCTCCGCTCTCAGTCGCATCGAGCCACAATGCACCCAGAATCTGGTTGTTACTGGTACGTGCGGTCGGAGTATTGACGCGCCGGATGTCGAGATTGAGCCAGTCGTTTCCGGGTTCTCCGAAATCGTAGACACGGATGCCGTCACGATAGATACGGATGCCGCCATTCTCATCCAGATAATCTTTGAGACCTTTCACGTCATCGGTTACATCGCGAAGCACCGCAGGATCACGGTCAAAAAGCCAGAAGTCGAAACTCACTTTACCGATCTTGTGCTTTGAAAGGTCGAGAGCCTCGCTCTTTCTACTGTTCTCAACCTTCTTCTCAAGCGCAACCTCCTTCCCCTTCTCAGTTGTTTTCGTGAGCTGCTTTGAATACCCGGGCGGCGGTGTGAATGTGTAATCAAACGTTCCGGACTTCGCCTCAAACGATCCCCGCACATGGTAGAGGGCACACTTGTTAGCGTCCTCCGCTGTAAAGAGATTCTTGAGCCACTCCTCATGATCAGGGATCGATAACATCACTTCAAAATCTTCAGGCCCTTTGAAGGGTGAACAAAGGCTGTTGACGGCACGGTGAAGACGCCGAGCTTGGCCGCGGTTCCAGGCCTCCCTCAGCCGTGTTATTTCAAAGCAGGTGCCGTGCTGGTTGCCCTTGAATGTTTCCGGTTGACGAATTTCAAGATCAATTCCCGCGCTTTCCAGATCGTCTGCGCTTTCAATCCTGTCCCAATTAAAATCAAGTACAAGTTCTTCACCACCGCGCCGGCGGGTGATCAGACGAATGGAGCGCCCGAGCTTGTGAGCCGACAAGCGACCAAGACCCTTTTCCCCTAGCGGGAAGCGGTGAAACTTCTTGGTGCGCCTGTCCTCCTGACGCTGCAACGCACGGAAATCAGTGGCAATCATCATCCACACGTTCTGCAACGTATCTTCGTCCATTCCGATGCCGTCATCCTCAACGGTAATGCACGCTTTTGTCGGATCGGTGGGATATTCCAGCGTCACAGCACAAACAGTTGCATCAGCATCATACGCGTTCTTCACGAGTTCGAAGACCGCAAGATTGGCGTCCTTGATGAGCTGATCGCCAAGGAGCGTCAGCAGGCGCGGTCGCACCCTGAAAATCAGCTTTTCGCTGCCGGACTTTTTTTGCGCCGTTACGGCCATACTCATCCTGAAGTTATGGTTTCGACAATTGCTTCCATCACTGGCGGACAGACACCATTACCGAGTATTTTTATATTCTCCCGTCGCGTACCATGGCTCATCGTATAGTCCGACCTGAACCCCATGGCCCGTTTCAGTTCCGGTACCTGTAGCATGCGCATCTGATGACCGTCATCGCCCGGCTCGACCAAAGCAAAACGGTCAACGGTCGTTATGGTACGCAAAGGACGGTCCAACCGCTGCCATCCACCGCCGCCATCCGTTCCGTAGTAGACCAGCAAAAAGCTTGCACGTTTACCCACTTCGGCAAAGGCTCTTTCGGCGCGCTCCAGGGTCGGCCTTGCTCGCTTTGGGCTAAATAGCTCCGTTGTCTCCCAGGTACCAAGCGGATCGAGAATATCACTGACGGTTTTGCGCTTGCGGCGCGGCCGCTTGATCGCGGTTACAGGCTCCTCAAGGTCGCAGACCACAAACAGCCGGCGGCGGCTCTGAGGCACCCCGAAGTCCGAGGCGTCCAGGACAAATTCGGTCAAGTGATAGCCAATATTCTCAAGCGACTCTTTGAGTTCGTCGTAGCGGGACCACGGGCGCATATGGACGACATTCTCCAGGATCAGCCAACGCGGCCTGAACTCCCTGGCGAAGCGCAAGGCCTGCATGGCTGTGGCACGGCTTTTCTCCGACCGCGGAGCCGAACCCTTAGCGCAGGTGTGGTTAGTGCACTCCGGCGACGCCAGAAGCAGGTCAATGTCTCCGATGGAGTCGTGAAGCTTTCGGGGGTTGATGTTTTCCAGCGCCTTTGTGATGGTGGTGGCTTCCGGGAAATTCTCTTCATAAGTAGCGGCTGCCACTTCACAAAGATCAATACCACAGACAATTTCGGCTCCAGCATTGCGTGCGCCGTAGCTGCTGCCGCCGCCACCACTGAAAATGTCGAGTGTCCTGGTCATTCCGCGCCCCAACCGATGAAAACGCGGGCCAGGCTACCAGGTCGGATTCCGTCTGACCAGGCACAAAATGGAGCCAGACCATGGATGTATTGAATCCGCGGCAAAGAAGCTACTGTATGTCGCAGATACGGGATCGGGACACCAAGCCCGAAATGATGCTCCGTAAGGCTCTCTGGTCAGCCGGGCTCCGCTATCGGCTGCGTCACAAGGTAACTGGACGGCCGGATATCGCCTTTCCAGGATCCCGAGTGGCCGTGTTTTGTGACGGATGCTTCTGGCATGGCTGCCCGGATCACAGTGTGAGTCCGAAAACGAATTCTTCCTTTTGGAAAGCCAAGATTGGAAAAAACAGAGCAAGAGACGAACGGGTTGCCGCGGCGCTGCGAGATGAAGGATGGACAGTCATCCGCTTTTGGGAACACGACATCAAAAGCCATCCGGGAAAGTTGGCGGATCATGTGAAACGTACTCTGAGAAAGGCAGCCCGACGTGGACGCAAGCCGTAAAGAAGAATTGCGGGCAACTGACCTTTTGGTCGATGCCATCTATCAGGGCGGGCGCAACGGAAATGCTTCGGATGATCCTCTTCCGCATCTGGTCGGTGTTAGCAATCAGGGCGGCTTCCGCTATATCGGCACAAAGGAAGCACCGAAGTTGGCAATTCTCACGCTGACGACAAAGGAACATGACTGGCCAGACAACCTCGACAGGGAGACAGGTATTTTCACCTACTACGGCGACAACCGAAGGCCTGGACATGAACTCCATTCGACGCCGAGGTTCGGCAACCTTCTGCTGCGGGATATGTTTGACAAAGCTCATGGCCAGAAGGCAGCTCGCGCGAATGTGCCACCTGTTCTCATCTTTTCGAACACTGGCATCTATCGTGATGTGGACTTCCTGGGTCTCGCCGTTCCCGGAGTCGAGAGTCTGGATGCCAATAGCGATCTCGTCGCACTTTGGCGCATGAAGGAAGGCAAGCGGTTTCAGAATTATCAGGCAAAATTCACGGTGTTGGACTGTCAGGTTGTTGCCAAGCGTTGGATCGAGGACGTGAAGGCCGGAGATCCGCTTTCAGAAAACTGCCCGGCGGTATGGCGGGCTTGGGTGGAAAAAGGTGTAAGCCGACCGTTGAAAGCACCGCGTGTTTTAGACCATCGCAGTCCGGGCGAGCAACTCGCTGAGGATGTCGCCGGGCGCGCGATCATCGCTACCATTCAGGATTATTTCTCAGAAGATCATTACCGCTTTGAACCTTGTGCGGCAAAAATCGCCGAGATGATGTTACAGAATATTGCATCAATCGACCTCACAAGACGGATCCGCGACGGCGGGCGTGACGCTGTGGGCCGGTACCGCATCGGAACTGGTCCCTCAGCCGTGCTTGTGGATTTCGCACTTGAAGCCAAATGCTACAGTGATTCAATATCTGTAGGCGTAAAGGATTTGTCACGGCTGATTTCACGATTACGGCACCGGCAATTCGGAGTTCTTGTCACGACATCGTACGTCGCAACACAGGCATACCAGGAGATTAAAGAGGATCAGCATCCGATCGTGATCATTGCCGCACGCGACATCGTTAGAATTCTAAAAGCTGCCGGCTTTGGCACTCAGAGGGCTCTCCAACAATGGCTGTCATCTTTCTAAGCGATCTAGCGGAGCATTTGTTGATGATCGCGAAGTTTTGCGCTTAGGATTATCGACACTTAGTAGCGCCTGTATAGGCCGTCCCTCTCTCCGTCTTCCGGGATACTTGGATCCACTTTTGTGGATTTCAGGCAGCCCTGGCAATGCCGACCACAACGCCATCCACCCGGCCAGCGGCGTCGGCAAACGGCAGATATAGCCGCGCAACGCGAGTCAGGCCGCCCGGAAGCTGTACGTGGTCTTCCATCATCAGCGTGCGACCCGTTGTGAAAACGATCGCCGTCTCGTTCTCTGCGTCTTCGCGCGATGGCGTGAGCCGCCCGACCGCCTCGCCGGTCAACGCGGTGCCAAAAAGCCTGTCGATAGCCTTGCCGCTGCGTTCGATCTTCGCCGTCCCATCCGATTCGGCCGGGCGCCGAACCACCACGATCACATCATCCAAGTCAGCCAGACGCCCGGTTGCGGCATGGCGGCACCTTCACGGGCGCGAGCCAGACCCGATAAAGCCGGCCCAGCACCGGGTGTCGGTCCGCCATCAGTCGAGAATCCATCACTGGGATTCACCGTGTCAGATTCAACCAGATTTTCTGGTTATCTGTATTTCGGTTTGATTGATCTGTCGGCTTCGTCAATGGCCGGCAGCGCATATGCAGAAAACACTTCGATCTCCCAGGCATATGCGTCTCATTCAACACATTGTCGACAAGCGTCGCGAAGCCGGCATGAGCCAGGCTGACCTTGCCGAAGCTCTTGACCGATATCAATCCGTCGTCGCGGCGATTGAATCCGGTGGCCGCCGGGTCGATGTTGTCGAGTTCCTTGAACTGGCGGAAGTGATCGGCTTCGATCCCCATGAAGTCCTTCGTGACGTAGCGAAGATTACCCACAAGCATAAGGCCACACGCAAGCCGTCATAGTTCAGAATCATTTTGAACAACGTAGTGAGTATTGGAAGTGATTTGGGCGTCGCCCTTCGGGCCGGGCTCTACGCGCCGCCTGCGGCGGCTTCCGAAGCCCCTTGCGGGTCTTCGCCTTCTGTGACGAACCCATGACGCGAAGCGTGGCGGCGGCGGACATTTCGGCGACCGCACCGACTCACGCAGGGGCTCGCAGGGGCCGATGTCGGGCGACAAGCCCTCGACAGATCGAGTCGTATCCTGACCCTCGTGCTCAATCATTCTCGCAGATCGGTCGAGTCCAGGAGCGGATCGTCGCAACAGCTTGTGCGAGGATTGTCGGCGTACTGGACGGACTGCTGTCTTGCCATGCCGCACCAAACTCAGATGGTGGCGCGAGCGAAGGGCGGACGACCTCAAGCCTTCCGCTGCGACACGAAGAACACTCGGCGTTGAGGGTTCGGCACCTGCTTGATCGAGCCTACACAGCCGTTCGGGCGACGCGAGAAAGCGTGCTTCCGATCGTTGTCGCCAGATCGCGTTTTCCTCTGACTGTCTTTTCACGCCGCGCCTCAAGGGCGTCCTCGATTGGTTTGGTCTAACCGAAGACCGGCGACGAAGTGCGTCGCCTCGATCTTAAACCTCCAACACGCCGCCTGCGGCTTTTTTTCGCCGCCGGCAGGGCCGGCTTTGCACCGCGAAAGGCAAAAAAAGTCCTCGCCGGGTGCTGCACGCCGATCGTCCTCGGTCCATCGACCATCATCGAGGCCGCGATGGGCCGCAGCCCGATCAGCAGAAGGAAAATTGCATCATGGCTACGATCGGCACTTTCTCCCGCGTCGGCAACGGATTCTCCGGTTCGATCCGCACGCTTACCCTCAACGTCAAGTCGGTGACCTTCGCGCCGGCGGAAAGCGACACCAAAAACGGTCCCGCCTTCCGCGTGCTCGCCGGAACCATCGCGTTCGGTGCGGCATGGAAGAAGACTTCGCGCGAGTTGCGCGACTATCACTCGATCAAGCTCGACGACCCCTCGTTCCCGGCCCCGATCTACGCGAGCTTGGTCGAGACGGACACCGAGGGTGAGTTCGCCCTGATCTGGTCGCGACGCCGCGTCGCTAACTAGTCGAGACCACCGAGCCGCGCTCGCAAGAGCGGGGCTTCCCCATGCTCATGTCCGTCTTCGCTTTTCAGGAATTACGGAGATCGGGATTGTATGGCGTTTCCGGTTTTAAGGTTTCAGAATCCCGATCAGATATTTCCCCAGCGTCCGCTGAAGCTTCCGCCGGAATTGTTGCTCAGGGCGCTGCCCTCGCGCGGCACAAGAAAACTCTCCGGCCTTTCGCGGCATAAACGGCCGCCTCCCCGTAAACGGGTCCCCTCCATTTATTCCACGGTGCCGAAGAGTTCTCTGGCGCCTTGCTTCCCCGGTCTCGCCGACGGGCAAGGGTTCAGGAGCGACGCTTCGCTTCTCTGAACCCCAAACCCGAAGGAATAGAGACATGACCAGCAACGCAAACGCCCCCCGGAATGTGGTCTTCAATGCCGATTGCATCGACGTGATGCGCTCATTCGATAGGGGATCGGTGGACTTCATTCTGACCGATCCGCCCTATGTGACCCGTTTCCGCGATCGCGCAGGCCGCACCGTCGCCAATGATGATAACGGCCGTTGGCTTCGCCCCGCGTTCAACCAGATGCACCGCGTTTTGAAAGATGGCGGCTTTGCCGTTTCGTTCTATGGCTGGAACAAGGTTGACCTGTTCATGGACGCATGGAAGGCGGCAGGCTTCCGCGTTGTCGGGCATCTTGTTTTCCGCAAGCGTTATGCGTCGGCGGCGCGCTTCCTCCGCTACGAACACGAGCAGGCTTATTTGCTGGCGAAGGGAAATCCTGCCCGGCCCGAACGGCCTGTCCCCGATGTTCTGGACTTTCCCTATACCGGAAACCGGCTGCACCCGACGCAGAAGCCGGTCGAGGCGCTGGCGCCGTTGATTGAGGCTTTCACGAAGCCGGGCGACCTTGTGCTGGACCCGTTCTGCGGCAGCGGTTCGACGCTGGCGGCGGCCCAGCGACTCCGGCGAAACTGGATCGGCATCGAACTGGATAACGGCCACTATCGCACGGCCAGCAAGCGGCCGGCATCCCCGCAACATCACCGGGCGGCAGCGTAAGCCGCCCCTCTCTCCCGACACATGCGCGCCCGTCCGCAGGGCGAGCGCTGCAATCTCATTATTGAAACATCGGAAAGGACGACATCATGCGATGGATCGTTACGAAAGACCATCATGGCGGCTGCATCGGTTTGGGAAAGGATGCGAATGGCGTTGCCACCCGCGGAACCCCTGAACAGGGCGACGCTCTGCCGATGGAGTTTCGGCTCTACGAAGCGAGCGGGAATCTTCTTTCGAGGGACGTTGTGGCGACATTGACGCGGATTGGTGGAACGGCTTTGAGCCGCTGATTTACCTATGGACCCCGTTTCGTTGCCGCCGCCTATGCTATCGCCGCGCGGGAACGCGCGAGCCCTGGCGAACGCTTCGGCCATAGCCGGTATCTGTTGCAGTACTTCCGCCGATCCGTAAATGCGGATCAGCGGCGGGGCCGTGCCGCAACGACACGTTCCGACAGCTAAAATTTTTCCGACCGCCTTCAGACCTTCTTAGCTCTTCGACGACGAAGCTAAACCTTCGGTTGTCGCGATTACGGACACACTTGCTCTTCGGAAGAAGCAGCAGCGGGAAATGCGCGCGGAGGAATCATGCCCACACAAGACTGGATGGCAAACGCCGCCTATCTCTACATCCTTGTTCTCGATCGTCCGGCTGTTGCCTGGGAACACCTGCGTCGCAACCCCGACTATCGCAATGACTGGCGGTGCTTCGGCTCGCGGCGGCGATCGTCATCGCCCGGCCGCGCGCTGAAATGGGGGTTGCGATTTCTTCGAGAACCCCGACCACGATGCCCGCGACGCGCTGCCATTCTGGCAGCCTGATCCCGACATCGCCTTGTCGATCGTGCCGGATGTAGACCCGGAGACCGCCGCGCCGGTCTTCGATCCCTGGACCTTTCCCGGCCGCAAGGCCATCGGACACGACGGCAACCGCCTCGCGCTGAAATTCTGCCGGCGCGGCCGCTCTTGGCATCTCCATATTGCCGACGTGCTCAATGCCGGCATGCCGTTCACGTTTGCCATCGCGCCGGACGACAGGGCCAGCGCACGCCTGCGTGAAGCGCACGAGATGTTCACCGTGATATCCGGACGCCCCGCCAACCTGGCCGGCCGGCGCGGCGCAACCGAGCCGATCATCACCATGCAATCCTTGCAGGCCCTCGACGGACACCTCGCCGGCGCCGGCGAGCGTGACATCGCCATCGCGATCTTCGGCACGCGCATAGTGACGGAGAAGTGGCACGGCGACAGCGAACTGCGCGCCAGGGTCCGCTACCTGATCCGACGCGGCCGCACCGGGATGAACGGCGGCTATCGCAGTCTCCTGTGGGGCGCGGCGGCGCGCAGGGCCGGCGAGTTTTCCATGCCGGCGACGGCCACGGCAGGGAGAAAACGCGCGCGCAAAGATTCTCCATACCGGGCGGGATAGGCTTTTCCGAAACTGCCTCCGAACCGCTGGACCGGGCTTCGCTCGGCCAGCCTGAGACGGAGGCAATTCGTGGATCGCACCGAATCCAAACAGGCGAGCCGCTACCTCACCAACGAGGAAGCGGCCGCCTATCTCAAGCTCTCGCCGCACACGCTGAACAAG
This sequence comes from Nitrobacter sp. 62-23, assembly GCF_001897285.1. Lineage (GTDB taxonomy): Bacteria > Pseudomonadota > Alphaproteobacteria > Rhizobiales > Xanthobacteraceae > Nitrobacter. Next base: position 16,233 of record NZ_MKSM01000096.1, read on the forward strand.
AAGCGCGTCATCGGCGGCGGACCGAAGTTCCGCAAGCTTGGCTCCCGCGTCGTCTATGCCATCGACGACCTCGAAAGCTGGATCGAGGCGCGGGCCTGCGACACCACCTCCGATCCCCGCTACGCCCAAGCCCGCTGAACGCGCCCGAACGACGCATGGCGGCGCGCAGACGCACATCCGAGCGCGACCAGCTCGAACTGTTCCGATCGCGCCCCGGCGACATGGCAACCCGCGACTCGCAGGATCTTATGGCCTATCCGTTCTTCTCTCTCGCCAAGTCGAAGCGCATCGAGCCGATCCGGTTCGAGGCCGGCAATGTCCGCATCCATGTCGAGGCGCCGGCCGAATTTGGCCTCGCCACCATCTGGGATGCCGACATCCTAATCTGGGCCGCCTCGCAGATCGTCGAAGCCCGCGACCTCGGCCTGCGCACCTCGCGGCTGATGGCGACCACGCCCTACGAGATTCTCACGTTTGTCGGCCGCGGCACCTCCGTCCGCGACTATCAGCGCCTGAAAGCCGCGCTCGACCGCCTGCAAGCCACCACCGTCGCCACCTCGATCCGCCAACCCTCCGAACGGCGCCGGCATCGCTTCTCCTGGATCAACGAATGGAAGGAACGGCTCGACACCAAGGGCCGGCCGCTCGGCATCGAGCTGATCGTGCCGGACTGGTTCTACGAAGGCGTGCTCGACAACGCGCTGATCCTCACCATCGACCGGAACTATTTCGAGCTGCTCGGCGGCATCGAACGCTGGCTGTACCGGCTTGTGCGCAAGCATGGCGGCCGCCAGGCCGGCGGCTGGAGCTTCGACTTCCGCCATCTCCATGCCAAGTCCGGAAGCCTCTCGCGCTTCTCCAACTTCGCCTGCGACCTCCGCGACATCGTGCGCCGCCAGCCGTTGCCCGGCTATCGGCTGCGCATCGACCGGCTCGACGACGGCCGCGAACGGCTCGCCTTCACACCGGCCGCGTCACGGCCATCCACTCATTCACAGGGGGCTGTGCAAAGCTGTGAAACCTCTCGTGCTATCAAAGGCAATTTGCCTCGTGCTATCGAAGGCGCAACAGTCGTGCTATCGAAGGCACGATCATGCGTTAAGCAATTGCGGCGCAGCGCAAACTCGCGCCCCTAACTTCTCTAACCGAGAATCTAACTTTGTTTTTGGAGGCGGCGTCGCTTGTGGATACGCCGTGGCGGGACATCCATCCCGAAACAAATCAATATCAAACCTTACTCCGAAATCTGCTTTCTGCCAATCGCATACGATAATAATCGAATGCTTTGACGCGCACACCAGCGTTCGACGGGAGCGCGCGTCATGATCGTCGCGCTCCTAAACCAGAAGGGCGGCGTCATCGGATTGCCGCGCGAGACCCTGCATGTCGAAGTGCCCGACATCGCGCACGGCGCCGATCACGTCGTCATCGACGGACCGCCGCGCGTCACCGCGCTGGCCCAATCCGCGATCCTCGCCGCCGACCTAGTGCTGATCCCGCCGGAGGGCCTGCCCGCGCTCGCCGCCGACATTCACCAGCGCGTCGTCTTCGCTGAGAGCGTCGCCACTGGCCGGCTGGCGCGCGAACTGGAGCCGGACGGCACGGCGGCGCAGGAGATCGCCGCCGTCACCGTAGAGATCGCGCGAGGTCTACCATGAGCGGCAAACGCATGGCCTTCGGCGTAAAGCCTGCCGCCCCCACGGCTGACGCCTGGGTGCAGCAGGGCAACGGCGCGGAAATGCCCGTGGAGACGCCTCCGCAAGGTGTCCTACCGAAGGCCGATATCTATACGGCGCGTCTCACCATCGACGTGACGCCGGAGCTGCGCGGCCGCATCAAGGTCGCCGCCTTCAGGCAGGGCGTCACCGTGGCCGAGATGGTTCGCGACCTGCTTGAGACGCGCTTTCCGGAAGACGGAGCGGACGCATGACCACGCGCAGTTACACCAGCGTCCTTGCCGTCTTTCAACGCGACCGCATCAATATCCGGCTGCGCTTTGCAAAGCCGGTGCGCGAGCGGCGGCTTGATCGCCGTCGCCGGCTCGCTTTATTCGCGCCTAACAGCATCTTCGCGTTGCTCCGATGGGAGCGCGGCCCTTACGGCACCGCCCTCTCGCACCTCACCATCATGCGCACGGTTGCGCCGGGCGAAACGTGCCTGGCGTGGCCCTATGTGCATCCCGGTGCGGAGACGCTGCTGTTCGCATCCGGCTGGCACAAGGTCGAGCGTGTCTTGCAGACGGTCGACGCCGTCGAAGCCCTCGGCGTCGACCCGTCCGACGCGGCGCCGGACTATTGGCAGCACGTTCATAATCGACTCCGGCTGCGCCAGCCGCACCATGCCTATACGGTTGAGCAACATCGCGCCTGGCTGCGCCGCCGCGAGTTGCTGTCATGACCGCGCGCAGCATGACCTTGGCGATGATGACCGGCGGAGCGTTGCTGGTCGCCGCCCCCGTCTGGTCGGAACACGCGCCGCGATTCATCTGGAATGCTTCGGCGAGCCTGCCGATCGGCCTCTACAGCGTCGCGCCGGCGACCGGAATCGCGGTCACGGACGTCGCCATCGTCCAGCCGCCGGATGAACTGGCGACCTTCCTCGCGGAGCGCGGCTATCTGCCGAGAGGCGTGCCGCTCCTGAAGCGCGTGTTCGCGCTCCACGGCGACACCGTTTGCCGGGAGGGCCGCATCATCATCGCCTATGGCGGACGCTACGCCGTCGCCCGCGCACATGACAGCCGCGGCCGGCCGCTGCCCGTGTGGCAGGGCTGCCGCACGCTCCAGGATGGCGAAGTCTTCCTCATGAACTGGGATGCGCCCGACTCATTCGACAGCCGTTACTTCGGGCCGCTTCCCGTGAAAACCATCGTCGGACGCGCCATTCCCGTGTGGACCACCGACGACACCGATCCGGCCACGGATGACACATCCGCCCGGCCGGCCGACAGCGAACCGTGAAGGTCCGATTTCAACCCGCACGCAGGAGGACACGATGACTCAGATCGGCACTTTCACGAAGACCAAGACCGGCTTCAGCGGCCGTATCCGCACGCTCTCGCTCGACGTCGAACTGACGATCCGTCCGATCGAAAAATCCGACGCCGACAACGCGCCGGACCATCGCATCTTTGCTTCCGACGACCGCGAGGTCGGCGCCGCGTGGAGCCGCAGCGGCGAGAAGGCCGGCGACTATCTCTCGATCACTCTCGACGATCCGACGTTCGCCCAGCCGCTGCGCGCCGCGCTGTTCCAGTCCGAGGCCGACGCCAAGGTCTGGAACCTGATGTGGAATCGACCGTCGAAGCGCGACGACAAGGGGTGAGGCCCGATCCGGCTTTCATCCGAACGGAGACCGACATGACGGACCAGCAACTCGTGGCGCGCATCAAACGGCGCAGCAAATACTGGGGCCAGACCGAACCGAACGAATGGTTCGATATCCGCGTCGTCGATGACGCCGGCTATCGCCTCAGAGGCAACAACAACAACTACCGCTTGGGCGACGTGGTGATTGGCGTGCGTCTCGCCAACGGCTCCGTCGTCGATCTCGCCAGCGGCAAAACCAGTACTCGGCGAAATTCAGGGGAGGCACAGTTGAGATGATGATGCGCGCGTCCCTTTGCTCCTTCACTTTCGTCATCCCTCCGATCGATCGGATCGCGGATCATCCCTCCGACCCGATCGCCCGACAGGCGGCCATCGCACGCAGCGCAGGTCAAGGGCGGCCGCACGGTCGGCGCAGCCTTGCCCTTGACCGAAGCGAGCACGGTGGCAGGCTGACGGCGCTGGGGCGCGATAGCCTGCGATCACCGCGCTACCCGCTCTGTCGGCGCATCATGCAGGTAGGCGCCATCTGCATCGTACTGGCATTATCGCGCGGTCTTGCGGCGGCCGAGCCCGAGACTCGGCCGCGTCCCGGCAGTACGTTCGCCGAGCGCTTCGACGCAACCGATCCGTGGACGACGGCGATCACCGAAGCATCGCGCCGGTTCGGCGTTCCCGAGACCTGGATACGCGCCATCATGCGTGTCGAAAGCCACGGTGACGTGCGCGCGGTCTCTCCGAAAGGCGCGATGGGGCTGATGCAGATCATGCCCCCGACCTGGGACGAGTTGCGCGCGCGTCACGGGCTTGGCAGCGATCCGTTCGATCCGCGCGACAACATCATTGCCGGCGTCGCCTATCTCGCACAGATGCGCGATCGCTACAGCATGCCGGGAGCACTCGCGGCCTACAATGCCGGACCCGCACGCTACGAGGAACACAAGCTCCTCGGCGTGCCGCTTCCGGGCGAGACGACGGCCTTTCTCGACAAGCTTACGCCCGTCATCGGCGAGGCCGCGCCAAGCCTGTTCGCGGGCTCCAGCGGACGTCCGGCCGGCGCGCGCAAGACATCGCTCTTTGCGATCGACGCGACGGCGCGACCCGGCGCAACCACGTCATCCGCGCGGAGCCTGTTTGCGGCCGACAAGCGACGCGACAGGCCAGCGGAAGAACCTGAGAACGACAGCCCCGACGTGCAGAAAGAATGACGACATGGCAACGCTGAAGCAGCAGTACAGAGCGCCTGGGGCGCACGGCAAGATAAAAGCGGACGGCACGCGACCGTCCGAAAGGTGTTGTCTGCACGTCGGTTGGGGCGGCGCGCGGCGGACGTTGCCGCGTGCCTGTGAAGGAGCCAAGCCATTGTTGCGACAGCAGCGATCGCGTGCTTCGTCGCATCGGCTTGTCTTGGCTTGTCCGGAGCGTCGTCATGCCGGTGCGTGACGACGACCGCTTCCGGCCGAAGGTCGCGCCGCCGAAATCGCGCGGCACAGCGCGGGCGCCGAAGTTCACCAGCCGCGTGCTCAAGGCCGCGTCGAAGATCGGCCCGACCAATGGCGGAACGCTGCGGCGACAGCCCTCGCGCGGCGGCGCCCGGTTCGGCCGCGGCCATGTCGCGGCGAAGTTCGCCGGCCAGTCCTTGCGCGGCAGTTCTCGGCGCGTCGTCATCAAGACTCGGCTGCTGAATCTGGCCAAGGTCGGGCCGCGCGCGACCATCCGCCATCTGCGCTACATCGAGCGCGACGGCGTAACCAAGGACGGAAGCAAGGCATGCGCCTATGGCCCCGCCACCGATGCGGCTGACATCGACGCCTTCGAGCAGCGCGGCCGCGGCGACCGGCATCAATTCCGCTTCATCGTCTCGCCCGAGGACGCCGGCGACATCGGCGACCTCAAGACCTATACGCGCGATCTCATGAGCCGCATGGAAGCCGATCTCGGCACCAAGCTCGATTGGGTCGCGGTCGATCACTGGAACACCGACAATCCGCACACCCATATCGTGCTGCGCGGCCGCCAGCAGGACGGATCGGATCTGGTCATCGCCCGCGACTACATCGCGCATGGGATGCGCAATCGTGCCCGCGAACTGGCGACCGAATGGCTTGGTCCCCGCACCCAGATGGAAATCCGCGACGGCATGCTGCGCGAGGTCGATCAAGAGCGCTGGACCGGCCTCGACCGCATGATCCAGCGCGAAGCCGAAGCCGGCGTCGTCAATCTGCTGTCCGAGCCGGCGAACGCCCAGGCGCGCTTCCGCCGCACGCCCATGATTGGCCGGTTGCAAAAGCTGACCGTGATGGGATTGGCCGAAGAGACCGGCAATTGCATCTGGACGCTTCATGCCGACGCGGAGGCAATCTTGCGCCGGATGAGCGAGCGCGGCGACATCATCCGCACCATGCAGCGCGCCATGACCGGCCTGAAACGCGACTTCGTCGTGCTCGACGGCGCGACCGCGCACACCCCGGTCGTTGGCCGCATCGTCGACAAGGGATTGGCCGATGAACTGTACGATCGCGGCTATCTGATCGTCGATGGCGTCGACGGCCGCGCCCATTACGTTCTGCTGGCGGCCGGCACCGACTTCGACGCATTGCCGATCGGCGGCATCGTCGAGACCCGCGCCGCGACCGAACGAACGGCGGACCGGACCATTGCCGGCCTCGCCACGGACGGCATCTATCGGACCGACCATCATCTCGCGGTCGAGCGCGCGAAGGCGGCTCCGGAACACGATCCGGACAGCTTTGTCGCGGCCCACGTTCGCCGCCTCGAAGCGCTGCGCCGCGCCGGCATCGTCGAGCGCGTCGAGGACGGCGTGTGGCGTGTTCCCACCGATCTGCCGGAACGCGGCAAAGCCTATGACGCAAGGCGACTCGGCGGGGTCGATGTCGAATTGCGCTCGCACCTGCCGATCGATCGGCAGACCCGCGCCATCGGCGCCACCTGGCTCGACCGTAAACGCTTCGGCGACCTGTCGGGACTCGGCCAGTCCGGCTTCGGCGCTGAGGTCCGCGACGCCATGCGCAACCGCGAAGATTATCTTGTCGATCAGGGCCTCGCCCAGCGGCGCGGCCAGCGCATCGTCTTCGCCCGCAACCTGCTCGCCACGTTGCGCGGCCGCGAGATCGACGCCGTCGCGAAGAAGATCGCCGGCGAGACCGGCTTGCAGCATCACGTCGTGCAGGACGGCGAGCGCATCAGCGGCATCTACCGCCGCTCCGTCATGCTCGCCAGCGGCCGCTTCGCCATGCTCGATGACGGCCTGGGATTCAGTCTCGTGCCGTGGCGGCCGGTGCTGGAAAAGCATCTCGGCCAATCCGTCGCCGGCATCGCCCGCGGCAACAGCGTGTCGTGGATGTTCGGGCGACAGCGGGGGATGGGTGTCTGAAAGGCGGACTTATCATGCGGAATCCCGCTCTTTCTGCCGAAAAGAGCGGGATTCCGCTTCCATTGCCAGTGAAGACCGCTGCCGTGCGACGGGCATTGATATGATTGGCGGGATCAGACATAATGTCACCACTTATTTACAAATGGAGACGTTTTGTCTGATGCTGAAAACGGCCCGACCCGAAGACATTTTCCGCGCCCACGGCGGCCAGCTCCGCATGATCGAAGCGATCCGTCACGGCCTGAGCCGCTATACGCTCTATGCCCTCAAGGAGCGGGGGACCATCGAGCAGATCAGCCGCGGCCTCTATCGTCTTGCCGATCTCCCGCCGATCGGCAATCCCGATCTCGTGACCGTCAGCCTGCGTTATCCCCACGCCGTGATTTGTCTGATTTCGGCGCTGTCCTGGCACGGGATCACCACGCAGATTCCTCATGCGGTTTCCGTGGCCGTTCCACGCGATGCGCGCCTTCCCGCGCTCGACCATCCGCCTATCCTCGCGCATCGGTTCTCGGATGCCTCGTTCAAAGCCGGCATCGAGCGTCACGACATCGACGGCGTGCCGGTCCGCATCTACGATGCCGAGAAGTCGATCGTCGATAGCTTCAAGTTTCGCAACCGGATCGGAATGGACGTGGTTCTGGAGGCGCTCCAACTCTACCGGCAGCGCAAGAGATTCGACTCCGGCAAGCTGCTCAAATACGCCAAGGTCTGCCGGGTGGAGAACGTCATGCGGCCGTATCTGGAGGCGATCTCTTGAAGAATGTGGCCGCATCAGTCCGGCAACGGCTTCTCAACCGCGCCCGAAACGACAAACGCCCGTTCAACGAGTTGCTGCAATACTACGCGATGGAACGGTTTCTCTACCGGCTGTCCCGTTCCGATCATGCCGCCCGTTTCATCTTGAAGGGCGCGTTGATGCTGCGTGTCTGGCGCGCGCCGGAGTTTCGTCCGACGATGGACATCGACATGCTCGGCCGAACGAGCAACGAGACATCCCACATCGTCGCGCAAATCCGTGACGTCCTCGCGGTGCCGTCGCAAGACGACGGCATTGTCTTCGATGCGGACTCGATCGAAACCGAAAGTATCGACGCGGATGCAGACTATACGGGCCTCAGAGTCCGGTTTCGCGCCGGGCTCGACACGGCGCGCATCACCATTCAGATCGACATCGGCTTTGGCGACGTCATCTATCCGGAGCCGGAAGAAGCTGAACTTCCCACCATGCTGGATGACCCGGCGCCGCGATTGCTCTGCTACAGCCGGGAGAGCGCCATCGCCGAAAAATTCGAGGCGATGGTGAAGCTGGGCGCCCTAAACAGCCGCATGAAGGATTTTTACGACATCTGGCTGCTGTCACGGCAGTTCGACTTTGAAGGCGCGACGCTGGCCGAGGCCATCCGCCTGACGTTCAAGCAGCGCGGCACCGTCATGCCGGAGGCGATCGACGCTTTCGCCGACACGTTCGTCAATGCGAAGCAGGTTCAATGGCAGGCATTCCACCGACGGCTCGGACAGGATCATGTACCGTCATCGTTCAGCGACGTTGCAGGTTCCTTGAGGGCCTTCCTCGAACCGATCGCAAAACATCTGTCCTCCGATGGCGACATGCCATCGCGCTGGGTTGCGCCCGGCCCGTGGGGATAGCTTGCGACGGTGAATCACCAGTTCCGCAACACACCGGCACGCAACACGATGCGACTGCTCCTCCTCAACGCCGAAACGCCTCTGCGGGCCGCGTGACGGATCGCCGCAAGACAGACTTGCCGGAATCGATACGTAGAAATACAAAATAATATCGGCTCGCATTGAGATCAGATTCGCCGCCACCGGCAACGAATTTGGTCTTTGACTAAGCGCCTTCCAAGCAACAACGCTCATGCGCGCCGGCCTGCAAAACAGGCCGGCGTCACAGGGCTGTTGCGGGGCAGGAATGACGCCGACGAAGGTGCTCATCGGACAAATGCTGGTCGTGTTCGGCATCACGCTTGCCGGCACATGGGCCGCAACCGAATGGGTCGCTTACCATCTCGGTTTTCAGCAGCGCCTCGGCGAACCCTGGTTTCTGATCGCCACCTTTCCGATCTACTACCCGTGGCGTCTGTTCGAGTGGTGGTACGTCTACGACGCCTATGCACCCGACATTTTCCGAATGGGGGGAACGATCGCGGGCGGCAGCGGTGTCGTCGCCGCGCTGTCCGCGATCGTCGGTTCGGTCTGGCGCGCGCGGCAAGCGAAGCATGTCACGACCTACGGCTCTGCCCGCTGGGCTGACGAGAAGGACATCGCCGAGGCGAAGTTGACGACGCTGTCCGGCGTTTTCCTCGGTCTGATGGCGAAAACCTATCTGCGTCACGATGGTCCCGAACACATCATGGCGTTCGCGCCGACACGATCGGGCAAAGGCGTCGGCCTGGTCGTGCCCACGCTGCTGTCGTGGCCGCAGTCCGCAGTGATCCACGATATTAAAGGAGAAAACTGGACGTTGACCGCCGGATGGCGTGCGCAGTTCTCCCACTGCCTGCTGTTCAATCCGACCGACCCGAAAAGCGCCGCCTACAATCCGCTGCTGGAAGTGCGACGCGGCATTCACGAGGTCCGCGACGTCCAGAACATCGCCGACATTCTGGTCGATCCGGAAGGCGCGTTGGAGCGGCGCAATCATTGGGAGAAGACCAGCCATAGCCTTTTGGTCGGCGCGATCCTTCATGTGCTCTACGCAGAAGACGACAAGACTTTGCGTGGCGTCGCCAACTTTCTCTCCGATCCGGCGCACCCGTTCGAGAAAGCCTTGTGGTCGATGATGACGACGGCGCATCTCGGCGAGGCCGGTCCGCATCCTGTCGTCGCAAGCGCCGCCCGCGAGGTGTTGAACAAGTCCGAGAACGAGCGCAGCGGCGTGCTCTCGACCGCGATGTCGTTTCTCGGCCTGTACCGTGATCCAACGGTGGCGCGAGTCACCGCGCGCTGCGACTGGCGCATCGCCGACCTGATTGCTGCCGATCATCCAGTCTCCCTCTACTTGGTTGTCCCGCCATCCGACATTTCGCGGACCAAGCCGCTCATTCGCTTGATCCTCAACCAGATCGGCCGTCGCCTTACCGAGAGTCTCGACGGCTCCGATGGCATCGCGCGCAAGCACAAGCTGTTGCTGATGCTCGACGAGTTTCCGGCATTGGGGAGATTGGATTTCTTCGAGAGCGCGTTGGCGTTCATGGCGGGTTACGGCTTGCGCTCGTTCCTGATCGCCCAAAGCCTCAATCAAATCGAAAAAGCCTACGGGCCGAACAACAGCATATTGGATAACTGCCACGTCCGCGTCGCTTTCGCGACCAATGACGAACGCACCGCGAAGCGGATTTCCGACGCGCTTGGCACCGCGACAGAGTTGCGCGCGCAGCGCAACTATGCCGGCCACAGGCTCTCGCCCTGGCTCGGGCACCTGATGGTTTCGCGTCAGGAGACGGCGCGGCCGCTGCTCACGCCCGGCGAGGTGATGCAGCTTCCCGACCATCAGGAGATCGTCATGGTCTCCGGTCATCCGCCAGCGAAGGCGACGAAGATCCGCTATTACGCCGACAACAATTTCACGTCGCGCGTTTTGCCGGCGCCGATCCTCGACGACAAAGGCTATGCCGACCGGCCGACCGCGCGCGCGGATGACTGGACCGGGCTTGCCCGGCCGAAGAAGCCCACAGCCACCGCGCGTACAGCAGCGTCCGAGCAGGATGAAGGCGGGCACCAGCTCGCACCGCAACTCGATGATGCCGAAGTCGTCCGGTTGCACGATCGTCCCCGCGACGATCTTGCCGTGCTCGACGACGATACCGCCGACACCGGCACGCGCGACGGCAGGCTTCCGCAGCCGACACGGCAACTCCGGCGACTGGCGCGACTGACCGCGCTCGATCCCGATGACGGGATGGCGCTATGAGCAAGGCCCGTCTCAACGTCTTCATCGAACACGAACATAGGAGGCAGCTTCGCCGCCTCACGGCGCTGAAGGGCGAGACTCAATCCGCAATCGTCGCAGCCGCACTATCCTCTTATCTGTCACCAGACGGAGCCGACCGGCGCGAAGCCGCGATCATCTCGCGGCTCGACCGCCTGTCCCATCAGTTCGATCGCCTGGAGCGCGACCAGACAATCTTGATCGAAACCGTCGCGCTGTTCATTCGCTACACGCTGTCGGTATCGGCGCCGATTCCCGAAGCACACCAGAGCGCAGCCCGCGCCCAAGGACGTGTGCGCTTCAATCAGTTTATCGATCAACTCGGCCGCCACCTCCAGCGTGGCGGCAGCCTTGTGCGCCAGGTCCATCAGGAGATCGTGCCGAGCGAAGATGATTTCGTCGGCCTGGATGATGACGAAACGACCGCGCCGGACAAATCCAACACGGAGACGGCGCCATCATGACTGCCGCTCTGCCGCGCTCGCCCGCCCGCATCGTCAGCGATCGCCAGCTTCGGATGCTGCGCAGCGCGATGGGACCGGCGATCATTGCGGCATTGGACGATCCGGACATCGTCGAGGTGATGCTCAATCCGGATGGCCGCCTGTGGGTCGACCGGCTCGGCGCGGGTCGCGAGCCGACCGGCGCGACACTGTCGCATGAAGACGCCACCCGCATCATCAAGGTGGTGGCGAACCATGTCGGGCTGGAGGTCGATCGCGACCATCCGATTCTGTCCGCCGAACTGCCGGAAACCGGCGAGCGGTTCGAGGGCGTCTTGCCGCCGATCACATTTGCGCCGACCTTCGCCATTCGCAAACGCGCCGCCAGCGTTATTCCGCTCGCCCGTTACGTCGCAGACGGTATCATGAGCCCGGCGCAAGCGGCATTCCTCAAAGCCGCGGTGCTGCAACGGCGCAATATCATTGTGGCCGGCGGTACGTCGACAGGAAAGACCACGCTCGCCAACGCGCTCCTGCAAGAGATTGCAACGACAGGAGACCGCGTCCTCGTCCTCGAAGACACCATCGAATTGCAATGCGTCGCCGACGACCATGTCGCATTGCGCACGAAGGCGAACAGCGTCTCGACGGCCGATCTGGTGCGCTCGACCCTGCGGCTACGGCCGGATCGCATCATCGTCGGCGAGGTTCGCGGCGCGGAGGCGCTCGATCTGCTGAAGGCGTGGGGTACCGGACATCCCGGTGGCCTCGCCACGCTGCACGCCGGATCGGCGCATGGCGCGCTCATCCGTCTGGAGCAACTTATTCAAGAAGCTGTCGTCACGGTGCCGCGCGCGCTGATCGCCGAAGCCGTTGACGTCATCGTCTTCATCGCCGGACGCGGCAGCAAACGCCGCATCGAGGACATCATCCGCGTCACGGGCCTCGACGGCGACGCCTACGCGATCGAGCACATCACCGGAGAATAAAGAGATGCCGACCAACAGACCCGCATTCACGCCTTTCCTTGTCTCTGGAACAAACCAGAAACGTAAATCCGCAGAACCGGATTCGTGCATTTCCGCAAATCCGCAAGCGCGCAAATCCGAGACTGTGCTTCGGCGGATTTACGGAATTCTGCAAAGGCGACTTTCCGGAATGCCGACATTCCGGATTTGCGCCAACTTACGAAGCCGGATCTACGGATCAGCGGTTCTCCTGTTCTGCGCCTTTCTGGTTTCCCCCGCTTACGCCTCCGGCTCCTCCATGCCGTGGGAGGCGCCCTTGCAGAAAATCCTCGAATCCATCGAAGGGCCGGTCGCCAAGATCGTCGCCGTCATCATCATCATCGTGACCGGTTTGACGCTCGCCTTCGGCGACGCCGGCGGTGGCTTCCGCAAGCTGATCCAGATCGTCTTCGGCCTCTCGATCGCCTTCGCGGCGTCGAGCTTCTTCCTGTCCTTCTTCAGCTTTGGCGGCGGAGCGCTGATCTGATGGCGGGGCATGTCGACGGCTTCGAAGTGCCGCTTCACCGTTCGCTGACGGAGCCGATCCTGATGGGGGGCGCGCCGCGGTCGATCGCGATCGTCAACGGCACGGTGGCGGCGGCCGTTGGCATCGGCCTGCAATTGTGGATCGGAGGGCTCGTGTTCTGGATCGCAGGCCACGCGCTCGCCGTCTGGGGCGCGAAGGCCGATCCGCAGTTCGTCGAGGTGTTCTCTCGCCACCTCAAGCACCGCACATTTCTGGAGGCGTGACGGCATGATGAGTCTCGCCGAGTACCGAAAGCGTCCCGCCAGCCTTGCCGATTATTTGCCCTGGGCAGGTCTGGTCGCGCCGGGGATCGTGCTCAACAAGGATGGTGCGTTCCAGCGCAGCGCGGCATTCCGCGGTCCCGATCTCGATAGCGCCACCGAAAGCGAGCTGGTCGCGACCACGGCGCGGCTCAACAACGCCCTGAAACGTCTCGGCTCCGGCTGGGCGCTGTTCGTCGATGCCGAGCGGCGCGTGGCTGACGACTATCCCGTATCGGAATTTCCCGAAGCCGCATCCTGGCTCGTGGAGGAAGAGCGGCGCGCCGCGTTTGAGGAGGGCGGTTCGCATTTCGAGAGCACCTATCATATCACGCTCGCCTTCTTGCCGCCGTCCGAGGGCAAGGCCCGTGCCGGCCAGTACCTTTACGAAAGCGCCGAGCACCGCACGGTGAACTGGCGCGACCACCTCGCAGCCTTTGTCGCCGAAACCGACCGCTTCCTTGATCTGCTCGATGGGGTCATGCCGGAAATCCGCTGGCTCTCCGACGACGAAACCCTGACCTACCTTCACGCCTGCATCTCCACACAACGCCATCCCGTCGCCGTCCCCGAGGTGCCATTCCATCTCGATGCGCTATTGTCCGATTGCGATTTCACCGGCGGCCTCGCGCCGATGCTCGGCGATCGCCATCTGCGCGCATTGACCATCCGCAGCTTCCCACCCTCGACCTGGCCGGGCGTTCTCGACGACCTCGATGGCCTCGGCTTCGCCTATCGCTGGTCAACCCGCTTCCTCTCACTCGACAAGGCGGAAGCGGAACGCGAACTGACCAAGGTTCGCCGGCAGTGGTTCGCCAAGCGCAAGGGCATCGTCACGTTGCTGCGCGAGACAATCTTCCAGCAGGAGATTCCGCTGGTCGACTCCGACGCCGCCAACAAGTCGGACGATGCCGACGAGGCGTTGCAGGAGTTGGGCGCGGACGCCGTTGCCTATGGATATGTCACGGCGACCGTCACGGTGATGGACGAAAGTCCGGACCTCGCCGACGAGAAGCTGAAGGCGGTCGAACGCATTATCCGGGGCCGGGGTTTCGTCACCATTCCGGAAACCTTGAACGCAACGGAGGCGTGGCTGTCCTCCATCCCTGGCCACGCCTATGCCAACGTGCGGCAACCGCTGATCTCGACCCTCAATCTCGCTCACATGATGCCGCTCTCGGCGGTCTGGGCCGGCCCCGAACGCAACACCCATCTCGACGCGCCGCCGCTGATCGTCACCCGCACGGTCGGCGGCACACCGTTCCGCCTCGTTACCCATATCGACGATGTCGGCCATACCCTGATTGTTGGACCGACCGGCGCCGGCAAATCCGTGCTGCTCTCAATCCTCGCGCTTCAATTCCGTCGCTATGTCGGCTCGCGCATCTTCGTTTTCGACAAAGGTGGCTCGGCCCGCGCCACTATCCTCGGCCTGGGTGGCGAGCATTACGACCTTGGCTCCTCGGCATCGATCGCGTTCCAGCCGCTCGCCGGCATCGACGACGAGGAAACCCGTGCATGGGCGGCCGAATGGATTGCCGGGCTTCTCGGACACGAGCGCGTCGAAATCACGCCGGACGTCAAAGACGCGGTCTGGTCCGCGGTCACGAGCCTTGCATCCGCACCGCGCGAGGAACGCACGCTCACCGGCCTGTCGACGTTGCTGCAATCGAACCGGCTGCGCCAGGCGATTCAACCCTACACGCTGTCGGGGCCGCACGGTCGGCTGCTTGACGCCGATGGCGATCGGCTCGGCATCGGCGACGTGCAGGGGTTCGAGATGGAAGAACTGATGCATACGGCAAGCGCCGTGACGCCGGTGCTGACCTATCTCTTTCACCGGCTCGACGAACGCTTCGACGGCTCGCCGACACTGCTCGTGCTCGACGAAGCATGGGTGTTTCTCGACGATCCGATCTTCGCCGCGCGCATCCGTGAATGGCTGAAGACCTTGCGCAAGAAGAACGTCTCCGTCGTCTTCGCAACCCAATCGCTTGCCGACATCCAGCGCTCCGCGATCGCACCGGCGATCGTCGAAAGCTGTCCGGTCCGAATCTTCCTGCCGTCGCCACAGGCGACCGAACCGCAACTTCGCACCATCTATGAGGGGTTCGGCCTCAATGATCGTCAGATCGACATCATCGCGCGCGCCCAACCGCGGCGCGACTACTACTACCAATCCCGTCTCGGCAATCGCCTGTTCGACCTCGATCTCGGACCCGTCGCGCTCGCCTTTGCCGCCGCAAGCGGTCCTACCGATCACCGCCTCATCGACGAGATTATTCGTGCGCACGGTGCGGATGGTTTCGCCCCGGCCTGGCTCGACGCGCGCGGGCTCGAATGGGCCGCCGATCTCATCCGCCAGCTTTCCCACCATCAGGAGATATCGTCATGAAGACATCGTTTCTCGTGGCCGGGGCCTGTGCGCTGGGCATTGCACTCGCCACGCCCGCCACGCCCGCCACGGCGCTCGTGGTGTTCGATCCCAGCAACTACAGCCAGAACGTGCTCACGGCGGCGCGGACGTTGGAGCAGATCAACATTCAGATCACGTCGCTCCAGAACCAGGCCAAATTGCTTATCAATCAGGCGAAGAACCTGACAAGCCTCGACTTCAACGTCCTCAATGACCTCAAGCGGACCATCGCACAGACGGAACGCCTCATTGGCGAAGCGAAGGGATTGAGCTTCGACGTCGCGACGATGGAGCAGCAGTTCAAACAACTCTATCCGCAACAATACGCAGCGTCCGTCTCTGGCGATCAGATGACTCAGGACGCGCGGACGCGCTGGGAGCGGTCGCGCGATGCGCTCGAAACCGCCATGAAGATGCAGGCCCAGGTGTCGGAGAATCTGTCGACCGACGAAAACAACCTCGGCGATCTGGTTACACACAGCCAGTCGGCCGCCGGCATCCTCGAAGCGACCCAAGCCACCAACCAGCTTCTCGCGCTTCGTGCCAAGCAATCAATCGATAGCGCGCGGCTCAAGCTCGCGCAGGACCGCGCCGTCGCTACGGAGCAGGCCCGCGCCATCGCCGAAGAAGAACGCGCCCGCGAGGTGCGCCGCCGCTTCATGGGAAGCGGCAGCAGCTATTCGCCAGCGACAGTTCGCCTGTTTCGCAACTGAAGGAGGCTCCCATGCTCGCACGTCTTGCCCGGCTCGGCGTTGCTCTCGCGATTGGCGCGGATGCGGTTGTTCTGATCTCGCCCGCACGCGCAACCGACACGGTCGACACTCTTGCAGCCGATCCAGATCGGCTGCGCGAAATCCAGAAGTGGTGCTCGCAGGATTGGGGCGGCACCGGCGACGCGCTTTGCAAGATGGCGAGCCAGGCGCGTCGCAAACGCTTCATGGGCAACGGACGAACGCCCTACACACCGCATCCTGTTGAGATATTTCCCTCACAGAGAGAGGGGAGCCCGCAAGGAGGCGCCGCCAAGCCGCAACCCGCCATGCCCAACACGAAGTGATGACGATGGACAATCTCTCTGTCATCGACCGCTTCACCGACACGTTCTCGCAATATATCGACAGCGGATTCGGTCTGCTCGGCGGCGAGATTGCCTTTCTATCCGCCACGCTCATTGTCATCGACATTTCGCTCGCCGGACTCTTCTGGGCGTTTGCGGCAGGTCATGACGAAATACTCGCCAAACTCATCAAGAAGGTACTCTATGTCGGCGCCTTCGCCTACATCATCACGAACTTCAACACGCTCGCCGGGATCATCTTCAAGTCCTTCAGCGGTCTTGGCCTGAAGGCCGCCGGCTCAGGTCTTTCAGCGGATGACTTTCTGCGCGCCGGCAAACTTGCGTCGGTTGGCATGGATGCCGGCCGCCCGATCCTTCAGCAGATTGGCGAACTGTCCGGCTTCACCTCCGTCTTTTCAAATATCGACACGATCGCCGTCCTGTTTCTCGCTTGGCTGGTCGTCATCATCAGCTTTTTCGTGTTGGCGGTGCAACTCTTTGTCACGTTGCTGGAATTCAAGCTGACAACATTGGCCGGCTTCGTGCTTGTGCCGTTCGCGCTCTGGAATAAGACCGCCTTTCTCGCCGAACGTGTGCTCGGCCACGTCATCTCATCCGGCATCAAGATTCTCGTGCTCGCCGTCATCGTCGGCATCGGCAACGGCCTTTTCGCCGAGTTTCGTGCCTCAGCACCCTCTGAGCCGTCGATCGATCATGCGCTCGCGATCATGCTCGCGTCACTCGCCATGCTCGGCCTCGGCATTTTCGGTCCATCCATCGCCACCGGACTTGTCTCCGGCGCCCCGCAACTCGGCGCAGGTGCAGCAGCAGGCACCGCGCTGGCGGCTGGCGGATTGGCCGTGGCGGGAGGGGCCGCGGCCGCGGGCGCCGCTCGTCTGGGAGGAGCAGCCGTCAGCAGCGGCGTCAAAGCTGCTTCATCCATGTCGGGTGGCGCCCGCACAGCATTCGGGCTGGCACGCGCGACATCGGGCGCCTCGGGCGCGGCAGCCCTCGGCGCCGGCCTCGCCGGCGTCGCAAGTGCCGGAGGCGGCGCATTCATCCAAGCTGGCCGCAACTTCGCATCCCGCATGACCGGCGCGATGCACCAGAGCGCAGCCCGAGGATCGCACGGCGCATGGACCGCCACATGCGGCACCTCGACAGCGGGAATGCAAGCCGCCGCAGGCGGCGCCTCGGGCAATGCACCGGCATGGGCGAACCGCTTCCGGCATGGCTCACGCGGCTCGCAGGCGACGCATGGTGCGACAATGGCCGCGCACACCTTGCGCTCCGGCGATCACGGCGGATCGGGCGCCAACCCTTCATTGCGACAGGAGAACTGACCGATGCGCTTCAAACGCGCCAGCGTGCGCTATTCCGAAACCCCCGAACCGACGACGCCGTATCAGGCCGCAGGCCAACTCTGGGACGAGCGGATTGGCTCCGCCCGCATTCAGGCCCGCAACTGGCGGCTGATGTCGTTCGGCTGCCTCACGCTCGCCATCGGCATGGCCGGCGGGTTGCTCTACCAAGCCGGCCGCTCGACCGTCACACCTTATGTCGTGGAGGTCGATCAACTCGGCCAAGTCAAGGCGATCGGCCCGGCCATCGAAGCCTATCGGCCAACCGATGCGCAGATCGCGCATTCACTCGCCCACTTCATCCAGAACGTCCGCGCACTCCCAACCGATCCGATCGTCGTCCGTCAGAATTGGCTTGAAGCCTATGACTTCACCACCGATCGCGGTGGCGCGGCGCTTAATGATTATGCCCGAGCCAATGATCCATTCTCAAAGGTCGGCAAGGCGTCTGTCGCTGTCGAGGTCACGAGTGTCGTGCGGGCGTCCGAGTCGTCGTTCCAGATCCGCTGGATCGAACGGCATTACGAGAACAACCAACTCGCCGGCACCGATCGCTGGACCGCCATCATCACAATCGTTCTGCAACCACCGCGCACCGAAGACCGGCTGCGTAAGAATCCACTCGGTATTTTTATCAACGGCATCAACTGGAGCCGCGAACTCGGTCCCGGCGGGTCGTGAGGGAGTAACCGCATCATGGTCCGCATGTCGCCCGTCCATCTTCTTCTGTTGTCTTCGGCTGCGCTGCTCGCCGGCTGTGCGATCAAGACGCCGTCGCCTGAAATCTCCCTCGACGAGCCGTTCGAGGCGACGCGCATCGCCGAGCCGGCCAGTTCGGTCGAGGTGGTGCCCTTGCCAGAGCCTTTACCGCTGCCCGGTCAGTTGAAACCGCTGCCCCGCAAAGGTGGGGTACCGGAGCCGGCTGATCCGAAGGAGCGTGTGACGAGCGCCAACGCTGCCGCGCGCATTCAGCCGACACGGTCCGGCTACATCAATGCCACGCAGGTCTGGCCTTATTCCGCCGGTGCGCTTTATCAAGTCTATGCCAGTCCCGAGAAGGTGACTGACATCGCGCTTCAGACCAACGAGGATCTGGTTTCCGTCTCCGCCGGCGACACCGTGCGCTGGGTGATCGGCGATACGACAAGCGGCAACGGCAACGCCAAGCAGACGCATATTCTGGTGAAGCCGACGCGGCCCGACCTCAAGACCAACTTGGTCATCAACACCAACCGCCGAACCTATCTTCTCGAACTGACATCGACGCCGCAGACATGGATGGCCTCCGTCTCGTGGCAGTACCCGCACGATCGGTTGATGGCGCTGCAACGCCAGAACGAGCGTGTGGAAACGGCGACGCCGGTCGCCAACGCGGTCGAGCTTGATCGCGTCCAATTCCGCTACGAGATCACCGGCGATACGCCGTCGTGGCGGCCGGTGCGCGTCTTCGACGACGGCGAGAAGGTCTATATCCAGTTTCCGGCCGGCATCGCGCAAGGCGAGCTTCCGCCGCTGTTCGTCGTCGGACCGACCGGCGAAAACCAGCTCGTGAACTACCGGGCGAAGCCGCCTTATTACGTCGTCGATCGCTTGTTCGGCGCGGCCGAACTGCGTCTCGGCGGCGAGAAACAGCAGGTCGTGCGCATCTCGCGCACTGACGGCATACGGCGGGGGCTGTTCGGACTATGACCACACCGCCAAAATCCCAGCCGCCGAATCTCACCATCCGCGCGCGGCCGAAGCCTGTGACGCGGCTCAACCGCTGGACCCTGATCGCGCTCGCGGGCGTCTCCGCAGCCGCCGTGCTCGGCGCCATGATCTGGGCGCTCCAATACAAGGATCGCGACAAGCCGACCGGCGACGAACTCTACAGCACCGATCGCGTCAATCCGGCCGAAGGTCTGCAAACCCTGCCGCGCGACTACACCCAGGTCCAGCCGCCGCGGCTCGGCGCCCCGCTGCCCGGCGAGCTGGGCGGGCCGATCGTTCGCTCCGAACGTGAGGCCGGTATCCCGCAAATGCCCGAACGCCCGAACTTCCGCCCCGATCCGGAAGAAGATGCGCGGCGGGCGGCGATGCTGCGCGCGCAGCAGGAGGCGGAAGCCGCCGCCAAGGCCGCCGTCTTCTTCCAGTCGATCCGGCCGAGGCAGGACGTCGCCGCCGCGACGACCGCGCCACCGGAGCCGAATGGCGGGGGCCTGACGGCGATTCCCGCACCCGGCGCGGAGCCGACCAACGCGCCGGTCGACGCCGTGACCACGCAGAATATGCAGGATCGCAAGCAAGCCTTCCTGAACCGCGAGACCGACCAGAAAATCTACGGCTCCGGCACGCTGCAAACGCCGCGCTCGCCGTATCAGGTCATGGCGGGCACGATTATTCCCGCCGCACTGGTGACCGGCATCAATTCCGACCTGCCCGGGCAGATCATCGGCAACGTCACCGAAAACGTCTACGACACCGTGAGCGGCAGACATCTGCTCATCCCGCAGGGCACGCGGCTGATCGGCCAATACGATTCCGGCGTCGCTTTCGGCCAGAGCCGCGTGCTGCTGGTCTGGAATCGCATCGTCATGCCGGACGGCTCATCCATCGTGCTGGACCGGCTCTCCGGCGTCGACACCGCCGGCTATGCGGGGCTGGAGGACGAGGTCGACAATCACTGGCTCCGCCTGATCGGCGGCGCCGTGCTCTCATCGGTGCTTGGCGTTGGCGCACAACTGGCCGCGCCGGTAAACCGCAGCACCAACGGCAATCGCGTCATCATCGCGACGCGCAGTGGATTCCAGGACACCATCAACGATGTCGGGCAGCAAATCACGCGCCGAAACCTCAACATCCAGCCGACCTTGACCGTGCGGCCCGGCTTTCCCGTCCGCGTCATCGTCAACAAGGATCTCATCTTGCGGCCCTATCAGGCCGCACCGCTCACCGCCAACATCGGGAGGGACGATTGACCAAGAAACTCAGCCTTGGGCCGATCCCAAAGTCGGAATTCGTCAAGCTGACGCTCACGGTCAGCACCGAGTTGCGCGAGAATCTCGATCGTTATGCCGCACTTCATTCCGAACTGAACGGCACGCCGGTCGATGCAACAACCCTGGCGCCGCTCATGCTTGAAACCTTCATGGCGCGCGACAAGGGATTCCGAGCGGCGTGCTCTGGACGCGCAAGCCGGTCAAGTCGGCCGGCGCGCGTGCTCGATAAAGCGAGCTAACGGCTCGGCTGGCGTTTCCGCGCGCATCATCAGCCAAGTCTTGACCAATTTGCTCACATCGGACAACGGGCGCAGCACCAGCTCGCTCGCGCTGACGGCTTCAAGTTGGGCGGTGGTGGCGAGCCCGATGCCATATCCGGCAATCACCAGCGCGACTAACATGCTAAGTGTTGCCGCCGTATCAGTGATGTTCGGCGTCGCTGTCACCGTGCGGATGATCTGCTCGATCTGGCATTGATGGCCAAGGCCCGTATCCCGTTGGCATAGCACGAGCGGTTCCAGAACCACGTCGACCAAAGCGACTTGTTTCCTCTGCGTCAGCGGATGCTTACTTGGCATAACTGCGATCAGCGGATCTCGCCAGATCGCCTCGGAAACGATGCCCTTGCCATATCCGCTCTCCGGCGCGAGCGCAGCGTCGAGGAATCCGCATCGCAGTTCATAGACCTTCTGCACCAAGGACATTTCATGCACATGCACGCTGATATGCGGAGTCGTCTGCCTGAGCGACGCAAGCAGGCGAGCGAGACGCGGCAGCGGCACACCGTCGCAAACACCAATATGAAGATGGCCGGTCCGATCGCCGTCTTTCGTGCGCACATCGAGGCGCGCTTCGTCGGCAGCCGCCAGGAGCGCACGGGCGTGAACAAAGAGTCGTTCGCCAGCCAGAGTCAGCCTGGTCGACCGCCGTGTCCGCTCAAACAACATCACGCCCAGCTGCTGTTCGAGATTCCGGATCGAACGCGACAAGGGCGATTGCTCGATGCCGATGCGATCGGCTGCGCGCTGGAAGTGCAGTTCCTCGGCGACCGCGACAAAATGCCGGAGATGACGAAGCTCCATTCACCCTGTCTCCACCCTCGAGACGTGAAGCAGGTCTCTGCATTCAGGCGGCGCGATCCAGACGCTGTCGGATGCAGGCAGCCTACGGCACTCGATGCGAATAGCTGATCCCAGATCCGGACGGGATCGGACCTCGCTCGCAATCGGCATTATCGGACGATCACCATTGCGCCGACCGATGCTGGTCATCCTCATCATCCCGCAGTGCGGCTCCTCGCTCCTCGAGCCACAAACGTATTTCTGAGGCCGTGACAGTGCCGACCCCGGATTCGGACATGAGCTCATTCCAAGTATAGGCACTGGCGATCTCGACGAGGTAGCGACTGCGCTTGGCAACGGTTCGACCGCCAATTGAGGCGTGACGGCCATGAAGGAGCGCCTCAACAGCGCGACGGGGAAGATGGCGGCGCAGGATCTTCTCCTTCGGTTTCGGACAGAATGCTCGCACGTCATGCTCCGCGATGTCGAGTTGCGCGGCGATGCGGCGATGATCCATGCCGAGCGCACGCAGCACCGCCACCTCGTCGTGCAGCCAGGCGAGGAATCGGCGACGGTTATAGTTGCTCTCGCGCAGCGTCGATCTCGGCCGTCGTTCTGGCGGTGGCGCAGCCGGCTGAACGGGAACATCGGCATCCTTGACCAGCGTCAGCATGGGCGATCTCCTTGTGTGCCGGATAGGGCGGCTTTCGGTTTCGACTGTGCTACTTCACGAGTTTCGCCACCCGCGCCAGCGCGGCGCTGACGCCGTTGAGCGAAGTGACAAGCTCGTCGTCTGAGGGTTCGTTCGTGTGAGATTTGCTGAGATCATCGACTGAACCTGATTGGAACGGCGAGTGTGATTGAACCACCGCCGACATCGGGCGGCGGGGCGGGAACGGGACTGGCGCGGCGCGGCAGCGAGGCGGCCTCAGTATCGAGCGCGGAGTCGCCGGCCGAGCGCACCAGGCGCGCCGATAGCACGCGGCCGGAGCGGTCGATCGTGAACGCAACCGTCGCAACACCCGCCCCCGCCGCACCGGACGGGAAACGCTTGTGGCGGTTGAGGTGCGCCATCAGCGCGCCGCGCCAGGAGCTCGGCGACATCGACGAAGCCATGCCTTCGGCCGGCGCGGCGGCGCGATCGGCGCGCTGCGCCTGTGAACTCTGCGGCGCGGTGGTGCGCGGCGCCTTCTTCTTTTTCTTCTTCGGCTTCGGTTTCGGCGGCTCCGTCTTGGCCGGCAGCACCACCTCCGCCTTCTCCACCTTCGGCGTCGGCGGCGGCTTGAGCTCGGCCTCCTTCACTTCCGGCGGCGTCGGATCTGGCTTGTCCTCGACCGGCTTCTCCGGTTCGGGCTGCTCCTCCTCGGCCTCCTCCATCTGCGGCCCCGGCGCGATGTCCTGCTGCGGTACCTCCGGCGCCACCGCCAGCGGCGCCAGCTCCATCATGATCGCGGCCGGCGGATCGCCCGGCGTCTCGGCCTGCGCCGGCCAGTGTAACGCCAGCCAGATGCCGCCGGCGTGCACCGCGACCACCGCAAGTCCGGCCGCGGTCCAGCGCAGCGCCGCGGCCCCGGTCACCGCGCCTTCCGGCCGCCCGTCCGGATCGTGCCAGTCGATCCTCATGGTTTGGTCGCCGCCGCTGGCGCGCTGCTACCGGCGGCCACGCCACCTGCTTGCACCTGTCCGGTATCCTCCAGCCCAACCAGCGCGATCTTGAGATAGCCGGCCTCGCGCAACAGGTTCATCACCTTCATCAGCTCGTTGTAAGCCACCGTCCCGTCGGCGCGCAGAAACACCCGCTGCTCGCGGTCATTGCTGGTCTGCTGATCGAGCGTTGCCTGAAGGGTATTGCGCGGCACCTCGTCGTTGCCGAGCGCCAGCGTCAGATCCTGCTTCACCGTCAAAAACACCGGCTTGTCGGGACGCGGCTGCGGCTGTGCGTTCGACACCGGCAGGTCGACCGCGATATCCACCGTCGATAAAGGCGCCGCCACCATGAAGATGATCAAAAGCACCAGCATCACGTCGATGAACGGGGTGACGTTGATTTCGCTCAGCTCGTCGATGCCGCCGTCCTGCGGGTTCTTCAGAGATACCGCCATGAGGGCTCACTCCGCAGCGGAGCGGCCGCGCGACAGCGGCACCACGGACGGTCCAAGCCCCCGCTCCTGACGTTCCAGGTCGCGCGAGATGTGCTGAATGATCTCGCCGGAGGCATCCGACAGCAGCGCCCGGTAGCTCGAAAGCGCACGCGCGAACACGTTGTAGATGATCACCGCCGGAATCGCGGCGACGAGCCCGAGCGCGGTCGCAAGCAAGGCTTCGGCGATGCCCGGCGCCACCACCGCAAGATTGGTGGTCTTGGAATGCGAGATGCCGATAAAGGAGTTCATGATGCCCCACACCGTGCCGAACAGCCCGACGAACGGCGCGGTGGCCCCGATCGTCGCTAGCAAGCCCGTGCCGCGGGCGATGTCGCGCCCCGACTTGGCCTCGATACGCGACAGCGCAATGGCCAGACGCTCCTTGATGCCTTCAGAGGACAGATCGTTCGAGCGCCTGCATTCGTTCTCCGCCGCCTCCATCAGATCAGACACCGGGCCCTTGCCGGTCCACCCTTCAGAGATCTCTGCCCGTGCCGCCGCAAGAGTGTCGGCGCGCTCCAGCTTGCGCAAGCAGCTCTGCGCCCGCCGCCGTGAAGCCGCCAGATCCAGCCCCCGCGCCAGCCAGATCGTCCACGTCACCAGCGACGCAAACGCAAGCCCGATCATCACCGCCTTCACAATGATGTCGGCCTGCATGAACATGCCCCACGGCGACAGGTCTTGCGGAAGCGTAGAGGACGAGGCATCCGATGCTGGCGCGGCCGCCGGCGCAGCTGCATCCTGAGTCGCATCGCTGGCGCCCGCAGAATCCCCTGTCGGCTCCGCGCCCTGGATGGGCTGCGACGGAGTGATGGCATCACCCGGCACAGGCGAAGGAGACGATGCGGACGGCTGGGACGACGCGGCCGCAGCTGACGGATCAGAGCTCGACGGAGCAGAACTCGTCGATCCGGGCAATGCCGGGGAAACGGAAGGGGCACCGGACGATGGCGACGAGGCAGGCGTGACAGGTGGAGTCGCCGACGGCGCTATCGCGCCAGGGGGGCGCGAAGTCGAGAAGGGTGTTTGAGATGACGGTTGTTGCTCTTGCGCGCGAACCGAAGTGGTGACGGTTGCGAGCGTCAGCAGCATTGCGGGCAGGACACGGACGAACCAGGCATTGGTCATAGGACTTTCTCCGGTTGTTCTTGCGGCTGAGTTCGCTCCGCCGGCCAATGATGAAACTGGAGTTTCTGTAATATTGGAGCTTTCGCAATACCGTTCGTTACCAACGCATATCCACTCATCACGCCGGCAAACAGAACAGCGACCACTCCGGAGGCGAAAGCGATGCGAGGACGGAAAGTGAGTAACAACACGACAGCGATGCCGGCAGCGCTGAGCAGGCCGAGCATTAGCACCGGCCCGACCGACCAGCCTGCGTAACGGATGCACAGCGCAAATGCCGACGCGAGACCCGCGGCGCCTGCAATGCGCAGGAGAATTCGAGTGTGTTCCGAGGCCTCACCGTTCCACACCTGCCGGTGATGACGGTTCATCGCCAGTGCGAGCGCGACGAATCCGGCATAGGCAAGCACAAGAGCGAGCAATTCCATCATTCCGCCGGCTCCGCGTTCTTGCATGCTGCGAATGACAGCAAAGTCTCGTGCCTGGTGACTCTGTCGCGCGCCCGGCGTGACAGCATCCACGCTGTGCAGCCAAACGCTGCGCCGAAGGCCAGCATGGTCAGATCGAAGCCCGCGAGAACCCAATCACCCTGCGCCAAACTCGCGGCGAGATGGCGATTGGTGGTCAGCGCGTTCAACATCGGCAGCAGACCGAAAACAGCCGTTGCGAGCCAACATTGCTCGATCCAGGCGCGCTGCACAGGACGAAAAATCGGGTGCAGGAGCATTCCGGTCCATGCGATGAACATCGCGTGCGCTTCCCAGGCCGCGCGCCCCTCCACCCCGGCGGGGATCAGCCGGTTGGCCCAGAAGTAAGCTGCGATCGCAATCGGCAATCCGACGACCGTGCCGATGTTCAGCCGCTCGACGAGCAACAGGCCGAATGAAGGCTCGCCGGTGCGCTTGAGCTTCTCGCGGCGCTTGACGGTCCACAGCACCAGTCCGGTCGCGATCATTGCCGTGCCGATCGAGCCCGACAGGAAGTACAACCAGCGCAACACTGGTCCGGCGAACAGGCCTTCATGCAACCCCAGCAAAGTGTCGCGTATCGCCTTCGGTGTTGATCGGATGGCCGGCTTCACCTCGATCAACGCACCGCTGACGCCATTGAATACCATCGTCGCCGTGCGGCGCAGAGGACCTGACGGTGTCTGACTAATTGACACCTGCGCCTGTGAATCGCCGGGGTACAGGATCTCCAGGCTGCGTACACGCCCCTCGCCCCATTGCGCTTCAGCCTCGGCGATCAACGGTGCAAGCGGTGTCAAGGGCACTTGCGTGTTGGCGCGCGCAGGTCGCGCAAGGCGGCCTTCCAGTTCGTCGAAGTAGAGTCGTTGACTGTTCTCTCCAAAGCCGTATGTCGCGGCAATCACCGGCGCCATGTAGAGGTAGGCAAAGAAGATCAGCCCCGAATATGTGATCATCACATGGAAGGGCAACGCCATCACGGCGAGGACATTGTGCGCGTCGAGCCATGATCGCTGTCCCTTCCGTTGCCGGAAGGTGAAGAAGTCAACGAAGAATTTCCGGTGAACAATGATGCCGGTCAGGATAGCGACAAGCATGAACATGGCGGCGATCCCGACCAGCCAGTACGAAATAGTTGTTGGCAGGTAGTGCAACCTGTAATGCATCCTATAGAGCAACTGCCCGCCACCGGTCGCTCGCGGTTTCAAAGGCTCGCCCGAATTTTGATCAAGTTGCTCACTTCCGTTGGCCGCTGCGGCATCGTGCCCGCTTCCCCGCCAGGACACGTTCAAGCCGACTACGCCATGATCCGTTGGCAGACTGACACGCCATCGTTCGGCGTTAGGCGCTTTTGCTTGCAGACGTTCGACGGCTCGCTCCAACATTTTAACCGTCTGCACCTGGGATGCCGGCGGCGGAAACTCGGGGCGCATCCAGCGGTCGATTTCGGTGTCGAAATAACCCGCTGTGCCGGTGAGGAAGATGAAGAACAGTACCCAGCCGAGCAGCAGCCCGGTCCAGGTATGCAGCCACGCCATCGATTGCCGGAATCCGTCCTTCATGGCCCGCGGGCCAGTTTGAGAAGGATCGCGAGCAATCCAAACCCGGCTGTCAGCAAGATCATGCCGGTCCACATTCGCGATATCGAGCGCGCGCCGAAGGCGCAGAGAATTGTAGCGGCATAAACAGCGAAGCTCAGCAGCAGGCCCGACATCGCCGCCTCAGCGCGCGACGTCGGAAGAATGTAGGAAAAGAAGGTCGAGAAGACGGCCGCCAGCGCATAGCCACCGAATATGGCAGCCGACACGCGCTGGCATACGGATGTTGCGTGGCGAGTCATTTGCCGACCCGCCGTCAAAAGTTGAAACTCGCCGAGAGCTTGAACGTTCGTGGATCGTTTAGGACCAGCGTCGTATCGGTTGCTTCCCAGTAATTTGAGCCGAGCACGTTCTCAATGCTGGCGCGAATAATGATTGGTTGGGCACCTGGCCGCTCGATTCGGTACCGGGCGCCGATATCTAGACGCGTCCAGGCCGGAATGCTTTGGGTATTGGCTGTATCGACATAGACGGAGCCATTGTGGATCGCACGACCAGTTAGAGTGAGCCCGGGGATGAATGGTGTATCCCATTCGGCGCCAAACACGACACGCCACTTTGGCACAGCGATTCCTCTATTTCCGTCGTCGATGCCCCCTACCGTGTTCAACAGGACGGAGTCGATGTATGCGGCTCCACCCAATATCCGAATTCCTGACACCACTTCGCCGAAGATATTGAAATCGACGCCACGGTTGCGCTGCTCTCCATCGATACCGAAGACGTTCGTATTGGGATTGGTGTAGGCATTCGGAAGAGCGAGTTGATAGAATGCCAGTGTTGCAGCCAAGCCGCCAAAATCGAACTTAGCGCCAGTTTCATATTGTTCGGCCTTATATGGCGCAAAGACTTGCCCTTGATTGGCTGTGCCCGGTGGGGCAACAGGGCCCTGCTGCAGGCCTTCGATATAACTCGCGTAAAGAGAGATGTTCTGCCAGGGCTTGACCACCAAACCAACCGACGGGCTTATTGCGCCTTCGTCATAGCTCGAAGTAACAACGCCAGAGGTGAAGTTGGTTGATTTGATTTCCTGGAGTCGGCCCCCGGCAGTCAATTGCACGCGCTCATTCAGGATGGACAACGTGTCTGCCAAGACTGCACTGGATTGGGTTGTATCGGAGAACGGCGTCAGATTTGAATCGAAACCCGGCCGAAGGGACATGTCTGGCCGGGGACCAAACACTGGGTTGTAAATATTTGAGGCTGGGAACGGTACGCTCGCCCCTGTTGAAGGACCGAATTCGCCAAGCTGGTGATAAGTCGAATAGGCAAGAGCGACTTGGTGCTGGACCGGTCCCGTATCGAATCGACCACGTACTCCGGCCTCCAGCGTTTCTTGAGTTCGTTTGTCAAGCGAGCCGGAAAAAGACAAGTTGCCGGCAGCCAAGTCGCCTTGAGTATTTATGATGGTGCGATTAGTTGAGAACCTGGTGATTTCCTTATCGCTAGCGCCGAGCGCGACAAACGCCGTCCATTTATCAGTCAGATCGTATTCACCGCGTATAGCTCCATAGTAGGCGCGGCCATCGCTCAACTCGGCAGGATCGAACCAATTGGTGCGGCTGTCAGGAGCAGCAGGAATCTGTATGCCAGCCACCGCGCGGGTCACGCGGCGAATTCCCTGCATTAACTGTTTCTGATAGCCAAGATCAGCCGTAACGCGCAAACGCTCACCACGATAGTCGAGCGCAAGTGTTGCGAGCTTCTGTTCTCGAGATTGGTGGTTGATGGTCGTATCGCCGTTACGGTAGACACCGTTAAATCGAGCACCAAACTCCTTGTTGTCGCCAAACCTTCGGCCGACATCGACGTGGCCGCCAAATTGGGAGTTCATTCCATAGTCAGGCGTAATTTGTGTTAGTGGCTCATCGCCAGCACGCTTGGGAACAAGATTGATGACGCCGCCGGCATTTCCGACCATCCCGTTCAGCAAGGAACTGGGACCTTTAAACACTTCGATCCGCTCGAAGGATTCGGCCATGACTGCTTCGTTGCTTGCCGGGGCAACGCCTTGCAACCCATTAAACAAGACCTGGCTGTTGGAGACTTGGAAACCGCGAATATTGAACCCGTTGTATCCACCTGATGGACCGACAGCGCGAGCAGTCGGATCGTTGTTTAGGGCGTCGGAGATGAAGCGCGATTGCTGATTCTGCATCGTCTTTGACGTGTAGTTTGTCTGACTGAACGGCGTGTCCATCAAGTCGCGGTTTCCGAGAATGCCGAGTTGTCCGCCGCGCGCGACTTGGCCACCTGCATATTCCGGCGGGAGATTGCCGATCAGTGCATTCGGATTGTTGGCACCCTGCACATCAATAGTGTCGAGCGCGATCGCCCCGGCCGGCAAGGCGCCGCCGGCTACAGGCGTCGACGGATCAAAAACTTGCACCGTATTTCGGCCCGTGAACGATGCACGCAAGCCCGTTCCAGCCAGCAGTTGCGTCACCGCTTGTTGCGGGCTCACCTGTCCGCTGACGCCCGCCGTGCGCTTGCCCGCGGTGAGATTGCTCGGATAGAGCATCCGAAGATTGGTTTGACGTCCGAGGCTGAGGAGGCCGCTTTCGAGTGAGCCCGCCGCGACGGAAACGTTTATCATGCCGGAAGGTCGAGCGGTCGGGGGTTGCACATTGGCTGGCTGCGCATGAAGCGCCGTGTTGAGCGCAAGCAACGAAACTCCGGCCAGCGCCGCAGCTCGGCTGCCTTCTCTTACCCACGCACTTCCAAACGCCATGTTTGCCCCCGTTGGTCAATATCCGGAGTGCGGCGCTGTGTACGCACCCTCCTACTGACTAAGAGTCAAAACCGGGGTGCCTCCTGACGTCGGTTCAGAAATAAACTTGAAGGATATCGTTCTCACTGAGTTCGCGGCGAGAATCGCTTGTCTTGAGGAATCTTCAGCGCGAGCGAACGATGACCATCAGATCGGTCAGATGCGTGACACTTACGGGTAAGCTTTCCGCCAGCACCCGGAGCGCCTGGTCCGTGTCCTTCAGGTCGAAAATACCTGAGACCTGCTGGTCCGCGGCGGCGTTATCCAAGACGAGGATGCGCCCGCGACGATAGCGCTCGAGGGTCGCCAGGACCTCGCGGAGTGGCTGGCCGGAAAATACCAGCTTTCCGGTCCGCCACGCTGTCTCATTCGCAACGTCGGTTTTCGTCACCGCGAAGGCGCCTTTGGCCGTGAGGTTTGCGGCGTCGCCGGCCTCCAGCACGACCTGTTGTTCGCGACTCTTAACCTCCACGCGTCCGTGCTCGACCCGCACCGTGCCGAGAGAGTCATCGGACGCCGCGCGCACACTGTATTGCGTACCCAGCGCCGTCGCCTTCAGAGAGGAGTCATCAACCGTAAACGGTTGCTCGGGGTTGCGCGCGACTTCAAAGAACGCCTCACCTCGCAAGAGCTGAATTTTGCGTTCACCTTGCGAATAGCGAACGATGATCGCAGAATCCGTGTTCAGGTCGACGCGGGAGCCATCGGCAAGCGTGACGCTGCGCACTTCGCCGACAAGCGTGTAATAGTCCGCCCGTAGATGATCGATGAATCCCATGCGGTAGAGCGTGGTCGACAGGATCGCGATAATGCCGATCGACACGATGCTGGATGCTGCTGCACGCCGTGTCATCCGGAGCTTTTTCAGGCGGTCCGACGGGATCGGCACATCCTTGAGGTCGGCCCAAAGATTTTTGAATTCGTCATAAGCTTCTTGATGCGCGGGATCGCGATCCAGCCAGAGGTGGAACTCTTGCCGGTCCTGATCGGTCGCGTCGGAGGATTGCAGACGCGCAACCCAGCGCGCCGCTTCTTCTGCAAGCCGATCCTCGATGCTCTGCGAAACCCTGTCCGGCATACCCGCTCCAGCAGTCCATCTTCGACCGGGATCGGCCAACGACCGCCGCTACTTTAATAGAGTCGAAAGCAGGGGTGCTACCTGACGTCTCCTTAGAAACAAATCTCGGAGCGCACCTTCCGGCAGCGGATCAAGGCCTTGATGATATGCTTCTCGACCATGTTGCGCGAAATTCCGAGCCGGTCGGCGATCTCGCCATTCGACATGCCATGCAGGCGGCTTAGGATAAAGACTTCCTGGCAGCGGTTCGGCAGTTTCTCGATCGCTTTCGCCAGCAGAATCAGGCTTTGGCGACCGATGACGACCCGTTCCTGATCCGGAGCATCCGTCGCCTGATTCTCGCCCACGATCGCAGGCAGAAACAGCTCGGCATCGGCCGCGAGGCGGGCTGACGTGACTCGGGCGACTGACTTCGCGATCTGGAACAGATAGGCTTGCGGATTTTCGATGATGGTCTTCGGCGGCGCATCGAGCATGCGCAGGAAAGTCTCCTGCGTCGCGTCGGATGCCTCGGTGGCGTTGCGAAACCGGCGCATAAAAAAACGCCGGAGCCGACCTTCCTCCGAACGCTGCAATTCCTGCACTAACGTCCCGAACATGTCGGGCTCTCCTGACCATCACGCGCGGCGAATGTTGTTTGCAGGCAACCGTTATCCGGGCAAAACACCTGCCGCGAAGATTTCACCGCAGATGCACGATGAACGACATAGATTTCCTTAGCGCGCCTGAATTTCCGTCGCAAACGCAATAATTTAGAATGAATTTAAGGAAAGGCGATCAGAAAATCAGGTTGGGCTCGCTCGCTGTTCCATGGTTTTGAAAAATAACGACGATTTATGGAAGTGTTGCATCGAAGCGACGGTCCGTCGCGTTCTTTGTGACCGAACGACGGGCCGGGCCTTGAGCGAGCTGCGGTGCACACGAGCAGAAATAAAAAATAAAGCTTCAGCCGCCGCGCATGTATCGCGTGAGACCGAGACGGTCAGGGCATAATGTGCTGTGATCCAGTCATCTGCGCTTGGCCGCTGTCACGCTCCGTCTCCGATTGACCCGCTCGGGCTTCGAAGGAATTCTAAGTCCCGTCGACGTAAGACCACGTTGACGTGATGCACGAGGTGCGTTTGGACATGAACACCGCTTTCCTTCTCATGGCGCAGTATGATGGCCGAGCTGTCATTCCGGTAGAACTTGTGTGCCGGGATTATTTCAGACACCTCACGCCAGAGAAGCTCGTCAGAAAGGTATCGTCCGGAGAGATCGCAATCCCGCTCGTTCGCATGGAGCACAGCCAGAAATGCGCCAAGGGCGTCCATCTTCAGGATCTGGCCGACTACATCGACCGACGGCGGGCGCTCGCGCTGAAAGAGCACGAGCAACTTCACGGCCGGCATCTCCGCGACAGGTGTTGAGCACGACCCGCTCATAACTTCCACATCCGAGCATCTTGTTTTCTGATAAGGTCAGCCTCCTGAGCGAAGGGGTGGGTCATGGTCCAATATTCAGGACTGCGCTTCTGGAGCGATGCTGGGACAAGGGATCGCGCCATCGACCGTTTGCTGGCGTTGCGCGCGGGCCTCGTCAAGGAGGTCACGTCTAATAACAAGCAGGACTCCTTTCACCTCGCGACATGGAATATCCGGGACTTCGGCGGCAGCCGGCTGAACCCCTCCCCGCGCCTGCCGGAATCCCTCCTCTACATTGCGGAGGTCATTTCCGCTTTCGATCTGGTCGCGGTGCAAGAGGTCAACGAGAACATGGCCGACTTCCAGAAGGTCGTGAGGCTGCTCGGCCCGCATTGGGACTATATCGTCACCGACCAGAGCGGAAACATGGAGCGCCTCGCGTTCGTGTTTGACACGCGCAAGATCCGGTTTCGCCATGTCGCGGGCGAGATCGTGCTGCCGGCGAAGAAGGGCAAACAGGTTGCCCAGTTCAACCGCACGCCGTTCCTTGTCGCTTTCCAGGCCGGCTGGTTCAAGTTCAACGTCTGTACCGTGCATATCTATTATGGTACCGCGCAGGACACCGCGCAGCGTAAGCGGGAGATCGCCGACATCGCTGCGTTCTTCACAGCACGACAGAAGAAGGACGGCGAGACCTACATCCTGCTTGGCGATTTCAATATTCTGAATCCCGACGATCCGACCATGAACGCGCTGCTGGGCGGCGGCTTCGAGGTGCCGGCCACACTACGCAAGCCAACGGCGCTGGCGAGCGAGAATTATTACGATCAAATCGCACTGAGAACACAGAACAAACTAGTCGAGATCAGGAGCGCCGGTTGCTTCCGCTGGCAGGACTACGTGTTTCGCGACGAGGCAGACTATACGGCGTACAAGCCCTTGATGCCGACGAAGACCAAAACCGGCAAGGACGCAAAGACCGACAACAAGGCTTATAGAACTTGGCGCACATGGCAGATGTCGGACCACCTGCCGCTGTGGACCGAGATCAAGATGGATTTCACGGAGTCCTATCTCACCAGCCTGAAGGCCGGCGCCACGCCGTTGGCAACCTTCAATCCGGCCGCAGGCCCGCGTCCCGAGGCCGGGCCGACATCCGATAGCTGATCGGTCATGTCTTCCGGCCAGGAGTCTTGTGCGTGAGCAAGAACATCGTCATCTGCTGCGACGGCACCGGCAATGAGGTCGAGGGCAATCTATCCAACGTCCTCAAGCTATTCCGTATCGCTCAGAGGAACGAGCATCAGCGCGTCTACTACAATCCGGGCATCGGTACGATCGGCAGTCGCGATGCTTGGATGCGGCTGAAGCAGAACACAGCGCTACGAACTTTCTCGGTGAACGAGCAGCCGGCTGACGGCGAGATGCATCACGCCTGCTTCGCGGATCGAGCCCTTGGTCTCAGCCTGCGACGCGTACCTAGTTGGACAACTTGGGGAACCTAATCCAAATCCAACTCCAGCCTCACCTCTCCAGCGAACTGAAGGTCAAATGGACGGTGCTGATCGGGCCTTCCGACCATTCCGCACCCTCATACTCCACCGGTGGAACGTAGCTCCCCGCGCCACCAAGGTGTGTGTGGAGCGGTGTCGATGATAAATCCGACCACATGCGACGTCCCGCGCAACACTTTTGAGGCTCGCTGGACAATCGGATTGGCTCCGGTAACCCTCAAAAGTTCGTCGACCGTAAGCGACCAATCATCAACTCCGCCGTCGATCGCCTCGCGTCCATATTGAAGCCTGCCGACCACCATGCCGGCCAGGAAGGGGCCGAAATCTGCTTGACTCGTAAAGCAAGGAGCGACCTGCGACGTTAGCCACTGATTCCAAACCGGCGGCGTTACTCTGAGATCGATACCGCCATACTCGGCGGTGTTGGCGGGATTACCGACGACTGGCGAGGCGTCGAGATCTCGAGTCTTCTTAGTGTAACATGAATCGACAAAGTCAAAGCCGGGTCGCCAGGCGAGTAACTCGTGCTGTATCCATTCCTTTCTAGCGGGTTTGATGGACCCGGAGTGGAGTAGCTTCGCTTGTATCAAGACAGCACGGCGATCCTTCACGCTCGTCGAAGGATCTGTGTGATCGATGACGACGAGTAAGTCGGCGAGTTCGCAGCGCCCTCTTCCGCTGGCCGGAGGTAGCGGAGCGTGGGGTGACGGGACTCGCTTAAACGTCACTTGCGGGCGCGAGTGACAGAAGACGGCCTGCAGGCTGGTCCGATAGCCGTAGGATCGCATGATCGGCGACCACGCATTGGCGATTGCATCGAAACCATCGAGCGTCATCGTGCGCACCGCGCTAACTTCACCAATCGGTTTGCTCGTGTGCGGGCCGCCGCTTGCAAGTACCGATTCTACTTCCGTCTGCGCCGCGAGAGCAAGTTTGGACTCAACTGCCGCAGGTACCATGTCGGTCTCCTCAAGCGCCAGCTGTCTGAAAGACAGCGATCAGCAGCAGAACGACCATGGCGATACCAGCACCGGCTATGCACCAGAATGCGAACTCTGCACGCCGCATAGGGACCTCGACCAAGCGCCTGTAATCGTCCGCGGCGAGGAATCTGTAGAGGCTGTTCCGCCATTCCTTGCGAAGGTAGCGCTGCACCCAGATGTAGTGGATGCCACTGCCGACGATTGTCGCAACATAAATCGTCAAAACGATTCCGATCAAGATCGCAGCTGACCCTACGAACGTGCTATTTGCCGGCGAGGCGAGACGCGCAACGATCAGGCCGATATTGGCGAAGACGGCGCCTACGACAGCCCCACCAAGTGTTCGCATCGTTTCGGAAAGTTTGGCCGTGTCGTCGGCCACTGACTTTCGGAGTTCGCCCAACGCTTTCAGCGTATCTCTACTTTGCTGCGTGACTCCGAAATTGTACGCAATCCTTGCGCCTTCAAGTGCAGGAACAAGCACACTCGCGAGGTCCCTTGCGTCACCATCCCGCACTGCATCACGGGCGATCTCGGCCGCAAGCAGGCCATGGCGGTTCTCGAGCTCACGCTCATTCTCAAGCAGCCAGCACGAAACCGACTGGACCGTCGCAAAGCGGTCAGGAGGCAACTCTTCAAGATTGGAAACGGTAAAGCGAGCCGCCGGCGGCCCCCTGAACAGCAGCCGATCATCCGGCTCGATCTCCTGCGCCATTGCACGCAGGAGCCGTGAGCCTGCTCGTTGCCGCCAAGGCGTGAGCGCGTCATCCTGAACCTGTCCCTCTGGAGAGCGCAGGAGCCATCGTCCGAGGTGGCCTCCCGGCCCGTTCATACCTAGGACTCGCGTCACTTTCACGACGCCGGTAGGACCGCCCTCTGCGGCGAACGGTGTCCCCTGCCACCACGCGCAGTAGCGAACAGCTCTCGTATCGATCGTCGATTGGAGCCCCTCGGCCCACACGACCGGCGAGTTCGGATCGCGATCCAGCAACGCCTCGAATCCAGAACGTGTCAGCACCGCCTCGACGCCCGCGGGAATCGGCGGCCTATCAGCAGTTATGTGAAGGCCCTCGCCGTTAGTCGCGATCTGATGCCTTGGGATTTCACCGCCAGCGTCGCCGCAAAGGACCCCAGTCCACTCGGCATTGATCAGCAGCTCGTAGAGCCTGTCGGCCTCGACACCGTTGAGCTGGTAGATTGAGATTCCAGTTTCCGTCTCGGTGACGGCCACTTGCCCCTGTTCGACAAGGTCGTTCAGAGCTTCAGCGAGTTTTGACTGGGAGGGTCCCATCTTCCACCAACCGCCTTGTGCGCACCGTAAAGACGACCTCGTCGCCGATAGTCTGCCGTATGACGCTACGTCCCAGCTCCTCACCGGGAAACTCGAGCCGGACCTCCTCGACGGTGCGCACGACCCTTCGAGGCTGGACCTGCAATGTTGCACGATCGGGCCGGAATTCAACGTCCTGGAGCTGCTGCCGCTTAAGGGTGCGTCGCGTCACATTGTCGATCCGAGTTCGGATATCCTCATCGTCAGGCCGATCTGCGGCATGCATCACAGCATCGACGACGTCATCGTTAGAAACGGTAGCCCGACCCTGGAGCGCAAGCTTTGCCTTCGACATCGCGGCCCCCACATCGGCGTTCAGCAGAAGGTCCTTGACCTCCTGCAGCGTGCCACGCAAAGCCTCGTTCAACCGCTTCGATAGTTCGCTGTTCGACTTGGAGCGTTGTACCCCGAGATATCGTTCGAAGTAGTCGGTGAGGTCCGGCGCCTCTTTCATGCGATCAGACGCGCACACAAGCTCGTCGGCTGCGCCATTATTGACACGAATGAGACAGAATTTTTGAACGGCACGCCGCTCCTTGACGAACGCTTGAACGATTGCCCTCAGAACACTTCGCCCGTCCGCATCGGTCAGTTCGACCGCCTCGCGATAGTCGTACTTGATCAGCGCAAAGAGCTTGGTGTCCCGGTCGTCGGCACCGAGCTGGAGCACAAAGAACGCGCCGCTCACGCTCTGGCGAACGTGCAGATCGAAGAAGCGACGAGCGAGTGCCTGACCTCCCTTTGCGAAGCTCATCCTCCCCTTCGCCATACGCTCGACAATCTGCCTGACCTCTGATCCGTCGACAAAGGAATGGACGCCGTCTCCTGCCTCGCTTTGGATGCGAGCGCGAAAGAACCCTTCCTCCTGAACGTCGATCTCGTCGCGCGGCGCGAAAGGCTCATCCGCCTTGCCAACCAAGTGAATGATCATTCGCTCGACGCGCAGATTTCCGAACTCTTCATCGGTCAGATAGCCCAATACTTTCCCCCCTCAATGTGCACTAAGTCATTAGGCGCCTCACATGGCAGCATTTCATGTTGCCTTTCAAGCTTCCGTTCCGGGGTTAGCCCGCGGGGAACAGAGTTAGCGATTGGACCTTCAGCCGAAAGCGGCAACTGGGGTGTACATCCGGCTCGAGCTCAAGCCCATTCTGCATGACCTCAACGAGATCGATGGGTCACGTCGCGAACCCACCGTCCAGCGTTTCCATTACTTTGTTCTAGGGCAGCCGCGTGAAGGGGGACGAAACATCTGTGTGGCGCCCGACGTATTGGGAGCGCTGCACGAATCGCTGACGCCAGCATGGAGGATTCTGGAGTAGATTTCCGAGATCCACAAAATGGAAGCGCCGAGAGTTTCTCAATTGCTATATCCCCGACGGGGAGCCAAGAGTCCTCGACGATTCATCTGATAAGCCCCGCATTCACCAGTCGGCGGTCAATCGCAAAGCGTAAATACCTGACTATGCGCCCATCAACTTTCCCGACGAATTCGACATCGAACAATGATGTCGCTCAATGCCAGTAACCAACGAGCCACTTACGAGCGGCGACGTTGCACATTCCGCGCGTTGCCGCCACCGTTGGAGGACGTGAAGCCACACGGGTCGATGGCGCGCGACACCTCGCAGCTCCACCAATTTCAAGAGCACGTTCGGACGAAGTGCAACGCGACCGCCTCAGCTCCACGCAAATACTTGATTTCTAGCGGCTATTTTCCGTGCTATCCCACCAGGAATAGGCACCGGAGAAGTGAAATTCTGCCGCTGTTTCAGATGATTAGAGCGAACGATCCAACGATTTCATGGTGCAACGAAAGTGCAACATGGTCTCTCCGGTTTCGGTATTCGTTTTGATGTCCGCACGTTGAATGGTCGGTCGATCCATTCCATCATAGGCGCAACGGAAAATCTATAAGGTTGATTTAGATGCATTTTTTCTCAGTACGTTTGGATCAGCCGACCCTATGCAGCCGGTCTCTTGATTGGTCAGCCTATGCTTGCGATCCGTCACAAGGACGGCAAGATGCTTCGGCGATATACCCATAAGCGAGAAACATTGCCTACAGTCGAGTGAAAAGTACCGCCCAAAAGCGCAGGCTTTCAAACTTATGGTTTTTGACCGGTGAGGCGGCTTGCGAAGCTCATCCCAGGCACAAATGTCAGGCCAACACGATGGAACAACCAGGCGAGCGGATGAGTATGAATGGCACCGTCATGGGCAGCGACAATGGCGGACCTTGAATTCTCGGATCTTACCCGTCGTCTTCAAGTGCCAGCGAACGCTTGTATTCATGGGGGCCAATACCAACCTCATCCGAAGGAGATCAGCAGCAACCTGTGAGGTGATCCATGCGCATTTTCGTTGCCGGAGCGACGGGCGCTGTCGGACGCCGCCTGGTTCCACGCCTTGTCAACAGAGGGCATCGGGTGACCGGACTGACGCGAACGCCCGCGAAAACGGACCTCTTGCGGAAACTCGGAGCTGAACCCGTGGTCGCCGATGCGCTCGATGAGAAAGCCATGCATGACGCGGTTGTGGCCGCGCGCCCGGATGTGATCGTACATCAACTCACGGATTTGAAGGGTGCGTCAGACCTGCGCAAATTTGACCGCACTTTCGCGAGCAGCAACCGGCTGCGTACAGCCGGAACCGACTATCTTCTTGCAGCCGCGCAGGACTGCGGCGCGAAGCGAATCGTCGCGCAAAGCTTCTGCGGCTGGCCGTATGCACGGATTGGCGATCACGTGAAGACTGAAGATGCCCCGCTCGATCGGAATCCGCCGCAGGAACTCCGCGGCACGCTCGACGCGATCCGCCATCTTGAGCACGCCGTCACGACGACGCCGGGCCTGGTCGGCGTTGCGCTCCGCTATGGCGGATTTTATGGCCCCGATACCGGATTCTGCGAACCGTCCGTTTTGGAACAGATTCGCAAGCGCCGCATGCCGCTGATCGGCGGCGGAACGGGATGGTGGTCGTTTCTGCATGTCGACGATGCCGCCGAAGCGGCCTCGCTCGCTGTCGATCGGGGCGAGGGCATTTACAATATCGTCGACGATGATCCCACGCCGGTGCGTGACTGGCTCATGGCGACCGCCAAAATGCTCGGCGCCAAACCGCCGTTCCGCGTTCCCGCCTGGCTGGGTCGCCTTGTGGCCGGACAACATCTCGTTGTCATGATGACCGAGTCGCGCGCAGGATCGAACGCCAGGGCCAAGCGGGAACTCGGGTGGTTGCCACACTATCCGTCCTGGCGTCAGGGCTTTTCCGAAATCATCGAAAGGGAAATCCGGTCGGCCGTATAAATGGGATCGGCTGCGAGGGGGGACAATCGACGATGATGCCAATCGTGTCGTCGACAAGATCGTCGAGAAGCGCGCCACATTCTCAGGCAGCTCAAGCGCATCGCAACACGTTTCGATAAGCTGCTCGCCAACGTCACGGGTTTCATCAAACTCGCCGCTGTCGCAATCTAACTCAGATAGTTAGATCGTCAGTGTACCGGCGCCGAACCACCGCGCGTCACGGTGCGCAGCGATAGCGCGAGCGGTATCATCAATCCGGCGAGCACGGCGAGCATCACGAATACGTCGATATAGGCGAGCAGCACCGCCTGTCCTTGCAGGATCTGCCCGATCACCGCGACGCTCGATCCCGAAACGCTTCCGGTGGCGCTCCGGGTTTTGAGATAGTCCTGCACACGGGCCAGCGTGTCGTTGTAGACCGGATTCCAGGTGCCGATGTGCTCGATGAGGCGGCTCTGATGAAACTGCTCACGCTGCGCCAGCATGGTCTGGCTGAGCGAAACGCCGATCGATCCGCCGAAGTTGCGGGCCAGATTGATCAGCGCCGAGGCCTGATCGGTCCTGGAGGCCGGAATGCCGTCATAGGATGCCGCTGTGATCGGAATGAAGATCAGCGGCAGTCCCACGCCGAGAATGACGCGCGACCAGGCGAAGAACCAGAAGTCGACATCCGGGGTCATGCGCCACAGATCGATCATCGCGACCGCCGCGATGCAGGCGCCGGCCGTTATCAGATAGCGCGGCTGCACGAAACCGAGCCTCCCGACCACCACCATCATGCACATGGTGACCATCCCGCCGGGCGAGATCGCCAGTCCCGCCCATGTGGCGGTGTAGTTGTATCGTTCCTGCAGCAGTTGCGGCAGAACCTGTGTGGTCGCAATCAACAACGCGCCGGTGACCAGCATGATGACGAAGCAGGTGCCGAACTGCCGCCCCGTCAGCATCTTCAGATCGATCAGCGGCTCCTCGCGCGTCAATTCCCACGGGATGAACAGCAGAAGGGCGATCGCCGATAGGGCGGCGAAGGCCACGATGAAGGGTGAGTTGAACCAGTCGTCGATCTGCCCACGGTCGAGAACAACTTCGAGCGCGCCGAGAAAGGTCGCGACCAATAGGAAGCCGATGAGGTCGAATCTGGGTCCATTGCTCCACATCGCCCGCCGCGCGGCTCGCCGCTCGGGTGAACTGGGGATGATGAAAAAGATCAGGGCCAGCGAAATGATGCCGACCGGAACATTCATCAGGAAGCACCAGTGCCAGGACCAGTTGTCGCTGAGCCATCCGCCCAGCGTCGGCCCGACGACGGGCGCGACCACCACTGCGATGCCGTAGAGTGCGAACCCCTGGCCGCGCTTGGCGGGCGGAAAGGCGGCGGCAAGAATCGATTGCGCGACCGGCGTCATGCCGCCGCCGGCCAGTCCCTGCATCACGCGAAAGATCAGCAGCGCCTGCAAATTCCATGCGATGCCGCAGAGGAATGAGCTGACGGTGAAGAGCGCGATGCAGGCAAGGAAGAAATTTCGCCGTCCGAACATCTGCGCAAGCCATCCGCTCGCGGCCAGGACGATCGAATTTGCAACAAGATAGGTGGTCACCACCCACGAGGCTTCGTCGCTGCTCACCGCAAGACCACCGGCGATATAGCGCAGCGCGACGTTGGCGATGGTGGTGTCGAGCACCTCCATGAACGTTGCCACCGAGACCAGGACAGCGATCAGCCACGGATTGGCACTGCCATATTCGGAGCTGCCGCTGTCCGCCGCATCGGCCATGGCGCCTTACGGACGAACCGTGACGGTGGGCACAACCGACATGCCCGGCCCCAGTTCGAGATCCGGACGCTGATCGAACGTGATCTTGACCGGCACGCGCTGCACCACCTTCACATAATTTCCGGTGGCGTTTTCCGCCGGCAGCAGGCTGAAGGCCGTGCCGCTGCCGGCCTGGACGCTGTTGACGTGACCGGAAAACGACCTGCCATAGGCGTCGATGCTGATCGTAACCGGCTGGCCCACCTTCATGTTGGCCAGTTGCGATTCCTTGAAGTTTGCGGTGACCCATACGTCGAGCGGAACGACGATCATGATGGACTGACCGGGAGCGGCAAGCGCCCCTACCGCGGCGGTGAGTTTGGTCACGCGGCCATCGACGGTGGCACGCAATTCCGTGCGCTGCAAGTTGGCGTCGGCCTGCGCCTTCTGGGCCTTACCCTGCGCGATCTGAGCGAGCGCGCCTGACTTCTGCGCATTCAATACGTCGATCTGGCGTTGGGCCACTGTGCTCGCGGCTTGCGCGGCATCGAATGCCGCCTGCTTGCCTTGCAGATCGCTCGACGCCTGCTGCGCGCGTTGCACGGTGCCCGCTCCCGTTCGCACCAGATCCTGATAGCGCTTGTTCTCGTCCTGCGCGAATTTCAGCGCAGCCTGTGCTTCGCTCTCCTGCTTTTGTGTCTGCTCGATCTGGGCCTGTTGTGCGACGATCTGGGCATCCAGATTTCGCGCGGATGCTTCAGCCTGACGGATCTGCGCCGATGCCTGATCGACGGCGGCCTGGTAATCGCGTGGATCGATCCGTGCCAGAAGATCGCCGCGATGCACGATCTGGTTGTCGGTCACCGCGACTTCGATGATGTTGCCGGTAACTTGCGGGCTGACGAATACCGGACGGGCATCGATAAAGGCATCGTCGGTGCTCTCGTAATGACGCGCATTGAGATACCAGATGATGCCTCCCACCAGGCCGATGACGATGAGGCCGAAGCTGACGCCGATGGCGATCGGATGCTGACGCATACGATCGATCGGACTGCCGGATGGCTTGTCCGACAGCGGTGCCTTCTCCTGCTTTTTGCTCCTGTCGACGCCTTTATCGGCCGACTCCTGCGGGCGCTCGGCGCGCGTGGCAGCGTCGTCCGAAATGGACGCGTTGTGAGAATCGGCCGGTACTTTGACGTCAACGGAGCGGCGATCTGCCATGGCAGTTGGTCTGTTCAGGGAATTCATAAGGAATTCTCACCATCGACACCGCTCCGCCGCCAAGATAGGAACCAGCCAGTAGCCCGACGGTTCCGTTGTCGGGCTTATGCCGATTCGTTGCACGATAAAGCGGGAAGCGGATGGCGATGCGATCCAACAGAAAGATACTGCGCAAGCATCTTTGGGCTATCGATCCAAGATACCGACGCGAGCATCACACAGGTGATGAACGCGAAAGGAACGCCTGCTCCGCTCAAGCGTTCGACATATTGATATCGAGGCGACTTATGTGAGGTTTAAGGCAGAGCCAACGATCGTACCGCAGGCGCAACGTCCTTGGCGGGCGACAGGAACTCGATCTGGTATCGATGCTGAAGGATGCCGCTGATCTTTCCTTAGATCGATTTCTGTTGAATGTGAGAGTTGATTTTCATGAGTTCCGGATGTGCTTTCAGCAAAGCCTTTAAGCCCGGGTAATTCATCTCGGCTGCATGATAGTCTTCAATCAAAAGTCTGGCGAGTTTGAAGTCATCGTCGGTATCGACGGTGATTCGCCAGTCGCTGAGATCGTCTTCATCCGTGCAGTGCTCGTGGCGAATACCCGGCATCGATGTGCGAATATATCCTGTGACATGCTCGCGCTCGGACGGAAGCCTGGCATTCTCCGCCGCGAAGTCGAGTGAACGCCGGGAAAAAATTTCGAAATCCATCCCGCGAGGGTAGGTTCGCTTATCGGCGTTCGAAAGATAAATGGACTCGCTCTTCAGGCCCGAATAGATGTCGAGGCCAGCGCGAATCACGTCTGGACAGATGAGCGGGCAGTCCGACGTCACGCGGATCACGTGGCGAGCCTCATGTGCCCGCGCCGCTCCCTGGTAACGCTCCAGTACGTCATTCTCACTGCCGCGAAATACGGGAACGTCGCGCGCCGCGCAGAGTTCGACAACGGGACCGTCGGAGAGATTCGTTGTCGTCGCGACAATCACGGGCACGCCGACACCGGCGAGACGATCGAGATGCGTTTCAAGAAGCGTGCGCCCCCCGGCCCGCATCAAGATCTTGCCCGGAAGGCGGGTGCTCGTCATGCGCGCCTGGGTGATGATTACGACGTCATCTGGCATCGTGGCAATCTTGGGAAACACTCAACCTGGCACGCTATCGATGTAGCGCGCCGATAATCCAGGGATTGGTGAACGCGCCGTTCCAAATCCCGGCTCGATCGGCCTTTGCGAGTTGCCGCTCCGTATTACGATCCTTGTTACGATCCTTGGAGAATCTCGCATGTTCGACAGCATAGCCGCTCCGCGCCAACCACGGGCCATGCGCTTCGTGCAGATCGCAACGGCCCGCTGATGCTGTATTGGCTGATTCATCAGGCCCGCTTTTCCATCAGGAACCACGTCAGGTCGTCAGCAGGGAATACCGGGTCCCGATGATAGATAAACCCGTAATCGACAAGCTTTAGATCAGGGTACCTGTCCATCATCTCGCCAGCGAAATCCCGCTTCCACAAACGCCCGCCGTGACCGCGGTAGCTGATCTCCACCACGGAGGGATTGTAATATTCCGCCACGAGGACATAAC
Source organism: Nitrobacter sp. 62-23 (assembly GCF_001897285.1). Taxonomy (GTDB): domain Bacteria; phylum Pseudomonadota; class Alphaproteobacteria; order Rhizobiales; family Xanthobacteraceae; genus Nitrobacter. The sequence continues at coordinate 60,299 of NZ_MKSM01000096.1, forward strand.
GATTGCTGGCCTCATGGAGCCTTTCATAGGCCACCGGCAGCATGTCAGGATTGAGGTGGATCAGAACACCGGCGGTAAATGCCAGATCGACGCTTGACCACCCGACCGGTTCGAACAACGTCATATTGGAAGCAGCTATTTCGGGTATCGTCGCCAGCTTTTCGAAGGCCAGGCTGTTTATTTCGATGGCTTGAAACGCTGCGTCTGGAAGCAGGGTCTTGAGGGCCAGAATATTAAGGCCGATGTTGGCGCCAAGCTCTCGAACCGACCGGATATTGCTGCATCGCTGGACAATTCGGGCAAACATCGCGGTTTTGGCGGCCAGCACTTCCTGGCTTTGATTCCGCTCGATGTAGTTGTCGCCAAACTCCCCGGCCCAGAATTCCTCCTGTGCTGTGATCTGGGTCATAGGTGCTGGTTTCCCCTTGAAGTTTCACGTCATTGCTACAACTAAAACGAGCAGCGGATCATTGTACATGCTCTCGTCACGAACCTGCGGAAGACCTTTCATTGGCTCCGGGCGCACAGGAGAGTAAACCCCCGGCAATGTCAGGCGAGCTGCGGAAGAGGCAAATGGAAGGGCTATGATGGATCGCGAGCAAGTCAAGGCTCATTGGCGGGACTGGGCATCGAAATTCGGCACCGCGCTCGGCGCCACCACCAGAACCGGAACCGCGAAAATGCTCGAGATCGACGCATTGGCGCGCCGGATGTCTGCGATCGGGCTCGGCGATACGCCGGCACACGTTCTCGAAGTCGGTTGCGGCAATGGCTTGAACTGCTTTGGCCTTGCCGCGAAATTCCCGCGCATGCAACTCGACGGCATCGACTATACCGCGGAAATGATCGACGCTGCGCATAAGGCAGCCGTTGCCAACGGCTTCCAGGACAGGTCCAGATTCCTGGTCGGCAATGCGCTCGAACTTTCGGCGGCCTCGGGGTTGCTGGCGCAATACGATGTCGTTTTTACCGTTCGCTGCCTGATTAACATCGAATCAGTCGGACTGCAGATGCGTGCCATCACCGACCTTGCCGCAAGGGTGCGGGAGGGTGGGCATCTGATCATGATCGAGAATTCGATGGCGACCTATGATCGGCAAAATCGTTGCCGCACCCTGCTGGACCTGCCTGCGCGCACGCCCGCCGCATTCAACTTGTTCTTCGACGAAACACGCATCCTGCCGCACCTCAAAACGCTCGGCCTTGAGGTCGAGATCGAGGATTTCATTTCGCTTCACGACCTGATGCTCTATGTGCTGGTCCCGGCCATCAATGGGGGCACCGTAGATTACGACCATCCGCTGGTGCATGCGGCAACCCTGCTCAACATAGCGGTATCGGCGGAGACATCGAACGCCTTCGGCGCCTTTGGGCAAGGCCGGATGTTTGTCTGTCGGAAACCTTGATGCCGGAAACTGCCGCCAGCCCGCTCCACAGCGGCCTCTTTCTGGATCTTGACGGCACGCTCGCGGACAGCCTGACGGCGCTGAAAAACGTCTATTATTCCTTTCTCGCCTCCTTCGGAGCGAGCGGCGACGAGAACGAGTTTCAGCGGCTCAACGGACCGCCGCTTGGCGAGATTATCGAACGGCTGAGGACGGCTCACAAACTGCCCGGAACACTGGCCGATCTCCTGCAAACATACTCGGCCATGGTGTCGCAGGCGCACCAAAGCGCGCGTCCCGCTGCCGGCGCACATGAATTGCTGGCGCACGCCCGCGCGTGCGGATTGAAGATCGCCGTAGTTACGTCGTCACCTAAATTGTACGCGCAAAAATGGCTCGCATTCAGCGGGCTCGCCGACAAGATCGACGATGTCGTCGGCGGCGATGAGGTGAGCGCAGGCAAGCCAACCGCCGAACCCTACATCAGGGCGCTGAGCCGGCTGAATTGCTCGGCCGCCCTGTCGCATGCCGTCGAGGATTCCCGCATCGGCGCGATGTCGGCGGTTGCCGCGGGGCTCAAAACGTGGGCATTGGCGCCGCCGAACGATCGCGCCGGGTGGCCCGGTCAGGTCGTGTTCATCGAACGCCTCACCGATCTTTTGGGAAGAATACCGGCATGCTGAATGTTCATCTGCTTCAGTCGGAGCCGAGAGTAACGCTGGGAGCGGCAACGCCAACCATTGGTCCGGACATCGAGGCGCGCGTGGACGAAATCTGGCAGCGCGAAAAGGAGCTGCGCTCGCACGAGCTTTACAACGGGCGACTGTTCAGCATCGATCATTGTGATGCCAGAACGATCGTCGGCTGGATTTCGGAGTACCGCTACTTCCTTGCACAACGGCGCGAGCCGAGCCTTCATGCCGCGCTGAAGATCAAACCGCTCGCCGTCACGGGTATCCTGTCTTGTCCGGATGGTATTTTATTCGGCCGGCGCAGCGTTCGCTCCGAGATGGACGCCGGGTGCTGGGAGCTGGCGCCGTCAGGCAGCGTTGACGACGCGGCAGTCGGTCCGGCCGGACAGGTGAGCCTCGAACAATGCCTTCTGATCGAACTCGAGGAAGAAACCGGCATCGGAGCGTCCGAGCTGTCGGTGCATTCCAGAGCCGTTGCGCTCGTCGAGGATCCGCAAAGCCACGTCACCGACGTCGGCATCATGCTCGCGACCGCCTCCTCGGCTGCGCAAATCCAGCGCCGCTTCGCGGCGCTGGAGAATCGCGAATATTCTGAACTTGAAATCGTTGCACCAGCAGAGCTGCGGGCGTTTCGGCGCGACCAGGCTTACTCGTTGGGCGCTGTTTCCGCCGCCCTTCTGGATGCTCTCATGCAACCCGGCGCCGGCTTCCTGGGCAGCGGCTTTGAAGTCGCGTCCGATCAAAGCTATAAGGATTTGAAATAACTCATGAAAATCGTAAAAAATCCGCGACAGCCCCGATGCAGCTTTGATCTTCGCCTCGTAAACCGGCTGCCGGGGTGGTCATTTCCGCCGAGTGGCAGCGTTGCTGCGAACCGTGCCTTCCCGTGCGCACCAGGAGCGTAAATTGTGATGCAGAGCCCGGAACTCATCATCGCGGGGCGCAAGATCGGCCCGGACCATCCTCCTTACATCATCGCCGAACTGTCGGCGAACCATAACGGCAAGCTTTTGAAAGCGCTGGAGTTGATTGAAGCCGCCGCCGCTAGCGGCGCTGACGCGATCAAGATCCAGACCTATACGGCCGACACCATGACCATTCCTCACGATGGCGAGGAATTTTTGGTCAAGGGTGGCCTGTGGGACGGCTACGGGCTCCACCAGCTCTACCAGCAGGCTCACACACCCTATGAATGGCATGGGCAAATGTTCGCGAAGGCGCGCGAGCTGGGGATCACGATCTTCTCCAGTCCCTTCGACGAGACCGCTGTCGACCTGCTCGCAGGGCTCGATGCTCCCGCCTACAAGATCGCATCGTTCGAGGTGATTGACCTGCCGCTCATCAAATATGTCGCCAAACAGGGCAAACCGATGATCATCTCGACCGGTATGGCCAGTCTCGGCGAGGTTCAGGAGGCGATCGAAACGGCGCGTAGCAACGGCGCCGGCGGCATCGCGCTCTTGCACTGCACGAGTGCCTACCCGGCTCCGATCGAGGAAGCGAATGTGCGCACGGTGGCGCATCTCGGCCAGGCTTTCAACGCAGTGTCCGGCCTTTCCGATCATGCGCCGGGCTCTGCCGCCTGCGTCGCTTCGATCGTGCTGGGCGGCTCCATAATCGAGAAGCACTTTACGCTCTCGCGCGCAGACGGTGGTCCGGACGCAGCGTTTTCGCTCGAACCGCACGAGTTCAAGCGGTTGGTCGACGACTGCAAGTCGGCATGGTCGGCGCTCGGATCTGTCGATTATGGCCCCGTCCGGAGCGAGAAGGCCAACATGCGGTTTCGCCGTTCGATCTACGCAGTCAAGCCGATCAAGGCGGGAGAGCCTCTGACGAGCGAGAATATCCGCGTCATCCGGCCCGGCTTTGGCCTGCCGCCAAAGCATCTACCCGACGTTATCGGCCGCACCGCCGCACGCGACATCGCCTATGGTGAAGCACTGACGTGGTCAGCGATCGCGTGACGGTCCGCCATCCCGTCGCTAACGTCGGTTGAACAGAGTCCGGAAGAGATTAATCCCGGTCGCAAGCCGCATCGAGCACGGGAAATGCCTCTTTCGAAACCAGCATTGGCAGGTCATCTCGGAGAAACGACTTGAGATTTATGAAGAGGGGATCTTCTTCCAATCTGAAATTCGACAACGCCAGCGTCGCGCTGCGAAAATATTCTGCAGGAGCCCAACGCTTATCGGGAATCAAGATCGATTTGCTACGAAATCCCTGGAGCATGCAGTAGGAATAAGCCACTGCGCGCCGACGCTGCTCCGCCGGCATCGACCAATCCTTTCGCGACACATCTAACAGAATGCTCCTCAGAGCTTCCATGCTGGACGCCTCCTCGACAATACCGAGGCCGGAAAACTTGTCTTCGCCCGTCGCGATCATTCTATGTCCAGCCGCGGCCATTTCGTAGAGAACCGTTCCACGAACCGTGAGACCGGCATCGCAATACTTCATGGCCTCGCCGGCGCTGAGGGCGCCATCTGCAAATCCGACATTTCCGATGTCGGCACAGTATTCACGCAGCGTATCCCACGAACGCTTCCGGTCATAGCTGTCGTTCAGCGGGTGCGGCTTTATAATCAAGTTGAGATGCGGCAGTTGCCGCGCAAGATCGACGACGTCGACAACAGCTTGCCAGTAATCGTCCGAGAGTTGCTTTGGTCGCGTCAGCGGAGCGTCCTGAAACACATGCGCGAATACGCAGATCGTCCGATTCTTGGGGTTAACACCGCAGCTCTCAAGGAAGGCCTCGCGAGAAACTGACGGCTGCTCGACAACATCACGATTCAATAGCGGCTCGATCGTCCGCGCCAGCGTGCCTTCAACAGCGCCGCCGAACAGGTCAAGCCTGGGATCATCCAGTAGAGCTTGATCGAAAGCGTACCTTTTCAGCATCTCCTTCCAGTCGCCGGGAATACCGCACGACAAGTCGGTCAGATCCCGGTATCGCGTAACGGCAATCGGGATGTACTGTTCTACCAGGAATGTTGGCGCGCCGTGCATGGCCGCAAAGTCAGCCAGCTGTCCCGATCCCGAATAGCAAATGTGTCCCAATACACTCGCTCGGATCGGGGACTCTCCGAACATCATGGGAATAGCTTCGTAGTCAGCCAATACGAGCTTTGCAACTGCAATGAGCTCGTCGCTGAGGTTATCGATGGTTCCGACACCAAACCGTCTCAGAAATTCATTGTAAATCAGGAGGCCGCATCGTGGGGATCGCTGTTCTGACAGTGAGCGAATTGCTTGCCTGAGCGAGGATCCAGACTTGCCTTGCAGTCGCTTGCGAAGGTCACTCTCTGCATTGGCTGACCAAACCGGATCAGACAGGAGACGATTGCGAAATTCGGAAACATTGTAAAAGCGACTGACGCCAAACGAGCGGGCGAGCGCCCGGTTCGCTTCAACGTCTGTCCTTCGAACATCACTCCCTCGAACATCACCCTCTTGAATATCACCAAAGTCATCGGCGAAAATTCCGACGATTTCACCTCCCCATATGTGCTGTATGCACTTCGCAACGACACAATTTGCGAACAGGTGAAAGTGCACATTGTCATTGTGATAAAGGTCAAGTATCAAGATGCCGTCAGACGTGGGCGGGTTGGACTTGGGCGGGTCAGACTTGGGCGAGGTAGCGAATGTCCAGAATCGCCGGTTTTCTTCCAGAAACTCGCTAATATTCATGGCGTCATGCGATCCCGGCGATCTGTTTTTCAAATTTTTGATCGCGCAAACCAACCCGAAAAGATCACGTTCTATAGGCAGATCTCCATCTGAGGTCCAGTCGGCCTTGGCCCTGCCTGTCTTACTCCGAGACCAGACCTTGGATCGCTGGTCGAAATCTCAAAACAAAATAATTTAGGTCCTCAGGATTCGAGCGCGTGGGATAATCGTTCCATAACGTAATCCTGCTGTTCGGCGCTCAGGTTTGGATGAATAGGCAACGTCAGTGCGTGGTCGTAATATTTTTCGGAAGCCGGAAAGTCGCCACGGGAGAAGCCCAAGGCCCGGTACCAGGGTTGTAGATGGACCGGGATGTAATGGACGTTGACGCCGACACCTGAAGAGCGCATCGCCGCAAAAACCTCGGCGCGAGTACGTCGTACGGTTTCATCCAGTTCAATGACATATAGATGCAACGCCGAGAGAGTGCCCTCCGGCACGAACTGGCGAATCACGGGAAGACCAGCAAGCCCTTCGTGATAACGCGCCGCGATCGCCTGCCGCCGGGCGACGAATTCGGCGAGGCGATCAAATTGCCTCACGCCAAGCGCCGCCTGAATGTCGGTCATACGATAGTTGAAACCGAGCATCACCTGCTCGTAGTACCAAGGTCCTTCGGGAACGGCGGTCATATCGGCGGGATCGCGCGAAATACCATGGTTGCGCAGCAAGCGCATGCGATGGGCGATCTCGGCAGAACGCGTGGTCGCCGCACCGCCTTCTCCTGTCGTCACAATCTTGACGGGATGGAACGAAAAGACGGTAACGTCAGCGAGCTCGCTCGAACCGACGGGCCGGTTCTGGTAGTATCCGCCAACAGCATGGCTCGCGTCTTCAAGGATACGGAAGCCGTATCGGTCCGCCAGCCGGCGGATCGAGGCCAGATCTGCGGACGTACCGGCGAAGTCCACTGGAACGACAACCTTCGGCAAGGTGCCGTTGCGTTCGGCCGCTTCGAGCTTGGCGGCCAGTGCCTCGACGTCCATGTTTCGGGTCTTGGCATTGATATCGACGAAATCGACGGTCGCTCCGCAGTAGAGACCGCAGTTGGCGGAGGCTACAAAGGTGTTCGGCACCGTCCAGAGTCGATCAGCTGGACCGAGCCCGAGCGCAAGACAAGCGACGTGAAGCGCCGCAGTCGCCGAGGAAAAGGCGACCGCTTCAGGCGCGTCAACTGCACGCGCCAACGTCTCCTCAAATCTAGGGACCATCGGCCCCTGGGTTAGGAAGTCCGACCGAAGGACTTCGACGACCGCCTCGACATCAGAGCTCGAGATGTCCTGACGACCATAGGGAATCATGCCTTGGTCCGTTCATAAAATTCCCGGATTTGTTCCACAGAGTACAGGACGGGGTTTGTACCTGAGTTGTACTCGAAACCCCGCGCTACAGGAGCGCCAGTCTCACCGAGACGGTTCTCCAAGTAATCATATCCGCGATCGTAGAACTTGATCGTCGGCCGCATGACATAATGATCACTGAATTCAAGCGTCAAATGGCTATTATCCGCGGGGCACAATATCTCGTGCAGCTTTTCGCCCGGCCGGATACCAATCAAGTTCTGTGGCAGGTGCGGCGCCATCGCCGTTGCAAGGTCGACTATCCGGATCGACGGCAACTTCGGTACAAAGATTTCGCCGCCCTGCATACGTTGGAAGCACTTCAGAACGAAGTCGACGCTTTGCTGCAACGATATCCAGAAACGCGTCATGGCGATGTCGGTAATCGGCAATGACGTCGCGCCTTGCGCTATCAGTTTTTCGAAAAATGGAACGACCGATCCACGCGAGCCGGCAACGTTGCCGTAGCGCACGACCGAAAAGGCGGTACGGCGTTTGCCCGCCATATTGTTGGCCGCAATGAACAGTTTATCCGATGCAAGCTTGGTAGCGCCGTACAGGTTGATCGGATTAGCCGCCTTATCGCTTGAAAGCGCAACCACCAGCTCAACGTTGTTGGCAAGCGCGGCTGCCACAATGTTCTCCGCGCCATGAATGTTGGTGCGGATACATTCCATTGGATTATATTCAGATGCTGTCACCTGCTTCATAGCGGCAGCATGAACGAGATAGTCAATCCCACGCGTCGCTTCGATCAAACGCGCGCCATCACGCACATCGCCGATCAGCCAGCGAATGCAGGGCGCGTTTACTTCCTGCTGCATCTCGAATTGCTTGAGCTCATCGCGGGAATAGAAAACAAGGCGCGCCAAGTCGTAGCGCTCGAGCAGTATCTTCGCAAATTTGCGTCCGAAAGAGCCCGTACCACCGGACACAAATACGGATTTGCCGTTGAACACCTGGACCTCTCTTTACCTGGGAATGGCGTAACCGAAGTCCGCGCGATGTCAATGACGGGACAGTCAGACTCAATCAATGAAGCGGCAAGTGGTGGTGGGTTAGCCAAAATTTCACTATTAAGAGGATTGAATTCATTCTCTTCGAGGGGGTCGTCATGAAATTCGCCGTTATCCCCGCCCGTGGCGGGTCGAAACGGTGAAAAAGAGCATTCGCCCGTTCCACGGGCGTCCGATCATAGCATGGCCAATTTCGGCCGCGCATGACACCAGGATCTTCGACCGTGAGCTCGTCTCAACCGCCCACGCGGAAGCATCGCAGCCCGCACCCGAGGGTTTGTGGGCGCCGTCGCTTGGTTATCCAGATAAATCGAATCAGCCATCACCGGTTTTTCTTCGACTCAGTGTCGGACGTCAATGCAATTGCTGCAAGGCGTGAATAATGAATGGGGCGGCCGCCATCCCGCGCCAAGTTCCTTCTCGACAGTGACTGGGATAAGAAATGGGTCATGTCGCCGCAGGTTGATCTCGTGAGCCGTCATGTCGGGACTCGCAATCGTGTTTGCATGGCGCTGACCGCGGCGGTGGCGGGCGCGGGAAACTCCAACTCTGGACAATCGCAGACGCCCCCATGGCTACAGGCGAGGAAGGATCACGGCCGTTCCTGTTTTGATGGCCGATTGGCGGACGATGAAGTCCGAAAGAGTCCCCCGCTCGCAACCGTCACCCCACAGCGGAGGCACGATTGTCGCGTCACCGACAACACGTCAACCTGCGCGCGAACGTTGAAGCGCCCATGGCCGCGGCTGCTGAAACTGCGCCCTCGCCTTCCGGAATGCCTTATCCATCGCCATAAAGCGCTAGAGCATCGGCACGGCCAGCTTGGTGGGGTCTGGCGCAGTGGCGCAAGGTGTGAGGCACTGCTCGTCTTCGCCGTAAGCGCCGCAACTTACCAGTCGATTTGTAAGAGGCCATCGCTCATCGGCCGTCCGGGCGGAACACCGTGATCTTGCCGTTGGTCGCGTGTCGGATGAATGGTTACACCGGATCAGAGCGGCTTTGCCTCGGTAACACGAGCGAATCCGGATTCCCTATTCCACCAGCCGCCGCCGAGAGCCTGAAACAGCGCGACCGTATTGGCGAGTTGAGAAGCCTGCGCATCGAGGCGCGCAAGAGAGGTCTGCAGATAGGCCTGTTGCGCGGCGAGCAGAAGCGGCACGCTGATCTGTCCCTGATCCACCTGCTTGCGCAACAACGCGATGCTCTCCGATGCGGATCGCTCCGCATCTGTCGCGGCACTGATGGCGCGGGTACCGGCCTGAAGAGCCCGCAAGACGTCCGCGACGTTTTGAAACGCAGCAAGCACCGTGCTGCGATACTGAGCGAGAGCCTGATTGGTTTCCTGTTCCGCGGCGACCTGCTTGTTTTCCAGCGTTCCCGCATCGAAAATGGTTTGCGCCGCATTCCCGGCCAGCATCCAGAGGCCCGCTCCCGGTGTGGCCAGTTCTGCAAATCGGGCAGCCGCCGCGCCGACATTGCCGGTCAGGGAGATCTGCGGCAAGCGGTTGGCGATCGCCACTCCGATCATTGCGTTGCTGGAGCGGAGATTGGCCTCGGCGGCGCGAATGTCGGGGCGCTGTCTTACGAGATCAGCCGGCAAGCTGAGAGGAAGACGGCGCGGCATTCGAAACGAGCCAAGATTGAAAGTTTCGGCCGGTGCGTCGCTCGACAGGCGTCCGGTCAAAAACGTCAACAAATGACGCTGTTGCGCGAGCTGCCTTTCGAGCGGCGGCAACAAGAGCCTGGTCTGCGAAACCGCAGTTTCCTGCGCCGCAACGTCGGTCAGGGCGATCTGGCCCTGCTCCTGTTGCCGCTTCAAGAGTTTGAGAACCTCGGACTGCAGGCCCATGACCCGGCGGGTCGCCGCGATCTGTCCGCGCAACCGCCCTTCCTCGATCGCAGCAAGCGCGATGTTACTGGCCAGCGTCAGATAGACGCCTTCACGCTGGAACGCGCGCATCTCGGCTTGCGCGTCTGCGGACTCAACAAGACGGCGCGTGCCTCCCCAGACGTCGGCGACGTAGGAGACCGTGACCTGACCGGTATGCAGATTGAAAATATTGGCGCCGGACTCAAGAGGCGACGACAGATCGACCGCCACCTTTTGACGCGAGGATTCGAAATCTCCGGTCACGCTCGGAAACAGGGCGCCGCGCTGTGCCAGCGCGTTGGCCTGCGCCACCCTCACTGCTGCCTCCGCCGCCGCGAGATCGGCATTGTGTGCGATCCCGTCTTGCACGATTCGGTTCAGCGCCGGCGAGCGGAACAACTCCCACCACTGGGAAGGAATTTCCGCGCCGTGCACGAGGGGATGTCCCGGCACGCGATCTGCCGCCGGACCGGAAAGATATTTTGAGGTTTCGGGGGGTGCCTGAGGTTTGAAGTCAGGCCCCACCGCGCAGCCTGAGAGCACCTGCGAGACGAATAGCAATCCGGACAAGATCAGGAGACGCGCGGGGGATCGCGCGTGAGCGCATCCGCTCCCGCAAAAGCCGGACGCCAATGCTCTTTGCCAGCCTCCCCCCACAACTTTTCCTTTTCTATGATCGCCTGCCAGAGTCGGTTTTATTTTGCCGGTTCGAACGCCGATTCGGGAGCGTCAGCCACCATTCTTCGACGAGAAAATAGCGAGATCAAAGCCGGCAAGACAACGAGAATGACGAGCGGAGCAACCGTCATTCCGCCGACCACCACGACCGCCAGCGGTTTCTGCACCTGCGATCCGATCCCGGTGGACAGGGCGGCGGGCAGCAGGCCGATTCCCGCTATCACGCAGGTCATCAGGACCGGGCGCATCTGCGCTTCTCCGGCCCGTATGATCGCGTCGATGCGCTGCAGGCCGGAATCGATGAACTGGTTGTACTGCGACAAGATCAGAATGCCGTTCATCACGGAAATTCCGAACAGCGCGATGAAGCCGATAGCCGCCGAAACGCTGAACGGAATCCGCGCCAGGAATAGCGCAAAGACGCCGCCGATCACGGCCATCGGAATGACGCTCAGTGCAAGCAGGGTATCGCGCACGGAGGTGAAATTGATCCAAAGCAAAAGACCGATAATCGCGAGGCTCAGCGGCACGACGATCTGCAGCCGCCCGATCGCATCCTGCAGATTGCGGAATTCGCCGACCCATTGGAGTTGGGTTCCGGGTGGTAATTGCACCTCCCGTGCGATGCGCTGCTGAGCCTCCTCGATAGTGCTGCCGAGATCGCGGTCGCGAACGCTGAACTTGATCGGCAGGTAGCGCTGCTGCTGTTCCCTATAGATGTATGAAGGACCGCTCACGAGCTGGATGCGCGCGACCTCGCTTAAGGGGATCTGCGTGATTCCTTTGGGTCCGGACGCGCCGATCGTCAGCTTGCTGATGGCTTCCGCGCTCTGGCGATATTGCGGGGCGAGCCGGACGACGATCGGGAAGTGTCGATCGCTTCCCGGCTCATAGACATCGCCTGCTTCTTCGCCGCCGACGGCGGTCCGGATCGTCGAGTTGATGTCGCCGGGCGTCAACCCGTAACGCGCGGCGCGCTCGCGATCGATATCGATCTGGATGGTTGGCTGACCGAGCGATGTGAAGACGCCGAGGTCCGTTATTCCAGGCACGGTGGCGAGCACCGCCTTGATCCTGTCGGCGGTATCGGTCAGTTCCTGCAAGTCATTGCCGAAAACCTTGATGGAGTTTTCGCCCTTCACGCCTGATATCTGCTCGGCAACATTGTCCTGCAGGTACTGCGAGAAATTGAACTCGATCCCCGGAAATTCAGTCTCAAGCCTCGCCTGGATTTCTTCCGTCAGCTTTTCCTTGTCCACTCCGGCGCGCCACTGGCTGATCGGCTTCAGCGGCGTGAAGAACTCCACATTGAAAAAGCCGGCTGCGTCCGTGCCGTCGTCCGGGCGGCCGTGCTGGGTGACGACAGTTTCCACTTCGGGGAAGCTGCGGATCACCCGGCGCATGCGGTTCGCATAGCCATTACCTTCCTGAAGCGAGATGGTCGCCGGCATGGTGGCCCGGATCCACAAATTGCCCTCCTCCAGCTTGGGAAGAAACTCCAATCCCAGGAAGCGCATTGCGACGCCGGCCAGAATAAATAAAGCCAGCGCCAGAACGGCCGTCAACCTTCGATTCGAGACGGCTAATCGCAGCACAGGCCGGTAAAAGCGATGAAGTGTCCGCACCAGCCACGTCTCGGTTTCCTCGACATGCTCAGGCAGCAGAAGCGCGCTGAGCGCAGGCGTGATTGTGAATGTGGCAATCAATCCACCGGCAATGGCATATGCATAGGTCTTCGCCATCGGGCCGAAGATATGTCCCTCCACGCCGCTCATGGTGAAAAGTGGAATGAACCCGGCGATAATGATTCCGGTCGCGAACAGGATCGAGCGATTGACGCCGGTGGCCGCGCTATAAATGGCGAGCAGCCTTCCACTGAGCCCGGATGATTCGGCATCCCCCGATGAAGGAGCGGGCGCGTCATGCCCGAGTTGCCGGAATATCCGCTCCACCATGATCACCGTCGCATCGACGATCAGGCCGAAATCGATGGCGCCGACGGATAACAGGTTTGCGGATTCTCCACGCAGAACCATGATGCCGACGGCAAAAAACAGTGCGAACGGAATCGTTGCGCCGACGATCATGGCGCTGCGAAGATTGCCGAGAAACACCCACTGCAATGCGAAGATCAGTAGAATGCCGACCAGCATATTGTGCAGGACAGTATGGGTGGTCGTGTCGATCAGATCCTGACGATCGTAGATGCGCTCGATCCGCACGCCGGGCGGCAGAATGCCTGACGTATTGATGCGCTCGACCTCCGCTTTTACCCGCTCGATCGTCGGGGTGCTTTGCTGGCCACGGCGCATCAGAACGATGCCCTCGACGATATCGTCGTCATTGTCCTGGCCTGCAATACCGAGGCGGGGTTGATGGCCGACGATGACCGTGGCGACGTCGCCGACCAGAACCGGATTTCCGCCGGTCTGGGTCAGCATCGTATTCTTGATGTCGTCGACCGAGCGGATCAGGCCGACACCGCGAACCACGGCCGATTGCGTACCGAGATTGACGATGTTTCCGCCGACGTTCAGGTTGCTGCTGCGCAACGTCTGCAGCAATTGCGACAGTGTCAGATTGTGGGCGATGAGCTTGTCGAGATCGACCTGCAGCTCGAAGGTTTTGGTCTTCCCGCCCCAGCCGACGACATCCACGATGCCTGGAACGGCACGAAAGCGGCGCTGCAGAACCCAGTCCTGCAGAGTCTTCAGATCGAGCACGCTATAGCCGGGCGGACCGACCAGCCTGTAACGATAGATTTCACCGATGGGGCTGACCGGGCTGATGGTCGGCTGAACTCCGTCCGGCAATCCGGAGAGTTGCCCCAGACGGTTGATGACCTGCTGCAGCGCCTCGTCATAGGTGAAGTCATAGGTGAATTGCAGTTTGACGTCCGACAGCCCGTAAAGCGAGATCGTCCTCATCACCCGGAGGTTCGGCACGCCGGAAAGCTGCGTCTCGATCGGAATCGTGATGTAGCGTTCGATTTCTTCGGCCGAAAGTCCCGCGCTTTGGGTGATGACGTCCACCATGGGCGGAACGGGATCGGGATAGGCCTCGATGTTCAGGACTTTGAACGCAGCGAGACCGCCGGCCAGCGTCATGACGAACACAACCAGCATCAGAACGCGCTGTCTCAATGCAAACGCGACGACCGAATCGATCATTGCGGGCGGCCTGTATTCATCAGGTTTGTTTGGCGGTCGTCATCCGGTCAATGAACAGACTGCCCCGCGTGACGATCTTCTCGCCCGCGTGGAGTCCGTCCAGAACCTGGATCATCCGTTCGCTCGACTGACCGAGCTTGATCTGGCGTAATTCGACGGAGTGATCGTCGCCGACGACCCAGACGCGCGCATTGTTTCCTTCATAGATCACGGCATCGAGGGGCACGGCCGGCGTCGGCTTCCCGTCGCTGGTGACGATCGTGACGCTGGCAAACATCTCGGGCTTGAGCAGCCCGTCGGCATTATCGACGCTGGCGCGGACCAGTAATCGGCGGCTGTCGGGATCGATTCCCGGCGCAACGTAGTCGATCCGGGTCTCGAACACGCGGTCCGGCTCGGTCAGCACCTTGAATGTCAACCGCTCGCCGATCCGCACCTTGGCGACGTCGGTTTCGCGCACATAGGCCGCGATCCAGACTTTCGAGGTGTCTCCGATCAGGAATACCGGATCGCTGTCGCCTGCTCCCGCGCTGACATACTGTCCGGGTCCGATTTTGCGTTGCAGAACGGTTCCGGCCAGCGGCGCGTATACCGGAGCGTCCGGCGTGAGCGCGCCGGTTTTCTCGAACGTTTCGATCTCCGCATCGGTTTTGCCGACCAGTCGCAGCCGGTTGCGCGCGGCCTGAAGGGCGATCTCCGCCGAACGGGAATCGTTCTCCGCCGCGGTGAGGTTGGCCTGAGCCTCCTGCCATTCTCGCTGCGACGCTGCCTTGTCCTTCGCGAGGTTCGACATCCGTCGCTCGACGATCTGCGCCAGATTAACCTGGGAAACCGCCTTGTTCCGGCTCGCCAGAGCGACGACGAAATCCTTCTGGGCGTCAACGGAGTCCGCTGCCGCGATCACAAAGAGAAGCTGGCCTTTTTGAACCTCATCGCCGGGCGCAACCGTCAATTTCGTCACTCGTCCCGCGTAGGGCGCAAAGATACGGGTCGACAGGTTCTGATCGATTGCGACCTTTCCCTCGGTGCGGAATTCCGAGCGGAATGCCTGTTGCTCGATGGGCTGCACCGTCACGGCGCTCCATTGCGATGCGGTGAGGCGCAGCTTTCCGTCGGCTGACTTGATCTCGCTGTCCAGCGCTGAACTACGGGCGGCGCTGCCACGGTCGACCCTCAAAACGATCACAGCCGCTGCAATCATGATCGGAACGGTCAACAGGCCGATGACAGCCCGCGGGACTGCCCGCGTCCGCCAGAATGATGCCAGACGAAGCATTGCTTCGTGTCTCCACTTCCTCGTGCTCAGCTTGATATGCCGAGAGGCAGCCTGCCTCCCAAGGGATCGGCGACTTCGGTTCAAGACCTTGCCGGCTCAAGCGATTTTGCGAGCACGCATGATGAAACCTCGATCCGATGCACAGCATATCTGCTATAGGAGTTGCATCTTACGGCAGCCTTACAATGCTCTTCATGACACCGACCTTACACGGAACTTACAACACGAGATCGCGCAGGGTCGCGAAGGCAGCGGCATTAGCTCGTCCATGGCCCGCCGTGCCATCCGGCAGATCGAGGAGCCCGTCGTATCCATGAGGGTCCTGATCGTGGAGGACAGCGAAGAACTGGCTGACCTTCTGGCGAAGGGGCTGCAGGCGGCCGGCTACGAGATCGACCTTCTGGCCAGCGTTTCGGATGCGTCCAGCGTGCTTGGGACCACCCGTTATGCCGCGCTGATTTTGGACCTGGGCTTGCCGGATGGCGACGGGCTTTCGATCCTGCGCGAACTGCGGCATCGCAAGGATCCCATTCCGATTCTCGTACTCACCGCACGCGGCGGCGTGGAGGATCGGGTCAACGGTCTTCGGAGCGGAGCAGACGACTATCTCGTCAAGCCGTTCGCCTTCGATGAACTGGTAGCACGGCTCGAAGCGCTCCTCAGGCGCCCGGGACAGATGCTCGGCAGCACATTGCGTCTCTCGAACGTGACGTTCGATACCGATGGCCGACAGGCATTCGTCGACATGAAGCCTCAGAATCTTTCCGCCCGGGAGATCGCGGTCCTCGAACTGCTGTTGCGCCGCAAAGGCAGCGTCGTCTCCAAGAAACTTCTCGAAGACCAGATTTTCGGCCTGACCGGCGATGTCGCGTCCAATGCCGTCGAGGTCTATGTGCATCGCCTGCGCAAGCAGCTTCTCGATATCGGTGCGAAGGTCAAGATCACCACGATCCGGGGCGTTGGCTATGTGATGATGGAGAGCGACTAGTGGTCCGATTCTAACATTTGCATCCCGTTGCGGCAGGGAGTTCTTGCAAATGTTAGAATCAAAAAACCACTAGCAGCTATCAGGTTTCTGGTGGAGTTTTAAATTTGACATTCGCCTGACGGGTTTGCTGCAAAGTGGGTAGCGAATGTCAAATTCACTCCACTAGTGTGGCGGTTCAGAAGTTCACTTCATTTTCTCTGCGAGCGCTTCAAGCGAGCTTCCGAACTTGAACCACACCAGAATTATAAATTTTCTAGTGCCCTTTCGAATCTGAAGTTCGCTCCGGAGGGCGCTGCACAGTGAGGCGAACTTCAGATTTAGGGCACTAGGTGGCGCTGCAAAAATCCATTCTGTCGCGCATCGTCGCTCTTCATCTCGTGGCGGTAATTGTTGCGGCAGTTCTTTTGCGGTTCGTGCTGCACTGGTCGCTGGCGTCGGACATCGCAACACTTCAGTTGAACACGATGGCGGCTCAGATCGAGATCTTTGCCCGTCACCTGGAGCCGGCATCGAGGGGAGGATGGTCGCTGCATCTGCCGGATGGCGTCCGCGATCAATATTCCGACGCCTATGATCGTTACAGCTATGCGATCATCGACGACGCGGGCAAAGTGATCTTTTCATCGCATGCGAGCAAGCAACCGCTCTTTGCTATCGATCCGGATGCGACCGGAATTGTGCCGTACCGGGCGCGAACCCCGCGTGGCGCAAGGACCATCGCGGGAGCCAGCGCGCGCAAGGATATTGACGGCCATCCTGTCTGGATCCAGGTCGCAGAGAAATTGTCGCATCGCGACGTGATCGTCGACGATGTTCTCGCTAATTTTCTGCGGCAGGTAGTTTGGATAATCGTTCCCGTTCTGCTTCTCCTGCTCGTTGCCGACACCATCATTTTCCGCCTGGCGATGAGGCCGCTGCACCGGGCATCGGACCGCGCGAAGCATATCAGCCCGACGCGCCTTGATGTCCGCCTGCCAACCGACGACATGCCTCCCGAAATCCTGCCTCTGGTGAAAGCGGTCAATCAGGCTCTCGATCGGCTGGAGCTTGGTTTCCGAAGCCAGCGCGAGTTCGCCGCTGACGCGGCGCATGAATTACGGACGCCGCTCGCGATTCTCCGCACGAGAATTGAAACTCTCCCGCACAGCGAGGCGAGCCGCGCCCTGGGACGCGACGTCGAGAACATGAGCCGGGTCGTCAGTCAGTTGCTCGATGCGACGGAGCTGGAGACAGCGGTGGTCGATCCGGAATCCGTTGCTGATCTCCACGAGGTTGGTGTTGAGATCGCGGAATTCATCGCCCCGCTCGCATTGAAGCGCGGAAAGAGCATCGAATTGATTGGCGTGGATGAGCCCGTTCTCATCGTGGGAAACGCGGAGATGATCCGGCGCGCGACGCGTAATCTCGTCGAAAATGCTCTCCATCACACCCCCGAAGGCACTACCATCGAAATCGTCGTTGGACAGGACGGGTCGATCAGCGTGATCGACAACGGCGACGGAGTGCCGCCGGAGAATCGCGAATCGATTTTCAAGCGTTTCTGGCGACAATCCACGCGTGCGAGCGGAGGCGCAGGGCTGGGGTTATCCATCGTCAAAAAGATTGTCGAAGCCCACCATGGAAGCATCACAGTTGAGGACGCCCCCGGTCGCGGCGCCAGATTCATCATGCGCTTTCCACTCCTGCTCGCATGAGACTTTGCCGCGAAGCGGGAGGAACTTACGCATAAAGGAAAGCCGGCCCGGTTTGACGAGCAGGGTCGTCAATGCCGCAACGAACGCGAGGCTGCGGAAGACCGCTGCGACGAGGAACCGTGGACGTTGATTGAAGTTTTTCTAGCATCAACGGACTCCATAACGGAGTTCCGCCTGCAACCGGCCGATTATGACGCCAGGACCGTCGAAGCCCTGATGGAAAATCAGCAGGCGTTTGAAGCGATTCGCAGCCATATCGACGAACTGCTTGACGACGCCCGTCATCGGTAACGAATAGGATCGGTGACGGCATGGAACAATGGAAAGCGTCCATCCAAAGGACTAGATTACGCGACATGCTGGAGCAGCTTGGATCGGACCTATGGTTTGCGGATGGCGGAGTCGTCTCGTTCAAAGGCTTCGACTATCCGACACGCATGGTCATCGTGCGGCTTGCAGATGGAGGGCTTTGGTTATGGTCGCCGGTCGAAAAGACCGCCGCGATCGAAGATGAGATTCGATCGCTGGGACCTGTCCGGCATATCGTCAGCCCCAACAAGCTGCACTATCTGTTTCTAGGCGAGTGGCAGACCGCTTTCCCGGATGCGAGTTTGTGGGGTACGGGGGAGACAGTCGCCAAGTGCAGGGAACTCCGCTTCGCCGGGATACTGGCCGACGACCCGCCAGCCGAATGGAAAGGACAGATCGACCAATTCTGCTTCACCAATTCGCCTTTCGTGCACGAACTGATCTTTTTTCACCGCGCATCACGCACCGCCATCATCGCCGACCTGTCGCAGACCCTCAGCGAAACGTTCCTGAAACGCCATTGGCCTTGGTGGATGCGACCAATCGCAAGACTTTCGAAAATGGTCGAGGGGTGGGGCTATCCGCCGATCGACTATCGGATAAGTTTCCGCAACCGCGCCAGCGCGCGCCCGAAGATTCGTGAGCTCATCGAGAAACACCCCGAGCACGTCGTCGTGGCGCACGGAGAAATTGTCAGGGCGGACGGCGAATCCTTTTTGCGACGTTCCTTTTCGTGGTTGCTTCGATAGCACTAACGAGGAGAAGCCAGACGCTGCGTCGCTTTTTGGCTCCCGTAGCGCCTGACTTTTCCATTCCGTTGTCCTGCCCTGACGTGGTCAGCCGGGCGTGCGCCACCGCAATCTCGATCGGCTCAAACGTGCCTGCCAGCGATCGCGGCCCGCTGCCATGGTGGTGGCAAGGCGCCTCGCAACACGTTTCGACAAGCTGCTCGCCGTCATGGGTTTCGTCAAACTCGCCGCTATCGCAATCCGGCTCAGATAGTTAGGTCGTCAGTGTATCGGCGCCGAACCTCCGTGCTTCACTGTGTGCGGAGATAGCGCGAGCGATGTCATCGATCCAACGATCACGAATACGTCGATATAGGCAAACAGCACTGCCTGTCCTTTCAAAATCTGCCCGATCAGGCGGCCGCTCGGCGCTCCGCCGCCGAGGATAGGAACCAGCCAATGGCTCGGCGGTTCCGTTGCGGAGCGCTATGCCGAGTCATAGCCGCCCGCTGCACGATAAAGGCCGGAGGCGAGCGGAGCCGGATGTCGATCCAACAGGAAGACGCCGCTCAAGCAGCTGTAGACCATCGGTTCAAATATCGACACGCGCGTCCCACAGGTGATGAACGCGAGAGGAACACCCGCTCACCTGAAACGTTCGACACATTGATATCAGGCCACCTGTGTGAGGTTTAAGGGAGAGCCAACGATGCGTACCGTCGGTGATTTTGTCGTTGAAAGGCTCTCGTTGTGGAAGGTTGACACGGTTTTTGGCTATCCCGGCGACGGCATCAACGGCGTTTTCGGCGCACTGAACCGCTCGGATGGGTTGATCGACTTCATTCAGGCGCGCCATGAGGAGATGGCGGCTTTCATGGCGTCCGCCTACGCCAAGTTTAGCGGGCGGATCGGCGTATGCATTGCGACGTCGGGACCGGGCGCCTCGCATCTGGTGACCGGGCTATACGACGCTCTGCTCGATCATCAGCCCGTGCTCGCTATCGTTGGTCAGCAGGCGCGCAACGCCCTTGGCGGGCATTATCAGCAGGAACTCGATCTGGTCTCGATGCTGAAGGATGTCGCCGGTGCCTATGTTCAGCAGGCGTCATCGCCATCCCAGGTTCGGCACCTGGTCGATCGGATCCGCGCTGGATCGTCTGTGTTTTCAATAATGAAGACCTTAACCAGGTGACCTGGGAGCAACGGGTCCTGGAAGGCGATCCCAAGTTTGAATCCTCGCAAAAGATTCCCAACGTGTCGTATCATCGCTTTGCCCAATTGATCGGCTTGCGCGGCATCTTCGTGGACGACCCCGAACAGATGGGCCCGGCGTGGGACGAGGCGTTGTCGAGCAATATTCCGGTCGTGCTCGAGGTGAAGACAGATCCGGAGGTACCGCCGCTGCCGCCGCACATCACGATGCAGCAGGCGCGCAACTTCAGCCTGTCGTTGCTGAAGGGAGACCCCAGCGAACGGCGGACCTTCTCCGGCGCGGTGCGGCAGGCTTTGGCGGCCGTGCTGCCGTCGGAGAAATGATGGAGCGCAGCAGGGGTCGCGCGGAGGCAGCGATGGGATATCCCTTCAACGTTCGCAGAAAAGCGTTCGCGGGTTTGCTAACGCTCCCTCTCATCTGCGCGATGATAAGTCCGGCGGATGCGGCTTTGTTGAGCAAGGATATCGCCGCCGTAACGGCCTCGCCCCGGCCCGGTGCGCAGCTTCCGCTCGACGTTACGTTGACGGACGGTGATACGTCCGCTGCGCTCAGCCAATGGCTGGAAGGCAAGCCCAGCGTTTGGATCGTCGCAGACTTCACCTGTCGTTCGCTTTGCAGCCCGGTTCTGCGAACCATGACCGATGTGCTGGGTAAAACCGGGTTCGTGCCGGGAAAAGATTTCAGCGTGCGCGTGCTCGGGCTTGATCCGAAAGACAGCGACGCCGATGCGTCGGCGATGAAGGCGGCGCAAGTCGGGACCTCCGGTCCGATAGCAGAGCACACGCACATGTTGCGTGGAACTGCCGAGGACATCGCCAGAATCACCTCGGCTTTCGGATTCAGCTCCATTTACGATCCGGCGCTTGACCAATATGCCCACCCGGCGGCCGCATTCACGGTGACGGCCGACGGCCGCGTCAGCCATGCGCTTTCGGGTTTTGGGCTTGATCCCGCCGACCTGAGACTTGCGCTTGTCGAGGCGGGCGACGGTCGGATCGGGAGCGTGGCCGATCAAGTGCGTCTGCTATGCTACGGCTTCGATCCAAGCCATGGGTTTTACAATCTGGCGATCGGTCGCGCGCTGTCGATCGGCGGTGGTGTCATGGTTGCGCTGCTGGCCGGATTTCTGGGTTTCATGTTCAGGCACGAGCGGCAGGTGCATTGAGACCGACGGCCGTATCGCCAAGCTTTCGCGTAATAACAAGAGTGAATGCACTCGCTATGAAAAGTAGCGCGGCGATATTCGCGAATGGCAGAAGCATGACGTTGAGATTGTCAATCTCCGGAAAAGCGAGCAGCGCGGCTTCGGCTCCGCGCAGTATTAAGGTCGCGGTGCATATCGCGAACAGCCAACGTCGGTCGCGGCGCACTCGGGCGGAGAGAAGTAAGAGGAACGGGACGACGAACTGGCCGATGGCCAGTAAGGCCGTCACATATTGCCATCCGTTTTGTGCGCGATCGAGATACCACGTCACCTCGTCTGGGATGTTTCCGGCCCATATGACGATGTATTGCATCGCATGGAGATAAGCCCATAGCAGTAGCGTGCCCAGGAACAATCCGCCATAGCCGCGAGTGGAATGGATGCGTCGGTAAGAACGCAATCCAAAAGCCAGAACGAACGCCAGCGAGGACATCAGCGTGAAACTGACGAAGAGCAACCCATAAATCGAGGAGTGAAAATCCGCGTTCAACGATTCGAGCCAGTCGATCCCGGCGAGCGATATCGTCAGCGATGCGACGATAAGGGTGGCCGATGCCGCCCGGTTCATGCGGGCCGAATCTCCCCATGCGCGAGTAAGCCAGGCGCCGAGTACGAACCAGATTGAGAAATAGGCGATCGTCCGCAACGCAAACGCCCACGGCGCCAGATAGGCCGCCCTGAACGCAGGAGCGGCGGCGCCTGCCGCGACCGGATAAAGCAGCGATTGTCGGAGCAGAACGGGAATAAAAAGCACGCCGCACAAGGGTAATGTTGCCGTCATCGCGGCGAGGATGGGGGGCAGGTCGTGGGTCCATGTGCGGCGGACAAGATATGTCGTCGGCAGGATCAGCAGTCCGCCGATCGGGATCGCGGCGAGCGTGATCCAGCCGACCAGATAGGCCGCCAACGTCGTGCGCGGGTCGATGATCGCGCCGAGGCACAGGCAGGTAAGCGTGGCTACGCCGATGATGGTTGCACGGAGCCGGATTGTGCTCATTTCCGGTCCTCCACCAGTTTTGCCTTCTCGTTGTCAGGGACATCCGCCAGCGCAGCGTGACGGCTCAGTTGCAGCGCGCGAATGTAGGCGACGATCGCCCAGCGATCCTGCGGTGATACGCGCATGGCGTAGGAGTACATCGCGCCGTATCCCCGGGTGATGACCTCGAAGAAATGCTGGTCGTCGGCCGCCAGCAACCGTGGATCGTTATAGCTGGTCGGGTGCGGCATCCCGCGCTGAACGATGCGGCCGTTACCTTGGCCGGTTCGGCCGTGACAGGGCGAACAATAGATGTTGAAGCGATCCTGTCCGCGTGCCAGCAACGCCGCCGTGAGTTGCGGCTTCCGTTGGGTCGCCTCCTCTCGGGCGGCGGCGTCCTGTGCCACGGTCCCTGA
The DNA here is from genome assembly GCF_001897285.1 of Nitrobacter sp. 62-23. Classification (GTDB taxonomy): domain Bacteria; phylum Pseudomonadota; class Alphaproteobacteria; order Rhizobiales; family Xanthobacteraceae; genus Nitrobacter. Next base: position 82,983 of record NZ_MKSM01000096.1, read on the forward strand.
GGGAGGAGGCCGCATTGCGCTGCCGCCAAGTTGCGGCAGCGTTGAATAGCTGCGACCGGCCGGCTGCTCCTCCATGTTCTGGTCGCATCCGGCCAGAAGAACCGCCAACGCGAAGGCCGCGGCGGCGGCTTTCACGACGGCACCAACGCGATGCTCACCGCTCCAATATCGCGCAGGAAGCGGGCGGTGCTCTCCCGATCGAATTGCCTGTCTTGGGCTTTGATGCAAAGGAAGAAGCGATCCTTGCTCGCGAGATGGAATCTGGGAGCGTTGAAGATCGGATAGTTCAACCGCGGCAGGCGGTTCAAAACCAACAGCCCGACGAAGAGAAACAGCACGGCGAACAGGATCGTCAGTTCGAAGATCACCACCGCGTAGGCGGACAGCGGATAGAGCGGGCGACCGCCGACATTGAGCGGATAGTCATAGCTGACAAAAGCTTGCATCCCGAACGCGAGCAGAAAGCCGAAGATGCCGCCCGCCAATCCGAGCCACGCCGGCCGCGAATCCCTGATGCGCATGATGCGCGCCAGTCGCGGAAGCGGAAATGGCGTGAAGGCATCGATATTCCGATAACCCGCCTGGCGCACCTGTCGCGCGGCTTTGACGATCGCATCCTCGGTGGCGAACTCGGCGACAAAACCGTAGGGCGTGTCAGCCATCATGCGCCTCCCGTTCGTCCAGAAGCGTTTTCTCGGTTTCGAAAATCGAGATCACGGGAATGAACCGGATCGCCAGCAGGAACGGCACCAGGAAAAGGCCGATGGTGCCGAAATAAGTCGACCAGTCCCAGAACGTCGGCGTGTAGTGGCTCCATGACGAAACCAGAAAATCGCGGTAGAGCGTGGTCACCAGGATCATGTAACGCTCCAGCCACATGCCGATGATCACCGAAACGGAAACCAGCAACAGCGCCCAGCCGGTTCGCCGCACCGCGCGCCACCATAGCAATTGCAGCGGGACAAAGTTAAAGACCACGGCGCCCCAATAGAGCCAGGCATAGGCGCCAGTGGTGCGGTCGAGCAGCGTTTGCAAGTCGTGGGGATTGCCGCCGTAGAGGACATCGACGACCTCGAACACGTAGCCGTAACCGGTCATCAGTCCGGTCGCGAGCAACACCTTACCGAGCACGTCGAAATGCTTGCGCGTCACGAGGTTTTCCAGCCCGAACATCGCGCGTAACGCCACCGCGATCACCGAGACGACGGCAAAGCCCGAAAACGCGGCGCCGAGTACGAAATAGGGCGGGAACAGCGTCGAATGCCAACCGGGCAACTGACTGGCTGCGAACAGCAGCGAGATTTCGCTATGCACGGAGACCACCAGTGGCACGGCGATCGCCGCCATGATCCGATAGGTTCGCGACCAGCGGTGCCAGTGGATCGTCGAGCCGCGCCAACCGAGCGCGAGGATGCCGAGGAACACCTGCCAGCCGCGCCGCGTCGCGCGGTCACGGGCGTTGGCGAGATCGGGGATCAGCCCGGTGTACCAGAACAGCACGGAGACGCTAAGATAGGTCAGCACCGCCCAGATGTCCCATTCCAGCGGACTGCGGAATTGCGGCCAGACGCCCATCGTCGCCGGATAGGGAAACATCCAGTAGAGATACCAGGGGCGGCCGAGGTGAAGCACCGGATAGATGCCGGCACACACCACGGCGAACAGCGTCATGGTTTCGGCGAAGCGGTTAAGCGAGTTGCGCCACTCGCTGCCGGTGAGCAACAGAAGCGCCGAAATCAGCGTCCCGGCATGGCCGATGCCGAGCCACCAGACATAGTTGTGAATCGCAAAGGCCCAGGTGACCGGAACGTTCAGGCCCCATATGCCGACGCCGCGGGTAAACAGTTCGATCACCGAGACGATAAACAGCATGAGCAGCGCGACCGCGACCGCCATCGCGATCCACCATTGCCGCCGTGCGGGAAAGTGCAGCGGTATGCCGGTCAGTTGCCTGCTGACGTCACCGATGCTCTGATCGGTCGGCAAAATGTCGGTTGCCGAGGCCGTCATGTTCGGTCGTCCTCACTGTCCGGGCCGTCATTCCACTTGGCCAGGTAGGTCGTGCGCGGTCGCGTCCCCAATTCATCGAGCAATACATAGTGACGGCCGCTTCGGCGCAGTTTTGAAACCTCCGAATTGGGATCGTTGATGTCTCCGAACACAATCGCGCGGGTTGGGCACGCGGCTTGACAGGCCGTCACCACGTCGCCGTCGTGCAAGTCGCGATTGTCCTTGTCAGCCGCGACGTGCGCCGCCTGGATGCGCTGGGTACAATAAGTGCACTTCTCCATCACGCCGCGCGAGCGGACCGTGACATCCGGATTATGGACCGGTTCGACGGGCGCTTCCGGCGTGTTGCGATAATCGAGGTAATTGAAGCGCCGTACCTTGTAGGGGCAGTAGCTTGAGCAGGTCCGCGTGCCGATGCAGCGGTTGTAGACCATCTGATTGATGCCTTCGGGGCTGTGCACGGTGGCATGAACCGGGCATCCCATTTCGCAGGGCGCATCCTCGCACTGCATGCAGGGGACCGGCTGGAAATAGCTGCGCGGATTCTCGACATCGCCGGTGTAGTAGCGCGCGATCCGCAACCAGTGCATTTCGCGGCCCATCTCCACCTGGGCCTTGCCAACCACCGCGACGTTGTTCTCAGCCGTGCAGGCCGCGACGCAGGCGTTGCAGCCGATGCAGGAATCGATATCGATCACCATGCCCCAGGCGTTCTTCGCGGATGGATATGGCGGATAGAGACTCGGTTGCGGTGACGGAGCGGGCAGGCTGGGTGATGCGGCGCTGACTTCGCGAACGAAATCGAACCCCTCCATCCGGTGATGCATCTGGGTGATCGCGAGGGCTTCTCTGCTGTCGAGCTTTCGAACGGAACCTTTCGTCGTCCACGGCGTCGCCGCCGGGCGCACGGCATAAGCGTTGTAGCCGACCCCGTTTCCGACACGGCCTGCATTCTCGCGACCGTGGCCAAGCCAGAGCCCGATGGTGTTGTCAGCCTGACCCGGCATGATCCAGGCCGGACCCAAAACCTTGCGGCCGTCGATATCGACCTCAAGCAGGTCGCCGTTTTCGACGGCGAAGTCGCGCGCCCACGCTGGCGGAACGGCAATCACGTTGCCCCATGTCAGCGTCGTCAGCGGTTTCGGCAATTCCTGGAGCCAGCCGAGATTGGCGTAGCGCCCATCCCAGACGGTCGGGTCGAGACGAAATACGATATCCAACCCGTCGACGTCCGACGGTGCCGGTTCGGTCCAGCCGGAGGCCGGTTTCGCCTGGGCCTGAGCGGTGCTGCCTGCGACAAAGCCGTCGCGCAACGCCTTCTTCCATTGCGCGTCGAAGGAGTCGCCGAATGCGTTCCGCCACGTTTCCTTCACCAGCGCATCGGCCTCCTCGTCTCGTCCGAACATCATCGCCAGGATCTGATGCCGCGATCGGACGTCATAGAAGGATGTAATGACCGGTTGGATGATGGTGGCAGTGCCATCCACCGCGCGCGCATCGCTCCAGCTTTCCAGATCGTGGGTCAGCGGGAGCTGCCAGTTGCAGCGATGGCCGGTCTCGTCGCGATAAAGACCGATGTGGATCGAGGTCTTCACCTTCGATAGCGCGTTGACGAAATCGAGCGAGCCCGGTGCGGTGTAGACTGGATTGGCATCGAGGATCACCAGCGTATCCACCTGCCCATTGTCCATATCGGTGACAAGTTCGCCGAGCGACGCCACATCGATACCGGGATTGGCGACCGGCGGGGTCAACTTCAAGGTTTGTCCGGATGCGCCGATGGCGTCGTTGATGCGCGCGGCCCAACGCGCCGTCTGCGAACCGGTTCCGAGGCCCGCCGTCACCAGTGCCCCGCCTTTCGCGCCGTCGATCGCCGCGCCAGCGCGCGCCAGCCAGTGACGTTCTTGCTCGGAGAGATCGGCCGCCGATGCACCCGCAACGCCAAGCCGGGCGGCGAGCGCTTCGATCAGATGCGACATCCGGGACGGAGCGGCGCGAAGGCGATGCGACGCAACCGCGCCGGTGGCTCCCGGAATGCTGTCGGCGCAGTAGAGATGAATGCCCGGCACATCCGTGCGACGGCGCGCCTGCGCCCATTCGATCGCATGCAAAAGCTGGCGTGGGCCGGGACCGAGAAAGTCATCGTCGAAACTGACGACAACGGAGCAGGCATCAAGCTGATAGTGCAGGTCGAGAGGCTCGCCGTAGGCTGCAATGGCATTGGCGATCCGCTCACGCTCGCCCGAGGCATCGTGAACATGCAACTGCGCGGCCGGAAACTGCGATTGGAATTCTTTGATCTGGCGCGCCAATGTCGGCGAGGTTGTTTGCGACAGCAGCAGGCGAAGCCGTTTTCCGCCGTCCTTTTGCCAGTCTTGGCGCTGCGCCGAGAACATTGCGCCGACATCGGTCCATGTGACGGGCGCGCCGGCGCGGGTCGGACTTTGCGCGCGATCCGGGTCATAGAGCTGGAGCACGGCGGCCTGCATGAACACATCGCTGCGTCCTAGCGTTGCCGGATGTCCGGGAAGTCCATCGAGCTTAGTCGGACGGCCGTCGTAAGTCGTCGCCAGCACCGGCTGGGCGTATCCATTCAGAGTGACGGCGGTTGCGTAATAACGTGGCACACCGGGCAGAGCGGCTTCCGGCTGGTCCACATAGGGAATACCGGCGACGAACGGGCTTTTCTCGCATCCGGTCAATCCCGCGAGGGCAAAGGATGCCGCCATGATCTTGAGAAAGTCGCGGCGTGCGGTTGGCGGAAAGGTTGCGGCGACGGGAAATTCGGCCGCGATCCTTTCGGCAAAGGCGGCATCGCCTGCCAGTTCCTCGATGCTGGTCCATTGTCTCGGCGATGTCGTCATCGGTGGCACACGTAGCAATGGGTCAATTCGCCGAACCGGATACCAACATGAGCTGCGATCTTGCCGCCGGGATCGCGCGGGTTTCCGGCCGGCTTCCAGGTCATGTCGGTAATTCTGTCCGCCGGGCGAAGGTTCGGCGTCGGATCGCGATGACAGTCGAGACAGAACTGCATCGTGAAGGCATGGGCGCGGTAGGTGAGCGGCATCGTGTCGATCCGGCCGTGGCAGGTGACGCAACCGACGCCCTTGGCGATATGAATATCGTGACGAAAGAACACGTAGTCCGGCAATTTCGCGACGCGGACCCAGCGCAGCGGTTTGTTCTCGACGAGGCTTTGGCGGACTGGTTCGAGCATCGCGGCGTTGGTCCAGATCTGAGAATGGCAGGTCATGCAGGTCGCGGTCGGCGGCAGCCCGGCCTTCGGGCCTTTCTCTACGTCCGCGTGGCAATATCGGCAGTCGATCCCCAATTCCCCGGCATGATGGCGATGGCTGAAAGGCACCGGCTGATGCGGTGCATTATCGATCGATGTGACATAGGCCGACCTCGCAAACCCGATCGCCCCGACGACACTCCCGCCACAGACCGAGAGAAATCCCACCACGGCAAGCCGTAGCCAGGTATCGGCCGCAGGCGAGAATATCTGGGTCATGCTGTGTCTCGGCATTCCAACCTCTCGGAAGCCGTTGCGTTCCAGTCGAGGAACAACCCGCGCCGGCTCGCATTGTTAGGTCGCAGGATGTGGATATGACCGAACGGGTTGATTTCGAGCGCACGGACGCGCCGCCAAGTTTACTTGCGAAGCTGGCGGCGGGTGTCGCCGCCTTCGTTATCGCTGTGCCGCTTGTCATGACGTTGATCTATCCGCAAACGCGGCAACCTAGAGCGCCTCGGCTGCCAGACATCGCGGCTGGAGCAGCTGTTCTCGAAGTGAATCCTCGCGCCAAACTCGCGCAGTTCGACAAGGCGGATACCACGGCAATCGCTCGGTACGGCTGGATCGATCGCGATCACGGCGTTGTGCAAATTCCAGTCACGCGCGCCATGGAGCTACTGGCGCAGCGCGGTCTGCCGGGCTGGCCCGCAGGGTCATCTGGAAAAGATCAGTTGCAGAGCGGATCCCGTCACTGACGCGGAGCAGGGAGCGGATGTGGCGACAGTGGATTCCATTCTGGCACGAAGGGGTCTCGCCGTATGGAGGGGATGTCGATCTTCTATTCCGGGGGCTTCTTGTCGCCAGTACCCTTGTTCTCGGACTCCTTCTGTTTCTGATTTTGCTGTTCTGCATTCGCTATCGCGCCGGAAACGACGTCGATCGCGAGAATCACGAAGCCAAAAGTTGGCATTGGGAGATCGGCTGGACCGCCGCATCCCTGGTCGCATTTCTCGGCCTGTTCGCGTGGGGAGCGGCGATTTTCCTTAAAATCTATCAAACGCCGGCGGATGACCTGTCGGTCTTCGTGGTCGCCCAGCAATGGATGTGGAAAGTGCAGCATCCCGGGGGGCAAGCCGAGATCAACGCCCTTCATATGCCTATCAATCGACCGGTCAATCTGGTGATGGCTTCACAGGATGTCATTCACAGCTTCTTTATCCCGGCGCTTCGCCTGAAGCATGATGTCGTACCCGGCCGTTATCAGAGCATCGAAATCGAAGCCATGCGTCCCGGTCACTATCACCTGTTCTGCGCCGAATATTGCGGCACGGATCATGCGCGCATGCTGGGGGAGGTCGTTGCGATGCGTCCTGCCGATTATGCCGCATGGCTGGCGCAGCAGGCACCATCCAGTTCGTTGGCGCAGCAGGGAAGCGCGTTGTTCCGGCAGCTTGGCTGTTCAGGTTGCCATGAGGGCTCCAGCAGCATTCACGCGCCGCGATTGGAGGGCCTGTACGGAAAGCCCGTTCCCTTGTCTGACGGCAGCACCGTCATCGCTGATGACAAGTATCTGCGCGATTCGATCCTGCTGCCACGCAGCCAGGTTGCCGCTGGCTATCAGCCCGTGATGCCTTCGTTCGAGGGGCGGATCGACGAGGCGCAGTTGTTGCAGTTGGTCGCCTATATCAAATCGCTGGCGACGGTGAAGCCATGACGGGCAAGAACTATCTCACTGATGACTATCGGCTCGGCTCCTGGTTCACCACCACGGACCACAAACGAATTGCGATCCTGTATTTCGCCACGCTGATTTTTTTCTTCTTCATCGGCGGTGTGGCCGCGACATTGATTCGGATCGAGCTCGCGACACCCGGACCGGATGTGGTCAGTGCTGATACCTACAATCGGCTGTTCACCATGCATGGCATTATCATGGTGTGGTTTTTCCTGATCCCGTCAATTCCGAACACGCTGGGAAACTTCATCGTTCCGCTGATGATCGGCGCCCGCGATCTGGCCTTTCCGCGACTCAATCTGGCGAGTTGGTATCTGTTCGTGCTCGGCGGAAGCGTGACGCTCTTTGCGATCTTCATGGGCGGGATCGATACCGGGTGGACGCTCTACACGCCGTTCTCGACATTGTACTCCAACAGTTATGTTTCGGTCGCGGTCACGGGCATCTTCATCGCCGGCTTCTCTTCGATTCTCACCGGATTGAACTTCATCGTCACGATCCACAAGCTGCGGGCGCCGGGGCTGACCTGGTATCGGCTGCCGCTGTTTATCTGGTCACTGTACGCCACTTCCGTGATCCTCGTGCTGGCGACGCCGGTGCTCGCGATCACGCTGGTGCTGCTGACGGCGGAGCGTCTGTTCGGCGTTGGCATTTTCGATCCGCGAATCGGCGGCGATCCGTTGCTGTTCCAGCACCTATTCTGGTTCTATTCGCATCCGGCGGTCTACATCATGATCCTGCCGGGCATGGGGGTCGTGAACGAGTTGATCGCATGTTACGCGCGCAAGAAAATCTTCGGATACAAGTTCGTGGCATGGGCCAGCCTCGCTATCGCGGCTGCGGGGTTTCTGGTCTGGGGTCACCACATGTTCGTGTCCGGGCAGTCGTTGACCGCCAGCCTGGTGTTCTCGTTCATGAGTTTCATCGTCGCCGTACCCTCCGCGATCAAGGTGTTCAACTGGACCGCAACCCTGCACAAGGGAAAGATACGGTTCGATGCGCCGATGCTGTATGCGTTGGCATTCATCGGGCTTTTCACGATCGGCGGCTTGACCGGACTGTTTTTGGCTTGCCTTGCTTTTGACGTCTACGCCACGGACACCTATTTCGTCGTCGCGCACTTTCACTACATCATGGTCGGTGGAATGGTGACAGCCTATTTCGGCGGGCTTCACTATTGGTGGCCGAAGATTACCGGCCGGATGTATCCGGAATACTGGGCGCGCGCGGCTGCGATTCTGATCTTCTTCGGATTCAATTTGACGTTCTTTCCGCAGTTCGTTCTCGGCGCCGAGGGGATGCCGCGGCGCTACCACGTCTACGCTCCAGAATTTCAGATTTGGAATGTGTTGTCGTCGGGCGGCGCATCCGTTCTCGCTATCGCCTACTTACTGCCGATGTTCTATCTCGCCTACTCGTTGTTCTTCGGCGCGCGCGCGCCAGCCAATCCGTGGGGCGCCACGGGACTGGAGTGGCAGACGTCATCGCCGCCGCCACGGCTGAATTTTGATCGGCAACCCGTTGTCGACGGAGATCCGTACGACTACGCGCACGCGCCGGAGCCGCAGCATGTCTGACAGTCAGGACATCGCCGAGCATCTGGCGACCAGCGCGCAACGTGACGAAGTGCTAGAGCTTGGGATGTGGACGTTTCTGTCGACGGAAGTGCTGCTGTTCGGCGGGCTCATCCTCAGCTATTTCGTCTATCGCCACGCGGACCCGCAGGCGTTTCTCGCGGCCGGACGCGAGACCCGGATCGTCATTGGAACAGTCAACACCGCGCTGCTTCTCACCTCCAGTTTTTGCGTGGCGGCGGCGCTTCAAGCTGCGGAGCAGGGAGCGCGCCGTGCGACACGCACGTTGCTCGGCATCGCAATCCTGTTGGGGCTTGGCTTTCTGGGATTGAAGGGTGTCGAGTATCTCGGGGAATATCGCGAGCATCTCGTTCCCGGTGTCAACTTTGCACGCACGGGTCAAGATGCGCACGGGATCGAACTGTTCTTCATCTTTTATTTTATCGCGACGCTTCTTCACGGGGTCCATGTCGTGGCCGGAATCGGAGTGCTGGCCGTTTTCGCCGCAATGGCCACGGCCACGACGGCAAGGTCGCGATACATCGCCGGGCTCAGAACAGCGGCGCTTTACTGGCACTTCGTCGATCTGGTCTGGATCTTCCTGTTTGCCCTGATCTATCTGCCGGGACGAAGCTCATGAGCGAGATCAGGCGCCCCGAACGGAGGCTATGGCGTCCGTTCGTCGATCTGGTTCTTTGCTGGATCGGCCTGTTGGCCTTGCTTGGCCTGACCGTCACGCTCTCCTATCAGCCGCTGGCGTCATTCAATTTCCCGGTTGCCATGACGATCGCGACGATCAAGGCCGGGCTCGTTGCCGCGATATTCATGGAACTTCGACATCGATCCGGCATCATCCGTGCCTTCGCTGCTGCTGGATTCTTTTGGCTTGCGATCCTGTTGTGGCTCGGTCTGATGGATTTTCTGACACGGGTATGAAGCCCATCATTCCGTGCGCCTCGTCAGCGCGAGTGCGCCAGTGTCGTTCGCTGCTTGGCGATCGCTGCGCCAGTCACCGCCGGTGCGGCATTGCCCCAACTGTTGCGGATATAGGTCAGGACAGCGGCGACCTGATCGCTGTCGAGCCGCCAGTCGAACGCCGGCATCGCGGGGGCGGTCGGAGCGGAGCTCGTCGCGACGGCGCGCGATCCCTCAAGCACGATCCGGCCGAGCGTTGTCGGGTCGTCCGATTGCACGATGGCGCTACCGGCGAGGCGGGGAAACAGTTCAGCGCTGCCCCGACCATTGTCCTGATGGCAGGGTGCGCAGGCGTCCTTATAGATCGCCGCGCCAGCCTTCATGGACGGATTGTCTGCGGCAAGCGGCGCAGGCTTGTTGATTCCACCCTGGTCGATGCCGAGCAGGTAGGTCGCGATCGCGGCCACGTCCGCATCCTTCATTCGCGAAGTCGAATGCGTCACCGCTTCCACCATCGGACCGGAGGCGAGGGTGGCGTTATTGGCGCCGGTTTTCAGATACTGGATCAGGTCGTCCTTCGACCAGCGGCCGACCCCCTGGTATCGATTGGCGGTGATGTTCGGCGCGAACCAGCCTTGCAGCGTTGCGCCGGCGAGCGGCGCGTCGTTCTTGTCGGCATTCAAAATGGTTTTCGGCGTATGGCACGTCCCACAATGTCCGGGGCCCTGAACGAGATAAGCGCCACGATTCCATTCGTCGCTTTGGTGCGGATCCGGAACGAAGCGCCCCGGCGTGAAATTCAGCCAGTTCCAAACCATCATCGCGAGGCGAATGTTGAAAGGAAACGGCAACTGATTGGCATTTACCTTGTGATTCACCGGCGTCACCGTGGTGAGATAAGCGCGGATCGCCAGAATGTCGTCGCGCGTCATCTTGGTATAGGCCGTATAAGGCATGGCGGGATAAAGCCGTGTCCCGTTGCGGCCGCGACCTTCTTGCAGAGCGGAGACAAACTCGTCGTCGCTCCAGTTGCCGATTCCGGTCTCGGTATCAGGCGTGATATTCGGCGCGATCAGCGTTCCGAACGGGGTTTGCAGGGCCACGCCCCCGGCGAACGGCTTGCCGCCCGGAGCGGTATGGCATCCCGCGCAATCGCTGAGCGTCGTCAGGTAACGTCCGCGCTCGATGCGGCTGAAATCCTGCGTCGCTCCCTGAGCGTGCGCGCAGGTAATGAATGCGAATGACAGAACCGTGAGTGCAAGCGAACGATACATATCTCTACACCAGCGGACCGGGATTTTTTAGATAAAGCTGCGTAATCGCATCCGCCGTCCAGAAGGCCAGCGCGCCAACCGTATTGGTCGGGTTGTAGCCGTGGTTCTGCGGGAATACGGAGGCGCCGCCTGGAATGAAAAGGTTGTGAACATCCCAGCTCTGGCAGTAGCGATTGAGGACGCTGGTTTGTGGGTCGTCACCCATCACCGTGCCGCCAGTGTTATGGGTTGTTTGATAAATCGTGCTGTCATACGGCCCCTTGCGGGGATGGGCTTGCATCTCCGTCGGGTTCATCGCCTTGGCGATCTCCGCGAGGCGTTCGGTGAGATAGGCGGACATCTTCAGTTCGTTGTCGTGGAAATCGAACGTCATGCGCATCAGCGGCCGTCCGAGACGATCCTTGTAAGTGGGATCGAGATCGAGCCAGCAGTCGCGATAGCTGTAGGAACTGCCGTGCGTCGAAAGACTGTAGGCGTGCTGATAGGTTTCGGCGGTCGCCTTCTTCCACGCGGCGCCCCACTTCGGCGTGCCTTTCGGCACGGGGCGCGTCTGAATCGGCCGTCCATTGGTCTGCCCCGCTCCCATGTAGCCGCCGCCGACAAAACCGAGATTGCTGTGATCGAAATTGTCGCCGTTATAGTCGTCGATCATCATACCGTGAGCGCCGGTGGCGATGAACGGATTGAGCACCTTGTCTTTCAGGATCACGCTGACGCTTGATGTGGTCTGATAAGCGTAATTGCGGCCTAGCACACCTTGGCCGCTGTCCGGGTCATAGGGTTTTCCGATGCCGGAAATCAGCATCAGTTGCACGTTGAACAGGGCAAACGCGCATAACAGCACGATGTCCGCGGGCTGCTCCCATTCCTCTCCCGACGTATCGACATAGGTGACGCCGGTCGCGCGCTTGCCAGTTGAATCGAGGTTGATCCTGAGAACTTCGGATTCGGTCTGCGCGGTGAAATTCGGCAGACGCATCAGAGCCGGCAGCACGCAGGTCTGTGGGCTTGCCTTGGAATAGTTGCCGCAGCCGAAGCGTTCGCAGAAGCCGCAATAGCTGCATTGGCCCATGCGGATGCCGAGCGGATTGGTGTAGGCCTCGCTGAGGTTGGACGCCGGCTGGGGAAATGGCGAGTGTCCTAGCTTGCGCGCGGCTTCGGCAAACAGCGTTGCACCGAGTCCCTGCTTCAATGGCGGCGTGGGGTATTCGGACGATCGCCAGCCTTCGAACGGATTGCCACCGTCCTGTTTGACGCCTTTGAGGTTGCCGGCCTTGCCCGAAGTGCCGCAGAGCTTCTCGAAGCGGTCGTAGTATGGCTCCAGTTCGTCGTAGCTGACCGGCCAATCCTGGATCGTCATATCACCGGGCAGCATGCTCGCGCCGTAACGTTCGGTAAGGTGGCTGCGCAGACGAAAGTCGGTGGACAGGAAACGCCAGGTCTGGCCGTTCCAGTGAATTCCGGCGCCGCCCACGCCGTTGCCGGGGAGAAAGCCGGCGAAATTCCGGATCGGCAACGCGGTTTGATCGGCCCTGTTGCGGAACGTCAGGGTTTCCTGCGCGGGCCGCAGAAACAGATCCAGCCGAATGGCGTAGCGCAATTCGTCCTGGGCATAAGCGGGCGGGAAGTCGGTCGCGGTGTCACGCCACGGCCCGCGTTCGATCGCAACGACGTCTAGGCCCGCCTTCGCGAGATGATAGCTGAGGATCGACCCCGTCCATCCCAGTCCGATCACCACGACGTTCTTGGAGGGCAGTTTCCGCGCCATTCGTCTATCCTTTCGATAACCAGTCCGCACGCCCCATGATGCTCACCGGAGGCAGCGGATAAGACTCGTTGTGGCGCTCGACCCAATCGCGATAGTCGTATCGCGCACCCGGGAAGCCGACCAATTTCCAGCCCGCCATGTCGCGATTGCCGCCATAGATCGGATCGGCAAAGAACCCCTGCTGGGTGTCCTGCAACACCATCGCGAAGAAGGCTTTCGCGTCGACGTCCTTCAGCTTGACCGATCCGTCCTCCAGCGCGGACAAAATTTTGTCCTGCTCGGCAGCGGTCAATTCGTGAAAAGCTTTCCCGCTCCGGGATTGCCCGACCTGATCCGCCAGCGCCTTCAATCCGTTGCGATAGCGGCCCGCGGGCGAAGCCGGGTTTTGATATCCCTGCGTCGAAGAGCCCGGCATGAACGGAGGACGCGTATAAAGGCCCTCGCTACGGCCGTAAGGTCCAGCCAGTTGCCGGTCGATGAATACGGCGCAGCCGGCATCCTTGCCGCCGGGACCGTGATCGTCCGGTGGAATCAGGCGATCGACGATGGCTTCGATGGTCGCGGCTTCGTCGCTGGTGAAGAAAGCCCACGGGCCCGGGCGCACCTGCGCGGGAGGATCGGCGGCACCCGGCGCCCACGGCATTTCCTGCTGAATGGTTCGCCCATGAACAACAGAAGCCGAGGTCGTCAGAAAAATGGCCGCGGATGTGAGAAACAGCCGCCGGGACAAGCGAAGCGAAGTCTGAGAGTCCATCATTGAAACCTCAAGCGCCTCGCCTCGTCGCCGAGGCTCACTTCAAGGCGCTTCCGAGGAACAGTAAGAGACAAGCAAAGCGGAATGTTCCATCGAGTTCAAAATTGTGAACCGCCCATGTTCCCCTTTTCGGAGCAAATTTCTCCACTCATATAAATTTTCTCGCTCGACACGGACACGATATGAGCTTCACGATGATGTGCTTTCTCAATCATTCGTTCTGTCCGACGTATCGAAGCAGCGATCGAGATGTCTGCCGAGAATTTTCAAATCTTCAAGATCGCTGCCCGCAACCGCGAGGTGTTCTGTTTTCCGCCGACCTCGATGCGCGTCAGCCGCATTTCCCATCGTCAATATCTCGTATGTTAATGCGCCGATCGTGCCTACCATCGAAACTCCGATCCAGCGGAGGTGGGTAACAGATCATGCAGTCCCCTCAGGATCGGCCGCACAGATATGGTCTCGCTATAGAGCCCTATCGGCTTCCAATAGCTAGCCTTGCTCGAAGAGTTCGAGGCCGGGAAGGACGTTGTTTTGCGCATATGCGATGACGTAGTCCTCGAGCGCAAGGCGCACCGACTCCGCGGCACGACTGAGCGCGATATCGCTCGACCACATGACGGAAGCCGTCAAAGCGAGCGGCGGTTCGATCATCATGGGGACGCCGAGATCGCCTGCCCCCTCGCCATGCTGGAAGCCGCGCGGCAGCACGGTCCCGCCGAGACCCTGCCGCACAAGGGACATGATCGAACTCAGCTGATCACCTTCGCTAACGATATTCGGCACGACGCCGATTCCGGCAAAAGCGCGGTCGAGAACCGAACGCAGGATGTTTGGTACAGTCGGAAGAACAAGCGGACTCTTCGCCAGCCGATCGAGCGATATCGTCCCCGCGGACCGAGACAGTCGCTTGTTTCCAATATAGTACAGACGCTGCCGGAACAGCCGCGATCGAGAGTAACCGGCAGCCAGTTGATCTTCGAAAAGCAGCGCCAGATCGAGCGTACGCGCAGAGATCTCGGATTTCAGCGTCTCGCTGTCGGAGATGTGAAACTTCACGAACACCTTCGGGAATCGCTCGCGGCACGCCTGAATGAAAGGTCCGCCCAGCGCGGCAGCCAGAGTCGATGACATGCCGAGTGCGACAGCGCCGTCCGGCTCGCCGCCGCTCGAACGTACGATCCCCGGCAACTGCTCGATCTGCCGCAATATGGCGAGCGCTTCCCGATAGAGCGCTTCGCCTGCGGGCGTTGCGCTGACGCCTCGTGCATGGCGCTGCAACACCGCCACCCCGAGCTCCTCCTCCAGTTCTCTAATCTGCTGGCTGAGCGCGGGCTGAGCCACGTGGATCGTCGCAGCCGCGCGGGAAAAGCTCCCGGCATCGACGATCTTGACAAAATATCGCAGGTGCCTGAGTTGCAAAATGCGCCCCTATTGTCGGCATGCCTTTTTTGGTTGTCCTTGTCAGGGTTGTATCACGGCCGCAGCCTGCAGCGCGATCAGCACCGTCAGCGCCCCGCCGAGCCGCGTCACCAGAAGCGCGAACGGCAGGAGAGGCAGACGACCTCCTGCGCTCAGCATCGCGACAGCGCCGGTGCCGCCCATCGCCATCCGCGAGAGCGTGATCGTCGCCGCATCGGCAGGGTCCAAGCCCGTCCAGCCCGAGACGAGATAGCCGGTGATGGAAAGCACCAGAACGGCGGCAATGACCATACCGAACAAGGGCGCCGCGAACCCAGCCACAATGGGCTCCCAAGGCAAAAGAGTCATGCCCACCAGCCACAGTATCGGCAACAGCAGGTAGGATGTGAAGTAAACCTGAACAGCCCTCATCCCCCGCACAACCGGCGCCGGCACGACGTCCAGCGCACTCGCCGCCATGGCGACGACGATGACGACCAAAGCAGCGGAAATTCCAGAAGAACGCGAAACGACGGCTCCACAAACGTGCAGCACAATGATTGCGACGATGGCCAGTCCGACGTCCGCAGGGCTGAACGATTCTACATCGCTCGCCGCAGCGCTGCCATTTCCGGCCGCGCCCACCGGGTGAAGCATCCCTATTATTCCCGCGCCGACGATTGCGGCGAGATTGGCGACGAACAGCGCAGGCAGCATCTGAGCCAGCAGTTCGCCATGCCCCTGCCCCCATTGATCAGCATAACCCGCTGCGAGCGGTAGCGCTCCCGCGGTCAGTCCGCCAGCCATCATCGGCGCCAACTGGAGGAAAAACGTTCTCGGAAAGTCGCTCCCCCAAAGCGCCGCTAGGCCCCACGTCGTCGCTGACGCCGCGAGAGTCCCGCCGATCACGGGAATCGCGAGTTTCAGGGCCATGCCTCGCATCGTTCTCCAGTTGATTTGTAAGCAGCCACCGAGCACGAGGACGCTGATAAGCCATCCGAGGATATCCAACCGTTCGGTCGCAGCGCCCAGCGAAACGACTGTATCTCGGGGAATCCAGGCAATGCCTGCAAGCCAGGACGGGATGACCAGGCAAAGCACCGTATCGATGCCTATCAAGCGGAGACGCGAAAGACGGCCAAACTCCGCGCAGGCGAAAGCGCCGAGAATTGTGATAAAAAGAGCGATGCAGAGCCTGCCCAAAGACACATCCGGCTTTTCGACGGAAGCAACGGCGGCAAGACCAAGCGCCAATACCACAACGCCAAGGACGCCCGTGCTTCGCGTGCGCCATCGAGGGGACGATGCCGCATCGCGAATGGCATTCCTTTTGGACGCCGGCACTGGCATCTTCCACAATGAGGACAAAATTCAGAAACGAGTATGAATTGGATTCAAACTCCGTCAACCGGAAGGACGGTATCGAACCATGCCGCGCGGTTCATTGCAGATGCCGGCGCGTCGGCTGCGGATTTGAGCGATCGCTCCAGGCGCGCTTTCTTCCGTATGCCGAGAAGCTCGATTTACGGCGCCGAGGTCTGGACGGCTTACGCCAGGCCTCACCCCAAAACGGGCCGCCCCTTAATCGCTCGTTAGGATGCGGGAGAGCCTGGCGGGGAGTTTGGCTAGCTCTTTACCCGCCAAGCTCGTCGTCGTATTTTTGAGACAGAGACCAACCGCAGGCTGTGTAATTCGCCTAGCTCCGTCCAGGCGCTTCGCCACTGAAACAGACTGAAACCAGCATTTGCTGCC
The DNA here is from genome assembly GCF_001897285.1 of Nitrobacter sp. 62-23. Taxonomy (GTDB): domain Bacteria; phylum Pseudomonadota; class Alphaproteobacteria; order Rhizobiales; family Xanthobacteraceae; genus Nitrobacter. The sequence continues at coordinate 99,407 of NZ_MKSM01000096.1, forward strand.
AACGCAGCTTACGGCACCCTCGCCCTGAACCGCACGGACGTTCGCCGTGGCTGGATCGCCTTTATCGCCCGTTTTTTCCGTTTGGACTTCGAAGACTTCGCATGCCTTGAAGGCCCGCGCGCCTTCGGCGCCAAGTTCGATCTTCGGACCCCGGATCTCCGCTGCGCCCCCCAGCGCCAACGCTGCTGACCTTGCGAAAATGGGCATGCGCTATCCCGTGGAGTTCGTATCAAACAGATCCAAAAGATCGAGCACCAGCAAACGCTTTCCGTAGAGAGCAAGGAAGCTCACTCTAAACGGTGCCAATCAGTAATCTGAGCTAGGAAGAACCGTCGCTGGAGAATGTCACGGCAACTGACCCGAGACAGATAGCACCAACATGACGAACATTGCTTGCCATCGCTTCCAAGTTGCCTTTGAATACCTCAAATGTATTTTATCACCATTCTTTTGCTTCTTCTGATTTTTCCGATCGCTTCGACCGCTATCGAGGCGCTCGCATTTGGTCACACGCTCTCCACGTCAGCCATGAAATGGTTTGTCTTCTGGCCAATGCTGAGATTGCTCATTGCCGGCATCCGTCAAGTTATGCAGCCTGCATTCACTGCACGAGATATCTTCCACATTGAAGATCGGTCTGCTTTTGGCATCGTGAGAGAACTCGGATTCGCCAATTTAGCGATGGGCTCACTTGGCGCGCTGTCGCTTGTCTGGCCGCAACTGCTGTTCGGCGGGGCGTTTGTTGGCGGAATTTACTATGCGCTCGCAGGCGTAGGCCATATCCCTCATGCCCGAGGCAATTCAAAGCGGACGATGGCGATGATTTCAGATTTAGCGATTGCCGTCGTGCTAGTGCTTATTGCCTGGAAGGCGGTTTAGGAGCAAGGCTGACGAGAGCGAGAATGAAGAAATCCGCCGGAGCGTCACACATGACTGAGAATGATCCTTTGCCTCGATCCGTTCGCAACCGTGCTGCGGCTGGTCTTCAGCCTTGATGTCGGCAGACATAATTAACCCCGCACAGTTGCGAGTGCTCGGGATTCAGCACGAATACGGATGACAAGCGCCAGCGCATTCAAGACGGTGAAGATCGACGCTATCAACACCAGATGAAGAGCGAGCGGCAAAATGGCGATTTCCGCAGCGACGATTGCGTAGTTTGGATGTGATAAATATCTGTATGGCCCCGACGTAACCATAGGCGCGTTAGGCAACACAATGATGCGCGTTGTCCATCGCGATCCGAGCGTCGCCAGCACCCAAACGCGAAGGGCCTGCAACAAAATAAAGATCGAAAGAGCGACAAGATTTACGTCCTGGCCGCGACCCCATATCCACAAGGTGGTCAGCCAGGCGGCATGGATCATAACTACGAACGGATAATGACCCGGAGCGATCTCGATCGCGCCTTGCGCCAATAGCCTGCGGGTGTTGTATCGGGATATGACGAGCTCGCCTAGCCGTTGCAGGGTGACCAGCGCGAGAATGAGGATGGCGAGGGTCACGATGCGACGTGACGCAGAGTGACGCAGCTTGCCGTAAAGCCGGGCCCGAGCGAGGTCATTAGCGATCGCGGCGGCAGGCCCCGCGCGCGGGCCCGCTCAAGCACAAACAGGACCGTGGCCGCCGACATATTCCCGTAATCGGCAATAACCTTTCGTTCGTTGTTGAGCGTCCCCTGATCGAGCGAAAAAGCTCGCTCGATCGCGATAATGACCTTCGTGCCGCCTGGATGGCAGATGAAGCCATCGATATCTTCAATCGACAGACCCATCCCGGACAAGACTGCCGTGACGCCGGGTTTCATGTGCTTAGCTACGAAGTCAGGGATCGTGCGCTGAAAGATCACGCCAAATCCTTCGGGGTCCACGCGCCACCCCATGATATTCAGCGTGTTCGGCCACAGATGCTCTCCGGTCGCCTCGATACAAGTTGCACCTCCATCACCGGCACGCAACACAACAGCGGCAGCCCCGTCGCCAAACAGACTAGCAGCAACGATATTGGCTTTGGTCAATTCGTCGTGGCGAACTGCGAGCGTGCAAAGTTCAAGCACCACTAGCAGCACGTCGGTGCCAGGCCGCGCTTGCGCCAAGCGCGATGCAATCGACAGTCCCGCGACGCCACCCGCGCAGCCCAGTCCAAACACTGGCACCCGCGACACATCCGGCCGAAAACCAAGTTTCCCGGCGACGCGCGCCTCCAGTGTCGGAGTGGCAATGCCGGTCGAACACACCGTGACGACGGTGTCGATGTCGGCCGCGCTGAGATCGGCGCGCTCGATAGCTTTGTGCGCGACATCGACGAACAAGGCTTCCGCGCCTTCGAGAAAGGCCTGAGTCCGCTCCGGCCAGCCACGCGGCTCGTAGTACCATTCGATCGGTTTGACGCCGTAACGGCGCTGTATACCAGTATTGGCGAAAAGAGTGGAGAGCGTTTCAAACTGCGGATATAGCGAGCCCAAGATAGCTCGGGCTGCCTCGAGGATTTGCATCTGATGAAACACATATGCTGGAACCCCGGTCGCCATCGAGACTAAAGCGGCCGCGTGTTTCATGTCGTTACTCCTGCCCGAGTGGTATCGATATCTGAAACCGCGGCCCACGCAATTAGCCAGGCGGGCGCCGGCCACCTGTGCCGATGCAGATGAACTCACCGCGCCACGGCGTTCTTACATCTTGACCGTCACCTTGCGGTTCTCACCGAGGTTCGGCCTCTCTCCGGTGAACTTCGCCTTGGCGAACTCGAAGATGGTCGCCATGGCACTTGCTGGTCCATCCCACAATTCCCCGATAAAAGGCTCGATTCGCAACAGGCATACATTGAGATCGCTTGGCCCTCCTGGCCACCACAATTCATCAGTCTTTCGCCATGCCGCCTCTATCTTGTCCGCATCGTGGATCATGTCGGCGCGACCGGTGATCGACAGATAAGCTTTCTCGTTTGCATCGATAAAGATGAGTCCGACATCGGGCCTGGCCTCAATCTCCTGCTCCTTGGCGCTGTGAATATCGGTTACGAAGAAAATCAGGCCAGCGCCGCGATCAGGTCTTGCTTCCAGTGGTCGCGCACGCAATCCATCAGCGAATTGCGTTGTCAGCATGCAAACGCCCACCTTTTCAATGATGTCCCAGACGCGATCGATGTTGTTTTCCTTATTCATGTTAGACCAGCTTCATGTGATGTGGTTGGTAACCTGAGGCTTCAGTAATTCGAGACTTCGGAAACGGGTTCTTCGCGTGGCTTGTGCGGCTCAGTATCGATTTGGGATAATCCCCATCAAGTGGCGGAGTTCCCGTCATCAAAAGCCCGGCGCTCGCACCGGACTCGCGGAAGAATCAACGGTTCGACAGGGGCGAACAACAAGGCAGCGTCTGTGATTACATGGCACTGCGCCGGCACAGGGCCAACCGCATCATGATTGATTATTGTGTTGGATACGGACTTGCGAGACATCCTTCTCTTGAGCCAGGCGGCAAGGCTTCAGGCGCAACGGCTTCAGCCGGCTGCCGGAGGCGCCCGGGTCCGCAAGAACGGAAAGACACCTTATGAGATTCTCCGTGAACGGCTCATGGCACCTGCAGGCCTTCGTTCCGGAGTCTCAGAATTATTTTTTTAGCGCCGCAGGAGGCAACGGCCTGCGTTCGTTCCGACGATGCGGCCCTACTACTCGATTTGCGGCCCTACTACTCGGAGATGAGCGGGGAGGTTGGCCGTCGTTGGCGCGATCAAGGCCTTGCCGACCGCGGTCGTTGTGACAGCCATGGTGCGGTCAAGGCTGATACCAGTTCAAGGGCGAATGCCTAACACAAGACACAGAGGAGCTAAGCAACCGCCCGTTCATTGAATCGGTCGATCGAAATATTTCTTGTCAGCTAGGAACCGCCCAAGCGGGAGCCGGTTCGTTGTAGGCAAAAGCAACGGAGATCACGCATGTTCATGCACAACAAGCGCTTGCAATACACTGTCCGCGTTTCGGAACCAAATCCGGTGCTCGGTTCGTTTATGCTGGAGCAGTTCGGCGGTCCTGACGGCGAGCTCGCAGCGGCGATGCGCTATTTCACGCAGGGACTGGCTGACGACGACCCTGGCCGCAAGGACATGCTTCTCGATATCGCTACCGAAGAGCTCAGTCATCTTGAAGTGATTGGTTCCATCGTCGCAATGCTCAACAAAGGCGCCAAAGCCCAAATTTCTGAAGGCAGCATGGAGGAAGCTGAACTCTATATGTCCCTCACGAAGGGTGGGAATAGCCACACTCAATCGATCCTCTATGGTGGCGGTCCGGCACTCACCAATTCTTCAGGAGTTCCATGGACTGCCGCCTATATCGATAGCCGGGGTGATCCTACTTGCGATCTACGCTCGAACATAGCCGCTGAAAGCCGGGCCAAGATTGTGTACGAGCGACTCATCAATTTAACCGACGATCCTGGTATTAAGGAGGCACTGGGCTTTCTTATGACTCGTGAGATCGCTCACCAGAAGTCATTCGAGAAAGCGCTCTATGCCATCGCAGATAACTTTCCACCTGGCAAACTTCCGGGACTCAAAACTTTCGCAGATACTTATGTAAATACTTCGCAAGGCGGCGCAGAGCCGAACGGCCCATGGAATAGCGGCAAGCAATGGAAAAGGGTGGATGAGTTGGAATCAAGCCTTCCAGCAGATGGCGGCGATGGCGAGGCCACCGTTCAGCTCAGCTCGATTGACATGGCAGCTCTCAAAGCCCTAGGCGCTCGCACAATGTCGCAACAAGAAGGCGACCCGAAGACTGGCGCGGATTTAGGCGCTGGTCCTGGCGCGGGAAAAGTCACCGGCGGAGACAAAGGCGGAGCAGTTGACATGGACGAAGCCAGAGCTATGGCACAAAGACGGACCGCAGCGTAGGCAATCCCAAAAGGGATCGCAAAAAATCGTCCACGACTATAACAGCCTTGGTTTGCGCTAACTGCCGTTGACTTGCGTCCGGTCGCCAGATGCCGGTACGCCAGCAGGCGTATTCCCTCTGGTGGACGTTTGCGTCACGTACTTACTTAAAATACTCGCTATACGTCAGGATGCCAGGCTTCGATCAGTTCCGCAGCTTCGGCCAATTCGACCTGGACGTTGAAACGCTGGGCTTCCAGCGCGATGCACCTGCTAAGCCGATGGACACCACGGCGGAGCGTTCCGGGCGGAGCGTTCCGGGCCATGAGCTTCCGTTTACAAAAATCCCGGGCTTGAGTTGGAAATCTTAAAATGGCGCATTCTCTGCGATGTTTGCCACGGCAAGACGCCAAAGTAGGGCTTTCGCGTTCCGCCTCGATCCCTGGTCTGGGAATGATTAGCTGCTTGGTTCGCAACCGCGACGTCACATCGGAAGGACTGCTAAGACAAAGCTAGTTCAAGAGACTGTCAATAAGCTAAGCGACAGTATTTTTGCTACGGCTTGAAACCAACATTTACGCGGCGGCGCTGGCGGATCATGTCTCATGATTTCATCGTCGCCATAACTGCGGCCTCGTTCTGATGCTGATGCTGACGCTGCTGCTCTACTTCCATGCGCCGGCTGCGCCGGCCATTAGCATCGGGACACCGGGAACGTTTGCGGTGCGAGCCGGTTTTCCATCCCTAGCGAGGAGAATCTCATGGCCAAAGAAGCAAGAGAAACCGGCACCCTAATCGGCAGCGATAAGGTTGAAGGAACCGCGGTCTACGGCCGCGACAACGAGAAGATCGGCGAGATCGAGCGCGTCATGATCGAGAAGAGGAGTGGACGAGTGTCATACGCGGTCCTTGGGTTCGGCGGGTTTCTCGGCATCGGAAATGACCATTATCCGCTTCCCTGGAACAGCCTGAAATACGACACCGATGTTGGAGGGTACCGGGTCGGCGTAACCGAGGAGCAGCTCAACGGCGCGCCCAGGTATGCATCAGCGAGCAGCTGGGATTGGACAGACCGTGGCCGCACCAAAGCAGTCGACGACTACTATGCTGGCCTTACCTAGAATTCGAGGTCGCGGCCGGCTTCCCGGCCGCGATGCTCAGCGGGATCATAGGAACGAGGCTGTCGCACCGAAATTACTGGCGGCCCGCGCCGAGACCCGGGGGCACCGCACGGTTCTGCAAGACCTCAAAAGCTCTCAGCGGAGGCCGTGCGTTCATGGAGCGCATATTCAGTTGCGCTTGCTCCGGAAGTCGTTGAACGAGGCGTCTATCAGGAGGAGTTTGTCGAGCACTATCAGCTGCCGCTCCTCGCGCGTACCGGGCCCGTTCTCAAGGAAAGCCTGCAGCGTATCCTTGACCTGCTGCACCTTCGCGTCCTTGCTTTCGAGCCCGTCGCTGAAGCGTGAAAGGATTTCCTGTATCCGCTTCTCGTCCTCATCGCTCATCTTCACTCTCCGTTAGCAGGCTTCGCTAAGATAGGGCGCATCCGATACGAGGCAAGTCCTTCGTTGAAAGCGCACCTTCACGCGTTGATTGAAGCATCGCAAAAGCCGCTGGGTCTCAAGCGGCTCTTTGCGTGCATCAAGGCAACGGCACGACCGGCCCCATGGGCGTCAAAGCCATCGCCAGCTACCTCAACGAACGCCGTTTCTTCACGCGCGACGACGGCCGCTGGGGATTAGCGCAAATGGCCGCACGATCGCGATGGACAAGCTCGACGATCTCGTGGCGAGCCGCATAGAGGAACGCTTGCTCCAGCCCAAGCAGCTGAAGACGATCCTCGCCAATCTGCTTGACGGCCGTGAAGACCGCGCCGAGCGCCGCCGCCAGCACCTTGCCGAACTCCACAAGCGAATCACCGAGACCGACCAGCGCCTTGACCGCCTCTATGACGCGATCGAAGGCAGCATCGTCGATAAGGACGATATGGTGCTCAAGGACCGCATCGCCGGCCTCAAGGCCATTCGGGATCAGGCCACGGCCGACGCCGAGCGGACCCAGGCCACGCTTGACAGCGCCGGTGGCGAGTCGGTCAGCCTCGACATGATCGACGATTTCTCCCGCACCGCCCGCTAGGGCCTGCGCCTTGAAAGCGGCGGCTATCGGCGGGATCACCTACGCGCGTTCGCGTAGCGCGTCGAGGTGGCGGACGACGAGGTTCGCATCATGGGATCGAAATCAGAGCTGCCTCGCGCCCTGGTGGCCGCTTCGAACGTGGATTCGGCGGCGTTCGACGTTCGCAGTTCTGTTCTGAAATGGCGCGCCCGAAGAGATTCGAACTCCTGACCCCCAGATTCGTAGTCTGGTGCTCTATCCAGCTGAGCTACGGGCGCGTTTGTCGCGGAAATCGCGAGTGGCGAACAGCAACTGCGTTCGGAGACAGGCGTCTCGAAAGCGGGCCATAGCTAACGGCTCCCGTCCGGCTTTGCAAGCGGCACCGCTGCACCAACATTGCTGAAATGGCGGCAAACCGCTGAAACCGCCCTGATAACGGACGATGGCGACACGGCTGCTAACCTTATGGCAGGAATGGCCAAATCACGTTAAGTGCGCGCCCCGCGCTCGAATTCAGTTCTATGCGCGCGCGCGTTCGTTGCGAATGGTCTGCAATTCCACCGGGCGATCGGGAATCGCGACCCGGAACGTCGCACCGATGGTGCCTTCCACCAGATTGACCTCGCCGCCATGCGCGCGCACCAGTTCCGCTGCAATCGCAAGTCCGAGGCCGCTGCCGCCCGGACGCGCCGATCCCTGGAAGGCCTCGAACAGATGATTGCGCGCCTGTTGCGGCACGCCAGGTCCGGTATCGGAGACCTCAATGATCGTCACCGAACCCTCGCGGCGGCCGGTGATCCTGATCTGCCGGGCCGCGGCATCGTGCGGCTGACTTTCCAGGGCCTGCGCCGCATTGCGCACCAGATTAAGCAGGATACGGAAAAGCTGATCCGGATCGGCGTCGATGGTGAGTCCGCGCTCGATCGCATTGATCCAGGTGATCGACCCTTCCGCCGCAAGCCCCGCCGACTCGCGCACCTCGTTGACGATAGGCTCGATCGCTATTTTCCGCCGGTCAGGCGCGGCTTCCTGCGCGCGACCGTAAGATAGTGTCGACTGGCAGAATGCGATGGCGCGCTCCAGTGAGCGCATCAGCTTCGGCGCGAACCGCTGCACCCGCGGATCGGGCACGCTGGCAAGCTGATCGGACAGCAACTGCGAGGACGCCAGCAGATTGCGGAGATCGTGATTGATTTTCGAGACCGCGAGGCCGAGCGCCGCGAGCCGGCTTTTCTGATGCAGCATCGACACGAGGTCACGCTGCATGTCGGATAACTCACGCTCGGCGACGCCAATTTCGTCGCCGCGCTGCGACGGCACGATAATCCGCGCCGAACTCTCGGGATTTTGGTGGAAGCCCACGAGATTCGCGGTCAGACGCCGCATCGGGCGAACGAACAGATAGTGCAGCGCCAGATAGACCAAGGCCGCGGTGAGAACCGCGATCGCCAGCGAAACCAGCAACAGGTTGCGCGAGAAACGGTACATCGACTGGCGCAGCGGCTCCTCGTCGGTCACGACTTCGATGAACTGCGCACCGCGCGGTCCGGGCCCGATGATGCGGATCGCCTGGTTGCCGCTTTCCAGCATGGTTTCGAACGAACCCATAATGGCCGACCACGGTGTCACGGTGCGGATGTCGATGTCATGGTCGATCGCTGCCGGCAAATCCGCGCTGGCAAGCAGGCGGCGCTGCTGGCCCATCTTGATGGCGACGGCCCGCGCCCCGATGCTGCCGAGAATTTGCCGTGCGAGCGAATCGGGCACAGTGCCCGACGGGGCCGCGTCGAGCACCAGCGCGGCCGTGTTCGCAGCCGCGAGCCGGTCGTTGAGCCGGTTCATCCGGAAGTTGGCGATCGCGGGGACGTAGATCAGGATTTCAGCGATCATCACCAGCGGGATCGTCAGCAGCAGGAGCTTGCCGGACAGACCGAGCCGGCCGCGCAATGACAAACGCGCTGCCCGAACCCGGAGTTGTTCGATCGCCTGTGACACGGCTGCCCTCCGCAGACCTGCGGCAAACTGACAGTAATTCCGCCCTTATCCCAAACCGGCCGGAAAAACCGCTGAAACGCTCGATAATATGGACAATATAGACCCAATGCGGGATTTGGCCAATTCCGTCGGCGCAGGGAAACGCTACATGGCAAGATTGACGAAAAGAGGCCGCTCCCTTATAAGCCGCGCCAACTGTCCGCGATGGCCCGGTTTCAACCGGGGCGGCTCGTTCGGGCCGAAATCGTCGGCCTGGCTCGGGTCGGCATTCCCGGGCTCAACCTCAATATCAGGCGACTTGCCCGGTCAGCGGAGATTCCCGTGAAACGGACTTATCAACCCAGCAAACTGGTGCGCAAGCGCCGCCACGGCTTTCGTGCCCGTCTGGCAACGACCGGCGGTCGCAAGGTTCTTGCCGCGCGGCGCGCACGCGGCCGCAAGCGCCTGAGCGCCTGAGCGAATCTCTCCGAGATTTCATCATGGACCGGTTGAGGCAGCGAGCGGATTTCCTCGCCGTTGCCAATGGGCTGCGGGTGAGCACACCCGCCTTTGTGGTGCAAAATCGCCGCCGCGACGATGACGGCCCGATCCGGATCGGCTTCACGGTGACCAAAAAGAACGGCACCGCGACCGAGCGAAACCGTATCCGCCGCAGGCTTCGCGAATTGGTGAAGCGCATGGGCTCCTTATCCATGCGACCGCACAGCGATTATGTGGTAATCGGCCGCCGTGCTGCGCTCGACCGCGGTTTCGCCGTCATGCTCGATGACCTGCGTTCGGCGTTCCGTCGCCTCGATCGCCAGCATCCAGGATGATGGCGGCGTCACGATCGGCGGCTTCGACGGCGAACCGAGCTGCAACCCGAACCGAATGACGAGACCCTGAACGATGTCTGAGAACCGCAACACCATCATCGCCATCGTTCTGTCGGGCCTCGTCCTGATCGCATGGCAGTATTTCTACAACATCCCGCAGATGGAAAAGGATCGCGCGGCGCAGCAGACGCAAAGCCAGATGGACCAGTCCAAGACCGAGCCGGCGAAAAATTCGCCCGTGCCCGGTCACGCCGCTGCGGAGACCACGACGCTCAGCCGCGACGCCGCCATCGCGGCCACCCCGCGCATCAAGATCGACACCCCTCGCCTGAGCGGAAGCCTTTCGCTGAAAGGCGCGCGCATCGACGATCTTTTGCTGACCAAGTTCCGCGAGACGGTCGACCCCGCCTCGCCTGCGATCGAGCTGTTTTCGCCTTCCGGCACGACCAATCCGTATTATGCCGAATTCGGGTGGGTTCCGGCTGCCGGATCGACCGTGAAGCTGCCGGACCAGAACACGGTGTGGCAGCAGGAAGGATCGGGCGCGCTGACGCAGTCCACCCCCGTCACGTTGAAGTATGACAATGGCGAAGGGCTGACCTTCCGCCGCACCGTCGCGGTGGACGACCACTACCTGTTCACGATCAAGGATGACGTCACGAACGCCGGCAATGCGCCGGTGACGCTATACCCGTTCGGACTGATTTCGCGGCACGGCACACCGCCGGTTTCCGGCTATTACATTCTGCACGAAGGCCTTATCGGCTTTCTCGGCGATCAGAAGCTACAGGAATATACCTACAAGAAGATCGACGAGGTCAAATCGGTGACCTTCAATGTCACCAACGGCTGGCTCGGCATCACGGACAAATACTGGGCCTCGGCGTTGCTGCCCGATACCAGCGCGCGATTGCAGGCCCGCTTCTCGTCCAACGAGGTCGGCAAGGTCAGGACCTATCAGACCGACTATCTGGAGGACGCGCAGACCATCCCGGCCGGCGGCACCGGTTCGGCAAACACGCGCCTGTTCGCCGGCGCCAAGGAAGCCAGCGTCGTCGGCATCAATTTCCCCTTTGTGCAGCTCGGTGGCTACAACAAGCAGCTCAACCTCAACCATTTCGACCTGCTGATCGACTGGGGCTGGTTCTACTTCATCACCAAGCCGATGTTCCTGGCGCTGGATTTCTTCTTCCACGTATTCGGCAATTTCGGCGTCGCGATCCTCGTCGTGACCGTGCTGGTCAAGCTGGTCTTCTTCCCGCTTGCCAACAAGTCCTACGCCTCGATGGCGAAGATGAAGGCGGTCCAGCCGCAGATCAACGCGTTGAAAGAACGCTTTCCCGACGACAAGATGAAGCTGCAGCAGGAGATGATGGAAATCTACAAGAAGGAGAAGATCAACCCGATCTCGGGCTGTCTTCCCGTCGTCTTGCAGATTCCGGTGTTCTTCTCGCTGTACAAGGTGCTGTTCGTGACCATCGAAATGCGTCACGCGCCGTTCTTCGCCTGGATCAAGGACCTGTCCGCGCCCGATCCGACCCACGTCTTCAATCTGTTCGGGCTGCTGCCCTACGATCCCTCGGCGGTGCCGTTGCTCGGCCCCTATCTGGCGATCGGCGCGTGGCCGATCATCATGGGCATCACGATGTGGTTCCAGATGAAGCTGAACCCGACGCCGCCGGACCCAACCCAGAAAATCATCTTCGACTGGATGCCGGTGATCTTCACCTTCATGCTCGCGGCGTTCCCGGCAGGCCTCGTGATCTACTGGGCCTGGAACAACACGCTGTCGGTGATCCAGCAGAGCTTCATCATGCGCCGCAACGGCGTAAAGGTGGAGCTGTTCGACAATGTGAAGTCCACCTTCCGCCGCAAATCCTCCGACAAGCCGGCGAAGACGACGTAGAGTCATCATGGTCGCTGTCGCGCGAAGCTCGAGGATGATGCGTAGCGTCGTCCCGACCGCGACAAAACCGTCCTGGACCGGGCCGCGGCACGCCGGATTGCTTCGCGCGGGGCAGAACCGGCAAGGCCGGTTCGGTCGCAAGCTCGGGAACGGCTCCTCTGAAAGCACTCGCATGACAACGGCCACCGATGCGGAACTGATGGAGCGGGGCCGGAAGCTGTTTGCCGGCGACTGGCAATTCATCTGGGCCTCGCCGTCGATCGAAACGCTGCCGCCGATGGCTGGCGTCGAGGTCGCATTCGCGGGACGCTCCAACGTCGGCAAGTCCAGCCTGATCAACGCGCTGACCGGCCGCAGCTCGCTGGCCCGGACTTCCCGCACGCCCGGCCGCACCCAGGAGCTGATCTTCTTCGAGGGACCGAAAGGCGCCGATGTCCGTCTGGTCGACATGCCGGGATACGGTTTTGCGTCGGCGCCGAAAGCCAGGATCGCGTCGTGGACCTCGCTGATCCATAAATTCCTGCTCGGACGCGCCAGCCTTGCGCGTGTCTACGTGTTGATCGACTCCCGCCATGGCATCAAGGATACCGACCAGGACATCCTGACCACGCTCGACAGGTCCGCGGTCAGCTACCAGGTGGTGCTGACCAAGGCCGACGAAGTGAAGGCCGCTGAATTGGCGGAGCGCATCGAGGCGACCAGAACGCTGCTCGCCAGACATCCCGCGGCGTTCCCGGACGTGCTGGTCACCTCCTCGCGCACGGGAGCCGGGATGCCGGAATTGCGCGCCGCCATGGCCCGCCTGATCGGAGAACATCAGCGATGACGCATTTTGCCTGGTTTCGGATCATCGTGTTGGCGGCGGGACTAATGGGCGCCGCCGGTGTCATCCTTGGAGCGGTCGCCGCTCACGTGACGACAGGCGGCACGCTGGTCCTGTCGGCATCTTCGATGCTGCTGTTTCACGCCCCCGCCGCGATCCTGGCGGTGCTTCTGGTCGATCGGCAGATCATTCTCCCGCGTCTCGGTCTTGTCGCCGCCGGCGGCTTTGTCGCAGGCGCGACCTTGTTCAGCACCGATTTGACGGTACTGCAATTCCTCAAACACCGGCTTTTCCCGATGGCCGCGCCGTCAGGGGGAACGCTGATGATCTTGAGCTGGTTCGTGCTCGCACTCGCCGCCGTCTGGCCGCGCGCCGCGGCCCGTCCCTGACGACGGGAAGCGACCGGCGGCTTTGCGGTCGTGCCGCCAATCGGCTAGTGGAATGGCCTGACACTCACCCCGCCGGCCAAGAGACCCGCTTCATGTCCGATGCCTCCAAAATCAGCCCGCTCGATCAGGCTCGCATCCTGTCCGAGGCGCTGCCGCATATGCAGCAATATGACGAAGAAACCATCGTCATCAAATACGGCGGCCATGCCATGGGCTCGGAGGATGTCGCCCGGCGGTTCGCCCGCGACATCGTGCTTCTGGAGCAGACCGCCATCAATCCGGTGGTGGTGCATGGCGGCGGCCCGCAGATCGCCACCATGCTGGAACGGCTCGGCATCAAATCGGAATTCGCCGCCGGCCTGCGCATTACCGACGCGGCGACGATCGAGATCGTCGAGATGGTGCTGGCCGGTTCGATCAACAAGCAACTGGTCGGCTACATCAACGAAGCCGGCGGCAAGGCGGTCGGGCTCTGCGGCAAGGACGGCAACATGGTCACCGCCTCGAAGGCGACGCGGACCATGGCCGATCCGGATTCGAACATCGAGAAGGTCGTCGATCTCGGCTTCGTCGGCGAACCCGATAACGTCGACCTGACATTGCTGAACCAGCTGATCGGCCACGAACTGATCCCGGTGCTGGCGCCGCTGGCCACCTCCGGGGGCGGCCAAACCTTCAACGTCAATGCCGATATCTTCGCGGGCGCAGTCGCCGGCGCGCTGAAGGCCAAGCGCCTGCTGCTGCTGACCGATGTTCCCGGCGTGCTCGACAAGTCGAAGACCCTGATTCCGGATCTGTCGATCAGCGACGCGCGCAAGCTGATCGCCGACGGCACCATTTCGGGCGGCATGATCCCCAAGGTCGAAACCTGCATCTACGCGCTCGAACAGGGCGTCGGCGGCGTCGTCATCATCGACGGCAAGACCCCGCATGCGGTGCTGCTCGAACTCTTCACCGACCAGGGCACAGGGACGCTGATCCACAAGTGACCGACGCGCGACGATTGCAACGCGGCTTCGGCCACGTCGAGACTTGGGTGTTCGATCTCGACAACACGCTGTACCCTCATCACGTCAACCTGTGGCAGCAGGTCGACGCGAGAATCGGCGAGTACATCGGACAGTTCCTCGACGTCGATCCGATCGAGGCCCGGCGCATCCAGAAGGATTACTACAAGCGCTTCGGCACCAGCATGCGCGGCATGATGACCGAGCACGGCGTTTCCGCCGACGACTATCTCGCTTACGTCCATCAGATCGACCATTCGCCGCTCGAACCCAATCCGGCGATGGGCGCGGCGCTCGAAAGGCTGCCCGGCCGCAAACTGATCCTGACCAACGGCTCGACCGCTCATGCCGGCAAGGTGCTGGAGCGGCTCGGCTTCGGGCACCACTTCGAGGCGGTGTTCGACATCATCGCGGCCGAACTGGAGCCGAAGCCTTCGCCACAGACCTATCGCCGCTTTCTCGAACGGCACCGCGTCGATGCCGCAAGGGCGGCGATGTTCGAGGATCTGGCGCGCAACCTTGCCGTCCCGCATCAACTCGGCATGACCACCGTTCTGGTCGTGCCGGACGGCACTCGGGAGGTGGTGCGCGAAGACTGGGAGATGGAGGGGCGCGGCGCGGCGCATGTCGACCACGTCACCGACGATCTGGCCGGGTTTCTGGCGGGGCTGACGGCCCGCTCGGCTTGACAGGCCTGTTTCCGTCCAAGAGAACAGCGCGTTGACAAACTGCACGCGTGCAGTAGAGCCACAGGAAATCCGATGTCCCTCGCTTCCCTTGAGTCCACCATCAACGCCGCCTTCGAGGCCCGCGACACCGTTACGCCTGCGACCCGAGGCGAGGTGCGCGACGCCGTCGATCAGGCTCTCGACCTGCTCGACAAGGGCGAGGTGCGCGTCGCGGAGCGCGTGACGGACGGCAAGTGGACCGTCAACCAGTGGCTCAAGAAGGCCGTGCTGCTGTCGTTCCGCCTCAACGACATGACGACGATCCCCGGCGGCCCCGGCAAAGCCGCGTGGTGGGACAAGGTGCCGTCGAAATTCGAGGGTTGGGACGAGAAGCGGTTTCGCGACGCCGGCTTCCGGGCCGTGCCGGGCGCGATCGTCCGCCGCTCCGCCTTCATCGCCAAGAACGCGGTGCTGATGCCGTCGTTCGTCAATCTCGGCGCCTATGTCGACGAGAGCACGATGGTTGATACCTGGTGCACGGTCGGCTCCTGCGCCCAGATCGGCAAGCGCGTGCACATCTCCGGCGGCGCCGGCATCGGCGGCGTATTGGAGCCGCTGCAGGCCGGGCCGGTCATCATCGAGGACGATTGCTTCATCGGCGCGCGCTCGGAAGTGGCGGAGGGCGTGATCGTGCGCAAGGGTGCGGTGCTGTCGATGGGCGTGTTCCTCGGCGCATCGACCAAGATCGTCGACCGTGCAACCGGCGAGGTCTTCATGGGCGAAGTGCCGGAATACGCCGTGGTGGTGCCGGGCGCGCTGCCCGGCAAGCCGTTGAAGAACGGCCAGCCGGGTCCGTCCACCGCCTGCGCGGTCATCGTCAAGCGCGTCGACGAGCGCACACGCTCCAAGACCGGCATCAACGAGCTGCTGCGGGACTAGTGGAGTGAATTTGACGTTCGCTACCTGCGTTGCAGCAAATCAGGCGAGCGAATGTCACATTCAGAACTCCACTAGAAACTTAATAGTTGCTAGTGGTCCTTTGATTCTAACATTTGCAAGAATTCCTGCCGCAACGGGATGCAAATGTTAGAATCGGACCGCTATAGCGTTTTCGAGCGAAGTGGATACCGGTTCGCGTGAAGAAAACGCGTCAAATCAAGAGCCTAGATTCTTTCACTGTTTCCATGAAACGGTGAAAGGCTCTAGAGCATGATCCCGACCCGAACGGACGAGATCATGCTCCATCAATAACGGACCACCTATGGCCGCCGACGCTCTCTCCATCGCCCGCGATCTCGTCCGTTGCCCTTCGGTGACGCCCGCGGATGCCGGCGCGCTCGGCGTGCTCGCGACGCTGCTCAAGGCGGCCGGGTTCGAGGTGCACCGCGTCACCTTCAGCGAGCCTGGCGCGGCCGACATCGACAATCTCTATGCCCGCATCGGCACGAACGGTCCCCACATCGCGTTCGCCGGCCATACCGACGTCGTGCCTCCCGGCGAGGAGGCGGCGTGGACGCACGGCGCTTTTGCAGGCGAGGTCGTCGACGGCTTTCTCTACGGGCGCGGCGCGGTGGACATGAAGGGCGGAATCGCCTGCAGCGTCGCCGCCGCGCTGGACTATCTGGCGGCGCATGGCGGCAAGCCGGGGCACGACGGCAAAGGCTCGATCTCGTTCCTGATCACCGGAGACGAGGAGGACATGGCCGTCAACGGCACCGTCAAGCTGATGCAATGGGCGGCGGCGCGCGGCGAAAAATTCGACCACTGCGTGCTCGGCGAGCCCAGCAATGTCGCGGAGCTTGGCGACTGCATCAAGATCGGCCGCCGCGGATCGCAGTCCGGCACGCTGGTTGTCGATGGCGTGCAGGGCCATGTCGCCTATCCGCATCGCGCGTCAAATCCGATTCCGGACATCGCTGCGCTGATCACCGCGCTGGTCAGCGAGCCGCTGGATCAGGGTAGCGCCCAGTTCCAGCCGTCGAATCTGGAGTTCACCTCGGTCGATGTCGGTAATCCTGCGGGTAATGTCATCCCCGCGCAGGCGCGGGCAAAGTTCAACATTCGCTTCAACGACCATCACAACCAGGAATCGCTGCGCGCGCTGATCGAGGCGCGTGTCGCCAAGGCCGCCGGCAATCGCATGCGCCCCCGGATCGTCTGGGAGCCTTCGAACGCTGACGTATTCGTGACCAGGCCGGGCCCGTTCACCGATCTCGTGGTCGCGGCGATCGAGGAGGTGACCGGCCGCAGACCTGAGCTGAACACCGGCGGCGGCACGTCGGATGCGCGTTTCATCAAGGACTATTGCCCGGTGATCGAATTCGGCCTTGTCGGCCAGACCATGCACCAGATCGACGAGCGCACGCCGGTGGCCGATCTCGACAAGCTGACGCGAATCTATCGCGGCGTGCTGGATCGCTATTTCGCATGAGTGGCAAAATTCTCGTGCTCACCGCCATCGAGGACGAGCTTGACAAGGCGCGCGCGCCCGACGGCGTCAGGGTGATCTATACCGGCGTCGGCAAGGTCAACGCGGCCAGCGCGACAGTGCTTGCGCTGCTGACGCTGCGGCCCGCGCTTGTCGTCAATTACGGCACCGCTGGAAAGATCAACGAGACGCTACAGGGGCTCGTGGAGGTGTCCGGCGTGGTCCAGCGCGACATGATGGCGATGCCGCTGGCGCCGCGCGGCCGCACGCCGTTCGCGCCCGAACTCGACCTGTTGAACTCGGGTCAGGCCGGCGTCGTCTGCGGCACCGGCGACAGCTTCGTCACCACGTCGGATCCCTGGTTGATCGAGAACGGGATCGACGTCGTCGACATGGAGCTGTTCGCGATCGCGCAGGTCTGCCGCAGTCATGGCCTGCCGTGGCGTGCGTTCAAGTTCATCACCGACGACGCCAACGACCTCGCGCATCAGGACTGGACCGCCAACGTGAAGGACGGCGAGAGCCTGTTCTGGGAAACGTTGGACCGGATTCGTTCCTAATAATCCACCCGCACCAGATATAGCCCGTCGGGCGGGGCGACGGGACCGCAGGCCTCGCGGCGGCGCGCGGCCAGCGCGCGGGCGAGGTCGTCGGCGCTCCAGCGGCCATGCCCGACCCACACCAGTGATCCCACCATCGAGCGCACCTGGCTGTGCAGGAACGAGCGCGCCGAGGTGATGATGGCGACGTTGTCGCCGTTCCTGACGACGTCGAGCTGGTCGAGCGTCTTCTCCGGCGATTTAGCCTGGCATTCGGTGTCGCGAAACGTCGTGAAGTCGTGCTTGCCGATCAGCCGCTGCGCCGCAATATGCATCGCCCCCGCATCGAGCGGCCGGGCCACGCGCCAGACGCGGCCGACCTCGACGGCAAGGTTCGCGCGCCGATTGGCGATGCGATAGACGTAATGCCGCCTGAGCGCCGAGAAGCGCGCCTCGAAGCTGTCGGGCACGATCTCGGCTTCGAGCACCCCGATCGGATGCGGGCGCAGATGGGCGTTCAGCCCGTCGCGCAGCCGGTTCGGCGCGAAGTGCTTGGCGATGTTGCAATGCGCCACCTGCGCCAGCGCATGAACGCCGGCATCGGTGCGGCCGGCGCCATGCACGCGCACGTCGTTGCCGCAGATCGCCTTCACCGCCGCTTCCAGCGCGCCCTGCACCGAAGGACCGTTGTCCTGATACTGCCAGCCGCAGAACGGACCGCCGTCATATTCGATGGTGAGCTTGTAGCGGGGCATGACAGCCTAGGTGAACCGCATGGGCGGCTGAAGCGGCGTGCCGTTCAGAAAGGCATCGGCCTTCATCGGCGGCTTTCCCGCGCGCTGCAATTCAAGAACGCGGATCGCACCAACCTTGCATGCGATGGTCAGCCGATCGTCAAGCAATTCGCCGGGTTCGCCCGCACCCTTGGCTATTTCACAGCGCAGGATCTTCACGCGCACCTGCTCGCCGTCGAGCGGCATCTCGCACCATCCGCCCGGAAACGGCGACAGGCCGTGGATATGCCGCAACACGTCGCGCGCAGGCCTGTTCCAGTCGATCCGCGCTTCCGCCTTGTCGATCTTCGCGGCATAGGTGACGCCTTCGTCACTTTGCTTCGTTAGCGGCAGTTCGCCCTGCGCCAGCGCGTCCATCGCTCGGACCATGAGACCGGCTCCCCGTGGCGCCAGCGCGTCATGCAGATCGGACGCCGTCATCGCGTCGCTCATGGCGATCCGCTCGGCCATCGCAACGTCGCCGGTGTCGAGACCGGCGTCCATCTTCATGACCATGACGCCGCTCTCAAGGTCGCCGGCCATAATGGCGCGGTTGATCGGCGCGGCGCCGCGCCAGCGCGGCAGCAGTGAAGCATGCAGATTGTAGCAGCCATATCTCGGTGCATCGAGGATCGGCTGCGGCAGGATCATGCCGTAGGCGACGACCACCGCGGCGTCCGCGCCATGCGATCGGAACTGTCCGAGCGCTTCCGGCGTCTTCAGCGTTTTCGGCGTCAGCACGGGAATGCCGAGGCGCTGCGCTTCCCGCTCAACCGGGCTCGGTTGCAGCTTCATGCCGCGGCCCGCCGGCCTCGCCTCTCGGGTGTAGACAGCCGCGATCTCATGGCCATGGGCCGCAAGCGCGGCGAGCGTCGGCACCGCGAAATCGGGCGTGCCCATGAAGATCAGGCGAAGCGGCATTTTCTGAATTCGTATGCGGTGACGGCCCGCTCTATTTTCCGGCGAGCTTCGCAGCCTTGGTGAACTTCTTCAACACGCGGTCGCGTTTGAGCTTGGAGAGATAATCGACGAACAGCACACCGTTGAGATGATCGATCTCGTGCTGGATGCAGGTGGCGAAAATGCCTTCGGCATCCTCCTCGTGCACGTTGCCATCGAGGTCGGTGAAGCGGATCCGCACCCGCGCCGGCCGTTCAACCTCCTCGTAATATTCGGGGATCGACAGGCAGCCCTCTTCATAAACCGAGAGTTCCTCGGACGCCGAGAGGATTTCCGGGTTGATGAAGACGCGCGGTCGCGGGTTAAGTTCGCCGTCTTCGTCCCGCCTGGCGAGGTCCATGGTGATGATGCGGACGGGTTGCGCGATCTGGATGCCGGCCAGCCCGATGCCCGGCGCGTCGTACATGGTCTCGAACATGTCGTCGGCGAGCTTGCGGATTTCCGGCGTGACTTTTTCGATCGGCCTGGAAACAAGGCGCAACTGCTTGTCCGGCAGAATGATTATTTCGCGAATGGCCATGCCGGGCGATGTAGTCCGCCGGTCTGCCGGGGTCAATCCGTGGCGACCGCAGCCACCAACCATTCATCAGCAATAAAAAGCGAGCTTTCGTTCACCTAAAGTGTTCTCTCTTCGTTCGCGTCAGCCGCCGAATCGGGTAAAAAGACCGGATGAACAATATCCTTTTCATGCTGGGCGATGTGCCGGTGCGGACCGGCGCCGTGCTGATCGGCTTCGGCGCGCTGGCGCTGTTGCTGCTGCTGGTCATCGCGATTGTGATCGCAAGGTCGGGCCGCCGTGGAGCCGATATGGCGGTGGCGCAGGCGAGCCGCGCTGACGAGCTGGAGGAACGTCTCATCGACATGATGCGCACGCAGGCCGAGATGACCGGCCGCGTCGACGCCATGGGCAAGGCGCTCGCCGGGCGGCAGGCGGAGATGGCGCGGGCGGTCAGTGATCGTCTCGACTCGGTCACCCACCGGGTCGGGCAGTCGATGGAGCAGACCACGCGCAGCACCATGGAGAGCCTGCGGGTGCTGCACGAACGGCTCGGTATCATCGACAACGCGCACCAGAACCTGACCGAACTGACGACGCAGGTGACCACGCTGCGCGATGTGCTCGCCAACAAGCAGTCGCGCGGCGCATTCGGTCAGGCGCGGATGGAAGCGATCGTGCAGGACGGCATGCCGAAGGACTCGTTTGCCTTCCAGTACACGCTGTCGAACGGCAAGCGACCGGACTGCGTGATCTTCCTCCCCGATCAGCGGCCGCTCTGCATCGACGCGAAATTCCCGCTGGAGGCGATGACGGCGCTGCACGACGCCCGCAGCGACGACGAAAGGAAATTCGCAAGCCAGCGGCTGCGTGCCGACGTCATGAAACATGTCGCCGACATCGCCGGCAAATACCTGATCCCGGGCGAGACCCAGGATAACGCGCTGATGTTCGTGCCGTCGGAGTCGGTCTATGCCGAGATCTACGACGCCTTTGATGACGTGATCCAGAAGGCGTATCGTGCCCGGATCGTGCTGGTGTCGCCATCGCTTCTGATGCTGGCGATCCAGGTGATGCAGCAGCTTCTCAAGGACGCGCGGATGCGCGATGCCGCCGACAAGGTCCGTGTCGAGGTCATGAACATGATGGGCGACGTCGAGCGGCTGCGCGACCGCGTCAGCAAGCTCGGCAGCCATTTCGATCAGGTCAGCGAGGACGTCAGGCAGGTGCTGATCTCGGCCGGCAAGATCAGCAAGCGCGCGACCCGAATCGAGGAACTCGACTTCAGCAAGGACGAGACGGCCGCGGAAACGTCGCGGGTCGTCAGGTCCGGCGAACCGGAGTTGTTCCCGCCGCAACTCGCCCCAAAAATCCAGGCGGGGGAGTAGAAAGAAGGGGCGAGGGCAAGGAGCAGAATCTGCTAGCACTGCGACATGACCGCTCCAGACGCCGCCGCTGCCACGACGAAGCCATCCGACATCGCGCCCCGCGCCTCATGGCGCGAGAGCATCGCGGTCTATCTGCAACCGCGCGTTCTTATCGTGATGCTGCTCGGCTTCTCGTCCGGCCTGCCGCTGGCGCTGTCGGGCTCGACGCTGCAGATCTGGATGAAAGAATCCGGCATAGACCTGCACGACATCGGTCTGTTTGTTCTTGTCGGCACGCCCTACACGCTGAAGTTCCTGTGGGCGCCGCTGGTCGATGCCCTGCACATCCCGCTTTTGACCCGGCGGTTCGGCCGCCGCCGCGGCTGGCTCGTGTTCTCGCAACTGCTCCTGATCGCGGCGATCCTGCTCCTGGGATCGACCGATCCGGTGCAGGCGCCGTGGCTGGTCGCGCTCGGGGCGGTGCTGGTGGCGGCGACATCGGCGACGCAGGACATCGTGGTCGATGCCTTCCGCGTCGAAAGCCTGCCGGAAAGCGAGCAGGCCGCCGGCATGGCGGGCTATGTCGCGGCCTATCGCATCGGCATGCTGGTCTCGACCGCCGGCGCTCTCTTTCTCGTCAGCGCGTTCGAAGGAACAGGTCTGGTTCGTGCCGCCGCATGGACATGGGGCTATGTCAGCATGGCGGCGATGGTCCTGATCGGAACCGTCACCGCGCTGGCGGCCACCGAGCCCGAGCAATCCGTTCGCGCTGAGCAGGCAACGCGGGGAGAGGACGGTTTTGCACGCGTGATGCAAGCCGCGGTCGGCGCGTTTTCAGAATTCCTGAGCCGCAAGGATGCGATCGCCGCACTCGCCTTTATCGTGCTGTTCAAGTTCACCGACGCGTTCTCCGGCACAATGACCGCGCCGTTCGTCATTGATCTCGGCTTCACCCGCAACGATTATGCCGCCATCGTCAAGGGGGTCGGCTTGGCCGCGACGCTGATCGGCGGTTTCGCAGGCGGCTTCGTGGCGCGGCGCTATTCGCTAGCGGCGAGCCTGTGGATCGGCGGCGTTTTGCAGGCGGTCGCCAACCTGTCGTTCTCCTGGCTGGCGCTGGTCGGGGTCAACCAATGGGCGCTGGCGGTCGCGATCACGGCGGAGAATTTCACCAGCGCCATCGGCACGGTGATCTTCGTGGCTTATCTCTCGGCGCTGTGCCGCAATCCGCTGCACACCGCCACCCAATATGCGCTGCTCACGGCATTGGCCGCGGTCGGCCGGACCTATCTGTCCGCCAGCGCCGGCTTCGTCGCCGAGGCGACCGGATGGCCGCTGTTCTTCGCGATCTGCGTCGCCGCGGCGGTGCCGAGCCTGATCCTGCTTGGCTGGCTGCAGCGGCGCGGGCACTTTGCCGGATTGCAGACGTAGCAGCATCGGCCATGGCAAAACGGCGCGCTTATCTCGTGAGCATATCCTTCGCCGCGATCAATCCGCCGCCCGCGATCAGCACCGCCGCCCCGGCGAGCGCCGCTGTGGGTTTGGCAAACCCGGCCAGTATCAGGAACGTTGTCGAAAGCAGCGGCGTCGCATAGGCGGCCGCGCCCAGCACGCGAATGTCGCCACGCTTCATGCCGATGTCCCAGACATAGAAGGCGAGGCCGACCGGGCCGACGCCGAG
The DNA here is from genome assembly GCF_001897285.1 of Nitrobacter sp. 62-23. GTDB lineage: Bacteria > Pseudomonadota > Alphaproteobacteria > Rhizobiales > Xanthobacteraceae > Nitrobacter. Next base: position 122,238 of record NZ_MKSM01000096.1, read on the forward strand.
CGCGGCGATCGCGAGCCATTGCGCGCCGCTGTCGGGCCACACCGTCGGCTCCGTCAGCCCATGCGCGATTGTTGCCAGCACGGCCGTCGCCAGGCAGAAGCCCGCGACCGCGTCGGTTGGAACCGAGGCCAGCCGGCGCGACAGCACCGAATACGCTGCCCAGACAAACGCCGCGATGAACGCGGCCGCGAGCCCCCAGATCTGGGTTCGCTCGAACGCGATCGAGGTGTTACCCGCGAACAGCAGCACCGTCCCGGCGAGCCCGAGAAGCGCGCCGATCAGATGATGCGGCGCCAACCGCTCGCCCGGCAGCAACGATGAAAACAGCACGATCAGCAGCGGCCAGAGATAGTTCAAAAGGCCGGCTTCCGCAGGCGGCGCCAGGCGCAGCGCGATGAAATACAGCGCGTGATAGCCGAACAGTCCGCCGACCCCGACGAGCCAGGCGACCGGCGGCTGTCGCAATGCGCGGACACCCTGGGGTCGAAACAGCCAACTCGCGCAGCCCGAAAGGCCGCCGATCGCGAACGTCATCGCCGCCAGTTGAAATGCCGGAATGCGCCCGGTCGCGACCGCCATGACCGCGAGCAGCGACCACATCAGGATGGCGGTGAGACCGACGAGCGTGGCGGTGCGGGAGGTCATGACATCATGCGACTGCACTCATCGCCATGCCCGGCACTCGGGTCCGGCTTCGCCCAGCCCGGGCACAGGCCGATTGTGCAGGCATCCACGTCTTTCATGCGTCGCAACGTCAAAACGTGGGTGGCCGGGTCAAGCCCGGCCATGACGGCTCTTTTGTGGGGGACTCAATCGCCCACAACAGTCTGCCTACGCGCAATACTGCCCGCCATTGATGCTCAATGTCGATCCGGTGATGAAACCGGCGTCGTCGGAGGCGAGGAACACCACAGCCCGCGCGATTTCCTCGGGCTCGCCGAGGCGGCTCGCGGGGATGTGCGGCAGGATGCTTTTCTCAACGACCTCCTTGGGCACCGCCTGCACCATCTCGGTATTGATGTAGCCCGGGCAGATCGCGTTCACGGTGATTCCGGCCTTGGCGTTTTCCAGCGCGAGCGCCTTGGTAAAACCGATGTCGCCGGCCTTCGCCGCCGAATAGTTCACCTGGCCGAACTGCCCTTTCTGGCCGTTGATCGAGGAGATGTTGATGATGCGGCCGAACTTGCGCGCGCGCATGCCCTCTATCACCGGGCGCGTCATGTTGAACAGCGAGCCGAGATTGGTGTTGATGACGGCGCTCCATTGCTCAAGCGTCATCTTGTGGAAGGCACCGTCCCTGGTGATGCCGGCATTGTTGACGAGCACCTCGACGGGACCGAGTTCCGCCTCGACCTTCCCGACGCCCTCAGTGCAGGCCTCGAACGAGGCGACGTCCCACTTGTAGATGGGGATGCCCGTTTCCGTCTTGAACTTTTCCGCTGCAGCATCATTGCCCGCATAACTCGCGGCAACCGTATATCCCGCCGCTTTCAGCGCCTTGCTGATCGCGCCGCCGATGCCCCGCGTCCCTCCCGTCACCAGTGCCACTCGTGCCATTGCGTCGTCCTCCCTGAGAGAAACCGGAATCGTCACGGCCGTTGGAAAGATATTCCAGATAAAATGCCCGGCTTGTGACCGGGCATTCCATCATCAAATCAACTGCGGTGATTCGATATCATTTTTGAAGCGTCCGCCGCCGCTCAGCTTCGCTCGACGCACATGGCGATGCCCATGCCGCCGCCGATGCACAGCGTGGCGAGGCCCTTCTTGGCGTCACGCTTCTGCATTTCGTGCAGCAGCGTCACCAGCACGCGCGCGCCAGACGCGCCGACCGGGTGCCCGATGGCGATGGCGCCGCCGTTGACATTGACCTTCGAGGTATCCCAGCCGAGGTCCTTGTTGACCGCGCAGGCCTGGGCGGCGAAAGCCTCGTTGGCCTCTATCAGGTCGAGGTCGCCGACGTTCCAGCCGGCCTTCTTCAGCGCGGCGCGCGAGGCCGGGATCGGGCCGGTGCCCATGATCTTCGGGTCGACGCCAGCATGGGCCCAGGAAACGATGCGGGCAATTGGGGTCTTGCCCTCTTTCACCGCCTGCCCGGCCGACATCAGCACCACCGCAGCCGCGCCATCGTTGATGCCGGATGCGTTCGCAGCCGTAACCGTGCCGTCCTTCTCGAAGGCGGGACGCAGCTTGGCGATCGACTCTGCCGTCACACCGGCCTTGGGATATTCGTCGGTGTCGACGACGATGTCGCCCTTGCGGCTCTTGACCGTGACCGGCACGATCTCATCCTTGAACCGGCCCGCCTTCTGCGCCGCTTCCGCCTTGTTCTGGGAACCGGCGGCGAATTCGTCCTGTTGCTGGCGGGTGATCTGGTATTGGCGGGCGACGTTCTCGGCGGTGGTGCCCATGTGATAGCCGTTGAACGCGTCCCACAGGCCGTCCTTGATCATGGTGTCGATCAGCTCAACGCCACCCATCTTTACGCCGCCGCGCAAATACTGCGCATGCGGCGCCATGCTCATGGATTCCTGGCCGCCGGCGACCACGACGTCGGAGTCGCCATTGAGGATGGCCTGATAGCCGAGCGCGATCGTGCGCAGGCCCGAGCCGCAGAGCTGGTTGACCCCCCAGGCGGGACTTTCCACCGGAATGCCGGCGGCGATCGAGGCCTGCCGCGCCGGGTTCTGGCCCTGAGCGGCGGTCAAAATCTGGCCCATGATGACCTCGGAGACCCGCGCCGGTTCGACCCCGGCCCGCTCCAGCGCGGCCTTGATTGCGATGGCGCCGAGATTATGGGCGGGCATGGTGGCGAACGCGCCGTTGAAACTTCCCACCGGAGTACGGGCGGCGCTGACGATGACGACATCGTCTGACATGGACATCTCCTGGAGCTTGAGCGACTGGGTAGTTGAATATTTGACGATGGTTGCCGCGCCGGCAACCCGTGGCACGCGTTTACCCTGTTAACCTCACGAGAGTGTGTCAATTGCACCGACGACCGGAAGATGCGCCCAGGCATATTCCTGAGCAGTCTCTATGCGTTGGAATTAACTGGTCCTTCATAAAACGGTAGCCGAAGGCTGCCGAAAGTGCTTACTTTGCTGCAATGCGCTTGTTAACCCCA